>JAAUZM010000009.1 GCA_014804605.1 Lachnospiraceae bacterium | reverse complement strand
TTTGGAAAGGATCTCACTGGCTGATCCCGGCTGGATTCCCAAATGTTCTGTCAGATCCCTCTGCGTAATTGTCTTCAACTCATTTAATATAATCAAAATACGTTTCTGGCTTGCTTTTCCTTCATATAAGAAGCGCATAATGTGACCTAAGTCCCTTAAATTTATGATTAGCTTATCATTCGTATCCGTAGATTGATAATGTGCCATACGCATCTCATAACGCTTTTCCTTTCTATGCCGCTGTTCCGGCATTTTCCCCGTGCGGCGATATTCTTCTCCCCTGCTACAGTGCGGTTCGCTCAAATCACAGTGCCGCCCACAACCGGGACAAATAATTTTTTCTGACATATATTACCCTCCTTTTTTATTAGGCACCTTGATTGTTGCAGAATTTTAGTAATTTGTCAAGGTACCTAAAATATAATCAATCTTAATATATGATAAACAGTAATTATAAATAGATTCTTATCAAGAAACACTGAAACGACAGAACAAGGCTTTGATATGCTGAGCAAGGCAGAACTAAGCAAGAAACAGAAATCTTTTGTTGACAGGGCAATTTCAACCGCCAACGACTGTGGTTCATGAATTGGGATTGCATGACGGGATAAAGCTCATGTCAGAGCTAAAGGAAATTAAATAATTGCATATCCTTTCAATGCCAAACATAATTCTACACGGTTCCCACTTTCATCAATACAGAAATTACTACGCAGATGAGGATACCATCTGCCCATCTTTTGTTACCTCGCTCCTTTATCTTTCCTTGCCTGATGCCCCCTGCCTGCTTCTCTTTCTTTTACTATCTGTTCTTTTTGTCTGAGCCTGTCTATAATGCTCATGGGATTTGTCACTTTTTCTCCGTAGGTTTTCTCCCACTCTGCACAAGCTGCTTTGTACTCAAGATACTCGCTCTTGGCTGCTTTAAATTCCTTATAAAACGTCTACACACAGAGTCAAATTTGTATTCTTTCACGATAGATGACAGCCGCTTTTTCATATTTGAAATCTGGATTTCAATCCCGTCAATCTCCTGTTGCAGTTCTTTACGTCTGCCACCCTTGAAGATACCCGTGCATCCGGATAATTCCTTTTTTAGCTTATCCCGCTTTTTCTCACGCTCAAAAATTGCCTCGTTCTGGTCTTTGAGTCTGCTGTCAATCTCTTTCAGGCGGGGATATTTCCCCGCAAGCACGGAAGGCTTTGGCTGCGGTGGTCTTTCTGTTGCCTCACTGGACATAAAAAGCCGCCTGCCCGAAAACTGATATGCCAGTTTCAAAACAGACGGCTACATTTACGTCCTTATTTGCAGCCTTCCGGCTGCTCTTTGCCCTTGTTTTGCAGGCTTTTGTGCCTGCCCCTTATCATGCAGCCTTTAATGGCTGCCCTTTGTCCTTGTTTCGTAGCCTTTTGGCTACACTTTGTTCTTGTTTTCTTCCAGCATGGCTACATTTAACGTTAAATCATAGTGATTTCCATAAAAATAAGGCTACGATAAATCCCCTTACCGTAGCCCCGTCCCATAAACCTATTAAAATGCGTCAAAATCAATCAGATCATTGTCTGGCGGTTCTGTAACACTCTCCGGCTTGTCCTGCCCCTGCGTATCTTCCGTATTCTGCATTGCCGCATTTGTGGTATTCTTGCCGCCATTGGGCAATGTTCCAGTTTGCCCCTGTCCGTACATCATGCCGCCTTGTACCACTGGATATGCCCCCATAGGTGTTATTATAAAACTTTTGCGGATCAAAGCAGGATAAGACGCTCGGCCTTCTGTGCAGCGCGGATGGCATGGAATATTTCGCATTTTGTGCGCAGTTATGATCATGTGCGGAACACAAGGCAAAACTTCATTCCGTCCTGCGTCCTCTGCGCGAAGATATCTCCTTTCATCTTCAGCATGATCTGCCTGCCTATATAAAGCCCCAACCCGTTTCCGCTCCTGTCCCGGGCATTGCTCCCACGATAGAAGCTGTCGAACAAGTGATGCAGTTCTTTGTCCTGAACCGGCGTCCCCGTACTGAATACCTCTATGATCTGACAGTAGTCTTCCTCCCGGAAGGTTAGGCTGATCCTGCGCCCGTCTCCATACTTAAAGGCATTCTCCATCAGATTCTCCGCAACTTCAAAGGCACGGTCCATATCACCTTTCAGCAGTTTATTCTCATAAGCTCCAATGTCAAACTGTGTCATCATCAGCCTGCACCTGGGCTCGTAATACTCTTTGATCTTATTCACATAATCCCGTAAATAAAATTCCGTATCCGCCACCTCGATCTCTATGATTTCCTCACTTGCCGTGCTTACGATCTTCTTGACAAATTCATCGATCTCACCGGCATGTTTCTCGATCTGCGCCACCATATCGCCTCTCTGCGCTTCCGACTCACAAAGCCCCTCCCGCAGCGCTCTCGCATACAGCTTAATGGCGCTTAAGGGAATCTTGATATCATGGGAGACAGACAGAATCATAAGCTTCTTTTCTTTTTCCAATTCAAGCGCTTTATTTCTGGAATCATGCAGCGCGTCCCGCAACATGCCGAGTCCCCATACGAACTTCCCGAAAAACCTGCTCTTACTCTCCTGCGGTTCCACTGCCAGATTACCCTTAGCCATTTCATAGGGCATATTGCTGATCACATGAAAAGGCTTAATCACCTTCATTCTGACATACCACAGTACAGTCAGTGTCACAAGCCCAACCGCAAGCATGCCGCCCATTGCCACCCACAGCATACGCCGGCTGCCTGCGTCCGTAACATAGTCAAAGCGCACATATCCTGTCACACGTTTCCCGTCCGTGACTGGATACACAGTGCTGTGGACACCGTTGTGATTCCGGAAGAAATCCCGAAGCCGCTCCGCCTCGGTTCCAGTCTCCGCCGGCAGGAAGCTGACTGATTTCACATACTGCAGACCNCTTNGGTCAACCTGTGCCNCCCGGTCTTCCNANCTCTGNCCGNNNGNGGCNCTTTCNGATTGATTGACCAAATTAGTCATNACCTGATTGATCTCCACCTTATAGTTCATGTCTTCCTTCCGGCTCTCTCCGGNTNCGAANTNNAATACNCCCACGGCAATNATCAGCCNGAGNAGCAGCGTCGCCGCCATGATCCTGTCATATTTCTTCATAACTGTACCCTATCCCCCACACCGTCCGNATCCGTCTCGGATTCTTCGGGTCCTCCTCAATCTTATCCCGCAGCATCTTAATATGGACAGTCAGCGTCTGNTANTCGCTGTCNCTGTCGATTCCCCAGATTCGATTGAACAGANACTCTTTATGCAGTGTNTTNCCCGGATTCTGTACAAGCAACAGCAGNAGNTCATATTCCTTGACNGTCAGNGAGANNTCCCTGTGNTCCAGATANACCCNNTTTGCTTCCTGATCGATCGCAANCCCTCCCGAAACGATCACCGGATTCTCCTGCTTTAGGCTGTANCCCCTCCGCATGAGGNCGCCGATCTTGGCACACAGGATATCCATATCCACCGGCTTCTCTATATAATCGTCCGCCCCCTGCATAAACCCGTTCATTTTGTCTTCCTTATCCACCCTCGCNCTCAGAAANAGAATCGGCGTACNGCTGNGCTCACGGATNCGGGCACACACGGCATAGCCGTCCATCCCCGGCAGTGAAACNTCCAGAATAATCAGCTTCACCTTNTCTTTTTCCAGAAAANCAAGGGCTTCCTCTCCGGAGCGGACGCCCNCCGTCTGATAGCCCTCCCGCTCCANAAAAACCCGGATNAACTTATTTAGTTCTTCGTGGTCTTCCACTAATAGAATGTCTGTCATATCCGCCTCCGCTCCGCCACTAATGACCCATGCAGTCAATATATTTCNATTTTGNCGTCAGAATCCCATCTCCATCAGCCAGACAGACAACTTCTTCTCCCGCTCTCTGTTCTCTTCCTGNCCNTTGTACTTGCCGAANGTNTACTCACCNTTNATGCTGCCGTCCTCAATATAGAGTACNCTGTCACTCTTCGCCGCNACTTTCANATCATGGGTTACCANCATGANGGTCGTTCCCTCCGCATTNATGCGGTTTAATTCCTTCATGACCTCCTTAGAGTTTTGCTGGTTNANCGCNCCGGTAGGCTCGTCNGCGAAGATCATCTTCGGGTTGTTGATGAGGCTNCGGCAGATACATGCTCTCTGNAGCTGGCCGCCCGACACCTCATTGATGTCATGNTCCGCGATCTCACTGATCCCCAGCTTGTGCATCAGCTCTTTNGCCCGGTCNTTGATCTCTTTTCTCTGCTCTTTACTCTTACCGCNCTTAGNCTGATAGGCNGGCAATATGATATTATCATAAANNGTGAGATTTTTTAACATATACATCTGCTGGAAAATAAATCCCATCTCATTCAGCCGCAGACTGCTCATCTGCGCTGCACTTAAGCCGCTGATATCCTTGCCGAAGAAATCCACCCTGCCGGCCGTCAGATGATCCATGCCGCTGATCGTATACAGAAGCGTGGATTTCCCCGATCCGCTGGGNCCCATAACGGCCACCATCTCTCCCTCTTTAATCTCCATATTGATATTCTTAAGTACGTTGTTCTGCCTTTTGTTAATGATGTATGTCTTACACAAGTCTTTTACCGTTAATGTGTTCATGTTCTCCTCATTTCTGCGCTGCTTTTGAACAGATATGGGTTTGTGACAGGCAGCGCGCAGACACAAATCCCTGATTGAAATTGCTACTCTATATCATTGACTTCCTTCAAGTCCACTTTCTTCACACCGCCCGCGCAGAGAAGCGCCGTCAATCCTGTCACNGCAAGAAGCAGCAGCGGATAGATCACATACACCTCCACCGTTCCCGTAACCAGTTTGATCGATGTGCCACCCATTATTGCAAAAATCGGACCGATAATGTAAGGCGCAAGCAGGTTAGACAACAGCGTTCCGGCCACCACGGATACCACAAGAATCAACAGCACTCTCGCAGTCTGCCAGCTCTTAAGCGTCCCGTCCGTGAAACCGAGACTCTTAAGAAGCGCGATATCGCCCCGTTCCTTGGTCATGATCGTCTTCATCAGAAGAACCGTGATCAGACCGTTGATGATCAGNACNGTGCCNACGATAAAGTATGTCAGTGCATCGATCTGCTCGATGATCCCGCCGATCATGCTGTCCAGGAATCCTTCGGCATCCATTATCTTGTANTCCGGNAAGATANTTTTCAGCTGCTCACACGCCTCTTCGCTCTCCATNCCTTCGATCTCCACCTGCATGCACAGGATTCCCGCGGCATAGACCGGNTCCAGCTTCGCNCTGCGGCTCACCCGGTATCCCTGNCCCATATTCATCATGGACTGATANGTTCCCGTGATGATATATTCTTCCGNCTGCTCCGCCGTCTTGAAATGAATGGTATCTCCGATTCCCACGCCCAGTTCCCCCGCCGTAATCTCCGTGATCATCACCTCGTTAGNNAGCTCCGGTTCTCTGCCNGCAAGGACCGAATAATGCCTTTCCCAGCTTCCNTCNGCCTGCAAGATATAGTANGTNACNGTATNCTCGGGATCATCGGCATAACAGGNCAGCATATATCCCATATCAGCCCCGNTCTGTGCCTTCATCCCTTTTTCGCTAAGCACATCCTCTATCTCTTCCATGTCACGAANCAGACTGTCCATGTCCACCGTGTAAGTTTCCCCTCTGCCGGTATCCAGATANACATCCGACGGACTTAAGGAAAACTCGCTGATGATTCCGTCGCTTTTCAGGGTATTCGCCGCACTTAAGGGCAGCAGGATCAGCATCATCCCCAGACAGAANGTCACAAACAATATACCGAACCTTTTTAANCTGCTCAGTATGTCATTNACTGCCAGATACAGACCCGGACGCATCCGGGAGCGTTTCCACAGNTTGAAATGACTCTTCGCCTTGTACCGNTCCCCGTCGGAACCGCTTCTGATCGCTTCCAGTGCCGATATTTTCTTTAATTTATTAGTNCTCAGATANCAGAAAAGAAGGACNATGCCGACCACAGCCNCCGCACAGACAATGTTAATGACAAAATTCTGTCCGTTCTGCTCCACTACGATATTGACGATCGCCCGTTTCAGAATCGCCTTTCCGAAAGGTATGCTGCACACCAGCCCGATCANGGCACCGGCCACGGAGATGGCAAAATACTTGATCAGATACAGNCCTTTGATGCCCGCATCNCTTAATCCGATNGCCTTCATGATNCCGATCTCTTTNTAGTCNTCCTGCANNGTAAATACGATGGTNAACCGCAGCACCAGAAAAGNCAGCAGAATCAGACAGACACTCACCACGATCAGGATCGCTGCAATCAGCATATCCATGATATAGATCANGCGGATCGTNTCNTTCCCGTCAATGGCACTGATCACGGTAAAATTCTGTTTTTTCCACTCGCTTTGAAACTTATCCTTGTCTGCATAATTGACATTGTAGATTCCGGTATGAACCAGCCCTTCCTGTCCGGCATAACGGGCATAATCCTCCTCCGTGACAACCAGTCTCTTAAATCCCATCATGGAACTNCCGAATACCGCATCCTTAACNATCNCAGCAATTCGAAACTCCTGCTCCACTTCTCCGACACGGATGGAGACNGTGTCCCCTACCTGCAGGTTATTGTTATCCGCCTCCAGCTTCGGAAATGCGATCTCNCCGGGCTTTAGCGTAANAGGACTGTCCTCNGTTGTGAAAACTTTCACAAAGTTATNCGGAATCTTCCCAATAAATAGCGTGTTCGTTCTCTCATACCCGCTTTTTCCGGGATCCGCCTGACAACTCGTAATTGTCACNTCCTCATTNAGCAGGTTAAAGCCGTCNATCACCTCATATTCCGAAACCCANTCATTTNCCTGCAGAAAATCNGCGATTTCATCGGTCACACCATCCGTCAGNGCAACCACAAGAGAATCCGGCACCTTGGAGATCTCTATGAAATGATCTATGGCGCCGTTCACCGCAATCAGGTTATCCACGCTGCTTGCCAGAAACATCGCCGCCAATATAATGAACAGCAGCAGGATCACGTTCATTGTTCTTTTTCGTTTTAAATCTTTTTTCAGTATNCGTAGAAACATCTGTCCTTTCCNTTCTTACATAAAATTATAGTAACAGTTCAAAACCCCGTTCTTCACAGTTGCGAAACACCTTCTGAACAGTTACGAATNATAACAGNTCNGTAAAGCCGACCGCCATACAGTACCATTTGCCCGGGTCTTAGGACAGTGTAACGCAGGAATTATTAAATAATCATTAAAAAAAGTAAATTCCTGCGGAATTAACTTTNCGNGATTCGCTGCGCGAACTTGGAATTCGTTAATCCGAACGCAACGGACAGTATGCAGTTGCCTTAACGACGCACTTTCGTTCGGTTCCAAACGCAGGGGTTGTGTGCAAAGCGGTACTTATTGTATAATAAAATTAAATTTTCGTAGAAATATTGCAGTTCAAATACAGCCATTACCCAGCGCAGAGGGAAGTTAATATCTTAAGGAGCCCCTCAAAAAGCGTCGGCACTTAGTGAGGTATTTCACGAACTTAGTGCCCGTTACGCTTTTTGCGGAGCGGAAGCGCGGCTCCGTAGATATTAACTTTCATCTGCGCGGACGACTTAGATACCCCATAAAAAATTGAGCTTCGCCCAATTGCGAGATTCGCTTCGCGAACTCGTGCAAGAACGAGCAATTTCCTATAGAATAAATAGAAACACGGAATTTACTTTGTATTATACCATGGAGGAGCACNATGCCNGACAATAGATTAAACCAGGTTCAGGCCGCCGTAAACCAGATCATTAAGGGAAAAGAAAATGTTGTGGAGAAAGTGCTTGCCGCAATCATCGGCGGAGGCCATATTCTGATGGAGGATATCCCCGGCGTGGGGAAGACTACACTGGCCACCACTTTTGCACGGGTACTCTCCTTAGATTACAGAAGAGTCCAGTTTACNCCGGATGTCCTTCCCAGCGACCTGCTCGGCTTCTCCATGTACCACAGNCAGAAGGGNGAATTTGAATTTCAGGAGGGCGCGGTCTTCTGCAATCTGCTCCTTGCGGACGAAATCAACCGGACTTCCCCGAAAACACAGTCCGCACTGCTGGAAGTCATGGAGGAACGTCAGGTAAGTATCGAGGGAACGACCCGCAGGCTGCCGGATCCTTTTATCGTAATTGCCACACAGAATCCGGCCGGCTCGTCAGGCACACAACTGCTGCCGGAATCACAGCTTGACCGTTTCCTCGTGCGCCTGTCCATGGGCTATCCCGGACACGAAGATGCCGTGGCTCTGTTAAAGGGCGAAGTGTGGAAGCAGCTTGCCGACGTCTCACCCATACTCTCCTTAGAAGAGCTTCAGGAGCTTCAAAAGAAGACAGAGGAAATATTTGTCCACGACTCCCTGTATGAATATATGGTGTCCCTCGTAGAGCGGACCAGAAACAATCCCCTCTTCGCGCAGGGCGCCAGCCCCCGTGCCGCCATCGCACTTCTGCGTATGTCACGGGCAATGGCAATGATTGACGGACGGGATTTCGTCACTGCACACGATGTCCAGAGCGTGCTGGTGGATGTACTCGGACACCGCGTGCACCTCAGCGCAAGAGCCTTGGCCGAAGGTACCTCCGTAGCGGCCGCCATCGATAAACTCCATGAAACGGTACGAAGTCCTAAGATATAATTTTCATAGACATGGAGGTGCAAGTATGAATCCTGTCGAAAATAAAAAAATAAGTATCTCCGCCTTTCATCTGGCAGCATTTTTGCTCATTTATATCATTAATATTCTGCTTTTTTTCGCTTTTCGGGGATATCTCTTCCTGCTCATGGGAATCATCCTTACCCTTCTGGTGCCTTGCTCCTTCTATATGACATGGCGTCTGGCGGATTCCATAGAGGGAGAGATCCGGGTCACCCATAAAACCGTCCGCCCCGAAGAACCCGTCGAGGTCATCGTCAGCGTAACAAACCACAGCCTATCCTGCGCGCTGCACAGCACATGGCTCCTCACGGTCGGCAACTCCTTTTTTCAGACCTATAATGACCAGAAGATTCTGCTGTCGATACCTCCCCGCGGCACCAAACGGTTTCCCATGACCGTCTCCATGACCGATCTGGGGCGGATCGTTTTCACCTGTAANGAATATACCCTTTCGGATCTTCTGGGCATTTTCCTGATCCGTGTCAACTGCAATCCGGAGGAATGTGTCTTCGTCCTGCCAAAGCGCGAAGAGCCGTCACAGTTGTCTCTTCCNGAGGCTTACTCCGGCGCGGCCGAACTTACGGAGAGTGTGCGGAAGGGCAGCGATCACAGCGAAGTCAGCGATATCCGCGCCTATGTGCCCGGTGACCGTCCGCGGGATATCCACTGGAAGCTTTCGGCCAGACAACGGGAACTGATGGTCAAAGAACGCGTCTCCCTCTCGGGCAGCGAGCATGTGCTGCTCCTTGATCTTCCTCCCCAGAAGGAAAAAGTTCAGCAGTTATTGGTAGAAGGCTGCCTTATTGTCACGGAAATGCTTAAAGCGCACATGACAGTCCGGCTGCTTGTCTGGAATCAGCGTCTTTACACCTTTGACAGCTACTCCTGCGGAAGTGANGAGGANCTGGAGAACGCTTTTTGTGAAATTTTCCGAACCGAACTGTCCNCCCGCAACAGCCCTCTGTTGCAGAGCTATATGGCGAACTGCTATCCCCAGCTTCACAGCTACATGTGTCTGACAGACAAAGACGATACCATACAGATGGAGATATGTACGAATGGCTAAGAGCATATGGAAGAGAAAAAGCCAACAGAATATTATATTGTCCGAGGGCATTATACTGTCCGAAGATATTTCCGCCCGCAGCACAGACGAACCCTTCAGCCGATGGGGCAATCTGCTCGTTCGCGCTTTGTTTCTGTTTGCGATCGTCACNGGAAGTCTGGGCGGCATGCTGTCAGCTTTCCATATATCTTATGCGAAGTGGGCCTTCTTCCTCTCGGCTCTGCTCGCCGCGCTCTACTGTGCCACCCTCTATGCCTCCGGCTGGTGGGAAAACGTGGGTTATACCCTGATCTTTATCCTCGCCCTGTACACCGGACTCGGCATGCGCATCTATATCAGCAGCGGATTCTACGGCATCTTGAACGATATTTCCTCCTCCGCCGCCACCTTCTTCGGAACCGAGGCGCAGGTCAACTATGCGGAACAGGTGGAGAACCACTTCCTGTCCGTCTCCGCAGCCATGTGCTATTTTGCCTTCGTTGACTGCATTATCATAAACGGACTGATTTCTCACAAGGGCAAGTATTATTCGGCAGCCATTCCCTCCGTGCTCTTCCTGTTAGTACCGATCTATCTGGAATATGAGCCCGCAGGCGGCTACGTCATCCTGTTTACCATGGGAATCCTCACCGTATACATTTTTCGGCAGAATCGATACCANTTTCATCGTACGCATCCGAAAATCCTGCGAAAAGCCGCGCAAAAACACGTATTTTACGGAAATATATCTTNCAAAGCCGCCATGGGCGCTCTTCTTGCGGTCGCGCTCCTGTGCAGTATCGTCGTGAGCGTTACCTCCTTTTTATTTCCGCAGGGCACTTATATGGCCGACAGAAAAACAAGCGCCCTGAAGCTGCAAACCATGGATACGATGGAAAATTTCTATCTCCTCGGTATCATGGGCCTGATCAATTTCTACCCCACAACCGGCGGGCTCGTAAACGGACGGCTGGGCGGCGTGAATTCCGTTCGTCTGGACTATGAACCCGATCTGACTCTGGAATTTGTNCCCTACACTCTTGACAGAATCTATCTGAAAACCTTNGTGGGCGCAGAATATATTCCCTATGAAAACCATTGGAGCTCGGAGGATAAAACTGCCTATGCGGAAGGCTGGGANCCGGACACGGCAAGACGGCTGAAAGAGGCTTTCGCCTCCGACCAAGACAATTACGCAAAGGGGATCATGAAGATTACGAACGTGGCCGCAGTGCCCGGCGTATATCTGCCCTATTATTCCGAAGACACCTACAAAACGATCACNCCCGCCGCACATCAGGAATATACCTATTATCCGCTTCTGACCGGACCGCCCGCGGGAAATGCTGCACCGATCTCCAGCGATCTGTGGCTTGCGGTTCCGGATACNAATCTGACTGCAATCGCTGACTTCTGCGAAGAAGCCGGCCTGTCCGGTTCGCGGGAAGAGATCATTGCCGGTCTTCGCGATTACTTCCAAAACGAATATCCCTATACACTGAGCCCCGGAATCACGCCGCGAAGAAAGGATTTCGTCAATTATTTCCTGACGGAAAAGCGCAAAGGTTACTGCGCCCACTATGCCAGCTCCGCCGTGCTGATCCTGCGCTATATGGGGATTCCCGCCCGATATGTGGAAGGGTATGCCGTGGACGCCATGGAAATTGCACAAGATGCGGAAAACACAGACTTAAGCATTTCTGATTATTACGAGGGTGCTTCTCTGGTGCCGCAAAGCTCCGTTGTATCATACGATGCTTCCGATGCTAACGCCCACGCATGGGTAGANATATANGANGAAAAACTGGGGTGGTATCCNGTAGAACTCACNCCCTATNNNACGGACTCGGAAGANGGNCGNNCGAGTATATGGGATATGTTTGCCCGTCTATTCCAAAGCGGGCAGGATGTGGAATTCGCAGGCAACGCTTCCTCCGAGCAGAACAGCGAAACAGATACGACAGAGAATGTAAGCGCTTCGGCATATAGGCTCGTATTCTGCCTGATCCTGCTATTCCTTGCGGTTCTTGTGTGGATTTTAGTCAGAAAAGTGCTTAGGATGTATCGCTATCATCGGGCGAACCGCAGTGAGAAGCTGCTGATGAAGTATCAGGATATGCTTCGTAGCCGGAAGAAGGAACTATACAGTCTGAAAAGCTTTGAAGAACAGATCGCATGGTTAGTTGCGCATGGGAATCTGCCGGGCGAGAATGGCTCTGCGGAAAAGCTGATTCGGACGTTGAATGAAGCAGCTTATGGGCCTGAGGAGATTTCTGTGGAGGCGTTTGAGGAGGCTCTGGCGTGGGTGAGGTCTTAGCTGATTCTTGCCTTCAACTCCTGATATCCCTGCGTCAACAGATCAACCTGTATTCTCATGCTTTCATATCCCTCAATGTCCTTCGTATGCAGGAATCGGTCTACCTTATCATTCACGCTGGCAATATCCCGGCTTAACATTTTATAAGCTACATCCATCTCTATTCGTATTGCTTTGAATTCCATGTCGTTATCGGATTCCATTTTGTCTATTCTAGCCTCGAGTTTGTCCATTCTTTCCTCGAGCCTACCTATCCTGACTTCGAGTCCGTCTATCCTCTTATTCAGTCCGGCCTCCATAGAATCAAGACGCGCCATAATCGCCGAAAACATTTCTCCGTTAGTCACAGTTACCATCTCCTTGTTCATTCAGTATACCTCGCTTTCTTTTTTCGGTCAATGCAAACATTTGTTTATTTGTAATAAAAATATGCGTTATTTCGTTTATTTTATCTTTTATCCTTTTTGTTTGCTTAACCGCATGTCCTTAATCTGTAAGTACTCTACCTCGTGAAAATACCGGCGATATGCCAATGATCCCATATTGTTATGGATAGATTTTCACATAGATTTGATTGTTATGAATTGAGTATACACTGTTGGGGTTGGGATGTCAAACTGTGTTTGACAGTTTATACTGTTTTCGTACCTAATATTTTCACTTGTTCATTTCCAACAGCTAATTGGACTTTAGGGTCATAGCCGACTCCATTTAAATTTTTATCCATATATATTATGTTTTGACCACCTGATAATATTTTTCCCTTAAATGCAATGGGCAATACTTTTCCTTCAGTTTCATTGGCCAAAGTAAAAGCCTCCTCATAAGAGAAGAATACGAGATCATCTATGACCACTCTTACCGGAGCGCATTTCTGATAAAAATCCTTGAGAAGCCTCGGATAATATGCCAGAATGCTATTTCTAGAAAGCGTGGTCACACTATTGCCATTTTTTAATCAAGCATACTTAAATCCCGCAATAACAGAATCCTCAAAGGCCGTCAGTCTGTCATCATATTCTTTCCAATCAAATTCTTCCTTTGCGTCTCTTTGATATGTAAATTTATCCTAAATCCCCGGCACGGCATCCCCCTTGACATAATGGCAGAAATGGACACTCTGTGCATTCTTCCCGCAAAGAAGTATTGCACCATCTCTCAAAAACAGGGTAATTTGTTATTCCCGTTTTAATATTTCCCACACATGCTGCTGTATCCTTAGTCGCCAATGCTCACTTATATAGAGAGCCATTCGTTATCATCATGAAACGTACTCTTCTATCCCCCAGCGCCTCCCTAAGCTTTGAGGTAATTATATCTATCGCTTCCGTATTCATCAACGGCTCTCCGCCGAACCATTTAATAAGACAGGAACGATTGCCAACATGTTTAATAATAAATTGAGCAATATCATCCGCAGTTGTATTTGACATATATGAATGTACAATATCTTTTTCATAGCAATAAAAACATCGGGCATTGCAATCAGTCGTTGAGAATATGCGATAAACTGATTCAGACGCGTTCAGTATGCCATTCGTTCTAAGAATATTTACAGATTCATGCTCATTAACTGTTGACGGAACCAAGATATTACTTTTTCCAGCTTCGCTATGATATCTGCCGGCAATGCAGAGATATCGTGTAACAAACTATTATATTCATTTCGTTCAAGTGCAACAAGTGCTTTGCTCAATGAATTGAAAATACCAATTTCGTTATCATCGATATCAAAACAATAATTATAAATGGATGGTTTCAAATTCATATGCTATTTCTCCCCAGTACTATAAATCCGACAGATAAACACCAATGCGCTTTTGAGTGATAACCGGATCTGCCGGCTACTTCAGCGAGCATGGCTGATCACCTCGAAAAGCTTATTTAGAAAAAATATAACAGCATTACATCTTGCAGAAAAATAGTTTTATGAAAAATCCACCAATATATTATTGTAGTATGATATGATTAAGGTATTCATCATGTAAAAAATAAGTGATTTTGGAGGAAAACTCATGAAGACTAATCAATGGATTCAAGATGTACAAAAAATTACAGGATGTGAGACACCTGAATTATTATGTGTTTTAGCAAAAATTGCGACAGAAGATAATAGCAGAGGTCTTTTTGCAAGGAAATGCGAATCTAAGATTTTAGAATGCATGGAAGATGTTAAATTATTTCTTGGCGAAATACGTAGGAGTGCACAGGATTTTACGTTACATGATATTACTCACTGTATTAATGTTATAGATTTTATGGGACAAATGCTTGCAGACGTGAGAAAACTGAATCCAGCTGAAATATCTTTCTTTATATATTCTGCATTACTACATGATATAGGCATGGTGAAGTTGTCGGAAGAAGATATATCATTGAATGACCTTAGAGAGGATCATGGTGATAGAAGTGCCAGATTTATTCGTGAGAGAGTACTGGTAAACAATGATGGTACTCCATTTAGCTTTGGCGAGTATGATTATATTTACATGGAGTATTTGCCATTAATCTGTGCATCACACATGCAAGAATTCAGCTTCGTAGAAAAATTACCTCAAAGCTATATTTTAGATGGAATGGAAGTTGATATGTCTTTATGTGCAATATTACTAAGGGTTGCAGATGCAATGGATTTGAAGCGTAACCGTGCACCATATCAGTTATACCAGTTATTAATTAATAGGTCTGTCAGTCCAGATCATTGGAAAAAGCATATGTCAATTTCTAATTGTCAAGTAAACGAAAAGGGGGTATGTAGAGTTGACGGGATCTGTCATGATGAATCCGAGCACAGATGTTTATACAACCATTTAGATTCTATTGAGTCAGAAATTGAAAAAGTATTCAAGTGGAAGAATGGACAACATCCAAGATTAAGATTAAGTAGTCATATAGTAGAAAGAAATGTAAATACCCAGAGTTATAAAATGTGGCATCATTCATTTTCAATGGATATATTAAAAATAACAAACTTATTTATGGGAGAGCAGATATATGGTGATAGGAAATTGGGTCTTAGAGAAATTATCCAAAATTCAATAGATGCTTGCATGGTAAGAGCTGAAATGAATGAAAACTTAGGCACCAAACAAGATTATACATACAAGCCAGAAATATATATAATACTTGACACAGAAAACAATCAAGTTATTATTCGCGACAATGGAACAGGAATGAATGATTATATAATACAGAATTATTTTTTAAACATAGGGGCTTCCTATTATTCTTCTAAAGATTTTGAAAAGAAGAACTTAAAGTATTCACCTTCTGGTTATTTTGGAATAGGTTTTTTATCTTCCTTTATGCTTTCTGATGATATTTATGTACGCACAGCACACTGGCAGGAAGAAGTGGAATATGAATTTCACTTTATTAAAAGTGATAAATATGTAACAAAAACTGAAAAACCCAAAACATTTTCTGGTATGGAGATTAGATTAAATCTAAACCAATTTATGCAGGTTTTTGAAAACTACACAAATGATTCATTAGCAAATGAGTATTCTTCTGTAAATGATAAGATAGCTGATTTTCTAAATCATACTTTTTGGAACTTAGAAATTAATCAAATTGATGAAAAGGTTATATTGTGCTCAATATTAATGAATTCTTTCTTGTCGTATGTAAAAGAAAATATTAAGTATGAATGCAATTACAATATAGATTTAAGTGAGTATCTAAAAGATATTGAAGGAATAATCCAATTAGGGAGTAGTGATTTATTTGAAATAAGGAAAAGTTTAAGTAATTTAAGTGAAAAAAATCCTCTAGATGCACTAAAAAGAGGAGAAATAAGTATTAGTAATAATATAAGAGAAATTTTTCCTTTTATAAAACATTTTTACACATTTAATAATAAAATAGAGGCTTATAAAACTATTGAAATTAAAGATATAAATTATAAGTATTTTAAAACATTATTTCTAGTTCCTACAGAAGATTCCATAATAAATAAAGAATATGCAATGACTAAAACAAGAAAGCCTGGATTTTTAAACATACTTAAAGAAATTGAACAAAACACTTTAGGAAGTTGGAATTGTCTATGTTTAGATGTTAATGATTACTCCCATAGTATAACATATGATCTTGTTGTAGATGAAATACTTTATGTAGATGATGATGGTATTCTTTATTTTACTGATATTTTTAATTCTTGTATAGGATATGATCCATTATATTATTTAAGAATAGAAGGAGTAAATGACTATACACTCAGTAATGTAAATTATGGTTATTGTAATTATAATGAAACAAATCGTAATAAAATCATGACTGAGACGCATTTTTGGCTTAAACATGCAAGAATACATATATCTCATTTTCATCACGATTTAATATCTTTTTTCTATTTTGAAGTCAAAAGTATTACGATGAGGATATTAAATTCACTTATTATACCAGATACAGCACGGAAGTCTGTAGTTGATTCATCAGCAAAAATTTTAAAAAAGGCTATTTCTGTTTGTGTATATTTATGGGTGTATGACCAAATAAAAATATATAATAATGCTACAAAATCTACAGATTATTTAAGAAAATTAATTCTAAAAAATTGGGATGATTCTGTAGAAGAATTGCTAAAACCTGAAAAGAAGCCAATTTGAATTATTAATATGAAAACAAAGCAGCAAATGAATAATCCGAGTGGTTATGAACTACCTGTCCGGTAAAAGTAAGCCACCATTCCGTTTTGTAATGAGCTACCGTTCCGGCATTGTTGAGCCAGCACCTCGACCCAATTAAAATGGCGCTATGCGCAGTAATGCGTAAATTCATTTTAAGGAGGGCCAAAATCATGACCAAGTACCGGGAAATCCTAAGACTAAAGAGCTTGGGGTTCAGTGATCGGAACATAGCTTTATCTGGTCCGTGTTCACGAAACACAGTGTCCAAGGTTCATAAACGAGTCGGGTGAATATTCCTGTGCGATGATTGATACGCTGGCTTCCATTGTCGGGCAGAAAACAGGCCGCAGGCCTTATGCTCCTGATACCCTGTACCTTTTCTGCGGCCGCAGATCTGACCGCATTAAAGGACTTGTCTAATTCCGATATCGGAATTAGACAAGTCCTTTGATCCTGTCGGAACGTCTACCGCAGAAAAGGAAGAGGGTTCCTTTCTCAAAAGGATTCTGGTGATACCTGTCGCCGATGATCATGGACAATCCGTCGATTCCTTTGCGGAGATTAACATATCCGCAGGCAAGGACAACGCGCCGGATCTTAGCTGCATCCTCAAGCATGAAGCACCTCCTGCAGGAGCCTTGTCAGTAATGTTCCTGAAATATCATTGGATAATTCCAGGGTTAGACCATTACATTTGATTACGGCAACTGGAGCATCTGCAGCATGGTGATTTGTATAGTCCGGTATCGGGAATTCTGCAAATGTCACTCCGGATGTTTTAGTGGTCTCAGGTAACTGCATTTGGTCACAGGCTTCTCTGCGAAACTTGCGAAGCCAGTAATAATAAGCCTTTTCTTTAATACCGTTATCCGCCAGCCATTGCTTTACAGAAATATCAGATGGTCTTTGCCTACATTGATTAACAATGCTTAACCAGCTGGCACGGCGTACATCATGAGTTGATTGATCCATGGTAGTTAGCCTCCTCTAAAAAACTACTAGTTTTTTCGTGTCCTTTAGAGTTTCTCACAAAAATGCTAACTTTCCAAGGCAAGTGATTTGACGCTTACATTGTTTTTGTACAAACTTATATTTAAATATGTAGTTCTATATATCATCAATATACCTTATTTTCTTATCTTTTTCAATCCTATTATGATTTGAGTTTCCAGAAGTATTCCACTTTACTCATGAAGATGTATGGGGAAATCAAGCTCACTTTGACTTCGATGTATCGGTGAAAGATAAGCGCATAGTTTCGAGGTTCACCCCAAAACTATGCGCTTGCTGTATGCCGCTATACTGTCTGAGAGTGCTGCTTTCATCTTATCAAATGCTGTTCCTCTGCTTCCGGAAATAGCATATTTGGTTTTCCGCACACCACTCTGAAAAAGACAGTCACAATGCGACTGCCCTTTCTCATACCAAAAGTCCTCAGGACTTAAAATAGATAACTGCACTCGCAGAATTTCTCGCAAATCAAATCAAAAATCTGCTATACGTATCATTTTCTCCATCTCGTCCGTCGGAATATCTTCCCCGCTCCAAAAGATACGGGACAAGATTGTCCATATTTTCTCCAGTTTGTTTGTATCATGTTTTACATGATCCAGTATGTCTATCACTTTATCGTAATCTGTTTTTATATCCGCAGCATCCTTGTATTCTGCAAACGGCAATTCCGGAAAATCTGTTGTACGGATATCCGCCGTCTCAAGAATCTTCTTCAGTAGGCAATATAATTTATCATGCCGTCCATCTTCATTTTTTGCTGTTAAATTTTCTGTGCAGTCGTTTAATTCTTCCCAATACACCATTAGTTCATGTGAAATAGGCAGATTTAATGACACACTTATATTTGAATTCAGTTTATCCCATTTACTTATATATGTATTTACGTTGTCAATACACTGGTATAATATCTTCTTATCGTTCTGATTAAGTACTGTCTTCAGGCGATTCAGTGATTTGACAAGTTTCCTCGCATACGCCTCTTTCTCTTCCGGAGTTTCGGCATTTTTGCAGCAGCCGATCGTTCTGCAGATGACCCCCCTGAGCAATACCGATAGGTATCTTTCGGCGCAAGGTGCATACCTGCACAGATAGATCAAGGAGTCCCGCTCCTTAATTTTGTGCATGGAATTGGTCGTATACAGTATGGGGATCGATTTGATCACATCCAGCAGGTGGTGGTTATACACATAATATGCCTCCGGCAGCCGGAATACAATCTCTTCATATTCCGGGAAAAATATATTGCGATACATTTTCTTTTCAGACTGTGCGCAACGATTCTCTTCACGCAATATATTCTGTAGATTTAGAGAAAAGGGCCATTCGTCTTCAAAAGGTAAGACAATTTGATCTTCTTCGGACAACAATTTGCGCAACAGTCCTGTCTGCTCGTGATCTATACAAATACATTTTCCCCTTTCACACAGCAAACTATCACATTTTCCGTCGTCATTTGGTTTTTCACCATAAAACATGATGTCATACAAAACAAACGTATAATCCTCTATCTTATGTTCATACATAGCCGGTCAGTATCCTTCTATTGCATTATTTCATCTGCCAGAGTAATGGCGCTATCTAAATCTTCTCTTTTCGGATAGAACCACGCATCTTTCAGTAATACAGGCTTATACTGGGCCGTTATATCTGCATCACAAAATGCGTTCAATTCTTCCTTTTCTTTTTCGTCAAACTCGTCGAGTTCAACTGATTTCATATATCTATTCAAAAACGACTCTTTACCCGAATGAGAATCCATGGTTTTTTTTGCGGCTATCTGTTCGATTTCGAGCATCCCATAAAGGATCGGGAAATACTTTTCCTGTTTATATTTGTAATTTCTTTCTCCGGCAGTCAAAAAAGGTAAATAATATGTTTTTTCTGCTTTCCTCCTTTCTCTGGCAACAATCCCCCCTCTTCCGTAATCGATCGCCTTTAGAATCTGCGTATAGAATTCGTGCTGATTGCTTTTCTCCCGGATCAACCGATCTGATAAACATATAAAAGGATAGTCGCACGAGCACTTTGGCACATTATCCCCTCGTGAAACGGCTTCTTCCCATATTTTCTCATTCCAATCACCGCAAACGGAAAAAAACTTTCTCACAAGAGCGCCTGTTTCTGTTTGCAACAAGGATGTTTTGGGTATCCGTTCTATCACTTCAATATGCAGTTCTCCAAAGCCTGTATCTAACTGCTGTATCTCGTCCGTATTTATTTCCTGATACTTTTCCTCCATTTTTTTCAGGATTTCCGATATATCCTGAATGCTCATCTGGTTCAGCTTGTGTTGATTGAGTATCTGCTCTCCGAAATTCAGCCTTTCTTCCTGTAGATTCTCCAAATCAGGCAGTGCTTCATCGTAGTGTAGATCTTCGCGGATATACTGTCGCAAAAAGAGAGAGCTCACTACATAAATAATCGTCCTATAGCTTAATTCGCAACATCCGGAAAACACCTTCTCATAATACGATTTGCTGATCACATCCCTCAAAATTTCCCCATAGGCTGAAAGTGATTCATCGGAAATCGGCATGAATGAAACCATAGGGACAAGAGTGCAAAGTTCCATATCGTCATACAGATAGAATCGTATACTTTGAAACATAGCGTAATCCGGCGTATTCGGGTCGATCCATACAGTAGAGCGCAAGTTCAACTTCTTCTGCTCCGTATCATCCATAAAGTGGTCTGTCTTTGTCTCCATCGCATCTATTAACGTCTGATATAATGACGATTCTTTTGGCAATGCAACATTAGGGATATACGATGTGTATGGCTGACCGGACAAAGGCAGGATATCTATGACCATATCTGAAATCACCCGATATTCACCGAGATCGACATAGTGTTTTATCTTCTCTTTTTTTATGCAGTCTCTTTGCGGCATATCCTCTCTGCATGCCGCAAAGGCACACAAATCAAGTGTGCTGTCAGCTCCGTGTTCCGATAACAGTTCCTTTACCCTGTCATATAACCCGAATATCGTTTTCCCGTGCCGTATCGTGTCGTCGCCGATCAATATGGTCGTATACTCGCCATTTTTAATATCCTCTGCATAATAATCTAAAGCCCTGTCTGAAATAATGACCGGTTCTTTTCTATCGGAGAATTTCTTTTCATACAGTTGTTGGACTCTTCCGCCGTCTTCTTCCCGCACCAGATCAATAAGCGCACTGAACAGATTGGAACCCTTTCGTGCGACCAGTATCTTTATGGAGTAATCCGCCAGATAAAATTCTTCCACAAAGGAGAGCAGTTCCCGGTATTGCTCATGGGAAACATGTGATAAAATCCTTTTCTTTTTAATAATTGTTTTTCTGTCCATGCCCTACACCTCGTAAGTAATGTATCCATTAGCAGATTGCTTTTGGATGATATTCCGGTTTGGTTGGAAAGCTTTCTTCTCTGTTGAATTAGCTTCCGCATCTGCCTCAAAAGCTACTCTCAACAGACACGGTTCCGGATCTTGCTCCATATAATCGTAACTTATTTTCATAGCTACGCTCAAATTCATACGCCAAAACCCCGGATCCCGTCCATCGCCATAATAGGCAAACTGATCGATGCTCTCATTAAAATCGGCTTCTTTATCGGAAGTTTCCAAGACAAACGGATTCAGGCCGCATAAAAGGGTATACGCCGCATGACCGTTCTTTAGCTTTCTCTCGAAAGATCTTATGACGGTTGCATTATGGCTCGGCGGTAATAAGGAAAGTTTATATTCTTTCCCGGAATCCTCGTTAGAATCTTCATCAGGAAACGCCTGCAGAAAAGAAAATGTCACAGACTCTATTTTCATATCCCTGACGGCAATTTCATTGTTTAAAAACAGATCGGCTTTTAAATCCACCCACCAGGCAGAAGATTGATTTCTTGCCTGGTTCACGCTGAAACGCTGCCGCATGTCAAAACCTTCCAAAAACCATTTGTCATTCTTGTAGATATGATCCAGCCGTGCAAAGCTGAGTTCGACGTTTTCTATCTCCAAGGCGGGACGGTGAAATCTCGCCTCCAGCCTATGCAGCCTTTGTGTCTGCACCATAGCCAATATGCCGCATACAAGTCCGGGCACCGCACTGATCAACGCACCAATCAGCGTCGCTGTCACCGAGAGCCACGCTGTACCATCATAATAGTTATTTCCTTTTAGGTAGTGATCTATTATAAAATTTTGATAGCAGTCATGGTATTTATCCATACTCAGTAAAAAAAGGCTTCCACCGACAGGTACAAAAAGCAACAGCAGAACAATCAGTAAGACACCCCAAAGTTTTCTTATTTTTGAAGATATTCCTTTTTTATCATTACGCCGCTGTTCTTTCCCCGCCATCGAAGTCCTCAGTCTATTGTATGCACATTACATAACTTTGTGCCCTTTTAATCTCCTGTCAAGATATTGTTTGATTTGACCTCATTATACTATATATAGCGGTTAAAGGCAAGAGAAAGTTAACATAAATTCGCTGTGCCGCCAAAAACAAAGACACTTTTTATTATAATACAAAAAGCATCCATGGGCAAATACTACACCTAGTTTCAACCCAACTATATATAGCGTTTGCAGTATCCCAGATTGGTTCACATCAATTGTTCCCTTCCACCTCACTCAACCACCCAACCACATTCCCCTTCTTCGCCAGCAATTTCCCTGCTGCTTTCGGATTTTCAAATCCATAAAAGTGTACCTTCGCCTTCTCAGCATACACACGCACAATTTCCTTTAATCGGCATATCTTATCCTGGGACTTTAACACCGTGAATCTCCACGTCTGCATATTATGTCCCGATGGTGCGTAACGCCTTGTCTTAAGATAAGCGCAAAGTATTCCTACGCTAGACAAGATTAATTGCAACCCTAACCAGCTAAAGCTAGGATTGCAAGCATTTTACTTTACATCGTACCGGAACAGATTTCCTGAACAGTTTCATTCCAGGGAACCAGCTTTGACAGTTCCCGGTGCAGATAGTCATAAAACGGTATGGGCTCATCCCTGGACGGAACACCCTTAAAGATATCAGACTGTCTGCTTTTCGCCTTCCTCGTGTGTTCTTTTGCCGGCACAGACTCCGCAGCCGCTGATTCATCGTTTGGAATTGCTTCCTGCTCAGCTTCATCAAAAAGATTGTACTGCCCTTCCAGATTTTTGGTTTTCTCACTGGAAGTGCCAAACAGCTTATTGGTTAGATAATCAGTCTTTTCCGTCATGGCACGCATTTGTTCCTGATTGGATGCGATGGTTTCCTTTTAAGGAAATGATGATCTCGTTTTGGCTTTTGACTGTCATATTCAGTTGGCTGATAGTGTCCTTATACTCGATGAGCCGGGCATCTTTTTCGCTCTTTGCCCTCTGTTTTCCGGGTTCTGTGGCAACCTGTGGATAAGTTTTTCCAATAGAATGCCGGGCCTGTTTATGCAGAAATGTTATCCACAATTTCCGGCAGTTTGAAGGCCTTGGGCTGCTCAATTTCCAGCCGCCTTGTCAGGTGAAGCCAGTTCGATTTTTACAACCTCCTGCTGGCGTGGTGAATGATGATGGCTTGCTGCATTCGGAATTTCAGGGCAGCCTGCTTTGCGGAGACGTTTCACCCAGTTGTAAAAGGTTCCTGGTTTAATATCATGCTGCAGACACCATTCATGATCAGTGAGACCGCTAGTGCGACACTCCATAATCAGTCGGTATTGTTCATCTGCCGGGGTTCTGGTTGCTCTCATAATCCAGCCTCCAAAAGTAGAGTAAAATGCTAGCGTTTTTGCTAGTTTAGCAATCCTCAATAGCGTGAAACACCTGCATTTTCTGCTATTATTATGATGCCAGATGGGCAAGGTGTCACTACGTCAGAACATTAAGCGCTTACAATAAATTAGCTGGTCACAGCAAATAAAGGTATATCAAAAAAGTAAAAAACAACCTGTCGCATCCTTGAGTTTCCGCAGTTTTGTCCACAGACGCCCGCTTTTCTCACTTCAATCTCCTTAAACTAATACACCCCCACACATTCTTCCCTTCCCAAATTAAGCCTGAACGCGCCTTTAGCATTTTCCAGAGAAACGCCCTGATACCAATCCCAAATTTTCGTTATATTACCAGCATTTACCGCAAACAATTCACACTTTACTTTCCAGAATCTTCTTAACCGGATTGCAAAAAAGACTGATGTATATTAATAGGAAAGCTCCCGCCATATGATAGTAACTTACATACTGTCTTGGAAGAAAATGATAGAAAATCCACTGAGATTCCATTTCCATTGGATATTCGTGAAAAATTATAACACCACTATGCCCTGCAAATAAGACAGCCAGCGGAGTCTGCCCCAAATAATATTCTATCAATTCACAGTGTCTACCAGTCTCTTCTACTCCCCAGTAATATGCAGGATAAAACATGACCCCAAGGTGGTTAAAGAGTACCATAAACGCTGCAATTCCTCTTAACCCTTCCAGACTGTCACTTCGTTTCATAGCCCAATTCTCCTTAGCGTTCGCACACAATTCTCAACCGTTTCTTCATATTCACGATTTCAATCTCCTGCTCCTCACCACCATATTCACCGTCAAGTGTCCATGCTGTTTTCTCTTCCGCCCAGACAGATACTCTCGGTGTTTTAAAAAATGTAATATACTCATTACTTTCTAATTTCTCTTTCAATAAAGCTGTGATAATCCCATGCAATTCTACTAAATTAGTCGGTTTTTGTATTAGTAAAACTTCAAATACACCATCGTCTAGCGCAATCTCATCCTTTGGCAGCAAATTCTTAAAACCCCCGACCGACAATGTATTCGTCACAAGCCCAAGCATATAGTTTCCTTCAACTTCTATTCCTTGTGCTGTTATCTTCATATAATAACCCCTTATCTCAGATATCTGCTTAATTCCCTCCAAAATATAAGCCATATGCCCAAGCAGATTCTTTGTCTTCTGCGACGTACTGTAGGATGTCTTAGTAAAAATACCGAAAGCTGCCACATAAAGAAAACTCTTCCCATTAAAACTCCCAATATCGATTTGTCTTGCCGTCCCATTCAATGTATTGTGTAACGCTGCCTCTAAAGTGTCCGGTATTCCAATACTATACGCATAGTCATTTGTTGAACCCGACGGCACATACGCAATAGTGATATCTAATTGTCTATCCTGGCAAAAAGTCACAATCATATTGAGTGTTCCATCACCACCACTACATACAACCAAATCAAAACTATATAAATCTAAGCCTTGTCCATTTGCATATTCGACCATTTTGCGAGCAGGACAAAGTGTCACCAAATAATCATTTTCATTATAAAAATCCACTATTTCAAATAAGTTTTTCTTAACCCTCGCCATCCCGGCAACAGGGTTAAATACAAAAAGAACTCTTTTCATCTTTCGCCTCTCAAGTTGTTCTTTTAATAATTAATGCGTCCCATATCCTTATTATCCATTCGCCTCTAAAAACAAAGCGCATTATTGCAGACACATATTTATTCCCAAACACCAGCATTATTGTTATACTTATGAGTGAGGCTATAAAAAGGTTTACAGGTAATGAATATGTAAACGGATTATACTTTCTAAAAAACAATACTATAAATCCATGCAGCACATATACAGGGAATGTATCTAACCTCCCAAATATTTTATGCTCAGGTATTAGTAATAAAAATATCCCACTCCATGTAAATGCTATCATAATCAGCTCCAATTGAATATTCTTGCGACTCGAAATCACAAATCCGGAAATTTGGAAATCGGAGTTCCGGTACTCAGAAATCGCCTTTTTTGTGCTTGACCATGTATACATTTCTGTGAGGATATTGGT
>JAAUZM010000008.1 GCA_014804605.1 Lachnospiraceae bacterium | reverse complement strand
GAGGCCGTCAAGCGTAGCGCGGCCACCGCCCGACGGCATGCACGCGGAGCGCACGGGTTCATCGTGTCAAGGGTCGGGGAAGTTCCCTAAGGCCTAGTATTACCCTTAGGGAACTTCTGTTACATGTTACATTTTCAAGTTTTGCTTGATTTTATCAGAAAAAAATTTGTTACATTGGTTGTTACATCTTCTGTTACATAGCAACTTTTGTTACATTTTGGGGGAGAAAATGAAAAATGAGGAAAAGAAGGATCATGACAAGTCCCGTAAATGGCAGCTGACTTTTAATAATCCTGAGAAGCACGGAATGGATCACGAAAGTATAAAGTCTGTTCTGCTGACTATTAAAAGTCTTGCTTACTGGTGCATGTGTGATGAAATTGGTGAACAAGGTACATATCACACGCATCTGTTTATATTCCGCAGAAGTTTCATTCGCTTTGAAACAGTGAAAAATAAATTTCCTATGGCACATATAGAATACTGTTACGGATCTACGCAGGACAACAGAGACTATGTGCGGAAGGAAGGGAAATATAAGGACACTGATAAGGCAGAAACAAACCTGATCAATACCTTTGAAGAGTACGGGGAATGCCCCATAGAGGAACAGGGGAAGCGTAATGATCTTAATGAGCTCTACAGTATGATCAAGGACGGAATGAGTAACTATGACATACTTGAAGTTAATCCCAACTATATGCTGCAGATCGACAAGATTGAACGCTGTCGGCAGACAGTACGGGAGGAGGAATTTAAAAACATGTTTAGGGAATTGACCGTTGAATACTGGTATGGTGACACCGGACAGGGTAAAACAAGGTCGGTTATGGAACGGTACGGATACGCAAACGTGTACCGTGTGACTAACTATAAATATCCCTTTGACGGCTACCGCGGACAGAACGTGATCATATTTGAGGAATTCTATAACAGCCTTAAGATTCAGGAAATGCTAACTTATCTGGATGGCTACCCTCTCGATCTGCCGTGCCGTTATAACAACAAGGTTGCATGCTATACCAAGGTATACATACTTAGCAATGTGGCATTTGATGAACAGTACCGTGATGTATTCAGGGAACATCCGAAGACCTTCGAAGCATTCAGGCGCAGGATCAGCTGCATAAAGAAATTCACGGAAAACGGGCTGGTAGACTACCAGAACATGGAAGACTACGAACACAGCCGCTTGATGGAAGGGCTGGAAAAAGAAAACCCGTTTACCATTAAGGAAAAATATGAGCAGGAGAAACTTGACCTGCGGAGAGGAAAATGAGGGATGTATGATAGAATTTTTATTAATTATAGTTACTGCTAATGTTATAGCAATTATTGGTAGTTTATATAATATACTGGTTGGTTTTATTATTCACAAATTATTTGATTATTGGAGGAATAGAATAGATGAGTAAATGTAAAGATTATTGTGGTTTATCTTGTGTTGATGGTTCTTGTCCTATAGCAAATGCGGAAGAATACGCAGAAAGGTGCATGGACGTAATTAAAAAATGTGATGACTGCCCTTATAATAAAGGCTGTGAATATTGTATTTTTGCTGACACAGAATATTGCGAAAAGACCAGACGGGAAGACGGAATACTTGCGGTTTAGAACTTTCCCCTTTTTCCTTGACTATGGTTTTTAATACACAGCGTTAAGAAGCACGGACGGGAACCCATGGGCGAATTAGAAAGAGTAAATACGATTCTATGTACATGGATAGAGAATGTGTCGGCAACGGAAAAAGAGTATACGTGGGTCCGTGCTTTAGCGTCCGTTTTCACAGTCTATATTTTAAGAGGGATAACCTACTGCAGACAACAAGGAATTCAGGGGCAAAAAATGCGGTTATCCCCTCACAGCTTAGTTGTTCTGCATAGCCGAAGGCGTACATGCGTTTAGAACAACGTATTGTCTCTGTACATTTGAAGGGGTAGGAGCATTTTTGTTTTTGCCCCCTACTGTGGGATGTAGGGGCAGGAAATTTGATCTCTATGATACAATAAATTAAATTTTAGCCAGTACATTGCAGGGCCTGTTTTTATGATTCGGGAAAGGTGTTGCCGAAGCATAAAAACTGGTGGAGCTGATACAAAGGAACGACCAGAGAAAGTGTTTTTTCCGTTAAAAAAAAAATTAGGTATTCCTGATTTTTTTAGGAAAAAATGCTTTCGGCGGGAGAGGTTGTATCAGCTCCGCGCAGCCTCACAATCCCAAAATATCTCCCCCGGCTTTCACTGTAACCTCATATCAGCCACACAAAATAATCCTGTTGTAAAGGGCGCGCAGCGTTTATATACCCTTTATAACGGGATTTTTTTGTGACATCCTCGGATAAGGGGGTGCATATCATGGCAGCAAAAGAAAAAGAACCGGCTTACAGCTACATAACAGAGGGTGAAAGATACCAGATAGAAATACTGCTAAAAAAGAATTGCAGCATTCCGGAGATTGCGGACGCTATCGGGCATAAATACCATACTGTCCGCTACGAAATAAACAAGGGCACTGTGACGCAGATCGATACACATCTTGTAAAGCATGAGGTGTATAAAGCAGACTATGCCCAAATGGTCAGTGAACAGAACATGTCAAACCGTGGGCGTAACCTGAAAATCGGGTCTGACTATGACCTTGTGGCGTATATCGAAGACATGGTGAAGAATAAAAAGTTTTCTCCTGAAGCACTGCTCTACCATGCACGGAATGAGGGGATAGAGTTTAAGACTTCCATTTGTGCAAAGACGATCTATAACTATTTTGACATGGGTCTGTTCCTGAATGCAACTTATCATGATCTGCCCCAGAAGAAAGCAACTGCAAAGAAAAAGGAAAAAAAGTCCAAAATTGCCTTGAACAACCGCTCCGGCCAGTCCATAGAGAAACGTGATCCGGAAATACTGGAACGTAAAACATATGGACACTGGGAGATGGACACCGTAGTCAGCGGCCAGAAGAACGGGAATGCCTGCCTTCTGGTGCTCTCCGAACGCATGACACGGGAAGAAATCATTATAAAAATGAAAAATAAGAAGGCTGCTTCTGTAGTCCATGCTCTGAACATGTTGGAAAAGAAATACGGAAGCAGAAAATTTCGTGAGAAGTTCAAAACAATCACCTGTGATAATGGCGTGGAGTTCCTGGACGGTGAAGGGATCGAGAAAAGCCGCTACACAAAAGGGAACCGTACAGTTTTGTACTACTGCCACCCTTACAGCGCATATGAGCGCGGCACTAATGAGAACATTAACCGCATGATCAGGCGCTTCTTCCCCAAGGGTACAAACTTCGATCTTGTATCCAAGAAAGAAATTGAGATGGTTGAAACGTGGATTAATAACTATCCCCGTAAAATGTTTGGCTGGATCAGCTCCGCCCAGTATAAGGATAGTCTGAATTTAGCCGTAGCATAATAGCCCCTTGGGAGTCGGGCAAGGGGTTGGGGTGTCGGAATGGTACACAAAAAGTACCTCTATTTTTCATGCAACTAAAAATGCAGTCATACCAACAAAAGAAAATTTGCACAAAAAAACCACCTGTTAAGCACCCTGATCGGAGTGATAACAGGTGATTTTATTGTGCATTATTAACAAACATGTGTTATTGGTTAAAATAATTGTTGCTAATTAGCGTAAAACGGAACATTCTTTCGTCCGCCATAATTCCGTACAAATGTGAAATGTACTCCTTTAATTCTTCCGTCAGAAATGGCGATATCGTTATAATGCGCTTACTCTTTGGCGTTTTGGGCGGTGTAATAATATCTCTGCCCTCTATCCGCTGATAAGACTTGTTTACGGAAATAGTACGCTTATCTAAATCAATATCATTATAGGTAAGAGCAAGTAACTCTCCGATCCTCATACCCGTCCAGTAAAGGAGCAGAAACGCCATTTTTGTTTCTGGCTTGTTCTCTACAGTCACAAGAAACTGCTTAAATTCCTGTTTCGTCCAAAACTCTTTTTCCCCTGCATGGCTCTTTCCAATACTCCCGGCTTTCCTGCAAGGATTGTCTTTCAAATCATAATACCGAACCGCATAATTGAAGATTGCCGACAACTGATTATTGACCGTTTTCAGATATGTTTCCGAATATCCTTTTTTCATCAGCGCATTTTGCCACGCCCGAATGTCAGAAGCCTTAATCTCATTCATATTCTTTTTCTTGAAATATGGAATGATTTTCAAGTCAATAATAAATTTCTTTGTCCGCATAGTATTTTCACGCAGACGATGTTCCATATCCTCATAATAGATTTGTACGAAATTTTCAAAATTGATGTCTAAATTCCTCTGTTGCTGTTGCAGGAAATCACGCTCCCACTGTTCCGCTTCCGCTTTTGTCTTAAATCCCCTCTTGTTCTTCTTGTGACTTACGCCCTGCCAGTCCTTATAATAGAACTGGCAACGCCACATCTTTCCGTCCCTTGTTGCTGACATAAAACCTCTCCTTTCCTACATGGCTACGGTCAGACCGTAAAATTTTTCTTCAAAGTATTTTGTCGGGACTTTGCCGCAGATTGTCCGATAACCCTTTGCTTTCAGTTCCTCATTCAGCCCCCGGATAATCTTGTAGGCATAACCCGTTGACACGCCAAGCATTTCAGCTGCTTCCTCTGCCGTTACATACATTTTCTTTCCATTCTCCATATAATCCTGTCCTTTCATTATTATTTTAGGTACACATATGTGACCTTTGTGTTTTTATTATACGGTACACTTTTGTGAACGTCAAGTATTTATTTTAAATTTATATACACAAATGTGTCCTGATGTGATAGAATTGAACTAAGCACTAACGAAAATAGCAAAATCGGAGGTATTAGTATGACTACCGGAGAAAAGATTAAACACTTTCGGAATTTGCGTGGTATATCACAGGAAACGCTAGGTCAGCTTTCCGGCATCAATTCCGCCACAATTAAAAAATATGAATATGGTATTCGCAATCCCAAGCCCGATCAACTGATGAAAATTGCAAATGCGTTAGGTATCAGTATCAATGTTTTTATGGATTTTGATATAGAAACGGTATCAGATGTATTGTCCTTGCTGTTAAAAATGGACGAACAATTAGATATGGATTTTGAAGCAGAAAAAGACGAGGACGGAAGTTTTATTCCCTCTACAATCAAAATATCCTTTAAGAACTCGCTGCTCAATCATAAGTTGGGTGTTTACATGAAAGCAAGAGAATTGCAAGAGAACCTTTTAAATGATACGAAACGCTTCTCATCAGAGGAAGAACACCAACGTGCGATTGAAGCACTCTCAAAGGATTTAGACGCTGTTAAGCAAAGTATTCTTGATGATAGCAAGATTGTAAAAAAAGGTGTTAGAGGTATATCTGTTAAAATATATCCCGAAAATGAGTGATAAAAATTTTGAACAAAAGTATTGACTCCCACGTAACGTGATACTGTATTCTTTTCTCATAGGAGCAGAATAGATATAAGCCGCCAATCTCTGTCTTGCTTCTTCACAAATTTAAGGAGCTGATAAGAATGCGAACTATAAGCCGAGTTGCAGAATTAACAGGCATAAGCACCCGTACATTACAATACTATGACGAGATTGGACTGTTAAAGCCAAGCGAATTAACACAATCCGGCTATCGTCTATATGATGATGAAGCCTTGCAAAAGCTACAACAAATCCTGTTTTTTAAAGAATTAGGCTTTAAACTAAAGGACATTCAGGAAATTCTTGAGAAGCCCGATTTTGACCGAATTGCCGCCTTCAAGAAACAAAAAGAATTGCTTCTTCTAAAACGTAATCGGACGGACAGACTTATACAGCTTCTTAGTCGCTTAGAGAAAGGAGAACAATGTATGAGTTTTAAAGAATTTGATTTGTCTGATTATATTAGTGCCTTAGAAGATTTTAAGTCCAATCAGACAAAAGAAATTATCAAGCACTGGGGAAGCATTGAAAATTTTGAGATGTTTATCCAAAAAGTCAAAGATGATGAAGCCGAAGTAGCCAAACTTGCTATTAAACAATTTGGAAGTGTTGACAAATATACCGAAGCCATGAAATATAATCTGGAACACTTTTCTGAAATCATGGAAACACAATTAACGGAAGAAGTGAAAGAAATTGGAAAACAATCTGATATACTATATGACAAACTAACCGCCGATTTGTCAGAAGATGTTTCTTCCCCTAAAATACAATCCATTGTTCAGGAAATATGGCAATTTATACAGAAAAACAGCACTAATAAATCCATATCCTGCAGTAAGTCTTATATGGATATGCTTATCAATGCATATTCAAACGATTATATAAAAACCATAACTGATAGTAAATATAAGAAAGGTGCTTCTGAATATATTGCGAAAGCATTCCGTTATTACTCAAAGAATAATGCCCTCGAAAATAATTAGAGCCATTTTAGAGCCAACAGGCATAAAGCAATCCCGGAAACGCCCAATTTATCAGCATTTCCGGGATTTTATCCGTTACTCGAACTCAATCGTAGCCGGCGGCTTCCCCGTACAATCATACAGCACCCGGTTAACCCCCTTAACTTCATTTACAATTCTATTCGCCACAGTCCCCAGCACCTCCCAAGGAATCTGCGCCGCCTCCGCCGTCATAAAGTCGCTTGTGTTCACCGCGCGTAATGCCACTGCATAATCATATGTTCTCTCGTCTCCCATGACGCCCACAGAACGCATATTCGTAAGCGCCGCAAAATACTGCCCCAGTCCTTTATCCACGCCTGCTTTAGCGATCTCGTCCCGATAAATATAATCCGCATCCTGCACGATTCTTACCTTCTCCGCCGTCACTTCACCGATGATACGAATGCCCAGTCCCGGACCCGGGAACGGCTGACGGAATACAAGGTGCTCCGGTATGCCCAATTCCAGCCCCGCTTTTCTCACCTCGTCTTTGAAAAGCATACGGAGCGGCTCGATAATCTCTTTAAAATCCACATAATCCGGCAGGCCGCCTACATTGTGATGAGATTTGATTACTGCCGATTTACCCAAACCTGACTCGATCACATCTGGATAAATCGTCCCCTGCACTAAGAAGTCCACAGCGCCTATTTTCTTTGCCTCTTCCTCGAATACCCGAATAAATTCCTCACCGATAATCTTCCGTTTCTGCTCCGGTTCCGTCACTCCGGCCAGCTTCTGATAGAAGCGTTCCTGTGCATTGACACGGATAAAATTAAGGTCATACGGTCCGTCCGGTCCGAACACTGCTTCCACCTCATCGCCCTCGTTTTTGCGAAGCAGTCCGTGATCCACAAACACACAAGTTAGCTGCTTACCCACTGCTTTTGCCAAAAGGACTGCTGCCACGGAAGAATCCACACCGCCGGAAAGCGCGCACAGCACCTTGCCGTTACCTACTTTATTCCGAATCGCCTCAATGGTTGTCTCCACGAAGGAATCCATCTTCCATTCGCCTTTACAGCCACAGACATTCATCACGAAATTTCTCAGCATGGTCATACCTTCTACGGTATGCATGACTTCCGGGTGAAACTGTACCGCATATAATCTCTTCTCCGGCCACTCCATTGCCGCCACTGGGCAGACGGGCGTATGTGCCGTCACCGTAAAATGTTCGGGCGCTTTTTCAATATAATCTGTATGGCTCATCCAGCAGATCGTTTTCTCGGACACGCCTGCAAACATAGCCGCTTTTTGATCGATATTCACCTCAGTCTTACCGTACTCGCTGACCGGCGCAGTAGTCACTTTACCGCCCAGCAGATGTGCCATCAGCTGAGAGCCATAGCAAATACCCAGAATCGGTATTCCCAGTTCAAAGATTTCTTTATCGCATACCACAGCGCCCTCTCCATACACGCTGTTGGGTCCTCCGGTAAAAATAATGCCTTTCGGGTTCATCTCTTTTATCTGATCAAGACTCAAGCTGTAAGGATGCACCTCACAATACACATTACATTCTCTGACTCTTCGCGCAATCAACTGATTATACTGCCCACCAAAATCCAATACGATAACCGTTTCTCTCTCCATCTTTCCTCTCCGCTCCCACTCCGGTGTTTTACATCCTTCTTCTGCACGCGGAGAATGCACGCTCTTTGCATTCTCCCAGACATGTTCTAGTGACACTTAGGCTGTGTTCTTTACAACCTAAGCGTAACTCCATGTCTTGAACACTTAGCTTTACTTCACACGCGGAGAATGCACGCTTTTTGCATTCTCCTAGACATGGTCTAGTTACACTTGGGTTGTGTTCTTTACAACCCTAGTGTAACTCCATGTCTTATTATACGGTAGCCTCAAAACCCTTGTCAAAACATATTTACTTTTTGTACGCGCCCTTTATACGCATCCGCTTTTTATTCTCACCTCATTCACACCCAATCAATACACCACCCCGGACCTTCCTCAATTCCCCGTACTATAATACCGCCTCACACTCACCCTCCAGAACAGATAAGCAGCCGCATACACCACCACCCCAACAACCGGCGCAATATAAATATAAACTTCATTATAATTCGCCATATCCGCTTTCCTGAGAAGATACTGCGCCGGAAAATAATTTACGAACGCAAACGGAACCACATATATTAAAACAACCTGAATAACCTTATGATAAATACTGATCGGATACCCCGCGAACTTACGCATATTCCAATAGAAAATTGACCGTATGCTGTTAGTTTCCACAAAGTAAAAACACAGGGACGAAAATATGATGAACATACCACCCTGTATCAATATACCACTGATAATTGCGGCAATATAGTACAGTATAGTGGCAGCATTCCAATGGATTCCGACCCTCCCGGCAGATATGACAAACAGAAGTATTCCCAACGTCCCGTGTCCTGCCGTCGCAATCAAATCTGCATTGTTCAAAATCAACTGAAGCAACAGGCCTCTTGGCCTGACAAGAAGCCTGTCAAATCTTCCTTCCCTGATCGTATCCGAAAACTGCCTCAGATCCGCGAACAGCGAAACCACAAAAGCGTAGGTCAAGAAGAGCATACTATACAAGAACAACATTTCATTTACATTCCAGCCATTGATCCTGTCAAACTTAAGCAGTGCCAGATAGATTGCAATAATGTTAGCGGATTCCCTGATAAACACAGCCAAGGTAGCAACCAGCGTATCAACCCTGTATTGCAGCCTTGTCCGAAAGCTCATCTTTATCGACTGCAAAGTAATTCTCATTTCACCCATACTAGTACCCATTCCTTTCTCTAACCGCCCTGCACCACGAGCTTTTTAACCCCTTTTTTCCAGAACACATTTGCAATGATTCCCAGAACAACTATCCAGATGATCTGAACCGCCAGTCCCGAAAGGATCTCGGCCCCATCCAGCTCACCGAGATATATTCTCACCGGCGTAAAATAGATTGACTCGAAAGGAGTATAAGAAATTATTTTTCTAAGCGCCGCAGGCATAAACCATAGCGGCAGTAAAGTCCCTGCCAGGATATTTACAAATACATTTTTGATTGTTATGATTCCCCACACGCTGAACAGCCAGAAGCTCCATGTCTGGATAATAAAACTGATCAGCCACAGAATCAGATACCCAAATATTACGCTGCCGAACATAGCAATCAGGCTGAGCGCACTTTTCGGAGGACACAGGCTCGTATACAGCAGTGTAAAAAGCAGCGCAGGTATGAAATGAAAGATAATTTTAAATGCACCTTCACCAATATTTTCCGCCAACAGCCGCAACATGAAACTAACCGGTTTTAAAAATTCACCGGTAATACTCCCGTCATGAATTTTGTGTTCTAGGAACATCTCGTCATAATCAAATGCATGTGACAGTCCCAGCGTAATGACGAAGTTCGTAGCCACCATACGATAAGATATCCCGTCAACATACGCTGCATCCCCATATAACGCCTTATAGATACACAGGTAGACTACGATCATCATGGCCGTGTTGACTATTCCCATGAAAAAATCTAATTTGTATGCCATTTTATCCTCAAATTTCTTGACGGCAAATTCCACATAAGCTCTCATCGATTAATTTCCCTCCGCTGTCGGATCGTCCAGAACGACCCTTCCTTCGTAAATATCGCGGATGATTCCGTCTATCTCAGGTTCACAGATAGAAATATCCTTGATATTTTTTTGTGCAAAAAGATTTTCCATGACCGTATTCATGGGTGCAACATTCAGATCAAATGTCTGTATTTCCTTCTCATCATTTTCAAGCAGTATTTCAATCGTCTTGGAATTGGCATATTTATTTTTAATCTGTTCAATGCTTCCGTCATATATCTTTTTTCCCTTATCAATGATGATCAGCCGGTCGCAGACCTTTTCTATATCCTGCATATCATGAGTTGTGAATATAATGGTGGTCTTTTCTTTTGCATTAATATACCTGATGAATTCCCGTATCTTTTCCTTCGCCACCACGTCCAGTCCGATCGTCGGCTCATCCAGAAATACGATTTCGGGCGAGTGCAGAAGCGCCGCAACGATATCTCCCCGCATCCTCTGTCCCAATGACAGCTGCCTTACAGGCTGGTTTATAAAATCTTCCATATCCAGAAGTTCTGAAAACTGCTTCAGATTCTTCTCATATTTTTCCTGCGGTATTTTGTAAATGAATTTCATCAGCTCAAAACTTTCTATTAAGGGCAGATCCCAGTTCAACTGTGATTTCTGCCCGAATACAACGCCGATATTTTTCACATACTGTTTTCTCTGCTTATATGGGATATATCCTTTTATGTTTACGTCCCCCGCATCCGGATACAGGATGCCTGACAGGATTTTGATCGTCGTGGATTTCCCTGCGCCGTTCGGACCTATGAATCCGACGATCTCACCACGCTTTATGGAAAAGCTCACATCATCGACGGCTTTTTTTATCTCATATTTTCTGTTAAAAAGATATCTCAGCGAAGCAGCCATGCCCTTCTCGCGCTTTGCGACCTTGTAATATTTCTTAATGTCCTGAACCATAATCATGTTTTCCATACTCGCCCTCCATATATCTTCTTAATCGTTCCTTCCAGATCAGGTTCAGACAGTCTGATATCCCTGATCTTACTTTTTTCCATCAGATGCTCCAAAAGCCGGGTTGTTTCTATCTTGTGTATATCATAATCAATTGTTACCGTGTCCGAATCGATACTGTATTTCTCCAGAGGAAGGTCTTCAAAATCAGGAAGCTCATCCGATATCCTGACTTCCATCCGATAATGCGGTGAAAACTCGTTTATAATACGCTCCGTTTTTCCATCGAAAATGCTCTGCCCGTCATCAATCAGAATCACTCTGTCACACAGCTTTTCCACTTCTGCAAGATTATTGCTCGTGTAGATGATCGTAGAATGCTTCTCTTTCCTGTAGGCTTCAAAAAACTGCATGATCTTATGCTTTATGGAAACATCCACGCCGATCAGTACTTCGTCGAGCATCAGAATCTTAGGCTCCGCAAGCAGGGCATATACAAGTTCACATCGCATTCTTTCTCCCAACGATAAATTCCTCGGCCTCATATTCATAAACGCTCCGGTCTCAAAAACCGCCTCCAGCCTTGCGAGCCTGCTTTCATAATCCTGCGGATCGATCTGATACATTTTAATACAATTCTCCAACGAAGCCTTCACTGTAAGGTCTTCCCATAATTGAGACTTGATCCCTGATACATATACCAAATCCTTAAGAGCCTTCTTATCTTCTATTAAACTCTCCCTGCCATTCGTCCTAACAAATCCGTTGTCCGGCTTTATCGCTCCGGCTATCACATTCAGCAATGTCGTTTTACCCGCGCCGTTCAATCCGATCAGGCCTACATTTTCATTTGAGGCAATGTGGAGGGATATTTCTTTTAGTACCTTTTTATTGCCAAAAGTCTTAGATACATCCTTTAATATGATCAGAAGTGTTCACCGCCTATCTTACATAATTTCATTAAGGTGCCAAAAGGATGCTTCAATAAATTTTCGCAGGCAGATTGTACAATCTGCCATCCCCCATTTTAGAATATGCACCTCTTGACACCCTACTCTTATACAATAAAAAATCCCGCACGTCAACGAATGCGGGATAAACAACCTCTATGTAGGGATAAGCAGCACTTATCCCAGCATAACTCTTACAATAAACATTCCATCCTTCTCATAAATATCGATATTGCCCTCATACTTTTCCGTAACTGCTTTCATCTGCTTCATACCGTATCCATGCCCCGGCTCCTCCTTGGAAGTTGCCAGTTCCGGATTATCTTTTAAAACAGAGCCGTCAATACTGTTCTTAACGGTTATGACATCAAATCCTTTCTCAGATACTATATTCACTTCCAGCCTTTTGCCCTCCGACTCTAAGGCACCGTTTACCGCATTATCCAGCATATTATTCAGAAGTGACGAAAAGTCCACACTGTCCATATAAGAAAACGGAAGATTTTCTATCTCTGCTTTGATCTCTATGCCCTGCTCTTTTGCCATGGAGAGCTTGCTGTTAATAATATAACTCAACAGGGAATTTCCCACGTTGACATAGGTATACATCCGGTTCAGCTTGTCCAGAATCTCTCCCGCATACTGCCTGGCCTCCTCCGTCTTGTTCTCCTCCAGATACGAGAGAATGACCAGCGTATGGTTCTTCATATCGTGCTTCAGCAGTCCGATCTGCTGCTGAATCCTGCGTATTTCTTCCGCCATCTCCTGCTGTTTGTCATAATCGTCCCTGATATCCGACAGTCTCTTTTCCATATCCAGATTGTCCGCCAGATATCTTGTGAGCAGTTTGTCCTGTTCCTCATATTTCGCTTGATCGGCTTTTCTCTTATTAATTTGCCCAATCAACAATATCCCCAGTATTATTATGATTACCGCAAGAATCACATACATATTTTCTGCCCGCCTTCTAATTCCGAAGCATCTCGAGAATCTTCTTCCGTACCTCTTTTTCATAGCTCCTGCCCACGGGAAGCGCTATGCTTTCATCGCCGGCTCTCAGTAAAACCTCAGAATTTCTCAGTTTTTCGATGTAATCCGCATTGACCAGATAACCTTTATGGCACCTGATAAATCCCTTGCCCTGAAGTTCATTCAAAGCATTCGTCATAGTTTCCCTGATACGGATCATTTCATCACAGGTCCTTATCATGAGATAATTTTTCTCTGCCTCTATATAGATGATATCTTTAATGAGCACCCTGATAAGCTCCTGTCCCTTCCGGAAGACTAATTCCTGCTTGTTTTCCAACAATTCCCGGTTCACCCGCTTCACTAATTCATCCATTTCCTGATCGATATACGTTTTACGGATAAATCCAAAGGGTCTGTATGCAAAAGTCTGGTAAACCAACGCGTCATGACTGGTTATGAATATCAGAATCGTTTTCAGTCCCTGCTCATTGATATATCCCGCGATATCCATCCCATTATGATATGGCATATCTATATCAAGAAACAATACGTCTATCTTCTCACTTTGAATACATTCCATCAGCTTTCTTGAATCATCAAATCCGGTGTAACGCGCCGATATGCCATTTTCATCAAAACAGCTCCGGACTTTTCTCAGGATATCATCCAGGATTTCCTTTTCATCATCGCAGATTACTATATGGTACATCCTTTTTCCTCATTTCTGCGCTTTAGCCGTAATTATATTGGGACGGCGGCATTGGCCGCAGACTACGTAGCTTTCGATTACACAGATTCATTATGACGGGTTCTTCATCGCCTTTTCCCACTTGCCGCTATGATACCTGATCTCATAACAGATCCCGCGGAACATCCAGTCAATCGTCATCGCAATCCAGATCCCCATCAATCCCAAATGGAATACGTTGCTGAAAAAGTACGCCGTGCCGATTCTAAACACCCACATAGACACAATAGCGATCGCCATCGTCCACATCACGTCGCCCGCCGCGCGCAACGTATTTGGCAGGGAAAAAGACGGCACCCACGCAAACGTACACATAACGGCATGGAAGCAGATGACCTGCACCGCCAACTCTTCCGTCTCCGGCGTCAGATGATAGAGTAAAAGCACTTTCCGGCACGAAAGAATCATAATAACAGACACCGCTATCATACAGATATTTGTCAGTCGCATCAGTTTTTTCGTATAATACCTGACCTGTCCGTAATCCCCCGCGCCGATACAATAAGATGTCACAGATAAAATTGCCATGTTGATCGCCATGCCCGGCAAGATATTGAAATTTGCCACCGTACCGCAGACCGCATTCGCGGCAATCGCCGATGTGCCGAAAGTGGACACCAGACTCAGGAGCAGTATTTTTCCCAACTGAAAAAGGCTGTTCTCCAGACCGTTCGGGATTCCGATATACAGGATTTTCTTAATCTGCTCCAAATTAAGCTTCGCGGTCACCCGATACTTAAAACAGATCACTTTGTCCGCTCGGAATAGAAGATAAAAAATAATGCCTGCCGCCGTGGCTCTGGACACGGTAGTGGAAATCGCGGCGCCCGCCACTCCCATATTACATCCGAAAATAAGAACGGCATTGCCGATCAGATTCATCAAGTTCATCAGCAGCGATATGTACATTGTCGTCTTGGAATCTCCCATGGCTCTGAAAAGCGCGGCGCAGCCGTTATAAAGCGCCAGCGGGCAGATCGAAAGCCCGGTAATAATCAGATAAGTCGTTGCACTGCTCATGACCTCTGCTTCCACCTGACCGAAAATCGCCCCAAGGATCGTCTTATGCCCGCCGAGCAACACGACTGTGGTAACTACCGAAGCATACACCAAAAAAAGAACCATCTGCCACGCAGACCGTCCCGCTGCCTCTTCGTTGCGCTGTCCCAGAGCATGTCCGGCAACAACGGCGCCGCCGGTAGCCAGCGCCGCAAAAACCTGAATAATCAGAATATTAATATTATCCACCAGAGAAACACCCGATACCGCCGCTTCTCCCACGCCGGAGATCATGACAGTATCCAGCATACCGACCAGGATAGCCAGAAGCTGCTCCATGATCAAGGGCAGAATCAGTTTCTTAAGATCAGCATTACTATAGAACTTTCCCTGTACTTCTTCCTTCGTGTGCATCGTCCGTCACTGTCCTCACATAGATTATGAACCTTATTCTATGCCTATTCATCATCAATGTAAAGTACCTTCCCTATGTCGTACAGCACGCACAGCCGGAAACACTTCCTGCAGCGTTACGAAATCGTGCGGTTCTAGCATACATGCTGGTGCAGATATTTCTCTCTGGTCGCTAATCCCCCGCGGATATGCCTCTCTGATTTATTGACATCCAGCACTTTCCTGGCTTCTGCTGCCAGTGACGGGTTTAACTGTATCAGGCGGTCTGTTACGTCTTTATGTACCGTACTCTTACTAATCCCAAACTCCTTCGCAGTCTGTCTCACCGTAGCATTATTCTCAATGATATAATTGGCAATCTGGATTGCACGTTCCTCAATATAATCTTTCAAAAGGAAACCCCTCAGAACACTTTTTTACATTNTATGAANTGGTTTGAGGGGTTATGACTGTTTCTTCTTTCTGAACCTATTCCGTCTCATTATGGCTTTATGGATGCACTACCAATCAGCACCTTTTTCCCACAAAAAGCAAACCCATACTTCCGAATCCGCTCTTCCGGCACTCCCTTCGCTTCGAGATTNGCCTGATACTTCTTCTCCTCTATTTGGTGAAGCGCTTCTTGTACTGTGTCAAATAATTCTTTCTCGTTTTCGCTCTGTACTTTAAATTCTATAATGATAGAATCATCCTCCAGATTCTTTGGTTCCAACATTACATCGTACCGTCCAAAACCACTCTCACGATTCGAAGTAACCACATATCGGTCAGCAAGCTCTACCATCATTCCAAGCACAAATCCATGATAAAAACGCTCCGGTTCTTCCTCCGATGGTTTTTTCCCGATATCAAAATAACTGAATGTCTGCANGGCAACTCTATTCATATAAGTATTCATTGCCTGAACATCATCATCTAACATCGCCTGAAGGAATGCGTTGTTGACTCTGCGGCACCCCTCAAACCAACTTTCAATCATCTGCTCAAACATCACATAAACTTCCATATTTGTCAACTGCAAATCAAATTCTGCTTTTCGTCGTATCATATTGAATTCATAATGTATTGCACACAGATATCCGCTTGCAAGCAAGAGACTCCAAACCGCGTCATCTCCCTGATCCAACTGATTGAATACAATTTGCTCATCAAATGTTGTACGGAACGTTTCACCCTTCAACAGATTCTCCATTGACATCTTAATTTCCGGACTTCCTTCACGAATCAGCTTTCCAACCAGTCTATTACTACTGGAGTTAGCCCAATAAGTTCCNACTTCNTTCTTATCAAGAAAATTAATAATCGACCATGGATTNTATATATCTTTCTTTCCTCCGAATATAAATCCATCATACCAGTCTTTTACTTGTTGTTTCTGCTCATCCAATCCATACTCTTCTAAGGCAGCAAATACCTCTTTTTCCGTAAATCCAAAACACTCTGTATACTTTTTGGAAGTCGTTGTTACCACTTCCAAATTATTCAGATCAGAAAAAATGGATTCTTTGCTTATTCTGGTAATTCCTGTCATTATGGCTCGTTCCAGATAAGGGTTCGTCTTAAATGTAGAGTTGAATAAACTTCTGGTAAAGACCGTCAGTTCATCCCAGTATCCATTTACATATGCTTCCTGCATTGGTGTATCATANTCNTCCAGAAGGATAATCACNTTTTTCCCATAATATCTACTTANGAAATCNGAAAGNGNTCTAANNGATACTGACGCTACACTATCCGACATCTCTGCCGAAACTTTTTGATAAAATGTTTTCTCCTTTTCGTTTAGTAAATTCCCGCTAAGAAGATAATCATGTTTGTTATACTGTTCTTCTATAATTCGACAAATATTCTCTCTTGCACCTGCATAGGTATTTTCTTTTACACTCGCAAAACTAATAAAGAGTACCGGATATGTTCCTTGCAAATCCCTGTATTTCTCATCCTCCCATATATCAAGTTCCTGAAACAAATCACTTCTGTCAGCATAATTAACAGAAAAAAATTTTTCCAGCATACTCATATTTAACGTCTTGCCAAAACGCCTTGGACGGGTAATCAGTGTTACCTCGTCACCGGACTCCCACCATTCCCGTATAAAACCTGTTTTATCTATATAAAAATTATTATTTACCCTAACCTTCTCAAAGTCCTGATTCCCGATACCAATCGTCCTCGCCATAATNGTTTNCCCTTCTTGTTCATGGATACAGACTTGTCTTATCTTTAATACCANCTTATTTATAGTATATCCGCTTACCTTTTTAAATGCAACGAATCCTTCATATAAAAACTATCGGAAAGATATTCTCCCTCCGACAGCCTTCTATTTCTATAATATTGNCACTCCAAACTATGTTGTGCTGTTACTGCTATATTTGAATTCCATTTCTGGAAGCAAATTTCTTGACCTCTTCATATTTTTCAATATCATTATCCCCCCGTAAAAGCCTGCACAACTCACTCATCCACTCTTCGCACTGATAATGAATACTGTACTTCTTATCATANTCAACAATNGACGGNATCTTTTCTTCTNCCATTCTTGTCATACACCTTTGAAACGCAAGGTATAAATATTCTTTTGTTCTCTTCTCCTCCACTTCTATATTTCTTTTCCAAATCAACCCAGGTCGGTTCATCAACGCCAGATAAAGAATTTTATCCGTTTCTATACTTATTTCATCGAAGTAATCCGCAAGATAAATTCTTCCGTCAATTCTTTCCATCCCTGTGTACGGATATCTTCTTAACCATTTATTACGCTCCTCTGAACTTTCTATCAGATCAATAGCCTCCTTTGGCTTATTCAAACAGCAATATTTATACTTTTTTCCACTTCCACAGGGACATGGGTCATTTCTGCCAATTTTCTTCTTCGAACCAGGTTCATTCAACTCTCTGTCTAACGTATGGATCATTTCACCAAAATCTCTTTCAGCGGATATATTATCCTCTGATTTCGAAAACATCGCCCAATGCCGCAAAGTCTCAGCGGCATTGAAGGAAGTCTTGCAAAAGCCTGTCTCATTCTCCCGATATTTAAACATAGCATCTACATAGGAATCGTATTTCCCCATCATAGACTCATCTATAAGATCTTTCTCAAACATATATCGAATTTCCGGAAGCATATCAATAAAATGGCATTGACACAATGTATATCCTATTGCATTATAAATATAATCATATTCTCTTTCATCATGCACATTTTGCTTTAAGAAATCTTTCCACTCGCTTTCTTCCAAAATTCCCTCTATATACAACTGCCCCATTACATCAAGCATCGCTGATCTGGCAAATTCATCAATATCCCTGTTGTGAATTGATTTTTTCAACAATTCAATATTGCCGTCATATGTATTGTATAGAATATCGCTTAGATCCGTCGTTATACAATCCCCAATCAGATACTCTGCTGTATCGTCTGGCAAGGACACAAGTTTCATAATCTCCGGGAACGCTTCTTTATCCTGGAACTCTCCCAACAAATATAATGCATAGAAATGAAGTTGATAATTTTCATCCAAAGCCGATCCTTTACTAATGGCATAGCTGACGGCCTCACGCAAATACGGAATTGCCTCCTCTTTATTTGCAGTAATGATCTGAAATGCCTCTTTCGGAAAAGTTTCACTCAAATGTGTAATTTCTTTAATCGCCTTTTGTACTTCACTCATATTTTATTTCCTTTCGTCTGGTATTCTAAATGTCTTTGATTTATTATAATCTTACCTTTTCTTTTTCACAATGTGATACTATAAAAAAGGTATTCGAAAATCTATTACCCTTCGAACACCCTCACACTATCTATTCTATTATCCATGCAAACATATTCACCAACCGTTCTATTTTGTTACTACCGTATGTACCGTACTCTTACTAATCCCAAACTCCCTCTCAGTCTGTCTCACCGTAGCATTATTCTCAATGATATAATTGGCAATATTCATCGCACGCTCTTCAATATCCGTCCTAGAACCGCCTCGTTAAAAGTGGAAAATCCCCATGCCGTAAACGGCACAGGGATCACCATAGTAATAATATATATCCACAAGGGTATCTTATACGCCTCTATACATCTGGATTATTCCTGCTATTTTCTCAGAAGAAACCTTTCTCCCTCATAGGTCCGCACCGGATTTCCCCTGACAATACGGGTATGTTCCCGCCATGCGGCATTGACCTGCTTTGCCTCCTGCTCTTTCTGTAAACATGAAAGTTTCTCCTGCAACTTTTCCATTGCACGCTGCTTATTCTGAAACTGGCTCCGTTCCTCGGTAGACTGCGATACAAGACCTGTCGGGATATGTATAATCCGTACCCCGGTTTCTACCTTATTTACATTCTGTCCGCCTTTACCACCACAGTGAAATTTTTCTATACGGTATTCTTTATCTGCCGCAATCTCGCCTTGTTCCGGGATAATGCTCACATCCACATACCAGTTCTTTCTTTTGTGGTTCTTTCGGAACGGACTTTTACATATCCACAACACCGTACCCTCTAGACCGCTCATATCATGCCCCGTCCGAAAACGAATAGAATCAAAGCAGCCTTTTTCATAGCCTTTAGTATCCGATAATATTTCTAAATCGCCATATTCCCTTTTTAATGCTTCATATAATTTTGCGACCGCCAACTGACATTCGGTCGGTCCCTGTCCTGCACTGATCTGCACTATCATAAATGAATTTCCTCCCACTTACTTCTTGCTTTTTACTTTTTGCTTCCTGCCTTAAAATTATAGACAGGCTTTAATACTTCTGTGATTTCAACGGTATCTTTGATCTGTTCTGCGATCTCCGTTATGGAACGATAGGCAAAAGGAGCCTCATCCAGTGTGTCCGCTCCTACACAACTGCTGTAAATACCCTCCATTTCCTTTTTGAACTCCGATACCGTATGCCGGTTCTTCACATCCTCACGCTTTAGTTTCCTGCCGGAGCCATGCGGCGCTGAATAATTCCATCCGGCATTGCCTTTTCCAATTCCTAAAATAACTCCTTCTTTCATGTTCGCCGGAATGATTACACGTTCTCCCTTCCTTGCGGAAATAGAACCCTTATGAAGTATTCCGGAACCGTCCAGATAATTATGTGCTGCTGAGAACTGCTCAACAGCTTTCCACTTCATCCCTTTTAAGATTTCCCGGACAATGATCTGTCTGTTCCACTCGGCATACCGCTGGATGATCTGAACATCCTCCAGATAAGCCGCCCTATGATCTCCCTCCAGATAACTCATGTAATAGGGTATTTCTTTAAACTGTTCTTTCAGGCAGGTACTTGCAAGTTTTGTATAGTATTCTGCCACTTCCTCACCCAGATGTCTGCTCCCTGTGTGCACCACGAGGTACAGACTGCCGTCAGTGCCTTTATCCAGTTCTATGAAATGGTTGCCGCCTCCAAGCGTGCCGAGGCTTCTCTCCGCTTTCTGCCTGTTGATATGGCGGATACAGTGAAGTTCCTCGTAGGAAAATTCCGCTGCCGTGTGATGGGGTTCCTTGCGGATGGCAAATCCTGACGGTACATTTTCCCGGATGACCCTGTCCAGCTTCTGGAACTCTGCGTTATTCTTATTCAATTTTACACAGGTCATGCCACAGCCTATATCCACGCCCAAAAGCTGCGGAAGCACTTTATCCGTGACTGTCATGGAAAGACCGATCGGGGCAATCTTCCCCGGATGGATGTCGGGCATCATGCAGATCGTGCTGTCCTCTGCGATTTTGTTATCGCATATCATTTTTACCTGTGCCTCTGCGTACTCTTCCACATCATCTGTGAAGATTTTTGCTTCGGCATAAATACCTTTTACTGTTTTCATAATTGATATCTTTTCCCTTTCTTTATAAAAATGGGCACAAAAAAAGCACCCAAAGGTGCTGGCTGCAAATTCTCTTTCTATACAGCTTATAAGACAACAGAAAAAATTTATATAGTCTTCTATTGTCATAAATAAAACAAAACTATCTGTAATACGAAAAGAGCGCCGTACCTTTATTTGTCATTTTCTTGATTCTGTTTTGGATTGTTGTATTGTTCTGCATGGTAAGCCCTCCTTTCGATAATCAATTCATATCACTAACAGACAGATAATAACATAAGAATTCGTGATTGACAAGCAATCATTTCTATTATTTTACAACTATTTTTTATTCACCGCTCATATGGTCTATTGGCTGTTTCAAAAATGCTGCACGCATCACGGAATCCATGCCAAACCGTTTTCTTAAAGAATCCACGGTTTTATCCAGTTTCTCCAACTTGTCATAATCAATTTCATCAAATAGTGTGGGCTGCCTGTAATACCTTCTGATGGGAAACATAGGATAAGTCTTTGTATTTAATACCCACGGACACCACTTCTATCTGTACCTTATCTTCCCTTAAGCGGTTCCCTACCGACTCCGCCAGTGCCAGGAGCACCCTGTCAGCCGTCTCTGCATCCGTCACATCGTATGGTGTAGTCGTGGAGTTGCTATACCCTTTATTAGCCGGAGGCTGATCTAATACAGGCGAAAGGTCTATACCGTTAGCGAAGCCCCATATGACCTCTCCCTGCTTCTTTAAGATACTTTTCAGCCACACCGGATCGGCTGTGGCCAGTTCTCCTATGGTCTTGATTCCAACGCCGAACAGCTTCTTAGCCGTAGCCCTTCCCACGAAAAACAATTCGGATACAGGAAGCGGCCACATCTTACTCTGTATCTCTTCCGGGTATAAAGTGTGTACCATATCAGGCTTTCTAAAGTCGCTTGCCATCTTGGCGAGCAGCTTGTTACTAGATACACCTATATTTACCGTAAATCCCAGTTCTTCTTTGATGCGGTCTTTGATCTGCTCTGCCACATCAACCGGCTCTCCAAACAGCCGGCAGCTTGCAGTCATATCAACAAATGCTTCATCAATACTGTACTGCTCCACAATGTCAGAATATTCTCGCAGGATATCCATAAATGCAGCAGAACACTGCTCATACAAACTGTAATTAGGCGGAACCAGAACCAGGTTCGGACATTTTCTTTGTGCCTCTAATATGGTTTCCCCTGTCTGAATGCCGCATTTCTTCGCGGGAAGGGACTTTGCCAGAATTATCCCGTGGCGCATAGCCATATCTCCGCCTACGGCAGACGGAATCTCCCTCAGATCCTGCCTGCCGCCTTTATGGGCGATACGGTAAACAGCCTCCCATGAGAGGAAGGCTGAATTTACGTCGTAAACGCTTCATAATCAGTACATAGAAGCGAATCAGCAAATCTGCGACAATAGGCATATCAAAACATTATTCAAAAAAGTATAGCCTAAACTTTTTTGAATCCTATGGAGGTACGCCAATGAATACAAAAACAGCTTTAATTTCCAGACAGTGCCGGCTTCGTGAATGGGCCGCTATGGTTCAGGACTGCCAGAATCGTCCTGCCGGGATGGGTGTCGCTGAGTGGTGTGCAAATCATTCTATTACCGTCGCCAACTATTACTATCGAATGACCGAGGTAAAGAAAGCCTGCTTAAACGCAGTTCCTGCACACGTCATAGAGCAGGCGGTGGTTCCGACAGAACTTATGAAAACCGGAGGACCTGTTGTGGATGAAGGGCCGAAAACCGGGAATTCAGATTCATTAGAACTGGTTTCAAACGGAATCATCATTCAGGTCAACACAGGGACATCCATGAGACTTCTCTCAAAGGTACTTGAGGTAACTGCCCATGTTAAATGATGCTGCCTGTTTCAGCCGGGTGTACATTGTTTGTGGCTACACCGATTTACGCTCCGGCATTGATACGCTGGCTTCCATTGTCGGGCAGAAAACAGGCCGCAGGCCTTATGCTCCGGATACCCTGTACCTTTTCTGCGGCCGCAGATCTGACCGCATCAAAGGACTTGTCTGGGAGAGGGATGGATTCCTTCTTCTCTACAAGCGGCTGGAACAGGGCAGGTTCATCTGGCCAAGAAACGAAGCTGAGGTTAAATCCTTAACAGCGCAGCAGTTCCGCTGGTTAATGGAAGGCCTGACCATTGAGCCGAAAAAGTCTGTCCATCCGGTTACTCCACCGGAATTCCTGGCATGATATTTGTGCAAAAGATAGAAATTTCCGGCAAGATTTTAAACCATAAAATTTCTACACCCACACCCTCTGTAAGCCCGTCAGAGTGCATTGTAAGCCTGTGGATCCGCTTCTGTGCAGTTGTAATTTAAATCAATCATTTCAGAAGGGCTGGATCCCCAGCCCCTGTAATCGTAAGCGCTTCATAGTGGGTGTACCCACTATGAAGCGTTTACCTTATATACGATAATCAGAAATTATTTGTATTCTCTTCCTCTCCAAATGTGTCTTTGACAATTTCTCTGCACCTTCCAACATTCTTAAAAATATTCGCGGGATATGCATCTGGATAAATACCATTCATTTTATCTATTACCTTCTCTATAATCCGGGGACACAATTCATCTACGTTTTGTTCTAGAACTGTTTTTTCAATCATCGTAACTTGAAAGTCAGGCAATTGTTTCAGTTGTTGCAGCATTAGATGCAAAATCAATCTATTACCATGGACTAATGCCAACTTATTTCTTCCTTCATAATTTGCTTCATTACTCTGTAAAAAACGTTCTACAATTCTCATTACTTGAACGCTATTATTCATTTTGAAAGCATTAGTGGAAGCATTAAAAAGTATTTTATATGGTGCTTTTGTAATATCTTCTGTTAAAGCGCCTACATTTCGTTTTGCAATTACAGCATAAGAAACATCATCTTGCATACAAGCTTGTGCAACTATTGCCTCGTCAAGTGATATCTGCTTTGTAGGATCATCCACAGTAGCACCTGTTTTATATAAATATAATATATTAGAAAACAATAACTCATTTTTCAATCTATCCTGTTCTGGATCCAATGCTGCAAAATCTTTATTCTCGATCCTATTTTGCGTATTGGATAACTTTGTAATCTGAGTAGATATGTTATCCGCATCATCTCCTATCTCTATTATTTGAATAAGAACATTTGCTTTGTCTGTCTGCTCTCTGTTTTCACTAAAAAATTTCCCTATACTTCCCGTCGTTTGCGCACCATTGACTAAAGATACCCCTTCTAAACGAAATAAACCTGTTTTATTCGAATCACTATAAGCTGTTTTTCTTATGATCTTCTTGCATAATAACTTAATACCATTATTGTAATAAAAGAAATTTTCTACTTCTTCTTTAAGAACCCTAGATATTCCATCATTAACATCGGTACTCCCTTTGTAATATCGAATATTCTTATCAAATAATTTATTACCAAATTTTGTATACCAATCTCCAATAGCAGCAGCAGAAATTGTTCCATAATAAGCTTTTAATGGTGTATCTATAAAGCCCCAACTATTTAATATTACGTCATCAATTTCAATTACATCATTTCCCTCTCCTGAAGCTAAATAAGTAAATATTTCTGACATCTTAAATTCATAAAAGTCCAATATTTCACTTGCATCTTCATTTGTCTTCTCTTTTAATTTTCTAATAGGCCTTGAAACATATTCACTCATACTTTGTGACCCGGTATGACAGAAAATGGTCATTAATGTATAATCCATATCTTTAATAGCCAAAGAAATTTCAGGAATTTTTTGTTTTATTTTATTATTTGCCCCCGCAAAATCTAAGCTCATTACGCGCTTAATACCTTCAACAAATGTTAGAACTTCATTTTGCGAACATCCTCCTTTTCCGTCCGTCCTCCATTTACTTTGAACTAAAATAAGCTGTTTTTGTTTCTCATTACAATATACGGCATCAATTCCCATATCTTGAAAACCATCTGTTATACTCTTTGCCGCCATTTCAACATCAATTCCTGTTTCATACATAATTGCTATTGCGGCTAATGCTCTTGAAAGAAATGCTTTTTTAATCTCATCGTCCGTTTTTTTCCCTTCCAAGTCACTAATATCTATTTTACCTTCAAACATTGAATCCAGTTTTGACTCGATACGAATAATATTTATATTTGCCATATCTACTACCACCCTTTCCATTTCTCAATTACTCCGCTGATTAATCCTAACAATTTATCAGACGTATGACTTTATCCAATGCACATTATTTGCAAATTGAATATTCTTGCGACTCGAAATCACAAATCCGGAAATTTGGAAATCGGAGTTCCGGTACTCAGAAATCGCCTTTTTTGTGCTTGACCATGTATACATTTCTGTGAGGATATTGGT
>JAAUZM010000007.1 GCA_014804605.1 Lachnospiraceae bacterium | reverse complement strand
GACCAATATCCTCACAGAAATGTATACATGGTCAAGCACAAAAAAGGCGATTTCTGAGTACCGGAACTCCGATTTCCAAATTTCCGGATTTGTGATTTCGAGTCGCAAGAATATTCAGTAATCAATAAAAAGCTAGACTTTATGGGGCTTTCCGAGAATTGGGAAGCCCTTTTTATGTCCTGAAATAGGTGGAAAGAATAGCGAAAAATAGAGCCAGCGGTGCCAAGAACAAAAACTCCAGCGAATTTAGGGTTCGTTGGAGTAATTTTTATAGTAATTTCTTCTTTATATGTTTCAAATAGTTCTTTTTAAAATCTCTGATATTATCAAAGAAATCCATATCAGAACGGGTAAATGCATTATTATCAGCCTTTTCTGCTAAAAGTTCCATCGTACAAATAAGGTCTGCAATTTGGAATAACTTATAATCCACAGGTTTCACTTTTCGGAATTCAACATGAGTATATAGCGTACTGAATACCGATGTGAGAATTTTGGTAAGCTCAATTTGTCCGTTGTCATAGTAGATAATAACTTTGTCAAAGCTATTCCAAAAGTCTTCATTGCTGCGCAGTACATCAGCCAGAGCTTTTGATACTTTTGAAGTCATTGTTATGACATCCGGACATTCACTTTTCTTTACCTTGATGCAGGAATACTTAAAATCGAGTCTACGTGCAAAGTTGAATAAGGCATTGAATAGGTGTTTTTTTCCTCTACCAAATCGTTAGAATACACAGATTCACGTCTTATCAGAGGACCTGTATGGATGGCGTGATGTTGGTAGCCTAAGTTTGATAAATGAGCATCGAAAACCGTTATATTTTCGGATATATCAATATTCTGATTATGTAATATCATAGAAACCAAGTAGCAGGGAGCATGTGCTTCGTAAGGACCAAAGTCCCCGGACTCATCTATGAATACGCTAAGTATCTTTTCTGACATACAATCATCCTTTTGTAGTAATTTTGAGTACGAAAATGGCGGGGAAAATCCCCGCCGCTCGGTGGACCAGGGTCTTTCGACCAGCCCAAAATCAACCACCGCTGATTTATTCTATGTTAATTATAAGAGGAATATTCAGGAATGTCAATTACCATCCCTTAATCTGTTTTACCTGTTCTGCGTTCTCTGCATCCCTAGGGTACTGTAGCTTAACAGGTGCGGAGTGTAATGCTCCGCATTGTGTTGCTTGTTCTAATGCAGGATAATTTGTGCCATTTGACAATAGTTTTTACAGTGTAAAAGATAAGCTTAACAAAAGTTGATTATATGATAAACTTAAAACTGTTAAGTGTGGAGGTTGAGATGGATAAAAATATCATCATGGAGATTTAAAAATTCGGTTAATAAAGACTGGTTTGCATATGATAATACCCCAAATCGGAATACACCACACAAAAACTGTGTATTTATGCGGTTTTGGATAAACTAAAATATAGAAAATACATAAAAAACGCTATTCAAATACCGTGAGGGTGGAAGAACTGTTGGATCAGGCCGTGTGGCTGCTATCATCCAGTAATTAATAGAATTACAGTAAATTCAAGGGTTTCGGCGATTTCTCCGGAGACCTTTTTGCGTGGAAAGCTGTTTTATAAGTTGCTTATGCTTCTATAATGCTTCTAAAATATTTGAGAAATGATAAGTTGTAGAATTGTGCTTTTATTATTATATTAGCGGTTGCTACGCCATGTGTTTTATAGTAGTAAACGGAGAATGGAAGTGATATAATCAAATCTATAAATCAGAGAGTTTGAATAGGAGAAAAATGATACAAAAAGTAAATTTGAAAGAGAACGTAAATATGATTGATGAACTATTCCGCTATAAGAGAGTAGGTACGTTGAATAATCATATGTTAAATGTGTTGCAGGCTGAANATAGAACTTTAGGTTTTCATATACACGAAAATTCCGATGAAATGTTCTACTGTATTGAGGGAGNATTTGACATTGAATTTGAGGACGGATTGACACATTTGTGTGAAGGGGATTTTTTAATTATTCCTAAAGGNACGAAACATCGTCCTATATGTAAAGCATTAGTCAAATGCCTATTGATTGAAGTTGAGGGAACTCTCAATAAAGAAAATACTGGTGGAACATACACAGAGTAAACTAATACAATAGCGCCAAATTCCTGTGCATCAGAAGGTTGAATAAAGAGAGAAACCGAGAGTTGATGAGGTTTTTTATGGATAGAATAAATATGATTCAAAAAGAAATTTTACATGGCGGAAGAAAAGGTAAAATATCAAAAGAAGAAGATAAAGTAATTCGTCCCGGAAATAAATGGACTTTGCATGTACAGTCATTTTTATCGTTTATGCATGAAAACGGGTTTAATAATATTCCTAAACCATATGGAATTAACGAATCCGGAATGGAANTGNTTTCTTTTGTGGACGGAACTGTTTATAATGATAGTTTGCCGAATGAGATTTTAACAGATGAGATTTTGGTTGAAGTGGCAAAATTACTTCGCCGATATCATGATATTGGAGAAAAGTATGTTCATCGATTAACGGGAGAAGAAGTTTGGATGTTGCCNAAACAATTACCGGTAGAGGTTATGTGCCATGGAGATTTTGCACCTTATAACATAACTTTTGTTGACGGGTGTGTGCATGGGATAATTGATTTTGATACATTACATCCAGGACCAAGAATTTGGGATGTTGCATATGCAGTATATAGATGGATTCCGTTTGTTTCACCGANAAATCCTGAATACTGTTNTGATTTAAATGAACAAATNCGTAGATTNAAGTTNTTTGTNGACACCTATGATTTAAAGANTAATGAAAGAGAACAGTTGCCCAATATGATAATTGAACGGATAAGTAGTCTTGTTGCATATATGAGAAATGAGNCAGATTCCGGAAATGAAGATGTTCAGAAAAATATAGAAGATGGACATTTGAATTTGTATTTGTATTTGGATGATATTCAATATATAAAAGAGTCTCAAAAGAATATACTGGAAGGAATATTGTATTCTTGTTAGTAAAGAAGTCAAGAAACTAATACTAATCAAAATGTTTCTATGAAATATGAAGACCGTATTTAAGAAATCTTAGATGATCGCTTGTGGTAATAAGGAGAACCTTAACATGAAGAAATGGTACGATGAAGAATACGAATGGGAAATAGAAGTGATAGGGTTTAATAAAGACAATGAGGAAACAGAAAGATTCTGCCGGAATGGTGAGGAGATTGGAGATAAATATACCTGTACTTACGGTTGTCCGGTAAATGCGCAAGGACAGGGAATTTGTTCTAAAGTCATGATGATGATGTATCCCATTATGGAAGCGGTCAGAAGTGGCGGAGATTTAGAGAATATAGGCGGAGACAGTAAATACAGNAAGGTTATTATGTGCCCGGACGGCTGCGTTTTGTTNAGACTGACAGCGAAACCNCTGGGGAANCAAAANTTTTTCAAGGGTAANTTTTTTGATTAAANTAAGAATANTNNTNCTTCTGTTGNTGCGAAANCGATTAAGCTNNCNTAGGNTNAATTTANTACTTGTAAAGNCAGGATCATAGGCTGTATAATTAATTAAAATATTTAATTAATTAATTNNNAGCAAAGATGAGAGGGGGATTGCGTTGCAGTTTGATATTAAGAGATTTGAGAATATAAGACTGGAAATCGGTACGGGNAAGAACTGTTTTTCCATGAAACGGGGCAGCTTTGTATATAGGCAGAAAAATGTAAGAATGCAGAAGCTGTATTTGGGGNAAAAAGTAGCACTTCCGGATGGATTTGAACTGCACTATGAGAGTAAGGCAGGAAGGTATGCAGGGAAAATATGCGCAAAAGTGCAGGAAAACAGGCTGCAGATAATCTGTAGCGACATGCCNTNCGNGAAAGTGAACCGCTACAGGCTGATATTTCCGACGAACCAATGGGAGCATATTTACGGNTGCGGAGAGACNTATTCNAAATTGGACTTAAAAGGTGAGAAGGTGCGGATCTGGGTGGCGGAGCACCAGAATACCAGNCGNATNTCGGGTAAAATTCTTCGNGAGAAGCTNTTNGGAAAGCACCCTGAGAGAACGCTTNNNTTTTCNGCATATGAGTCCTATTATGCNCAACCGACCTTNGTTTCCAGNGATAAATATTTTGTCCATGTCAATACGAACGCCTTTGCCGAGTTTGATTTCAGCAATCGCGGGCAGATCGTGCTGGAGCTTCAGGAACCGCCGGAGATTACGATTGGATGGGGAGACAGCTTTGAGGCGGTTTCCGAGGGATTAAGCGATGTGTTAGGCAGGCAGAAGACATTGCCGGATTGGATTTATGACGGTGGTATTCTGGCCGTACAGGAAGGCTGCGATACAGTTGACAGAAAGATTGAAACGGCACAGAGGGCAGGGGTGAAAATAAATGCGGTCTGGTGTCAGGACTGGTCCGGCTGCAGGAGAACCGGGTTTGGATATCAGGTGATGTGGAACTGGCAGCGGGACGATGAGCTGTATCCGGAACTGCCGGATAAGATAGCAGAATGGAAGAAAAAGGGTGTGCGCTTTCTGGGATATATCAATCCATTCCTTGCTATTGAGAAAAATATCTATCGGGAGGCTTCCGAAAAAGGCTACTGCGTGAAAAATAAAAAAGGGGAGGACTACATGGTAACGATCACAACCTTCCCGGCGGCGATGATAGATTTTACGAATCCAAAAGCATATGAATGGTATAAGAATCTNATCAAGGAAAATATGATCGGTATCGGGATGAGCGGCTGGATGGCGGATTTCGGTGAATATCTGCCGATCGACTGTGTGCTCTACAGCGGTGAGAATCCGGAAGTGTTACATAACCGGTGGCCGGCTATCTGGGCGAAGATCAACAGAGAGGCGATTCGGGAGTGTCAGATGGAGGAGGAGATTTTCTTTTTCACCCGTGCAGGTCATACGGGGACGATCGCACACTCGGATATGATGTGGACCGGAGACCAGCATGTGGACTGGTCGGTGGACGACGGGCTGCCGTCGGTTATTCCGGCCACTCTTTCGCTGGCGATGAGCGGATTCGGGATTACCCATTCCGACGCCGGAGGTTATACGACGATCATGCATATGCGCCGCAGCAAAGAACTTCTGATGCGGTGGGAAGAGATGAATGCGTTCTCTCCGCTGTTTCGGACCCACGAGGGAAATCAACCGGCAAATAATGTGCAATTTGACAACGATGCGGAGTTGCTCGCCCATCTGGCAAAATGCACGGCAATCCATGCTTCCTTAAAAAATTATATTAAGGATTGTGTTGCGGAAGCAGTGCAGAAAGGTATTCCTGTGATGCGGCCTCTCTTCTATCATTACGACGAGGAGAAACTGTATCAGGAAAAGGGAGAATACCTGTTAGGCAGGGATATCCTGGTGGCTCCGGTACTGCAGGAAGGCGTTAGTGAGAGAACTTGTCTTCTGCCTTCAGAGCGATGGGTGCACCTCTTTACCGGAAAAGAATATGGCGGCGGGAAGGTAACAGTACAGGCGCCGATCGGGCAGCCGCCTGTATTTATCCGCAGGAATAGTGAGAGATTTGAAGAATTAATGAAAATAACAGAGTAAGGAGGGCATTTATGAACACGAAGGAAAAGAGAGAGCGGAGCATGCGTGCCAAATGTGCCTACGGCTTCGCGGATATCTACGGAGGCGGCGCTTTCGTTATTATCAGTACCTTTTTTACCGTATTTCTTACGAAATCACTGGGAATGTCTACGGCACTGGCAGGAACCATTCCACTGATCGGTAAAGTATGGGATGCTATCACAGATCCGCTGATGGGAAATATCTGTGACAGAACCAAGTGCCGGTTTGGCGCCAAGCGACTGTACATATTGATCGGAAGTGTGATATCGGCGATTACATTTGTGCTGATGTGGATCACTTTTCCGGGAAGCACGACCGGCGGACAGTATTTCTTCTATATGNTGATGTATATGNTNTTCTCGACNGGTTTTACAATTGTAATGGTTCCCTATAACGCACTGCTTCCGGATATGGTGGATGACTANACACTGCGCAGCCAGTTTTCCGGTGTNCGGATGATCTTTTCGACATTCGGGGCAATCTTAGCNGGATTGATCCCGACGCTGATGGTNAAAGACAATACGGACGCGNCGGCTTANCTNCGGGTGGCGGTAATTTTNGGNGTNATTTTCTTTATTACCATTCTGCTGACGTTCCTCGGAACGTGGGAGCGTGAGAAAGAAGTAGTGAAGATCGGCTTTGCGCAGAGTTTCATACAGTCACTTACGGTATATAAGAGCAGNAGTTTCCGGCTGTTTATTGCGATNTTCCTGTGTGGTCAGGGTGCGGCGGATTTCGTGACAGGGCTTGCTGTATATTATGTGGATGATGTGCTCAATGCTTACGGGGGCGGAAGGTTTACTTATCTGATGGCGGTTATTCTGCTGTCACAGTTTGTAGGAACCATCCTGTTTACGCCGATCATGGCGAAGACATCCAAGAAGTTTCCTATTATGGTAGGGTTTCCTGTGAGAATTGCGGCGACACTGGCTATGCTTCTGTTCTCTCATGAGGGAGCGAACTTTACGATCATTCTGGTTCTGTCGTTTATTATCGGCTTGGGAATGGCGGGTTCCTCCACCAGTATCTATGCGATATTGGCGGACTTAGCGGATGTGGATGAGCTGATTACGTCCATCAACCGACCGGCTACCTGTTCTGCNATGGCAACTTTTGTGAGNAAGATTGCTACCGGTCTTTCAAGNGCCGTGATTGGTATTCTGCTCGGNTGGGTCGGATACAATGAGGTCATNGCNTCTTCAGGCGGAAGGCAGAGTGCGGCAACGCAGACCGGGATAGCATACATTTATGTATTTGCNCCGNTCGTACTGATGGNAGCAGCTCTGGTATTTGCTAAGATATTCCCCATGAACAAGGCGGAATTTGAAGTGATCAAGAGAGAAATTGCCCGCAGAAAAGGCGAGGATAACAGTAAGATCAGCGCAGAGGAGATTGCGATCTGTGAGAAGGTAACCGGCTATTCTTACGACAGATTTTGGGATAAAGAGAATGCATTAAAATTTAAATAAAAATCAAAGGAAAAATCAAAGGAGAGAGAAAAGATGAAATATTTTTTAGACAGCGCAAAAATGGATGAAATTAAATATGCTTATGAGACATTCGGAATTGACGGCGTGACAACGAATCCGAGACATATCATGCTGAGCGGCAAAACGTTTCTGCATGCGGTTACGGATATTGCAGAGTGGATAAAGGAGCAGGGATTAGAGGGTTATGAGAAATTCCCGATTTCTGTGGAAATCAATCCGCATATTGATAATGCGCAGGATATGATTGCAGAAGCGGAGAAAATTGCGGCAATCAGCAGTAATTTTGTCATTAAGATTCCGGCAACGGAGGCAGGAGTCACCGCAGCGAGAAAATTAGAAGCAAAGGGAATCCGCACAAATGTGACATTGATCTTTTCCCCGGCACAGGCAATCCTGCCGGCGAAGAACGGTTCGAAATTTGTATCTCCGTTTATCGGCTGGAAGGAGGCAAACGGAGAGGATTGTAAGGAATATATCGAAAATATCGTAAAAATATATAAAAATTACGGATTTTACGGTAAGACAGAGATTATATGTGCAGCAGTGCGTACACCCAAACAGTTTGTGGACTGTGCGTTAGCGGGAGCCGATATTGTGACAGCGGGACTTGATGTATATCGCGACAGTATGAAACACGCATATACCAGACAGGGCATTGACACGTTTGTGGATGCATGGGATCACACCGCAACAGAGTAAAAGAAGAGACAGGGAAAGGATGAGGACAATGAAAATCGGATTTATAGGTTTGGGTATCATGGGTGAATCCATGTGCGAGAATATTATCAAAAAACATGACGATCAGATATTTGTATTTGATTTTGTGGAAGAGAAAGTAAAGCTGCTGGCCGATAAGGGAGCCGTAGCCTGCAAGAATTCAACGGAAGTGGCAAAGCAGTCNCAGGTGATTATTTCCATGGTTCCGAAATCGGAGCACTCTAAAAGTGTCTACACAGAGATNCTTCCGGTACTGAACGAATCNAAGACATGTATCGATATGAGTACNATTGANCCGNCCGTTTCCGTGGAGATATCGAAGATGGTCAAAGCAACCGGNGCACAATTNNTNGACGCTCCTGTCGTAAANAGCAAACCGGCTGCCATTGCCGGAAAGCTTGGNATCTATGTGGGCGGNGATGANGAGGCTTATGANCAGATNAAACCGATTCTGTCCTATATGGGAGAAAATGTAATCCGCATGGGNGACAACGGAAAGGGACTGGTCATGAAGATNTGNCANAATGCGCTGGTGGCGCAGATTCAGAACGGAGTCAACGAGACNTCCGTATTAGCGGCGGCAAACGGGATAGACATTATGACCTTTGCCCAGGCAATTTCTTACGGCGGAGGGCAGAACTTCTATCTGGATTCGAANAAAGAAGTNATTTCCAAAGAGGATTACACGACGGCATTTTCCGTGGAAAATATGTCCAAAGATATCAATATCTGCATGGAGCTTGCGAANGAGTGNCAGGTATCCATGCCGGGCGCGGCGAATGTAAAGCGTGTCTATGATACAGCCATGGAAGCCGGNTACGGGAAAGAGGACTTCTGTGCNACAGTCAAAGTTGTCAGGGAGCAGAAATAATGGAACGTTTAGAACNCNTGAATCAGGTAAATGATGTGAAAGTTTATCCGGTGGAATCGGAAGAATTTGCAAGTTACGGAAGGATTCTTCACGGATATGATTTTTCGGAAGCCATTTCCTATATGGAAAANGAAACTGCCGTTCCGCANAACGGAAATATCTATATTGCTTCACAGGAGNAACTGGAAGCGCTTCCCGTTATTCAGAACATATCCCGCCNGCTTTACGGCGGGATGCCGGTTCAGGCGGGATACTGTAACGGAAGAAACAGTACTTATAATGGTTTTGAGTANCATAAAGGAAGCGANGTCAACATAGCGGTTACGGATTTTATGCTGGTGCTCGGGCATGTCTGGGATATTCGGGANAANCACTACCGGAATGAGGACGCGCAGGTATTTTTCCTGCAAAAAGGAACCGCTATTGAGATGTATCAGACNACCCTGCACCTTTCGCCGCTGCGTGTGACGGAGGAAGGNTTTAAAGATATCGTAATTCTGCCCAAAGGCACNAATACNCCGCTGACGGATGAGGAAANAGAAAGCNTANGCNNTGGTGACAGGGAGAAAGAGCTTCTGCTTATGCGCAATAAATGGGTGTTAGCGCATCCGGACAGNGAACCNTTGATCAGTCAGGGAGCATATCCCGGCATCATCGGCGNGAACAAGGAATTGTTTTTTTAGAAGGAGTANGGAAGAAAAATGAANGAATTATTATTCNTTGTGACNATCTTCCTTGCAAANATTATNCAGGGAATCACAGGATTTGCGGGAACCATTCTTGCGATGCCGTTNGGTATTATGCTGNTGGGATATGATGTGGCAAAACCGGTATTGAATGTGCTGGGATTATTGTCAGGNATCTACGTGTTTCTGGGTAACCGNGAGTATGTGAACCGGAAAGAATTAAANCGGATTGTTCTGGTCATGGTAATCGGTATCTTTGCNGGCATGGGGCTGAAACATTTTGTCGGAACAAACGAAATGNTTTTATATCAGGCATTGGGAATCTTTGTNGTNCTGCTTGCNGTGCATGGNCTGTACCGGATGATGGCAGTCAGCAACAGGCAGGAAGAGGACGGGCATAAGGAACATCGCCTGAGGGACTTTCTGCTCTTAACAGCGGCGGGAATCGTACACGGAATCTTTGTGTCAGGAGGTCCGCTGCTGATTGGATATCTGACCGGCAGGATATCTGACAAAAGGTCTTTTCGGGCTACGATTTCTACTGTCTGGATTATGCTGAATACCATTATATTGATTGGGGATATCCATGCGGGGATGTGGAATAAAGGCAATCTGTGCATTCTGGGTATCTCTTTTCCGGTTTTAATGGCCGGAATGTTTGCAGGCGGGAAACTGTATCAGAGTATGAGCCAGAGATTTTTCATGATTCTGACATATGTTCTGCTGTTGATTTCAGGCGTGACATTGTTTTGCAGATAGGAAGATGAAAAGGAGAAGGGGAACTGTGAGGAACAGGGTTCTGAACAGTTACGGAAAAGGTTTAGAAAGGAGTAAGTGTATTATAATGAAGAAATTTGAAGTTGCATATATACCGGTGGGAGTTCCCACATTTCATTTGGAAAGCGCAGGTAAAGAGTTTGAGAAGTCGATCGCTTTGTTACGGTCCGTCACGGAAGATGTGAGGGTTCCTGATGAGATGTTGTTGTCGTTAGACCTCTTGAAAGAATTTATGAAGGATATACATCCGGATCTGATTGTGCTGCAGAACATTACGTTTGCAAACTCAGCTTATGTTTCAGAGGTATTGGCAGCATTCGATTGTCCGATACTGCTCTGGACGCTCAGAGAGCCGGTGATAGATGGCGGAAGACTTCGTCTGAATTCCCTGACAGGTGCCTATTCTGCGGCAAATACGATTAAAGCATTTCGCGAAGAGCCGTTTACCTATGTATTCGGTGCGCCGCAGGAAGAGGAAGTAATCGCTGCGGTGACCTGCGCCGTGCGGGCGGCAAGGCTGAGATACGATATGAAGAATTTGAAATTAACGGCAATCGGGCATACGCCGCAGGGATTTGGCTTTGGCCGTGCACTGGATTCGGAGCTCTTGAAAACATTTGGTGTGAGGCTGGAGTCTATCGAGGCGAGGGAATTGATCGACAGAGCGAAAACTTATTCCGATGAGGAGGTATCAGAGTATCTGGATGATGCGCAGAGCCGCATATGCGGATTAGAGCATATTGCGCAGGAGAATGTTTTGAATTTCGCCAGACTGTATAAGGCATATAAGGAGTATGCGGAAGAAAACCATGTGGGGGCGGTCGCTTCCCGCTGCTGGCCGGACTTTTTTACCGCGTTTGGAACACCGGTATGTGCTGTGCTGGCAATGTTAAATGATCTTGGGGTGGCTGCAAGCTGTGAGGCGGATACTTATGGAGCTTTATCGATGTATCTGGGGATGCGGCTGACAGATAAGCCGGTATTCTTCGGCGATCCGGTCTCCATGGATGAACAAGAGAACACGGTCACATATTGGCACTGTGGGACAGCGGCATGTTCTCTGGCAAAGGAAGAATCGGGGGCATGCGCGGATGTGCACTGCAACAGGAAGATCGGTCCGACGCTTGATTTTGCCTGCAGGGCGGCGGAAAATGTTACGGTATTCCGGATAGGAAGGAAACCGGACGGGACGTTCCGCTTCTTTATTACAGAAGGGGAGGCATTGGATACGCCAAAGCAGTTTAACGGAACTTCGATTGTCGTGAAAACCCGCAATCCTGCAAGGGAGATCGTGGAAAACAGNATACTGGCAGGCTGGGAGCCGCATTTTGTCGTNATCTACGGAAATGTAAAAAAAGAACTTGAAATATTAGGAAATATGCTTAATATAGAAGTGAATAACTATTAATTTCGTAACTGTTCAGTACCTTCACAGTTACGATGCAAAATCCATCCTAAATCGTCTTCGACGATGGGATTTTGCACGCTGAATCATATTCTTACGGTCTCAGCAGTAAATGCTTCGACCTGTGCTGAATAGTTACTTAATTTCTATAAAAGGACGGATCGGATGAGAAAAGCTGGAATGAATATGGCGCAGGTGAAAAAGCAGAACCGCTCATCGATATTGAATTGTGTCAATGAGTGCGAACCGGTATCCAGAAAAGATATCGCGGATCTGATCGGACTGACACCTGCCGCCGTCACACANATCTGCAGTGAATTGATACAGGAAGGNCTGTTAGAGGAGCAGGGATTTGAGACACAGTCTGTGGGAGCCGGCCGTAAGAANGTNCTTTTGAATCTGAACTATAACTGCTATTANGTGATTACGGTCAANATTGAATCNGAAAATACATTTTTAGCCATTGCAAATATGAAGGGCGACTGTGTCGAACAGCAGACNNTCNNCACAGACNGNCGGGAGAANCCGGAAACATTTCTCACACAGATTGCCGGAATCTGCCGNCAGATGGNGGANAATCANGCNGANCTGCTTCCGCGNATCGCCGGAGTCAGCGTGGCNGTTCCCGGGGTAGTGGACAGGGAAAAAGGAACNAGCNTACATGCTTACGGCGTATGGTCACGGGAAGTNGAAGTATGCAGGATANTNGAAGAACAGCTGCGGTNTCCNGTGTGGATCGAAAACAATGTGAATGCCCTTGCAACGGCAGAGCTTCTNTATGGATTCGGACGCAGATATGACAATCTGCTGCTCATCAAGTGGGGACCGGGAGTGGGAAGNGCGATTATCATNGACAATCAGTTGTATGANGGGCGNCACGGAAANGCCGGNGAGTTAGGNCATTTTATTGTTGAGNGGAATGGNGAGNTGTGCAGCTGCGGACGNNGAGGCTGCTTAGAGACCAAGGTTTCTTATCAGNCGTTAGCCCGCACAATTCCGTTTGNACAGGAAGANTTCGGNGNTGTCTATAAGAAGNCTGTGGAGNANGGGCAGGANNAGGTCTTTCAGGAGGCAATCGANCTGTTTGCGAGAACNATTGTTAATTCCATGACNATATTAGCGCCGAACCGGGTAGTGCTGTGCGGNAGCCTGTTTCGTGACCGGGCAGTNCGCGACAGGCTGATTGAGGCATGCAGCGGGTATGANCCGAAGTATAATNCGGAACGTATCCTGTATTCCACGTTAGCGGATAAGGAGAAATATATCGGNCCGGCGGCGGTTTTTGTCCGCTCTGTTTTGTGAAAATCGCTGTTCCATATTTTGTATGGCAAATTTGTATGGCAAAAGTGAGTTTCTGCTTGAAAAATTCTCAAGATCAAGTATACTAGTAGTAGCGGGTTGTATTTGCAACTTATTGCAGAAGATGTATAATTACTATTTTGTGAGAGGTGGAAAACAATGTTTAAAGATTTGCAGAAGCTAAGGATTGAGAAAAGACTGAGGAAAAGTTCACTTATTACATTGCTCTTATCAGCGGTAGCATCAGTAATAGCGATTATTGTCATGGGTATTATTATATTCAGATATAACTATGCTCTTACATATTATGCTTTNCCGCAGGGAGATATTGCACTTGCCATGAATGACTATGCGGAGGTAAGAAGTGCAACACGGGCGATTATCGGATATACGAACGAAGCTGCNATTGAGTCGGTNANGNCGCAGCATGATGAGGCGCTGCAANCAGTGGAACAGCGTATGNTTGAGATTCAGAACACTCTCGTCACTTCGGAGGGAAANGCTGCNTTCCAGAAGATGAGCAATGCATTAGCAGCCTACTATGAGNTAGACTCGAAAGTCATTGAAGTAGGCGGAACTACAGATCCGGAGCAGAGTGCCNNTGCTCAGCAAATGATGATTGATGAGCTGACACCGCTTTATGATGCGGCAGACGAGGCGTTTACCGAATTGATGAATATTAATGTGCAGAAAGGTGACGCGGTACAAAAACAGCTGACGACGATGTCTGTAGTGCTTATCATTGTAATTGTGTTATTGGTCGCAAGTGCGGCTGTTGTTTCAAACAATCTGAGCACCACAACAGCCAAAGGAATCATAGAGCCGATGAATCATCTTATGGNAAGNCTGGNNGGATTNGCACAGGGCGATATTTCATCCCCGTTCCCGGATACTGATAAGGATGATGAAATAGGCGATATGATAAAGAGTGTCAGCAGTACTACGCAAAAGATTNAGACGATCGTTCTTGACATGGACNNGATGCTTGGAGAAATGGCTGNAGGNAATTTTGATATTCANTCATCCTGCAAAGAAGAATATGTAGGCGAGTTCCTTGGNCTTTTGGATGCANCNCGNAAGATGAATCATCAGATCANTGCAACATTGAATGATATGAAGAATGCGGCGGCNATGGTTTCCGCAGGTTCTACAAACCTTGCGGAGGCTTCTCAGACTCTTGCAGAGGGTGCGACGGATCAGGCTGCTTCTATTGAAGAGTTACAGGCTATGGTTTCNGAGATTTCATCAAGTCTGGGAAGAACAACAGATAAAGCGGACAGCGCCTATGAAACAGCAACACAGTGTGCACAGGAAGTAGAGAAGAGCCATAGCGAGATGGAAGTTATGGTAGAGGCAATGGATAAAATCAGCGAGACATCGCAGAACATTGGTAGGATTATTGTAGAGATTGAAGATATTGCAAGCCAGACAAATCTGCTTTCATTAAATGCAGCAATTGAGGCGGCTCGTGCTGGAGAGGCAGGAAGAGGATTCGCGGTTGTGGCTGATCAGATCCGTAATTTAGCAGATCAGAGTGCAAAATCGGCAGTCAACACAAAGCAATTGATTGAAGAATCTATGGCCAAAGTTGAGATGGGNAGNCAGGCAGCAGTTAAAACTTCTGAATCTTTAATGAATGTAGTAGATTTAATGCACTCGATTGCTGAAAATTCCAAGGATATCAGTGGAATGGTTGCAAGNGAGGCAGAATCTGTAAAAGAGGCGGATCAGGGTATTATCCGAATTTCAGAGGTTGTACAGTCTAACTCTGCTACTGCACAGGAGACATCAGCTACAAGTGAAGAATTATCAGCACAGGCTATNTCTATGGATGAAATAGTTGGTAAGTTTACGCTGAAAATGTAAAGTCTGTCAGAATCGGTAATTCTGATTGTAGAAACGGTTATTGAGTAATCAAAGATGTAAAGTCAAATATTAAAATAAGTGCCGCAATTCTTTGAGNAATCAGAGNGTTGCGGCTTCTTAATTGCTAAAAATATTTGGACAAGTATATCAATGAATNCGTTCGAAGTTTGGATCTAAACGGGCGACATGGNTTTTACAGAGATATTGAAATCACTAGTTTGCAGGATTTGAAAAATCTACGGATTGNAGGTTTTGTTTTTATACGATAAAACCCCGAACTCCACCCTGTCACCATCTTGTTTACATGGTAGTCCGAGAGGTTTCTTTATGAATTCGATATAATGGGTTACACTGAATATACCGACGGGATGAAAGTGAACAAAGGGAGGAGTATAATTTATGGTGGAGTTTGGAGAAAAAGTAAAGCAGATCAGAGAAGAACGGGGAATGACGCAACAGANANTAGCGGAGAAATTATATGTTACGAGGCAGGCCGTTTCGCGCTGGGAACGTGGAGCGCGGTATCCGGAACTTCTNACTGCGAAGAAAATTGCCAGAGTATTAAATGTTTCTTTAGATGAGTTATTATCAGGAGAGGAATTGAAGAAAAATATTGAAAAGGAGCCGATTCTGACGCAGCCGATAGAGAATACTGTGCAAACCATGTTATATACGATTGCAGTAATTATATATTTGATGTTGTGTATTTTTAGTGCGTATTCTTTATTAAGACCGAATAAGGCATTGATTGGTACTCCGGCAGGTAGGATTACCCTGATAACAATCAGTTCGGTTGCAATCAGAGTAATTCATCTGATCGTTGCGGCTATTGGCTTAATTTTATCTGTGAAAAATAAATTAACAGCTAAAATAACCGGATACATTATGTGTGTGCCATATATTTTAGCGTCTTTATCGTTTTTTGCAACATATGTTGATATGCGGATAAATGAAAATGGTCACATGGATGTGTTCGGTTGGTTTACGGATTTTGCGATACCGCTCATATTTGCAGCATGTATTCTATTGTTTTTTGTTCTAAAGGAGCGTAGGATGCCGGCGGGAATGATTATGGGAATATGCTTGGTTACAGTTGCCTATCTGATTTTGGGTTATAGAAACAGATTCATGCGCTTCACTGATCTGGGTTTTGTTGTTACGACAGCACATATGGTAGGGAAAATATGCATGTCCGCTCTGTTGGGATATCAGGCATATGTTTGGGATAAAAAGAAGCGGGTAGCCTGTTCATAATTGACTATGCGTAATAAAGGTGTGTGAGGATTTTGAAAGGAGAACAAGATGGTATTATTAGTGGTCGATACACAAAAAGCAATAACCAACGCAGATTTATATAATTTTGATGTGTTTGAAAATAGCGTTAAGAGGCTGATTGCCGCAGCGAGAGAAAATGGTGTTGAAGTGATCTATATTAGGCATGATGACGGTGCAGGTACCGAATTGACAAGGGGAGCAGACGGATTTGAAATCCATGAAGGTTTTGAGCCGGAGCAGGGCGAGCTCATTTTTGACAAGACGGTAAACAGCGCTTTTAAAGAAACGGGATTGTTAGAGTACTTGCAAGGGAAGAATGAACAGACGGTGATTGTTGCCGGATTGCAGACGGACTATTGTATTGACGCAACCGTTAAATGCGGGTTTGAACATGGGTTCAAAATGATCGTATGTGGCATTGCTAAACGGCACACTTAAAGAATATGCAAGTGTGCCGTTTTTTGAGCCTGAATCATTTATTATGTTTCTTTGTTTTTAATATATTCTGTATATGTTGCAGTTGGTAACATTCTTTTTTTGCGGATCATATTAGCCCAAATATCATTGCCGTCAGTCTCGGAGATTATGCCCGTATTCATTGCCTTTATGAGAATGTCGCCTGTTGTGATATGCTTTAATCCGTATTTTTCAACATAGGAAGATATGTCCCTTAAATTATTGCTGGCTAAGGTTCCGCCGCGTTCTTTTACCATGGCAATACCAGCCGCTTCTCCCTTGCCTATAATTCGCATTCCGGTATCCGGTGCTGTTATCATTTGGAGATAGTCATGATATTCTGCAGAACCTACTTCCATACTGTCAACTATAAGATTTCCTGCATTTTTCATTACATCAACTTTTGCCAATAGATGAGGAACCCTCTTTAATTCATCATATACTTGGGCAGGTAGAATAATACGCCCGGGATAAAGCTGTGACAATATGCTTTCGCCGCGTACCCATAGAAAGGCGGATAGGCAATCGGTGTCGAAAAAAAGTCTGTCAGTCAATCGCTTCTCCTCCGTTTTCATCATCTCCAAACGCTATATCATCACGAAAAGCGTCTAAAAGCAACTCGTCTATTTTTCCTGATGATACTATGTCCTTTTGACGTAATTCTTCTACTTGCTTTAAATAATGCCCGTAAGTTTTTTTCTGTAATTCTACAGGCGTCGGTTTGTATAGTTTATCATCGTATCCAAGGCTCTTTGCAGCAGAGATTACGCCAATACTGTATTTTTCAGCATCGGCTTTTGTCAAATAACCTTCGGTGATTAATCTCCAAAGCGTCGCTTGGTGGCTCATCCCAAAATATTGCTCAATTGCAATGATATTCTGTAATGAATAGGAATCTGTTCCGCAGATTTTTTTAATCATTGCTCTTAATGATTTATAGGGCGCAATAAAATATGAAGCAAACTGATCAGCTTTTTTTTCAATTTCATTTTTAGGATCAAATTTCTTCGCACAAACATTAAAACCGGATAAATCATCAAAATACAGGTGGTAAAATTCATGTGCGAGAGAAAATCTTTGTCGGCCATAGGACATCGTCGAATTAATTGCAATCAATTTAACCTTATCATCTTTGACACACATACCGCTGATATTTTCTCCCAAAGGATAGTATACAATGGTTAAACCGTCAATCTGACCCGCAAGAGAAAAAATATCTAACGGAGAATTGGCATCCTCGCCAAGTAATTCTCTTAATTCCTGTGCCTTTGTATTAAGCTCAAGTTTATCAATCATTCGCACCCTCCAACATCTCTGTCATAAAGCGGCTGTTAAGTGCAATCCTGCCAATATCTGCAATAACTTTAAGATCGTTTTGACTAACTTCTTGAGCTCTGAATGCAAATTGAATAGGACAAATGTCATTTTGTGTATCAACAAACGATGACAGACTATACCCATAAAGAGTGGCAAGGCTTTCTAATTGATCTACTGTAAGATTTCTTTCACCGGTTTCAACTTTGGATATATAAGTTTGGGTAACACCCAAAAATTCAGCAATCTGTCCTTGTCTTAAGCCAGCTTGCTCTCTCAGCAATTTTAATTTCTCACATACGGCAGCCATAATATCTCTCCTTTCTCCATCTGTTTAAATTATATATTATCCATGTCATATTTTCAATAAAATTATCCCGAAAAATATGACAAATGGTTGCATGGATTTGCCAATTTACCATCAGGCAGAGGAAATATTGCGGAAAATATCCTTGACACAAGGACAACATAGCGTTAACCTAAAAGAAAGACGACACTGCGTTGTCCTTTGATTGGTTTTGGAACGGAGAGACACTATGATAGTACAGATTTCGGACTCTGAATTAGAATTAATGAAAATAATCTGGGCAAACGGAGGGACTGCTTATTATGCGCAGATTATGGCTGAACTGGAGAAAACAGATCGGACATGGCAGAAAAATACGATTATGACGTTTTTATCCCGATTGATTAGCAAGGGTTTTATAAAGTCACATAAAATGGGTAGACGGAATGAGTACACGGCATTGATATCAGAGATTGATTATCAGGCAGTGCAGACTCAAAATTTTCTCAATAAGCTGTATGAAGGGAATGCTAAAGGTTTAATCGTTACCATGATACAAAGGGATATGCTGACACCGGATGACTGCGAAGAATTAAAAAGATTTTGGGATGGAAAACGGGATGAATAATCTGATGAAAATTGTTATATCGCTCTCTTTTGCAGGAAGCACTTTAGCGATTTTGATGTTTGGGATGAAGGTCTTTTTTAGAAACAGGGTTAGCAAACGTTGGCAGTATTATCTGTGGTTGATTGTAGTTTTGCGTCTGCTCCTTCCTTTTTCTCCGAGGACAAGTTTTGTCGGTATTATGTTTTCAAAAATGGATAGTATTGTTACACAATCAACTTTGGCAGAATCAATGAAACAGGGTGTAACAATTGCACAACCGACAGACAACGATGTCGGTATGTTTTCTGACTCGATGAATGATAAAGATACGTTGGTGTTCCCGCTCTTTTTATCGTCGGACATTCTCAAATTTGTTTTGGAAAATATGTGGTATGTCTGGTTCATGACTGCCGGATTAATGTTAGTGAGGAAAGTGACGATTTATCAGAGCTTTGTAAGATATGTTAAGGCCGGAAAAACGGAAGTATCAGATCCTGTGCTTTTAAACCGGCTGGCACAGGTCGCAGAGAATGCCGGAATAAAAAGGCAGGTTGAGTTATATACCAATAATCTTGTTTCTTCGCCGTTACTTATTGGATTTCTGCATCCCTGTATTGTACTTCCGACAACGGATCTGGACGAAGACGCTTTTGAATATACGATATTGCATGAACTGACACATTTTAAGTATGGTGATATGTTTTACAAGTGGCTTGTCCAATTAACGGTTTGTCTGCATTGGTTTAATCCGCTGGTGTATTTTATGCGCAGGGACATTGACAGGTTATGTGAGTTTGCCTGTGATGAATCTGTAATTAAATATCTGGATAAGGACGGGCGTCAAAAATATGGTGACACATTGATCAATTCTCTTGGAACCGGAGGAGTATATAAAAATTCGCTTGTATCTGTTACATTGAGTGAAAACGGAAAATTATTAAAGGAAAGGATGGAAAGAATTATGGATTATAAAAAGATGTCAAAGAAATCAACAGTGGCAATGATTTTGGTCACTATCTTTTTAGGTGTCGGTGCAGTTACGATCGGAGCTTATTTGCATACAAATCGAAATGCGGACAGCATGAATACAGAAAAATTGGAAGCTTATGCGGAAGAGAGCCGGATTTCTTCTGATATACAGGAGCAATTACAGGAATTTCCACAGACAGCGTATGTAGATGCTCCTGTATGCAGAATCAGGGCAAGTGCAGGGGAAGAATTTGATGTCGTCGGGCTGCTGGCAGAAGGAGAAGAACTCATAATATTGGAAGAGGCAGAAGGCAAGGACAATCAAACATGGTATAGAATTGATAAGGAGTCTTTAACGGAGGACATGGATGTATCATCTGTAGAAGATTGCTTTATTCGTTCGGATTTAGTGGTGAATAACTAATATTTACATGCACGACAGGATTCTATCATTTTTCGGAGTTGATCCGGAGTTCGATCTATCGTAGCATTGTTAAACGGAACGCCTACAGAATCAGAATGGGCAAGTGGTCCGTATTATTTGATGACAGGAAGTATAATTATTTTGTATAATAGGAACAACGAGAATGAAAATGATTTAAGAATAGTGTGAGAGAGGACGGCCTGAAATATGAATATACAAGATATGTTTGACAGCAATTTTAGGGGAAACATATACATTGTTCAAGAGAACGAGGTCTTGTTCGAGCAGTCATCCGGATTCGCCGACCTGCCCAACGAAATTCCGAACACGCCAGAGACCAGATTTGCCAGTGCGTCGGCGGGAAAGATTTTTGTGGCAGTAGGAATCTTACAGTTAATTGAACAGGGAAAAGTTAAGTTTGATGATACTATAGGAAAACTAGTCGACATAGAGTGGAAGGATATTGACCGGGATGTTACGGTCAGGCAGCTTTTGACTCATACGTCGGGTGTTCCGGATTATTTTGATGAAAGTGTTATGGACGAATATGAGGAGTTGTGGATTGATTTTCCCAATTATAAAATCAGGCGCAATAGTGATCTGCTTCCGTTAATGATTGATAAGCCCATGATGTATCCGAAAGGTGAAAAATTTCAGTATAACAATTCTGGGTATGTATTACTTGCAATGATCATTGAAAAAGTCACGGGAATGGATTTTGACGAATATCTGAAAGCCAATATTTTTGATGTGTGCGGTATGGAATCGACCGGTTATTTTGAGTTGGACAGATTACCGGCTCGCTGCGCCAATCACTATATTTATTGTGCCGATACGAATGATTATCGTACAAATATATTTTCTGTGGATGCAAAAGGTACCGGTGCGGGCGGTGCATTTATTACGGTAAGAGATATCGTGAATTTTTGGATCGGTTTATCGGAAGGAAAATTGATTTCAAAGGCAATGGTATCCGATATGCTCAGTAAACAGAGCGGAGACGGGGCTGATAAAGAGGAAGGATATTACGGCTACGGTGTCTGGATTATTGACAATCCCGATGGCATGGATTTTGCATATTTTCAAGGGTGCGATCCGGGAGTCAGTTTTATATCGGAGTATAATCGGGATAAAGGGATTATTTCGGTATTAGTAAGTAACTATGGAGACAATGTCTGGGCGGAAATGAGGAAGATTAGGGAAATGCTTTACTAAGATAGTACTCATAGTGAATATGGTGACAGAGACGTGCGGATTACGGCGTCTGATATGATACCTTTAAGCAGGACAATGGAATATAACACCTGTTTAGGGGTATTTTTGTCTGTATTTTTTCTGTTTTAAAGATAAACATACAAGCCGTTTGATCTATGATACACTATATAGGATAAGATTTTAGATGTCATGCATTGGAAAAATTGGATTCTTATGGATAGGGATGGATAAGGCGTGGGAATGGAGAACGACTTACATGAAATAACAAAGTGCAAAGAATGTACTGCCGCAGGAATTGCTGGAACAGATACAGGAATATGTACAGGGAGAATATCTGTATATTCCGATAAAGAGTAAACGGTCCGCGGAATCTGTAACTGATTATAAAACAGAATTAGAAAAACGGGATGCGCAGATTTACAGGAAATATTTGGAGGGGGTAGGCAGGAGGCATCTCTCGGAAATATATCATTTATCGGAGTCAAGTATCAGAAGAATCATTATCAATCAGCGAAAGGAATATACCGTCATGAATATTAAAATTACAGAGATTCTTTATCAGTGGGGATTGGAAGCGGGAGAAATAAAACAAATCTATGATACGGCATGGCAGGTGGGCGATGATTATGTTCTGAAAGTATATCATGACGTGGAGATGTTGGAGCGAAACCTGAGAATCCTGCAGATTTTGAGCGAAATGACCATTCCGGTTGGGGAAATTGTTTTGACAAGGAGTCATGAACGATATGCAGCATATGATGATATTTTTTGTTTCCTGTCTAAAAAACTTCCGGGGAAGAATATCGTACAAATTAATGCTGTGGAAAAAATCGCCGTAAAGATGGGAGAAATAATTGCCGATCTGCACATAGCGTTTCAAAAGTGTGAATCCGAAGACGTATTTTGGAATAACAGTTTATTGGAGGAGATGAACGGCTGGGTAAAGAATAATTTGGAGAAAAATCATTGGAGTTATATAAATAAGGAGGCATATGAGGAAACGGTATCACGTTTAGAAAGCGTGTATGACCAACTGCCGGTACAACTGATCCACAGAGATGTTCATTTTGGAAATTTCCTGTTTGCGGACGGTGAGTTTTGCGGATATATCGACTTTGATCTAAGCCAGAGGAATATACGGATTTTTGATCTGTGTTATTTTCTTCTTGGCCTATTATCGGAAGAAGAGAAGCTGGGGATTACACAGGAACAGTGGTTTGAAATGGTGAAAAATGTTTTTACGGGGTATGGCAGTAAGTTGGAATTATCAGTAGCAGAGAAACGGGCGGTTCCTTATGTGATGGAGTGCATTGAGCTGCTTTTTGTAGCTTATTTTGAAGAGATACAGGATGTGCGCTGTGCACAGAACGCTTTTGAGATTTATGAATTTGTAAAGTGGCAGGAAAATAGAATTCAAAAATTCATGCAAAATATTATTAAAAAACGTCCTACAATGAAATGAATAATGATATAATCTATTTGTTACCGCCCCTAAACTGGTGACAGGAAGGGGGTCTGAGCATGGAATTATTCATTTCGTTTATTATTGCCGTCATGGCAGGTGTGGTTTGCCACCTCATTTGCAAATGGCTAGACGACAATCAAAAGCGGTAATTAGCCTAGTTTAGTGTAACTCAAAAACACAAAAGAAATCCCATAGAGCTGCAACTCTATGGGATTTCGATTGGTCTGAACCAGAACCATTCATTTCGTTCTTTGCCTACACATACTATAACATATGCAATGGGCATTTTCAAGTATAACCGAAGTTAATACATATCATGCGAAGATACTCAAGAAACTAATGCTTGACTTTTGATATTCACAGTGATATACTCGTGCTAATTCAAAACAAAAAGGCTTTGAAGAGGAATAGTAAATATTAGGGATATTACAGAGAGAAGATGGTTGGTGTGAATCTTCATTGAACTAGTATTGAAGCAGCCTCTGAGCTGTGAACCGAATAGATATGTCTTAGTAGGCTTCAACGGAGTTCCCCCGTTAACACAGGAAGCAATATCGGAGCAATCCCGTATTGACAGAGAGCAGAGCAATCTGAAATTAGGTGGTAACACGGACAAGTAAGTTCGCCCTAAGTTGATAAGTAGTCAACTTAGGGCTTTTTGTTTTGGATAACTGCTAGAAAGGAAGTGGAAAAATGGTAGACAAAGAACCGGAAATTAAGGATGTATTTTATTCAGGAAAGGAGAACGGAGAAATAATGACCCCAGATCAATTACGGAAATCTTATGTTAGTTATATGAAAAGAATAGGAGCAAACCAAGTGCCTTCTGCAAGCCTATTGCCGGAAAACGACCCTTCGACGTTGTTTACAGGAAGTGGAATGCAGCCGATGGTTCCTTATTTGTTGGGTGAAAAGCACCCGATAGGGAATGAGATAACGGACATTCAGAAGTGTATAAGAACAGTGGATATTGAAGAAGTGGGAGACATGTCTCATCTGACCTTTTTTGAAATGATAGGTCGTTGGGAATTCAGAGCCAATGAAAATGACTATAAGAAAAAACAGATTGATGCTATTTGGGATTGGCAGATTAATGAATTGGGAATTGATCCGGACAGACTGTATATCAGCGCATTCAAAGGGAGTGAGGAACTGAATATTGAGAGAGATACGGAAGCAATCCGACTCTGGTCAGAGAAATTCAAATCTGTTGGCATTGAACCTGTTGTAGAAGAGGAACCATACAAATATGGAACATCAAGAGGGGGCAGAATATTTTTATACGGTGAAAAAGAGAACTGGTGGAGCCGGGTAGGGAGTCCTTTCGATATGCCTGTTGGGGAACCGGGAGGGCCGGATAGTGAAATGTTTTATGATTTTGAACCGGATGGAGATTCTCTGGATCATCCGGCTTCAGATAGTGAGAGATTTCTGGAAATCGGTAACAATGTGTTTATGTGTTACAAAAAAGAAAATACCGGTTTTGTGAAAATGAAAAACCCCAATATTGATTATGGCGGCGGACTTGAACGGATTGTAATGGCTGTGAACGGCGACAGGGATATTTACAACACAGCATTCTTTCTGAATGCGAAACGGAAATTAGCGGAATTAAGCGGTAGAGAATATTCAGATGATTTGAGGTCATTTCGAATCATATTAGACCACGTGCGAGCTGCAACATTTTTAATAAACGATGGCGCAGAACCTGCCAATAGTGATGCCGGATATGTAACCAGAAGATTGTTAAGAAGGGCAATCCGTGCAGGTAGAAAAATCGGAATACAGGGAAGTTTTGTGGAGCAGCTGGCTGAAGTTTATATTGACGAAGCAACAGCATATGAAGATTTAATTGCAAACAAGAAGAAGGTTATGGAAATCATCAACAAGGAAGAAAAGCTATTCCGCAAAACCTTGCAGCAGGGAGAAATAGAAATCCGGAAGTATCTTAAAAATAAAGGAAAAGTTACGGGGACAGATGCATTTTATTTTTATGAAACATATGGTTTCCCACTTGAGTTGACAGAAGAGTTTTTGTCTGAAAACGGATACAGTATAGAGGATAAGGAGTCATATGCGGGAGCGGCAAAGAAGCATGCCGAAATGAGCCGGACGGCATCTGCCGGAAAATTCAAAGGCGGTTTGGCAGATCAATCAGCGGAAACCACGGCACTTCATACGGCAGCACATTTGTTACTTGCAGGTTTGCGGCAGGTTCTTGGTGACCATGTTTTACAAAAAGGAAGTAATATTACTGCAGAGAGATTGCGGTTTGACTTTAACCATGATGATAAACTTACGCCGGAGCAATTATCGGAGGTTGAAAAGTTTGTAAATGATGCCATTGCTTCTAAGGCAGTTGTTTCTTTTTCAGAACTGCCTAAAACAAAGGCAAAAGAGAGCGGTGTTAGTGGGAACTTTTGGGACAAATATCCGGATATTGTAAAGGTATATATCATCCAGGATGCCGAAGGAAAAGTCTGGAGCAGGGAAGTCTGTGGAGGTCCTCATGTAGAAAACACGGAATGTTTAGGAAAATTCAAAATTGTAAAAGAACAATCTTCTTCTGCAGGTGTTAGAAGAATTAAAGCCGTTATTGATAAATAATGATAGTCGCCGGTTAGATAAGGAGCAGCTGTTTATTTGATTTTAACTGTAAGATGGTCTGAACTGTTATGATAAATTTGCCGGTGCGGAAATCCAAAAGATAAACAGTTGTAAACTTTCAAAAGATATTATATAATGAATGCATGCTTAACAGCTTGCATTGCAAATTCTATTGGAAGTTATTCGCTCATGAACGAGTTTGCGAAGCGAATATTGCAAGTGAGCGAAGATAAATTTATGAAAGGTGGTGAGAAGCATGAATCAATACGAAGTTCTGGCAGTTAAGGAGCTATTTGCCGGTAGTGATATTGTGCGCAGATTTACTTACAAAACAGAGCTGCAGGGGATAACTATGCCCTTTTTTGGGACAACGGATTGTTTTGTATGCTGCTCACCACGTGACGAGTTGACCGGAAGCATGGCAGTTTTGTGATAAATTGATTATGGGATATCACAATTTAGCTGTGACAGTTTTTCAGTCGGAAACGCGGACCCTGTGCGGACAAAACAGTCTGTACAGGGATTTTTTATGCCCAAAAACAGGGTCGTAAATAAAAGTGCCGTGTACGGCAGAATGAGAGGAAAAATAATGATTAGTAAATATATGGCGACCGCCCGAATGGCGGTGCAGGAAAAAACGAACGGGGGCGTGTTATATATGTTTCCGGATATGATTATGAAGGTTGTGTATCTGGTGCCGGTAATGTTTATCTGGAGATCTTTGGCGGAAAACGGATATGAGGTGGAATTGTCGGTTTCTCAGCTTATGACCTACACTTATGTCAATGCTCTGCTGACAGATATGATGATTGTGAATACTTTTTTGTCAGCATGGGATTACGATACCAGGAGTATGGAGATGTTTACCCGTCCGATACCCGTCTTCGGTCAGGTGATAGCAAGGACGGTCGGGGAGTGGATACCGATGCTTCTTTTGTTTTCACTGCCCATGTTTTTGGCTGCGTCTCTTTTTAAGATTCGTGTTATGCCGGAGACATTGTGGGTGATTCCGTCGCTTATATTAAGTGTATCACTTGGATTTGCACTTGAAATTCTGTTTTACTGTGTTACTGTCAGGCTGCGTAATGTTTCGTGGCTGACATATGTGATCAGGAACGCTGTTGTATCTTTTTTTTCGGGCACGGTGATTCCGTTTAAAATACTGCCCTTTGGTATGGACAGGTGGATCAGCTATCAGCCCTTCGGCAGTCTGGGAGGAGCATTTTTGTCATTGTATGTGGGAAGTGCGGAGGCTATGGAGATTATTCCGGTACAGTTTTTCTGGAATATTGTGACATGGATCGCCGCGGTCATATGGTTTCGGAGATACAGAGAGAGGATGGTGAGTTTTGGTGGGTAAAGTAAAGATAAAGAGATATTTTGAGCTGCTTGGGATATATGCCCGGATGGATCTGGCTTCGCTGCTACGGGACACCAAGTTCATGGTAATTGCCATCACGGCCGACATTGTTTCCAATATATCGTCGATTTCCGGAATATTTCTTCTGGCATGGAAGTTCGGCGGAATTGGAGGAATGGATCAGTATGAAGTTCTGTTCATGCTGGCATATGGCAATATTGTGATGGGTTTTCTCAATATGATGGGTGGCTGTAATGCGCTGTTTCCAAGCAGGATCATAGGACGAGGGCAGTGGGAGCATATGTTTATCATGCCGCTTCCGTATGCAGTGCAACTGACAGTCGGAATATTTCCGTTTACCTGCTCCAGCAGTCTTCTGTCAGGAATTGCACTGTTGTGCGTGGCCGTATGTAAGATGGAAATGACCCTGCCGTGGTGGTGGCCGGGTATGCTGATTCTCCAACTGATGATCAGTATGGTGATCGTGGTGGCATGCTCGTACCTGTTTTCCAGTCTTGCTTTTTATGCGCCGGTGCAGTGTGAGGAGATATCCAGTACAGTGATCTACAGTGTAGAGCATACCATGACATTTCCGTTATCCGGTATGCCGGTGTATATCAAATACCCGTTATTGACTATTTTCCCGGCGGGGCTTACGGCATGGTTTCCGACGATGATCCTGTTTGGGAAGACGACGACACTTGAAAACTTTTATCCTGCGGTATTTGCACTGCTGATATCGCTTGCCGCAGCTTATTTTTTTAGGAAAGGATTTAGATATTATGTTCAAAAAGGAATCAACAGATATGTTTCAGGAGGCCACCGCGCTTGATGATATTGCGGTAAAGGTGGACTGCGTGAGTAAATCATTTACACAGTGGCACAGAAAAGAAGGAAAGAGAGGTATTTTCAATCAGGAAAAGAAAATTGTGACAGCCATTGATAATGTTTCTTTCCAAATCAGACATGGCGAGTTTGTGGCGTATGCCGGGCCAAACGGAGCAGGCAAGAGTACGACCATGAAGCTTCTCTCGGGCATGCTTCAGCCCACGGAGGGAAGCGTATCCGTACTCGGAATGTCACCGGAAAAGGACAGAATAGCGCTTATGAAAAAGCTTGGCGTGTTATTCGGAAACCGGACGGAACTTTGGTGGGATCATCCGGTTATACAGAGCTTTGAGTGGAAAAAGGTGGTGTGGAACATCACAGATGAAACGTACAGGCGTAATCTGGATATGGTGACGGAACTGTTGGATATCGGCGAGATCAGGAATACTTTTGCAAGAGAACTGTCTCTTGGGCAGCGGATGCGGGCGGATCTGGCGATGATGCTGCTGCATTCACCGGAGTTGATTCTGCTGGATGAGCCGACACTAGGACTGGATGTAGTTGCGAAGCGCCAGATGATAGATTTCCTGAAAAAGATCAATCAGGAGGCTGGTGTGACGATCATGGTGACGAGTCATGATATGGATGATCTCGAGGAGATGGCGCAGAGAATCCTGATGATTTCTAAGGGAAAGCTGGCCTATGACGGCAGCTTCGATGGGTTGCGCGAGATCACGGGAAATCTGACGCACTTTACAGTTACTACAGACGGCAGAATCCCTGAACTTGAAGGGTGCAGGTGCCTTGGCGGACAACACGGAGTTTTTGAATATGAAGTGGATCTGTCACGTCTGTCTATTCAAGTATTGCTGGAGAGGTTGTCGCATACTGCGGGGATCATGGACGTGGAAATCAGGAAAGCGCCCATTGAGCAGGTAATTACGCAGTTGTATCAGGTTTGGAAGTGTGGTGGTTCAGCACAAGTTACAGCGCCGCCTGCTTCATAAGCCGTTCTTTAATAAGCCGAAGGAAAGTTTCATTTCCCACCACTTTGATCATAGGACCGAAGGACAGAATTTCAATCAGAAGCTTTGTCTCCGTTTCCTTATTATAGTAGATCAGGCACTCGTAAGTATCTTCATCAAGCTTGCGGGTGCTTTTCTCGTAATTGGCAAATTGCAGCATTGCACGTTCCAGAGCGTTTCGGCGGTTCTTGATGATGGCACGCACAGGTTCGTGGTAGCAGGAACGCTGTAGGAGGTGATTGATATTCGGAAGTTGCTTGACGGTCTTGCAGGTTGAGATAACTTCCCGGATGCGGCATAAATTTAGAGTAATCACCTTTGGATTCCTTTTAGTGTGAGCCGTAGGCGGATTCAGGCGTGGATGATTATTCGGAAGATAGAGGCACAGATAACGTCTGCCGGTTCGTGTACTGGTAAAGATTTTCAGCGGAACGCCCTATGTCTCGAGAAAGTTCTCTGATTTCGTACTCTTTATATTCAAAAAGACTGACTTATGCTCGTGCATTGTCTGTAGGATGGGAAGAAGCCCCGAGTCTTTCCATACTTCGTCACACGTTGCAGGCAGGGCTTATTAATGCATTTACGACTGAGCAGGTGATGGTGGACTTAAAAGACCAGGGCGTTGTGCTCGGCAAGCGGAAGAAGAATGATGTGGCTGAGGAGTGCAGGTTTGCATATAAAGATATCGATGAGGTCATGGCACAACAGACGGATATTGTGACTCCGGTCAGGAAACTTAGGACTGTGGGTGTGGTGAAGGGGTAGGTGGTATTTGCCTCCTCGGTATGATATAATTGTCGTATTGAGGAGGCCGGCTTGCTTTTTGCGTAAAATAGGCAGAAACTTAAAAAATATTTGAAATTGTATTGATAGAGATATAGGAATGGAGGCAACAATGAAAAACATTAATAAATCAGAAGTATTAATTCTAAAGAATCAAGTTTCTTATCAGGAGGGACAGGTTGTCAGCAAGACGCTGGCCCAGAGTGAGGCGGTCAGTGTGACGCTGTTTGCATTTGACAAAGGGGAAGAGATCAGTACCCACGAATCCGGTGGCGATGCTTTCGTCACCTGTCTGGACGGTGTGGGTGAGATCACGATCGACGGCGTAAACTATGAACTTCACGAAGGGGAATCTATCGTGATGCCCGCCAAGCATCCGCATGCCGTGCGCGGTAAGGAGCAGTTTAAGATGCTACTGGTGGTAGTATTTTAATATGTCATACAATCTGTGAGAAGACTAGGTCAGGTTAATATTTGTTTTTCATGCAGATCATTTTCATTTCGGAGACTCCGATATCGTCTGCAATCACTCTGCATTTCGTCATGAGAAGAAAGAATATGTTCTTTTTTTCTTCACTTAAACATTCATAATTTGCCTGTCCCTTTGCAATGACAATGTCGGCATTCTGATAAACTTCTTGAAATTCCTTTGAGGTTCTGGGTAAAACAGTGCCCAATGAATAATCGCCGTTGCTGATTATCGTTGCATAGGTATCCATACCTACCGTATAAGCATCTGCCTCCACCGAGTCATTCACAACGGCTGCTCCTCTTGTAGCAAAGAAAACATGGCATAACGGATTTATTTCCTTGATTTTTTTAATCAGTATTTTGTCCAGACAGATTTCACCACAATTATCTCCCAGATAGAGTAGTGTATTTGCTTTATAAATCTCTTGAAACAAAAGAGCAGAATCGTCCAATTCCAACGATTCTTCCTTTAATTTTGCAAAGCAGGATTCTATATCTGAGAGTGATAAGTCATGAATGGGATTAAAATCAATAATATTTCCGATAATCGCAAATTTAATACTTTCCAAAAAGGGATTATCCGATTCGTTGATCTCTTGTTCTAATTGAGGAATCTGCTCTAAAAACATCTTATTGTAACGAGCTCTGGTTTCCTGATAAGGATCATCATTACCGGTTTCGGTTTTTAATAATGAGAAAATTTCTCCGACTAATTCCGGAGTAGTGGTGCTCTTATAATCGACCTTACTTAAATAAGTAAATACATTTCTCAGCAAGTCGCCTTTCTCTTTTAATCCGACCATGTCTGCAACCTTAATTGCCTGATTAACGGTACAAGGTATGCATTTATCATGTATTCTCATTGCGGTTTATCTCCCATATTAAAAGAGTAATACTAATGATTCAAAATAGCAAATACACATCTGCGTTAATTTTCGCATCAAAATATCGCCATTGAAAATTATAATTTTCAGTCTTATGTATCTCTCAAATTCTGATTTGTTTACAGCCTTCTAATCGGAAAGAACATATAGTTTTTCCCTGTCTGGGGGCAGGTAAAATCGTGTACAGCTCCTGCCAATGGAATATCATTATCTTCCAGATATTTTATTGCCTCTGAGAAGGTATTATCATTTTCACATTCTATATAAATATATTCATAGCCGGGAATGATCCATTTCGTCCAACCGTCGGGGGCTTCTGCGTTATCACTACATTCCACTCCGGCAAGATAAAGTCCTTTGTTGAAGTCCTCCCATGGGTTAAAGGAGCGGGAGAAGTCAGACATTGCACCCCATATGCCACCTATACTTCCGTTTTCATCTTTTTTCGCTAAATGCTTGACTTCGTCAAAATGGGAGTTTGCATCGTCCCATAGCTTTTGAATAAATCCTGAGCCATCTAATGTTGAACCCTCTTTGCCTATTACGACAAAGGAATCTTTTTCACATTTTTCAATTTTCATACGCGGTCTCCCTTCGTGATATTCTTCTTTAAACCGTTAAATGGGTTTGTCAAAAACAATGCTTTGCCCGCTAAATAGAAATCCAATATCTTTTCATCTTGCACCCATCAACATCTATGGTTTTCTCATAAACTCCGCCATTAGCAAGTATTGTTTTTTCACTGGCTTCATTCTTAACACCACAAGTGACAAGAAGTTTTTCTATTCCCATTGATTTTGCGTTTTGGATATTTAAACGAAGCATTTCTTTTGCATAACCTTTGCCTCGTTCAGAAGGACGCACTGAATACCCACAATGTCCTCCCCACGTTCCAAGAATAGGATGATTTATGTGATGACGCAAATCTATTACACCTACAATTTTGTCATCTCTCTTGCGTACAGCTAAGTACATATGCGAAGGAACCGTGGTTCCTACTTTGCCACACGTTTCTTCGCTTTTTCTAAGTTCACATATTTTTATCCACTCTTCAGCAGACTTACTTACATCAAGTGATATACAACCTGCAAATTGGTCTTCATTCTCTACATCACATTCTAAAATTTCTTGACGGAATTTCCATATTTCATCTGCATACTTCTTTTGTGGTTCTATTAATGCAATTTGCTCCATTCTAATGCTCCATAAATTAATAATTTATTTGTAGCCTTCTAATCGGAAAAACATATATTCTTTTCAAGCCATTCTGCCAAGCCATCCTCATCATTAGATAATGCGACACAATCGGCAACAGCTTTAACATCCATAACAGCGTTGGAGACAGCCACTCCTGTGCCGCAGATTTGGAGCATTTCCATATCATTTATATCATCACCAAAAGAGACAATTTCATTTAAGGATATGTCCAATAGCTTTATCAATTCGAGGACTGCCTGTATTTTCCCTGAGTTTTCCGGCAGAAAAGAATACTAATTCTCGCCTCGGTAACCTTGCAGACGGCAGTGGTTTTTACTTGCAATTTCTATAGCTGCATCGTTATTAGGAAGTTCTGCTACTTTAACATCCCCAGCAATTCACCGTTTTCCTTATAAAAGAAATACTCACTTACATTATCATCTAAGAAAACTTCTAACATTTTATCCATTCCATCAGCCAGATGAATCTGTTTCATTTCTTCTAATTCAAGCCAATATACTTCACCTTCATCTGATGATATAAGTTCACCTTCATATTGATCAGTTTTGTAAAACAAAACCATATATCTTGAACCATCATCGTTCATCCAGTCTTTAATGCCACATAATTTAGGCGAAGATATTTTCAGACCTGTTTCTTCAAATACTTCTCGAATTACTGCATCTGTAAATGACTCACTCTTTTCAACATGACCTCCCGGAAATGTAATTCCACCATAGTCGTCATCTATCCTTTCCTGCACTAAAACCTTAGAACCATCATATATCATACACATATTCGTTAAAGTAACTTCTTCCGTTCTTGACATGTATTATCTCTCCTAATCCAATTTGCCGTTTCAAACACGATTTTCTGGGAATTGCAATGAAATTCTTGTGCGGCGCAAGCAGACAAGCTTGCGCCTATTATATCAAACGTCCGCCCGATTCGCAACAATCCGTCTTGACATATACATTCGGCAAGTGCAGAATGACGGTAACAGTCTTTGTGACGAGGAACTGAAAGAGCTGGAGGACTATATCAGTGAGGAAAGAAAGGAACGGGAGAAAAGAAATGTATTGCATGAAGAAAAAGAGAGTCATGGGTACGTTAGGAATTGCGGCGGCGCTCATGCTGCTTGCAGGATGTGAAGAACGGGATATACAGAATCAGGAAGAGCCGGATGTTGCTTCGCAATCACAGCAGAATGTGGAAGAGCAGGACTTGTTGGGAGAGTTGCCGCTGGAACAAACGGAACAGCAAGAGCAAATGGAAGAGTCGGAGCCGCAGGAACAATCAGAGAAGCCGGAACAGATATTGGACGAGGTGTCCGGTGTCCAAGTGCAGGATGAATTGAATGCAGACAGAATCATACAGGAGCAGTCTTTTCAAGTGGAGTTAAATGACTGGGGAGAAGTGAAGTTTGTATCATACAAACCGGATTATGCGGAAGGAGCAGATCCGTATGAGGATGTTTCTTTCTATCTGTTAAAAGATGAAAAGATACTCTATCAATTCCCGTATATCAGAGAAGATCAAACCAGCGATTATGGTATGTATTATGATGTGAAGTTTGTCATGTTTACGGATACGAACGGTGACGAAAAAGAGGATGTAGTCATAGGAGCGGAGTATATGACAGGCGCCGGACCGCAAGGTGCTATTCCGCATACGGTGGTGCGGATCTATGAAGACTGTGGCGACTATTTTACATATAATGAAGAACTCAGCGATGAAATAAACGGCTATCTTCCGTGGGAAAGCAATGTGCTGGCGAAAGATATAAAAAGACTGCTTCAACTGACAAGCGGGAATGAACCTCTTACAGATTACGAAAGCTACACAGGAAAATGGTGCGTAGGCACCGGATATGTTGCGGCATATGAGGATCCCATGCCCACGAGCAGGAACGAACTGACATGCAGTATCAGTAATGGCAATGAATTTTCCGGAAGTCTTTTTACCGAACAGGGAATCACGGAGCGGATTGCGTCGGTGGAAGATATTGTCGGCACGATTCAAAACGGTGAACTGTTTTTTGAATATACAGATGACGGCTGGGGCGGAACGGGAACACTCCATATCGTGTTTCTTCCCAATCAGATCAATGTGGAAGTTCTGGATCATCAGATAGCGGAAGAAAATGCAATCGGTTATGGAATATCGGGAAGTTATGAGATGACCATAAGAGAATAAAGTAAAGGTCAGGTTCTGTGCTTTTGAATGCGTTCGATCTGCTTTGCCCAAGTTTTCTTCGATTGTTCCTTTAAAAAGCTGCAAAGTGGATCAAGATCCTGTTTGCTATCCCATGCCTCCAATGCCGTGTAATAATTTTTACGGTCTTCTTCGTGGATGATGATAGGCGGATGATTGTGCAGGATAAGAAAGTAATTCATTGCCAAGCGGCCGACGCGACCGTTGCCGTCAGCAAAAGGATGAATATTTTCAAATTTTGCATGGAAGTATGCCGCGGCAATCAGTGCATTACGGTCTGCCACGTCTGTAAGCTCCGAGAGCAGTTCATTCATTTCTTCCGATACGTCTTCAGGTGCGGCACCGATCTCTTGTTTGCCAGTGACATAATCGTGCCGTTTGTACTCGCCGGGGCGTTCGCCTAGCTGCCATCTGCGCGTGTCGTAAGTATTCTGGGTTAAGAGCAGGTGCAATTCTTTTATAAATGCTTCATCAAAAGCACGTTTTTTATGGAACGAAGTAAGAAACAGTTCGTTCGCGTCTTTGGCATTGCGGATTTCAAACAATGTCCGCAGATCTCCGGTGTAAGAAGTTACTCCGTCATGTTCGAAAATTTCTTTGGTATCATGATAGGTAATGTTCTCATTTTCGATTTTGCCGGAATGATATGCAAATGCTATGCTGTGTCCGTTTAATGCTTCAGCCAGTTTAGCATCCGTTGTTATGTTTTTTTGCTGCCACAGGGCAATGGCTTTTTCATAATCTGTCATATTGTCACGCCTTCCGGATTCAGGTTGTTGCTCTGATATGTAGTAATTAGTTTTTCCTGTTGCTTCTTCCTCTTCTTTAGAAAACCAACCGAAAACGGCAGATACGGCTCTAAAGCTTCTATGTATTTTCTGGGAAAGAATTGCGGATTCATGGCTGCCGTCAGGAGAGAGATTTCCACACAGTATTTCAGGACAAATCCTTTTAACTCCGGATTGACCGGTTCAAATTCCCGAATCACGTTCCATGTGAACCAAAGCAGATGATTGGTGTATTGTTCTAACTTCTGCTGTTTTTCGGCTTCCGTCATCAGCGTATGGCTTCCTGATTTCCTGTCCTCTTCGATATCCTGCAGATCGTCCACCAACTGCAGGATAAACCCGAATTTCAAATAGAAGCTTTCCTCATATTCTGTCCAGTCTGTTGTTGCAAAAAGATAGTCCGCTAATACGGAAGTACTTCCTTTCCACATTGAAATCTCCAGAATCTGTTCTTCTGTTATGTCGGTTTTCTGTTGCCCGATACTGTTATTTTGAGCTTCCAGCAGTTGTAACAGTGTTCCCGCGATTTTCTTTTTGGCAGGTTCTTTATATGTATCCAGAATCATATCCAAGAGACGACAGGTTTTTTCTTCCAATGGGTTTTGAGGTGTTGCGGATTCTCCTTTTAACTTCAAGGCTATCATCTGGTTATATCGCTCTTTATCCTGTTTTGAAATCTGATCATCGTCAATATAATTGTCGGTATAAGGATAGAGCAGGCTATACGCCAGAATCGGGTCTCCCGCATTCTGTTTCTCTCCCTGCATGTCTACGATCATGGCATAGATAAAATAATTCCGCAAAGTCTGCCAGATCTGCGCCGGAGTCAGCGTTTCATCAAACTCCCTGACCCTGACTGTGAAATGCTTTGTCTCTTGTATAAATGCATTAAGGAGTTCGGGACTCATCCATTCGGAAAGAAATAGTATTTTTTCTCTTCCTAAGAACTCCGTGAAATCTTGTTCTAGTTCCTGCTCAAGTTTCTGTTCCCACTGCTTTTGACGCTTTTGATCTTTCGGTTTCTGACGTAATTTCTTCTGGATTCTCTGGGAGAATTCCTGTACAAGTGCTTCGTTTTCTTTCTTACGTTCGGATTCAATTATGGGAAAAATGTCGGAGTTTTCCTTCAGAAAATCCGGAAAACCATCCGGCTGCTTTTCCCATGTTGTTCTGATTTCTCTTATTTGTGTCATCTTTTCTTTACCTGATTATTATAAAATTATAGTATGTCTTTTCATCAGACTCCCTATGGAGCCATGTCTTATTGTACCATATAGAAAAGATCAGAAAAAGGGGATACTTTAGGAAAAGGAATCAGCGTCAACGCGTCCCTGGCTTATGGAGGGCAGGTTACCTAAGTTGTTTCCTTCTTCTCCGTCAGGCAGAGACTTTAAATATTCGGTATCCTTATTATGGGCGATGCCGACACCCTTGATTTCTCCATGCTTTGCCATTTCTACGCCATGTTCTTTGGAAACGATGTTGCCGTCAGAAAGTTGATATCCGGTAATATGACCGCTGCTTTTTACGAGGCCGACTATATCCTTGGCATTGCTTTTCGCTTTGGGAATATCATCAAATGCGTTCATGGCCAATTCCGATCCAATAGATTTATCGTTGTTCATTTGTCATTCTCCTTTTTTAGAATAAAACAGGCTGCGACAGAAAGAGTTCTTCGGAATCTGCACAAATGCAGAAATGAAGCTTTCATGTTATAATAGCCTTATATGTTAAGGATTTCCGATAAGGTTCGGATTATGCAGGGAAATATTTGAAGGGAGCGGTATGGAATTTTTTCATTCATATTTTTGCGTTGAATCCGGTTGACAATATGGGGAATCCATTGCCCTATACCGTTCTGATAATTCTGGAAATAGTGCTTTGCATATTACTTTTTGGGGGAAGAAAAACAAAATGGCAGCGACTGACACTAAAGACATGACAACAGGTAATCCTACCCGCTTATTGCTGGCATTCTCCATGCCGCTTATGCTGGGAAATCTGTTTCAACAATTATATACTTTCGTGGATGCGCTTATCGTGGGACAGTGTGTGAGCTCCAATGCGCTGGCGGCACTTGGAGCGACGGAATGGCTGACATTTATCATGTTCGGCGTCATTTCGGGGATCACTCAAGGGTGTTCGGTGGTGATTGCCGGATTTTTCGGAGAAAAGCAGATAGACGCGTTGAAACGTGCTATCTATAGCGGGTGCCTCATTGCAGTGGTGGGAGCGGTTGGTTTTGCCATAGCAGGACAGCTCGCTATCGTGCCGGAACTTGGGCTGCTGCGGACACCACCGGAAGTTTTTGGCCTGACACAGACATATTTGCGGATTCTGTATGCGGGAGTTCCAATCACGTTCCTGTACAATATCGCTGCGGCCATACTGCGTGCGCTGGGAAACAGTAAGAAACCGCTTCATGCGATGATCATAGCATCTCTCGGAAATATTGTATTGGATCTGCTTTTTGTGGCGGGACTGGATATGGGAATTGCGGGAGCGGCATACGGTACTGTGCTGGCGCAGGTTCTGGCTGCGGTTTACTGTGTGATTGTCATAAGGAAGATTGAGGTGTGCCGGATCGGCAGGGAAAACAGAGTGCTGGACAGAAGTATTCTGCGGGAGCAAGTTCGAATGGGCATACCTATGGGCTTGCAGAACATCATTACCGCTATCGGAGGTCTGGTAGTGCAAGCTACGGTCAATGGTTTCGGCATCCTATTTCTGACGGGATATGCGGCGGCAAACAAGGTATATGTGTTATTAGAGATTGCGGCGACTTCTTACGGACACGGCATTCTCACATATACGGCGCAGAATAAAGGGATTGGCAATGGCAAGAGAATACGGGACGGATTATTTGCTGCATTGGCGATCGGAATTGTTACGGCGCTTATGATGTCCGCTGTTATGGTTTTTGCCGGTCAGGGGATTTTGGGGCTTTTTATCAAGGAGACAGAAAGCGGAGCCGGTGAGATGATTCGGATCGGGTATCGTTTTCTGTGCGTACTGGCGCTGGGATTTCCGTTGCTGTATTGTCTTTATGTACTTAGGGCTTGTATTCAGGGAATGGGCGATTCGGTAATGCCTATGTTGTCCAGTTTTATGCAGGTATTTATGCGGGTGATGTGCGCCCTGTTTTTGACGCAGCTGATTGGGCATGAAGGTGTTTTCTGGGGAGAGGTACTTGCTTGGATTGGGGCGGATCTATTTCTGGGAGTTACTTGTGTGAAAAGGATAAAGGATTGAAAATTAAAAATATTAATTGCATTGAATTTAAGGAGCAGCGATATGATAGAGGTATTATTTGGAGATAGTGAAGCAGGCTCAATGAAGGTTGCGAAAAATACCATCATCACAAGTAAAATTGATGGTCCGACATCTGTATGGATAGGCGGAAAAAAGAAGCCGCCGGAAAGGGAAAACTGTGGCTGGATTGAGGGAACGGCAGAAGAGGTTATTTGTCTTGGTTTTTTATTGGATATTGGCGATATTAGGGAAGATGTAGACAGTGAGTACCGTAAACATCTGATTTATTCCATGTATGTACAGGAGCAATGGGGAAGAGACGAGGAAATGAACGCAGAGATAATGACATTATGTGATCGTTATTGTTCTGAAATGGAGCGCCTGAGGGCTTATATGGCGGATGGGGAAACAATTAGGGTATGGTACAGCGATGCACCGTATTCGAGGTGTGGGTTTTATCATCTGTGTGCTAATTTGCAAAAATGCCGGAATGAGATAAGTGCCGTAAAGCTGCCTGAATATAAAGTCCGCGCTGATAATTCTATCATTTCTTATAAAAAATGGGGTGAAGTTGCTGCAGAAGAATTTGCCGGATTTTTAACCTGCGAAAAGAAATTGTCTAGGGAAGAAATTCGGATATATGCTATGTTATGGAGCGCTCTACAAGAAGATAACAGTCCTTTGCGGGCTGTCGTCAATGGGAAACTGATTGGAGTGCCGGAAGATTTTTATGATTTCCTGATTTGGAAAAGAATTACCCGAAAACCGATTAAGGAAGCAAGGTTGATCGGTGATATCCTTGGGCATAATCAGCTTGGCGTAGGTGACTGGTGGTATGCAAAAAGAATAGATCATTTTATTCAAACCGGAAAAATCAGAATTGTTGAAGATTCGGAAAATAAGTATGCAAGGACAATATGTTTGGCATAGATTCTGAATTAATTATTGTCGGAATGGTTGTCTCTATTGTTTTCGCCCCAAACGCACAGCTGATCCAAAACTTCCATCAGAGATTTCCCTTTGCCGCTTAATCTATATTCAACCTTCGGCGGTATCTGAGGATATTCTTTTCTGATAATAAGCCGGTCTGCTTCCAATTCTTTCAAGTTGCTGCTGAGTGTTTTATCCGACACGTTTTTCAAGTATCGCTTTAGTTCGTTGAAGCGTACGACTTCGAACTCCATCAGGCAATAAAGTATAATCATCTTGTATTTGCCCGATATAAGTGACAATGTATAACTGAATCCGGTATCTTCAAAATTGGCTTTTTCGATATAGTTCTTTATCATTTTACACTTTCCTATAGTATAGTATATGTTAAACAAGATAGTACTTGCAGTTTTTCTGTTACCTGTTACAATTATATATACAGAAAAAAGTTCTGTCAATCCTATTCAAGAAGCGAGGTAATCATTATGAGAAAGAAACTCAACATAACAGAGGGGATTTTCCCGATGCCGGTTTTGATGGTGGCGACTTACAATGAAGATGGCAGTGTTAATGTTATGAATGCGGCATGGGGCACAATGCAGGAGAGAGGTAATGTTGCTCTCAATTTGACAGAGACACATAAGACAGTAAAAAATATCAAAGCAAATGGAGCATTTACGGTAAGCATTGCGGATGCGGCTCATGTAGTGGAAGCAGATTACTTTGGTGTTGTATCGGGCAACAATGTTACAGATAAGTTCGAAAACAGTGGACTTACCGCGAGTAAAGCCGAAATGGTGAACGCACCGGTGATCAACGAATTCCCGATTTGCTTAGAGTGTGAGTTTATCGAATATCAGGACGGAAAATACGGTTGCGGTGTGATCGGTAAAGTAGTAAATGTTACAGCAGATGAAAGCGTTATGGCTGGTGACAAAATTGATATGTCATTAGTAAACGCTATCGCATTTGACCCGTACACGCATGGCTACTATAAGGTGACAGAAAGAGTAGGCGAAGCATTCAAAGACGGTATGCAGCTCAAAAAATAGTATGAGTATATTACAAGGTCTCTTAGCAATGAGAGGCCTTGTTTAATTTTCATAATACTTTTCCGTCTTCAATACGCAGAACTCTATCTGCAATGCGTAATGTAGAGGCTTTATGGGTAATCAGCAGAATGCATTTTCCCTCCTGTTTCAACGTCAAAATTGTATTCAATATTTTTGATTCCGATTCAGCATCTAAGGCTGCTGTCGGCTCATCGAAGATATATATTGGAGCTTTTTTGAGCAGTGCGCGGGCAATGGAAACTTTTTGCTTTTGCCCACCCGATAACTGTTCTCCATTTTCACCAAGATTCCGCCTGAAAAATTCTTCACTATGTGTTGTTATTCCTGCCATTTCTGCAGCGTAGCTTATTTCAGACTTTGTTGCATTCAAGTTTCCATACCGTATATTATCGTATACTGTGGTGGGAAATATATCATTATGCTCCGGCGAAAACGCAATGTATTCCCGCAGCATATGCAGGGGAATATTCTTACAGTCCTCTCCACCAATATATATTTTTCCTTGATAGTCTGTCATTTGCATCAGAGACTTAACCAGCGTGGATTTCCCACTGCCGCTTTCGCCAATAATACATATACACTCTCCAGAGAAAGCGGTGAATGAAACGTCTTTTAGAACCTGATGGTTTTCGTATCCTGCACAGACATTTTCAAATTTAACAGCAAAATTCTTAGGAATGTTTCCGCACCTGTTAACACTTCTTTCTGTAAGTTCATTTTTAAAGGATAAAATTGAACTCACCCGTTCGAAGGATAGCGAATGCTCGCTATAATGAATAAATGATGTAGCAAAATTCTGTGTGTACTGAATAAAACAACGGCATATTTGATGAATAAATAGAACAACAGGTACGCCAATGTATCCGCAAGCCGCCATTATACAGGCTAACGGCGTGAGCAGATAAATGCAGCCATTAGCTAGTGCATCAGATGTCAACAATTTCAATGCTTCTAATTTTACCGCTCCATATTCCTTTTTATAAAGTTGATTGGCTGCTTCACCAATTTTTTTACTCATTATCCATTGGGCAGAATATTGCCGGAGGCTCATTTTCCCTCGTATGGCATCACTGCAATTGGATGTGTATGTTTCTTTTGCCTGTAATATTTCCGCTTGTGCACGTTTTATTCTATGTACAAATATAAAATTCAGTACAATTACAATTGTGCCTAACAATAACATAATGAATCCAATCCGAAGGTCAGCCAGCAAAACTGCGGTCATATAGCCTGTTCCTGCAATCAGTGGATAGATTACTCCCCAAATATCATAAGAAACAATTTGAGCGCTCTGTTCAATATCTGTGTTATATCGTGTAATTAATTCTCCATGACTAAGTTTTTGCAGATTTTTTAGCGGTGTACATGTTAAACTGGTGTAAAAATCATATCTCAATTCATTTTCTGTAGAAGTATGAAAGAGTGAAAGTACATATACCCCGATATTATCTACACATGAAAGCAGCATCAAAACAACTAAAGTAAACATAAGCATTTTAGAAATTTCCTGTAATGATGCGCGCTGTTCTGTTATCATCATAACGTAAGTTTGTAGCCTGCTGGCAAAATATATGTTTGTAGCCATACTGAAAAATGCGGGGGCAAAAATTCCGCATACCCATAATTTCCAATGTCTATGAATATATTTCATCATAAAAAATAATGCTTTCATTTCACGATCCCATCTTTCTTCTGTCTGCCATTTTTTCTTGATAGAGGATTCTATACAGTCCGCAGCTTTGTATCAGTTCCTCGTGTGTTCCATATCCGGCTGTTTTCCCATGATCCAAAACAAGAACTTTATGGAAGCGAGAGACTTCCTCCAAATCATGCAAAATAACCAACATTGTTTTATCTGCACAGTCTATGAACAGATAATCCCAAATTGCCTGTGCCGTACCCGAATCTAATGCAGATGTAGGTTCATCAAGCAAAAATACATTCGCATTTCTCAAAAAAGCCCGGGCTAGATTGATACGCTGCATTTGACCATTTGAAATAGTGTGAACTGTAGTATTTATTTCCGAATTATATCCATCAGGTAAAGTCAGAATAAAAAAATTTAATTGAGCATTTTTACAGGCAGCTATTATTTCCGTTTCAACTCCGTCTGATTTTGCCACTTGAATGTTATCTTTAAGTGTTGCCTGAAAAAGAAATGGCTCCTGCGTTGTTACGGTAATATTCTTCCTTAAATATTCCGGTGAAAGTTCAGAAATATCCATTCCTTTGAAATAAATTTGATTTTTCTCCGGTGTATATAATCCGCTAAGTAACTTGAATAATGTTGTTTTACCGCAGCCGCTTAAACCCACAACAGCAATTTTCTCTCCTTGATTGACACAGAAATTTATATCATGTAATACAGTAGTGTTTCCATAGGAAAAAGAAAGCCCGTGTACTTCATAAATTGTTGCTTCATTTGGCTGTCTCACCGTCTCTATCCTGTTATTCGGCACAGCCTCTTCCTGCAATTTCAAAAGCTTTTGAATACGAATTACGCCTACTTTTGCAGCCGGCAGAAGGAGGGGTATATTACTTAGCATGATTAACCCTTCTCCAATAAAATTTGAAAGAAGAATAACGCTTGTCAATCTGCCGAACGTCATTTCTCCGCTATAGATAAAATATGCACTCGAAAATAAGATCAGAATTCTTGTGATATGTCCGTAACATCGGTTGTATTCTTCCGCGAGTCTCTCGAACAACATGCGTCTCTTCCGTGCCTTTCTATATTTGTCCAAATTCTCTCTGTGCGTGCTCCGGAATAATTGTTCAAGTTGAAATGCTTTTATCAGCATTACAAATTGAAGGGATTCTGTAAAATGAGAAAGCACTCTGGTATATGCTTTCTTTTCGTTATCATGAAACGGAGACAGTTTTTTTGCAAAGAATATGCTGGGAACTGCATTTAACGGTATCAGACACAGAGCAAGCAGGGCAAATTTCCAGTTACACCATCGAAACATCGCAACAGGAGCGAGACCAAGACATGCAGGCAGAAATCCGAATTTCATTACCAGACCAAACCAGCTTCTTATGCTGTCTATATCTTTGGTAATCATAGTAAGCAGATCTCCGTCATTCATCTGTTCAATTTCCTGATACTGTGTTGAGCATATTTTCTTTCCGACTTTTATTTGTAGGCAACGGGAAAAATCTGATGAAAGTTTACCGCTTAAAAAAGTAAATGCACCTATTCCGAGAATATAAAGCATCAGGCTGACTGCTATAACCAGAACATGATGCATAGTCTCTGCATATCCCCTTTCAACCGCATCAATAACATCTCCCAAATGCTGCGTTGCCAGAAACTGGGAAGCCGCGGTGGCAAAGGAGAGAAGCATCATAAGAATAGTCTGAAAATATATCTTTCTGCCGTAAACGTTTTTTGAGAATCTGATTAAGTCCATGAAAATTATCCTTCCGTATCTGTATTGTTTGCAATTGGAATGAACGATTCATTTCAATTATGGTATAAAAGTAAAGGCGCATTGTGCACCTTTGCTTTTAGAGAACATCATATAGTTTTAAATCTGGTATGCCCGTTTAATAATTCCTATACATATCTCCTTAGCTACCTCCCTTGGAACAGGTACATCCGGCATTGAAAGATTTGAATTCAAAGCCCACCATGTCAATGTGTTTGTCAAAAACAAGACATGGGATGGAATATGGGTAAGCTTTTGAATCTGTCCAAGTTCCATATATAACTTCAAATAATCACCTAGTTGCTTAAAATAAGCCCATTTCTGTGGCAAATATTCTTCGCTGAGTTCCTCCAGTATTCCCGCATTTTTCTCAATATTATCAAGGGCAAGAAGATAGTCAGCAAAAAAATCAAATAATTCTTCAATCAGCTTAAAAAAATCTTTGCAAACATTTCCTTCATCATCGGTAATATTTAGGATGGAATCAGTTGCTTTGTTCAGCACTTTTCTTAATGCTGCAATAAGGTTGGGCGTATCTATCGGCTTGATGGGTAATGTAATCTCACTTGAAAGATAATCCTTATCAAGTGTAGCGTAAATTACAAATGAAAGAACTGCATCTTTTCCGGTAAATGAAGAATACATTGTTCCTACCGCAATTCCGGAAGCTTTCGCAATTTCCGCCATTTTTGTATTTGCATAGCCGTTTTCATCAAAAAGACGACCCGCTTCCATATATATTTTTTGTAATCGTGGATTGTTCAAGGTAATTCCTCCTAAAATTAGAATGAACTGTTCATTTCAATCTTACTACATATTTTTGTTATGTCAAGCGAATTTAAGAAATTGCAAAAATGCACTTAATAAAATATTATAATGTTATCCATCATAAAATATTAAATTGCAATCGGGGGTATGGTGTGCAGATGATCAATAAAAATGAGGATATGTTTAGTATGATAACTACCGGTTCCAAAATAGGCATCGTTTGTTGTTCAAACGGACAGAAAAAAGAATATTCCGAAAAGATCAGGCGTTTGGAAGAAATCTTAAGAACCATTGGGCTTCAGCCTGTATTCAGCGATTATATCTATGCTAAAGAAGATGTTTTCAGCGGTACTGCTAAGGAACGTGCACGGTCGCTCATGGATTTCTATCGGGACGATGAGATAAAGGGAATATTTGATATTTCGGGTGGTGATATCGCAAATGGCATACTTCCTTATCTGGATTACGACGTGATAGCAGGCAGCGATAAGACTTTTTGGGGTTACAGCGACTTGACGACAGTGATCAATGCAATCTATACGAAGACGGGTAAGGCGTCGGTGCTGTATCAGATACGCAATGTACTCTACGATCATGGAGCACAGCAGATCGAGGATTTCGGGAATACTGTCATAAATCACACCGATGATTTGTTCCGAATAGATTACAGGTTTATTTCTTCGGATTCGGCGACTTGGCGTGAAGACACAGAATGGGGTGCGGTGCATGGAATCGTAGTAGGCGGTAATATCAGATGTTTCCTGAAACTGGCAGGAACGGAGTATATGCCGGAGCTTACCGATAAAATATTGCTTTTGGAAGGCTATACCGGGACAGCCGCGAAAATGGAGACGTATTTATGCCAGTTGGAACAGCTCGGAGCTTTTCAGAAAGTGGCGGGCATTTTGCTTGGAACTTTTACCGAAATGCAGGAGAAAAATGCGGTGCCGGACATAGAGACGCTTGTTCGGAAGTTTGCCGGAAATGATCTGCCGATTGCGGTAACGGGGCAGATCGGGCACGGGACGGATGCGAAAGGGATCTGGATCGGGCGGGAACTTAGATTGGGAACTTGCTGATTGAGAAATTTGATTTGAAATGCTGGTCGTACCTTCTTATACAACCTGCTTGACATAAAAATTGTGATTTCATATAATAATATTAGAAGAAAGGCGTGCTTTTCTAGCAGGACGACACTAAAATTAGCCACAAAGAGAGAGTATATAGCACAGTGGTGTTATTACTCTCTCTCTTTAAATTAAAAGGATACGAGCAAAACTATGAAATATAGACATATTGTAAAAAAAGGGGAAAGCAAAGTATGGTACTATATCATGGAAGCCCGAATAAAGAATTTACACCGGAATACGGTAAAGGTGAAGACAAGCATGATTACGGAAGGGGATTTTATTTAACGCAGGATAAAGAACTGGCAAAGGAATGGGCTGTCTGTAATCCCGATAGTGGTAACGGCTGGGTACACAAGTATGATCTCGATTGTAATGGGTTAAAGGTGTTTGACTTTGAACAGGCCGGGATTTTGGTATGGCTTGCAGAACTTATGAAACACCGGGCGGCAGATACTTCACGCAGATATAAGATACTTTCCGAAAAATTTATCATAAAATATGGCATACCGGTAGAAAACTATGATATTATTCGTGGATGGAGAGCAAATGCGTCATATTTTTATATTGCAAAGGCATTTGTCAGGGATGAGATTGATGTGTGTATTTTGGAAGAGCTTTTTCGGATGGGAGATTTGGGGATACAGTATTGTTTGAAATCAGAGAAAGCATTTAGTGCTCTGAAAGAAGATGTGCGATCATTGGAAGCGGTAGATTATCATACTTTTCATGAACAATTTAACATACGTGATCAAGCAGCGAGACGCGCAATGAAGGAACTGATTAATTCGGAAAAGAATAAAGTTACGGATGTTTTCAGTACATTGCTGTAAATGCCATGGATGGGAGAGATAGTTATGGGTGCATATAACGAGGTTTATCTTCAGGAAATTGTCGAGACACAGGGCGATTTATTTGAGAACATCAGTGATTATGTTCCGGGAATCGATGTTAAGAATTTTATAGAAACATATATGTCAGGGAAGACGCGCAGTTATATCGATCAGGCTAAGGCGTATGTCTGCACAATGGATGCTGAACAGTTGTGGGAATATTTTCAGAGGGGAGAATCTTTCAGCCCGAAAAAGGGAAACAGCATAGGCGGCTTTATTCCAAATTGGATCGGTCAGTTTTATGCTTATTTTCAATGGTATTACAGTATGCCGAGCAAAGAGGTAGTTAAACTTCTTCCTGTTGATTTTATGATTGCAGGCTATCGCGGATTGCATGATTTGGATCTGGAATTAGCCGTAAGAAAAGTAGGTGAGCAATGTGAGGCAAGTGATAGGATTTCATAATCCGGAAGAAGAATACGGATTTTTAAGTAATTGGTATCTGTCGGATTTTCAGGTTGACCACGTTATGTATTCTTCCATGGAACAGTATATGATGCACCGGAAAGCAGTTCTCTTTCACGACTCGGAGATTGCGGAGCAGATTTTAAATACGAATCAGGTCGGAGCAATTAAAGCATTGGGGAGAAGTGTGCGTCATTATGAAGAGCATATATGGTCCGGCTGCCGGCAGATCATAGTGTATCGCGGTTTGATAGAGAAATTTACGCAGAATCCGACACTGCAAGAGGCGTTAGTGGCTACAGGCGATGCTATGTTGGCGGAATGTGCGGTGCAGGATCATATCTGGGGGATTGGATTATCTATGAAAGATGAGCGCCGGTTTGATGTGAGTGAGTGGCGTGGACAGAATCTTTTGGGATATGCACTTATGGAAGTACGTAAGGTTATAGGAAAATAGTTTGCTAAAATAAGACATGAAGTTATACTAAGGCGTCAAAGAACGCCGCCTAAGTATAACTAAGTCATGTCTGGGAGAATGCGAAGAGCATGCATTCTCCGTGGGCTGTGAGAGTAATTCAGGGTGATAAGCTGGAAAAGGAGGCATAGGAAAACGATGTTATGCATTGCAACAGCTCCATGCAAAGTCTGAACGGGCAGTGATTGCATGGAGTAGAATAACTGCTCTTGGACTTTGCGAATTGAGAAACAGTAAATGAATTGCTGCTAAGTTGAACCACTGAGATCTGCGGCAATGAAAACAGTGATAAGGAGCAAAGTCTATGAAAAACATAATTAAAAACAAAGAATTTTTCCATACTCTGGGGGAGATGAAAACCTATCTGCTGCTGTGGAGCACCCAGTCCTTTTCCGGGCTTGGAAGTGCGATGACGAGCTATGCGCTGGTCATCTGGTCCTATACGCAGAAGGGGTCGGCGCTTATGACGGCGCTATTGATGGTAAGCTCCTATGCGCCCTATGTGCTGCTCAGCATTTTTGCGGGAGCCTTGAGTGACAAGTGGAATAAGAAGAAAACCATACTGGTGTGTGATACGCTGGCGGCAGTGACAACTGTGGTTATGCTGATTTTACTGCGTAATGACGCGCTTAAGATATGGCATCTGTATCTGATTAACGGCGTAAACGGCATTATGAATACGGTGCAGCAGCCGGCTTCCGAGGTGGCGACTACACGTGTGCTGCCTAAGAAATATTATCAGCGCGTAGGCGGGCTGGGATATTTTGCTAGGTCTTTAAATTCCATTCTGACGCCGATCATCGCTACGGCGGTTTTGGGAATTGCCGGAATGAATGCAGTTGTGGCGTTTGACCTGTTTACGTTCGGGGTGGCGTTTATTGCGCTGGCGTTCGGAATACGGATTCCGGAAAATGAGGAAGCAGGCGAGGATCAGGAGAAACTGCTGACATCTGCGAAAAAGGGTCTTATGTATTTGCGCGAGGAACGGGGAATTTTCGGATTGATTATGTTTCTTGCGGCGATCAATCTGGTGGCATCTATCTACGATGCCACTTTTCCGGCGATGATGCTGTCGAGAAACGGCGGCAGTGAGAAAACGCTCGGACTGGTGAATGCGGTGATCGGCGTGACGACCTTCGTGGGAAGTGTGGTTGCATCTTTTGTGAAGACGCCTAAGAGCAGGGTGCGGGTGATCTGTAACTGTCTGTTGTTCTCCATGAGCACGGAGAATTTCCTGCTTGCCTTCGGTAGAACGCCGATTGTCTGGTGTATCGGCGGATTCCTCGGATGGATCGCCATACCGCTTATGAGTACGAATTTGGATGCCATCATGAGACTGCACGTGCCGGAGCAGATGCAGGGACGGGTATATTCCGTGAGAAATTCGCTGCAGTTTTTTACCATACCGGTCGGGTATTTTCTCGGCGGACTGCTGGTGGATCAGGTGTTTGAGCCGATCATGTCCATGCAGCGTGAGGGTAGTATGCTGACGAAGATGTTTGGCAGCGGCAAAGGAAGCGGTGCGGCATTTTTGTTCTTCGTGATCGCCTTTGCGGGAATCGGTGTGTGTCTGTATTTCAGGCGCAATAAGGACATTTGGGCATTGGAGGCGTGTGAGGCAGAAGAATAAATCTCTGAGTGCATTCATAAAAAAAGCAACCGGAAGTTAATTTTGTTTCTGATTGCTATGGTGTGTCTGCCCATGTTCACAATTTCCATTTAAAAAAGTCTGACATGATGGTAGAGAAAAAGAGGTCATGCGGAGGATATTGAAATCCATGCCGCATGACCTCATGTGATTAATTGACATTTCCGGCGATTACGCTTCCGAATATGTCCAGCGTATTGATATAGGCAGCAGCCGCCATGGCGGCGGAGATGCCTTCCGGGTTCGGCACTGTCGGAACGGCTTTGCCATCTGATGTGAGGAAGCTGTGCTGCCTTGCGATGCTTAAGTATTGCTGGCGCGTATATTCTTCCCGTGCGGCAGCTTTCTGGGCGGCGTCTCTTTTTATAGCCCTGTCTACCTGTTCCTTCATCAGTTTCTTCATTCTCTTATGGCGCTTGATCCACCAGTCTTCTTCGTCGTCATCCTTGTCGGAATTCCCTTTTAACGCTGCTTTGCTGATTCCCTCGCCGTGATGCTCTTCAATGGAAGCACCGAAATGTTCGGTGATCATACTTCCGGCATCATTACCCCAGCCGAAGAAGGGGTTGCGTACCGAGCGGTCTTCCACGAAATATCCGAGAATCCATGCCTCATAGTCAGGGTCTTTGCGCATCTGCTCCCAGCCCTTATCTGAGATGGTAATGATGGTCGTATCATTGACTCTCGTGAAATCGTAGGGAATCGTATCAAGCAGGGCATAGAAATAAGCCTGATATTCTTCCATGGTCATATCTTCGGTGGACAGGTCTGAGACACCGTTTCTTTCTTTCACGGCCTTTCCGGCCCGCACCTGTTTGTCAACATGGGCGGCGCGGTCGGGATGTCTTCTTTTATATTCCTTGACAACGCTTTCACTCAGAGAGTCTTTGAAAGAGTTAGTGGTCTGCGCATCGGAAGACTGCGTTTTCTTCGTGGAACTTTTCGCAGAGGTTTCATATATCGTAGTCGGCTGTTTGATGATAGTAGTATTTGTTATGCTCATATTCATCCTCACTTCCCTGTATGTTTCATTGTGAAGCTGCTTGCGGCAAACATTGATAGCCTGTGTCCGGCGACGGTGGGCGGCTTATGATATATCATGCTGCCTTGCTGATATATTTTTCGTCAATGCTATCTGCATGTTTTAGGGGGAGGTTACGAAATGTGATTTCTGTGTTACGAATTGTAGAAGAGCGGGAAATGTGCTAAGATAGAGGACAGATTCAGAGAAGGAGATTAGCAGATTATGAACACGGCGACAGAATTAAGAAGCAAATTAAGAAACATTGACCATAGAGGCTATCCGGCTTACAAGGAGTTAAAGGGACAGTACAATTTCGGTGATTATGTGCTTTCCATCGACCATGTACAGGGCGATCCCTTCGCCGCACCGTCCAGACTCTCGGTGATCGTGAGAAGAGAAAAGGCGGGATTTCCGGCAGACTATTATGATACCCATGCTAAGAGGATTACATTGCAGGATCATCTCACGAGGCTGTTCGGCAGATGGGTGTCAGGCGGCAGCTTTCAAGCAAAAGGTTCCGGCAAGAGCGGACTGATGACGGTTTCCCGTTGTGGCCAGCAGGTGTTGGAGCGCACTGCGATGCGTGTGGAAGCGGGAGATGTGCGGCTGCGGTTTGAGGCGGGATTTCCTGCTAACGGGCGGACGATCAATGCCAGAGAGTTGGAGAAGATGCTTTTTGATATTCTGCCCGAATGCGTGAGGAAGAGTCTTTACTATGCAAACATCGACAAAGAGAAGTTAAAGCAGGCGATTTGGCTGTGTGAGGATCAACAGTATATCAGACAGTGTCTTTCCGAGCAAGGGCTCTGTGCATTCGTTGCGGATGGGTCCGTGCTTCCGAGGGAAAGCGGAGTATCGGAAAAACCGATGAAAGGAGCGGTAACCTTCCTATCACCGGAGAGTTTGAAAGTCGTTTTAAACCTTCCTCACAGGGGAGAGATTATGGGTATGGGTATCCCTAAGGGAATCACATTGTTCGTGGGCGGTGGTTATCACGGTAAGTCCACGATCCTACAGGCATTGCAGAATGGAGTATATAACCATATAGCGGGGGATGGCAGAGAGTTTGTGATCACGGACAATACGGCATTTAAGCTGCGTGCCGAGGACGGGCGGAGTATCACAGGGGTAGACATATCTCCTTTTATCAAGAATCTGCCGAACAAGAAAGATACGGTGCATTTCTCCACGGAGGATGCCAGCGGCAGTACTTCGCAGGCGGCTAATCTGATGGAGGCATTGGAGAGCGGCAGCGAGCTAATCCTGATTGATGAAGATACATCGGCAACGAATTTCATGGTGCGGGATCAGTTGATGGCGCAGGTGATCACGCCCGGCGAGGAGCCGATCACACCCTTTATAAACAGGGTGCGGGGCATGTATGAAGATTTAGGCGTATCTTCCGTTATTGTGGCGGGAAGTTCCGGTGCCTTTTTCCATATGGCGGATACGATCATTCAGATGAAGGAGTATGTGCCCATCGATATTACCGAGCGGGCGAAACAGGCGGCGGAGGCTTATGATAAAGCGGCCGAGGACAAATCAGCAGGGAGCAGAGCGGTAGAGGGTAAAGAGGCTGTTATATTTCCTGAGTTTAACAGACACCGTTGCCCGTCACCGGATATGGCGCTTAGAAAAGAAGATCGCCTCAAGATTAGGACTATGGGAACTAGCGAACTGTCCCTTGCGAAAGAGAGTGTGGAGCTGCGGTATCTGGAGCAGCTTAAGGATCAGGAGCAGACCGCGGCACTTGCCTATGTGCTGAAATATGCAGAGCTTAAGCTGATGGATGGAAAGAAAGACATAAGGCAGATTGGAGATATGCTGGAGGATCAGCTTAACGGTAAAGGGCTTGAGAGTCTCTTTGAACATGGAGATGTGTCGGCTCAGCTTGCAAGACCGAGGAAACAGGAGATCATGGCTTGTATTAACAGATACAGGAGATTGAAGATATAGTAAGGAATACTGACTGTTGTTAACCGGAATGAAAATATGGTTGACAACATGTGCTCCGCATGCTAAGATAGCTTCGTCAACAGCAGAATCATCAGATTATTTGGAGGAAGTTATGAGCAGAGGAGTAAGCACACAGGCACAGAATGCACAGATGAGAGCAGGAGGAAGAGGTAAGACGTATGATATGGCATATATCGGTATGTTTACCGTGCTGATTACCATCTGCTCATGGATATCCATCCCCATGGATATACCTTTTACATTACAGACTTTTGCGGTATTTCTTTCAGTGGCGATACTCGGAGGAAAACGCGGTACGTTGTCGGTGATCGTATATGTGCTGTTAGGCGCGATCGGTGTTCCGGTTTTTGCGGGATTTACGGGAGGATTCGGAGTTATTCTGCGGAATACGGGCGGATACATCATTGGATTTATCTTCACGGCGTTAACTATGTGGCTGATAGAGAGCCTGTTTGGCAGGAAAATGTGGGTGCAGGCAGTATCTATGGTGATAGGACTCGTTGTTTGTTACGCATTCGGCACGGCATGGTTTATGCTGGTATATATGAGGAGTACCGGGGCGGTAGGGCTGATGACGGTGCTCGGCTGGTGTGTGCTTCCTTATATCATTCCGGATGCGGTCAAGATAGCATTGGCATTGATATTAAGTAACACTTTGCGTAAGCCGCTTGCCGGCATTATGGGAGAAACATGTTAAAAGAGGTTCTCAGACGGTACGCTTGACGAAATGGTGAAAGGTAAGCGGGAAGTATTGTCTGATAAGAAGGGAGTATATATGTTATACAGGATCAGAGCACATCATGGTATGTGCTTTTCCTTTTTTAAAGGGAAAGGCTACAGCGGAGAATTTACGGAGAATATGTGGGCGATGAAGGAGAAACTTCAGGAAGACCCCCAAGTCATACTTCTGAAAGAAGCGGATGATGTATGTGTGCACTGCCCGAATAATCAGAGTGGAAAGAGTACCTGCTTAGAAAAGGCAAAGCGCTATGACCGTCAGGTTCTTACATACTGCGGATTGGAGGTGGGCGTAGAGATGCGGTGGAAAGATTTTGAGAATCTGGTGCGGGAGAATATACTTGATGCCGGCAGGAGAGAAGAGATTTGCGGGGATTGCGAGTGGAGTGGGTTGTGCCGTGATTAATTCATGCATAGAGCTATTCTCTTATTCACATCAAAAATCAGTCCATTCACAACATTTCCCCTGAGAAAAGAAGAGTAAAATATAAATTTCATGTATAATAAGCTGTAGACATGGCACGGTGCCGACGGAATATCGGGAAGGAATAAACAGGAAATGAAGACTGTAACAATCATGGTATGCGATGATGACAGGGCATTGCAGGAAATCTTGCGGCGAAAGATTGAGAAGATGTGTCTGGAGGCGGAAGTAAGCTGCCGGATCGTCGGTTGCAATTCGGGTGAGGAAATACTTGATCTTCGTGGGGAACAAGCGCCGGATATCCTTTTCTTGGACATACAGATGCCGGGGAAAAGCGGAATGGAGATCGCGGAAGAACTGCGTAAACAGCACGGGGACACAATTTTGATATTTGTGACAGCACTGTCAGAATATGTTTACGATGCTTTTGACGTGGGGGCTTTTCACTATCTGGTGAAACCCTTTAGCGATGATAAATTGAAGGAGATATTAGGTAAGGCGCTGCGGCAGCATGAGAGACAGCAGGAGATTGCGGCGCTGCGGCGGATGGATGACAGCATACGGACAGGGGCGGACGGTGCGGACAGGCCGATACAGAATACCGGGGAGAGTGTAGACAGGTATCGGAACGGACAGGAGCAGACCCCGGTAGCGATTGTTGTGAAGAGGGGCGGCATTTCCACGAGAGTGCTTTTGGAGGATATTATTTATGCGGAAGTATTTAACCGCAAGGTTATGCTGCACACAACAGACGGGGATATCGAATATTATGGGAAACTGACAGAACTGTCAGAACAGACGGGAGAGGATTTTTGTCGGACACACCGCGCATATCTGGTGAATTTGAAATATGTGGAAAGGTACAATGCGACAACGATCTGGCTGGAGCAAGGGTCGGTGCTTGTGTCCAAAAAACAATACGCAGAGTTTGTCCGGCGGTACATGCAGTATATCAACAGGAAAAGGAGCAGGTAGGTGGACAGGATAGATCTGTATTTTGAAATAGCCAGTAATATTTACAGCGTGCTGCTTACCTTGATCGTATCATTTTATTATATGGTATGGGTGAGACCGTTCCTGCTAAAGCGTAGGACGGCATGGCTGTGCGGCGCGACATATGCGGTGGTCATGGAAATATTGATTATCATTCCGGTCGATATGACAGAAATGGTTGCCTATGGATTGTCTGTAATGTCCGTTTTTGTAGTCATGGGTCTGTTTGATCGGGGAAATGTCGGGCAGAAATTTTTTCTGGCCGTTACTTTTTTCTGCCTGCGATGGCAGAGCTTTTTGATACAGGCCAGTGTGGGAAATGAATTGTTTTTATTGCAATATAAAATAGAGGAGTCCCTGCTGGGATCGGTGAATGGTAAAAATATAGTATGGCTTGGAAGCTATTTCGTGCAGTGCACCCTTGATATACTTCTGGCGATTGGAGTTCTGGGAGGTTCTGTCAGGCTGATGCTGTGGGCGTATGGCGCACGGCGGGAGGATATGAAGGGCAGAGAACTTTTGATCCTGCTTGTACCCTCGGTTTCAGGAGTGTTCACATATGAGGTGCTTAAACATTATGAAAAGATCTACGAACGTGATTCGGGGAAATACGTTTTAGATATTTATGGTTATCATGACTGGCTGATGTTACTTTACAGTGTGATCTGTTTTATGACGATTTTTGTGATGACTTATGTATTTCGTCAATGGAAAAATGAGCGGGAGGAGGACAAACAGCGGGAAGTATTTTCAAGACAGGTGCAGGATCTGGAGAGTCATATCGGCGAGGTGGAGCGGCTTTATCGTGATATGCGGAGTCTGCGCCATGACATGGGCAATCATCTCATGACGCTGGAGCAGCTATATGGTACGGGAGAGTATGAGCAGGCGGAGAAGTATGTTGGGACGCTGAAACGGGAAATGCAGAACATCTCATTAGATGTGACAAGCGGAAATCCGGTGACGGATATCATTCTGTCCGGCCGGAAGAAGGAGATGGAAGATAAGGGAATTCGGTTTGAGTGTGACTTCCATTATCCGCAGACTGGCGGTATCAATGCTTTTGACGTAAGCATTATCCTGAACAATGCACTGTCCAATGCAATCGAGGCGATAGAACGGGAGCGGACGGTCGGCATAGATAAGAGCACAGCACAAAGGAATATATTGCAGGATGACAACAGACTAAATGACACGGATGTCAGAACAGTGGAGAAAATGAATCCGGAATATGAAAANAATCGAAATATAGCACACATATCACTGGTCTCTCGTCGTGTGAAAAATATGTATATCATAGAAGTATCAAATTCCTATCAGGGAGAGCTTTCCGTCGATGCGGCAAGCGGACTGCCGGGTACTTCCAAGGTCGGCGATGGACATGGATTTGGGCTTGCCAATATTCGCCAGGCGGCACGTAAATATTACGGAGATATGGAGATCGGNAAAGAAGTGCGCGANGGGGANNNATNNTGNGTNNTGCNNGTGATGCTGCAGCTTACGGNATAGNAGNCGNNGANNNTGNTTCTCTCACAACCGANAAANGCCCTTCCGCAACATTTCTCTTTATAGGCACAAGCNGTANGGCCGAAATANAAAATGAAGAGCGAAGCTAGCAAAGTTAATCNCGAAGCAATTTACTTTTTTATGNGGGATTTGTGTCTGCGCACACCCGACACAAACTCATGCAATTGTATACCTTAAAAAAAAGAAACGTGTGCAGAAAAGAGGAAGCGTATGAGTATGAACATAAGCGGAGTAAGCGGAGCCGGTATGCAGACCGGTATGACAGGAATGGGAGCGGGAGCGGCGGATCAGATGGATCCGGTCAGCAAGGATCTGAGAAGACAGATAGAGGATCTACAGAAACAGATGCAGGAGNTGTCCGCCAATCAGGAAATGCCGATGGAGACGAAGATGAAGAAGCGGCAGGAGCTGCAGAAGCAGATCAGTGAGTTGGAAGTACAGCTCCGNCAACACCAGATGGAAGTCAAANGGGAGGAGAANCAGAAGAAAAAGAGCAAAGAATCTTCCTTCGATGATCTTCTGGGAACGAAACCGCAGGAGANNCAGNGCGGTAAGCAGAGCGTGGGAATGTCAGCNGGCAGTATGGAAGCGCTGATATCGGCGGATGTGTCCATGAAGCAGGCNGATGTGCACGGCAGCATAGCGACTAAGATGGAAGACAGGGCCGGCGTGATCGAGACTGAGATCATGCTGGATTCNGGCAGGGGCGGCAGCAGCAACATAGNGTTTAAGGAAGAAGAACTCGCCAAGACAAAGGCGATAGCGGATCAGGCTACCGCTTCCCAGATGGAGTCACTGGCGCAGGCGAATGAGACCGTGCAGGAAGCNGCCGAGGAAGAGCAGAAGGATAAAGACGGAAAGACAGAGACAGACACTAAGACAGGATCAAGCCATAGTATTGCAATNGTAGATGGCGAAGAGCAGAGTACACCGGAGACGGCGCAAAGCNCAGNGAGTGCGGTGACACGGGAAGACGGACAGCGCGGCGGTCAGCAGGAGGAAGAGCAGAATACGTTTAATACGGAAATGATGGGCGTGGCATTCAGCCGCGGGTATCAGCCGGTGGATGTGAAACTGTGATATAGCAGCATGTCATAAAATAGGAAAAGACAATGTAGCAGAGGGAGTCGGATAGAATGCCGGTTCCCTCTTTTCAATTTACGGGCAAAGATCTGTCGTACAGTAAAATAAATGTGTGTCCGCCAGATTGGGTTATGCATTTAACCTATTGTATTTACGCTGTTTTCTGTTTAAACTATAAGAAAGCCTGAGAGACAAGATTAGAACATATTCGATCTGATGTGGTGATGGGAACTGTTCATTTTCGTGACTGTGAGGAACAGGGTTCTGAACAGTTACGGTGATGGGACGGTAAAGAGAGTCGGGAGGATGATAATATGGAGCAGCGTGTCAGAATCGTGGACATTGCGGAGGAACTGGGCGTGAGTACTGCTACGGTATCTAANGTNATCCACGGCAAGACGAAGAAGATTTCTGACCGGACGGTGAGACGGGTGCAGGNGCTTCTGGAAGAGAGACAGTATATCCCCAGTATGGCNGGGATNCTGCTNTCCCAGAATAATTCCAGAATCGTCGGCGTGGTNGTGAACGATCACATGAAGTATGAGGGAAAAGTGCTGGAGGATGCCTTTGTGTCGGCAGCGCTGAATGCGCTTTTGTTTGAATTGGANAAATCNGATTATTTTATGATGGTCAAGGCAACGGAGGACTGGAATGAGATCGTGCGCTTTGCTTCCATGTGGAATATGGACGGACTTGTGCTGCTGGGATTCTGTGAGAGCGATTACGANAGACTTCGGGAGAAAATGCATATTCCCTTCGTCGTTTANGACGGATATTTCGAGGAGAATAANAGGATATGCAATCTGATCATTGACAATTTCGATGGCGGGTGGCAGGTAGGNGATTATCTGCGCCGCATGGGGCATCGCAGGATCTTGTGCGTNTCCGACAATAATATATGCGTGGATAANGATCGGATGGANGGATGTCTTGCGGGTGCGCAGGAATGTCAGGTTGACTGGCTTCAAGTCCCTATGAGCCNACAGGAGCGCCTGCGGTTTTATGAGGAACATTTGCCGTATATCAGACAGTACACGGCGGTTTTTGCGGTGTCNGATGCCTATGCGGTGGAACTGCTCTATTTTTTACAACAAAATCNTATCCCGGTTCCGGATGAGATATCCGTGGTCGGATTTGACAACACTGCCTTAAGCCGGAACTGTTATCCCGCCCTTACCACAGTGGGACAGGATGCCAAAGAGCGGGCGGTAGCGGCCGTGCAGGCNNTGAAGGANCTGAGNAAGGGGANNTTGGANGAACCGGTNCGNAATCTGCCGGTGAGACTGATCCTGCGGGAGAGCGTGAGGGCGGTATAGTATGCCGGGCTTGTTCAACAATCTGAATNGTATGCGTTTACCTTTTTACTTTTTTGTAGTAAGATATATGTGTAGAACACATATAATAAAATCAGGTTTCATAAAATGGTGAACATATGAGAGACAAGACGAAAAGAATGACGATCGGGCTTTTGGTAAGCGGTATCATGGACGATTATACGGAGTACATATGTAAAGGCGTGCGGCGTGCCGCTATAGAAGAGAAGGCGGATGTGATCGTTTTCCCCGGGAAATATATTGACAGAGATCTTTCGGAGAATAAGGAACTGCGCTATGAGTATCAGTATCATACGATTTTCACCTATGCGAAGAACAGGCGGATTGACGCGCTTATCATTGCGGCGGACTGCATCGGCTGTTTTACGTCTCAGAAGAGAATTATGGAGATGCTGGGGGAATACCATGAGTTTCCCTGTATTTTAGTGGCATCTAAGAAGGAAGGCTATGCCGGCGTTATTTTCGATAATTATCAGGGAATCAAGGATGGTCTGGAATATTTGATTCACGGGTGCGGTTGTAAGAAGTTCGCGATGATCGGCGGCAGCGCAGAGAATGTGGACGCGGCAGAGCGAAAGCAGGCGTTTGTCAGCGTACTTGAAGCAAACGGGATCCCCGTCGAGGATAAAATGTTTGCGGAAGGAAACCTTACCAGAAGGAGCGGCGACGTTTTTGCAACGATTCTGGATCGCAATCCGGACGTGGAAGCAGTATTCTGCGTCAACGACGATACGGCAATGGGATTGTATGATGAGCTCAGAAAAAGAGGAAAAAGAGCCGGAAGAGACATTGCCGTTTTGGGATATGACGATACGGTGGAGTCCGCGCATGTGTCACCGCCATTAGCGTCGGTGCGGGCCGATTCGGCATGGCTCGGTGAGGAAGCAGTACATATGGCATGTGCAGCGGTAAGAGGAGAGCGGGTGGAGAGTAAGGTGCTGCCCACTAAATTTATCAAGCGTGAATCGATTTCAGATAGCATGGCGCATGTCAATAAGGATGATTTCTATCGGCTGGAAGACTTCGACGTGCATTTTGACGAGATCTTCCACCGGAGCATTAATGAAGAAAAGAAAGAGCAGATGATTAAGATCCGGGTCGCTTATAAGAGACTGATGATGGCTTTTGTCAGAAATGCCATGAAAGGTTTCAAGAATCCCAGAAGCGGTGAGGAGATAGCGTTTCGCGCAGACGAGTTTATCAATACAGGCGGTGTGAAATATGCGGATGTGGATATCCTGCTTTCCCATCTGGAGAGCGCCTATAAGGTGATGCGCAGTATGCAGATTAAGGATGAGGGCAGGACAGAGCTGCGGGATCTTTTCTTTGACCTGTACCGTAAGACGGTGCGCGCCATGAACGTTCTGGTGGGTGATATGGAGCAGGAGAAGATCAAAGAAAGCTACGATATGAAGGTTTTCGTACAGGATATCCTGCAGTTTGAGAAAGGGAAGGATCAGAGTTACGGTGTGCTGCTGGAGCGGCTGGAATGGCTGGGGATTAAAAATGCGAAGCTGTACATGCTAAAGCATCCGGAGTTACATCTGTTCAAAGAGGCATACTCCGCACCGGAGACGTTGTATCTGAAAGCGGAGCGCAGAGACGGTGTGGTAAGAACTGTTCCGGCAATGCAGCAGAAGACGGATTTCGATGATATTTATACAGACCGGGCAGGGCAGAGCAGTTACCGTGTTGTGTTGCCGCTCTTTTCGGATGAAACGATATACGGGATTCTGCTTTGCGACATGACGGATGCGCTTCACGACAATGGTGAGCTGCTTGTGAATCAGATGAGTGCGGCAGTGAAGATGTTAAAGCTGTTAGAGGCAAACGAGATGATTCAGCAGCAGCTTGAGGATAATCTGGCAACGCTGAAGGATTCTAATATCAAGCTGGATACGCTGTCCAAATCCGATGTGCTCACGGGAATCTATAACAGAAGAGGATTTTATGACGTGACACAGCAGATGATTGATGAATGCAGCGGAAAACAGCAGCCGGTTCTTGCTGTCTATGTGGATATGAATAATCTGAAGATCATCAATGACCGGTACGGACACGAGGAGGGAGATCACTCGCTGAAGCTGATCGGGACTTTCCTGAAAGAGATGGTAGCCGAGCAGGGAGTGGCGGGACGAATCGGCGGCGATGAGTACGCTTTCGCGATTGCCTATGACGGTAATGACGGCGGAGAGGCAGTGATGGAAAGTCTGTATCACAAATTTGAGGTATATAATGAGAACAGTGACAAAGACTACAATATCACTGTATCGGCCGGAGCCTGTGTTATACAGCCGGGTCAGCAGATTACTCTCAAGGAAGCGCTGCAGCAGGCGGATGAGCGTCTGTATCTGGTGAAACAGAAGCGGAAGAAGGATGTGGCGAAACACCACTGAAGCGGTGTAGAATATGAAGAGGATCGTGTTTACCAATGCAGGGCTGAAGAATATAGCGTATGTGACGATGTTCATTGATCATTTTTTCGCAGTTGTTATTATGGAGATGATCAGACGGCAGTCTGCGGCAGGGTATAAGACGGATCTGCTCCGCCAGATCTATTCGGCGGGAAGGGCAGTGGGCAGAATTTCCTTTGTGTTGTTTGCCTATCTGGCCGTGGAGGGATTCCTGTACACGAGAAGCAGGCGGGCTTATCTATTGCGGCTTGGTATCTTCGCGTTGGTGTCGGAGGTGCCTTTTGATCTTGCNTTTTCGGGAGAACTTGNGGATTGNGGNAGCCAGAATGTGTTCTTTACCCTGTTTCTCGGNGTGTTGGTTCTGACNGTGTGGGTGTGGGNCGGAAACAATGTNCGGCGGCTGCAGGAGTGCCGTCCGGACAGACGGGACCGGTGCTGGCGGGCTTGCGTGATCGTGTTTCGTGCGGTGCAGTCCGGCACTGTGGTGTGTTGCTGTGTGATAGCGTATGTATTGCATACGGATTATAAATATATGGGTGTGCTTCTGATCTTTACCTTCTATCTCATGCATGACGGGAAACTGATTCCGAAGATTGCGCTGGCAGGCTGTGTGATGCTGTTTGGCATCTGGAGCGTCAACTGTCTGAGGTATAACGGGTTGTATACACAAGCTTATCTGTTCCGGTTTTCCATGCGGGAGCTGTATGGTCTGGCCGCATTCGTTCCGATTATGTTCTATGACGGGAGCAAAGGCCGGCAGCTTCCGAAGGCAGTCTGTTACGGCTTCTATCCGGTACATTTGTTGGCTTTACATTGGGTGGTGACGGTTATATGGGGAAATATATGAAGACGGTCTGCAGACGAATTACGGCGGATGTAAAGCAATACGGCATGGCAGGCGCGGCGCTGCTTCTGTATACCGTCGTCGTTAATCTGGTCTTTCACGCGTTCTGTCCCTTAGTGATCTTCTGTGGTCTGCCCTGTCCGGGTTGTGGGGTTACCAGAGCGACAGTGTGCTTCCTGTCGGGCAGATGGCAGCAGGCGTGGCAGCTTAATCCGGTGATTTTTCCNATCATGNTAACAGCNGCTTANTTCGCGTGGAGCCGCTACTTCCNAGGAAGNAAGGCCAAAGGGATAAAGGGNTGNCTCGTGCTGATCGCAGCGCTGCTGGTCATAGTATATTTGGTGCGGATGAGAATGTACTTTCCGGACAGAGAACCCTATATCTATAAGGAAGATAATATGATGGCGCACTTTAATACCATGCTTCGGATTGTAAAGAGCGCTCTATGATGTTAAAAATATAACGNAAGAAAACGGAGGNTATTATGGAAGAGAACANNATGAACCGGAATTACGGAGAGGANAACNGTCAGAATAATGCATATCAAAACGATGGCTACCAAAATAACAGTTATACAAACGGCGGCTANTCAGGTAACGGCTACCCGAACGCTTATCAGCCTTACAACAATGTACCGCCCTATGGGAATGATCAACTCGAGCTGGAAGAGCCCGTCAAAGTCAGCGAGTGGGTTCTGTCGATGGTGTTGATGATGATTCCATGCGTCAATATTATTATGATGTTTGTATGGGCGTTCAGCAGTACCGAGAAGAAGAGTAAATCTAATTTCTTCAAGGCGTATCTGATCTTCTTTGCGATTATGATGGCGCTTGGTATTCTGATGTGGTTAGGTATCCTGCTGTTCGTGCTGGCATTAAGTTAAACAGCGTTCCAACGTCCGGACGCGCCGCAGGGCAGAATAAGACCGTTTGCGGTGACTGGAAGACCGATCTCGGAAGATTCCGTGCTGCCGCCGAAGGCAGGTGTGAGAACTGACCGGATCATATAAGTCAGCACGGCGGGCTGTAAACCGGTCGTATATGAATTTACCAGATAAAACAGGGCATCTTTTGACAGAATCTGCGTGGTAAGGCGGATGAAAGGGAAGATGCTCTCTTCTATTTTCCAGATTTCCCCCTTGGGTCCTCTGCCATAGGATGGCGGATCCATGATAATGGCATCGTAGGTATTGCCCCGTCTGATCTCACGCTCTACGAATTTCACGCAGTCGTCTACCAGCCAGCGGATCGGCGCATCGGCAAGACCGGAGGCAGCGGCATTCTCCTTCGCCCATTGGACCATGCCTTTGGATGCATCTACATGAGTGACGGCTGCTCCGGCTTTAGCGGCGGCAAGCGTAGCGCCTCCGGTGTATGCGAACAGGTTCAATACCTTCACCGGTCTGCCGGCCCCCTTTATAATAGAAGAAAACCAATCCCAGTTGACAGCCTGTTCGGGAAAAAGCCCCGTGTGTTTAAAGCTGAAAGGCTTCAGACGGAAAGTGAGATCCCTGTAATGTATGCTCCATTCCTGCGGCAGATCAAAGAACTCCCATTCGCCGCCGCCCTTGGAACTTCTGTGGTAATGTCCGTTCATATGCTTCCAGCGCTTGTCCATACGCTCCGTATCCCATATGACCTGAGGGTCGGGACGCACGAGAATATAATCTCCCCAGCGTTCCAGCTTCTCTCCGTTTGAGGTGTCTATCACTTCATAGTCTTTCCAGTTGCCCGCGATCCACATTTTGTATGTCCTTTCTCTTCCTTAATATATAATCATAATGAATTAAGGATAGCATATTTTATCTGTGAAATCCACTGGACTTTTACGACCAAAGCTTTTGCAGGCCGGGCGGTGAATAAGCTTTACACTTTCTCGGCAATCTATTATAATAGAAGTGTAACAGTCAATGCAGGCGGAAAGAAGGCGGGTGATCATATGACTGAAAAAGAAATGCTGAAAGTCTCTGTTGAGGAGTTCTCACGGGTACAGAAATATATGCTTTTAATTCAGGATAAGGAGTCGGCTGCATATAGAGAGATCAGGGATCGGTATATCGAATTAAAAGTTATACTGACAGCTTCGGGTATTAATCTTACGGAATTGGATAAAATAAAAGAATAGTTGTTTCAAACTGATCAAGGGCATAAATCCTGTGGCAGATAGGGATTTATGCCTTATATTCTTTCGTACACCTCTTTTTTTCATATTTTCTGAAAAAAATACTTGCATCCTAAAAAAACATCATGTATACTAGTCATTGCTGTGGCATGATAGCTATGAAGCGTGAGGTTGCTGCCCNANAGTAGAAGCAGGTTTTCCGTGGAGCGAATGTCAAGTTAGGAAACTGACGACAAGTCACTGTACANGCAANAANGTCCGGNANNNCCGGAAACAACGTGGTTAGTGCCTTTTTAATATAGGACACACACGGGAGAGTGTACAGTCACCGCTTGTCGTACTTAAGAAGTAAAAGTGCGAAAAGGAGGCGACTTTTTTTATGGCAAGTCAAGTAATGAGAATTACATTAAAGGCTTATGATCATCAGTTAGTTGATGCATCTGCAAAAAAAATCATCGAAACAGTGAAGAAGAATGGATCTCAGGTGAGCGGACCCGTACCGCTTCCTACTAAGAAGGAAGTAGTTACGATCCTCAGNGCGGTTCANAAGTATAAGGACTCCAGAGAGCAGTTNGANCAGAGAACCCANAAGAGACTCATCGACATCATCACACCGACACCTAAGACGGTAGATGCGCTGCAGAGATTAGAGATGCCTGCAGGTGTGTATATCGACATCAAGATGAAAAACAAATAAGACCCCTACTAGGACGACCCCCCCATGGGGTCCGCTGTAGAACAACAGGAGGTAAGAAGGAATGAAGAAAGCTATCTTAGCAACAAAAGTCGGAATGACTCAAATCTTCAGCGAAGACGGAACATTAACACCTGTTACCGTACTTCAGGCAGGACCTTGCGCAGTAACACAGATCAAAACAAAAGAGAATGACGGTTACAGTGCAGTACAGGTTGGTTTTGTAGATAAGAAAGACAGAATTGTCAACAAGGACAAAGGCGGTAAGAAAGAAGTAATCCACAGACACGGTGTCAATAAGGCACAGAAAGGTCACTTTGATAAGGCGGGCGTATCGAGCAAGAGATTTGTAAGAGAGCTTAAGCTGGAGAATGCGGAAGAGTACACACTCGGAAGCGAGATCAAAGCAGATATCTTTGAAGTGGGTGATCATATCGACGCAACTGCGATCTCTAAAGGTAAGGGATTCCAGGGNGCGATCAAGAGACATGGTCAGCACAGAGGACCTATGACTCACGGTTCCAAATTCCATCGCCATCAGGGTTCCAACGGTGCATGTTCCTCACCCAGTAAGGTGTTCAAAGGAAAAGGCATGCCGGGACACATGGGCTGTGTAAGGGTAACGGTTCAGAATCTTACGATCGTAAGGGTTGACGCAGATAAGAATCTGATTCTTGTCAAGGGCGCTGTACCCGGACCGAGAAAAGCCTTGGTAACCATTAAAGAGACAACTAAGGTGGATGTGAAATAGTGACCTGAGTCACAGATGAAAGGAGGACCATTCAGATGGCAAACGTATCTGTTTATAATATGGAAGGTAAAGAAGTCGGCAAGATGGACTTAAACGATGCGGTATTCGGTGTCGAGATCAATGANCACTTAGTACACATGGCGGTTGTCCAGACACTTGCCAATAAACGTCAGGGAACACAGAAAGCAAAGACACGTTCCGAAGTGTCCGGCGGCGGTAGAAAGCCTTGGAGACAGAAGGGAACAGGACATGCAAGACAGGGTTCCACGAGAGCTCCNCAGTGGAAGGGCGGCGGTGTTGTATTCGCACCCGTTCCGAGAGATTATTCTTTCAAGTTAAATAAGAAAGAGAAGCAGGCGGCTCTTAAGTCTGTACTGACCAGCAGAGTGCAGGACAACAAGCTGATCGTTTTAGACGAGCTTAAGCTTGATGAGATCAAGACGAAGAAGTTTAAAGAGGTTATGGATAACCTTAAGGTAGAGAAGGCAATGGTAGTGATCGGCGAGCAGGATAAGAACGTGATCCTTTCCGCAAGAAATCTTCCTACAGTATCTACAGCAGTAGCAGAAAATATCAACGTATATGATATCTTGAAGGGCGACACTTTAGTACTCACTAAGGATGCCGTAGCAAAAATCGAGGAGGTGTATGCATAATGGCAGCAATCCAATATTATGATGTAATCCTCAAACCGGTTATCACAGAGAAGAGCATGGCGGGCATGAGCGAGAAGAAATATACTTTCTTAGTTCANCCNGAAGCCAACAAGACGCAGATCAAAGAAGCTGTTGAGAAGATGTTTGAAGGAACAAAGGTAGCTAAGGTCAACACGATGAACATGGACGGCAAGACCAAGAGACGCGGCATGGTATACGGCAAGACAGCCAAGACCAAGAAAGCGATCGTACAGTTGACACAGGACAGCAAGGATATCGAGATCTTTGCAGGACTCTAATAGAACGAAGAGATTTTCTAAGGCGTCTTAAGAACGCCGCCTAAGAAAAACTACGGCTTCGTTCGAGAGAATCGCAAGCGATTCTCTAATAAATCATCATAGAAAAGGAGATAAGATNATGGGAATTAAGACATATAACCCATATACACCTTCCAGACGTAATATGACCGGTTCTGATTTCTCAGAGATTACCAAGAAGACTCCGGAGAAAGCGTTATGTACTTCTCTTAAGAAGAATGCCGGACGTAACAATCAGGGTAAGATCACGGTAAGACATCACGGCGGCGGAAGCAGAAGATTATACAGAAACATTGATTTCAAGAGAAATAAAGACGGTATTGCCGCTAAGGTAATCGGTATCGAGTACGATCCTAACAGAACGGCAAACATCGCACTGATCTGCTATGAGGATGGTGAGAAAGCATATATCCTCGCGCCGGAAGGCTTGACAGACGGCATGAAAGTTATGAACGGTCCTGAGGCGGAAGTCAGAGTAGGTAACTGCTTACCGTTATCTGCAATCCCCGTAGGTACACTGGTTCACAACATTGAATTATATCCCGGCAAGGGCGGGCAGATGGTTCGTTCTGCAGGTAACAGCGCACAGCTTATGGCTAAGGAAGGCAAGTATGCGACACTGAGACTTCCCTCCGGCGAAATGAGAATGGTTCCGATCGTATGCCGCGCAACAGTCGGCACAGTCGGCAACGTAGACCACAACCTGATCAAGATCGGTAAAGCAGGCCGTAAGCGTCACATGGGTATCCGTCCTACGGTTCGTGGTTCCGTTATGAACCCGAATGACCATCCGCACGGCGGTGGTGAAGGCAGAGCGCCGATCGGTCGTCCCGGTCCGTGCACACCTTGGGGTAAACCCGCGCTCGGCTTGAAGACACGTAAGAAGAAGAAAGCGTCNAANAAGCTGATCGTAAGAAGAAGAGACGGCAGAGCNATTAANTAACAANNCNNNAAGANTTTCTAAGGCGTCANANGACGCCGCCTAAGAAANTCTAAGTNNNGNNTGNNAGAATNNNAGNGCNATTCTTCTGNGGGCTGTGAGAANATGGAGAATACAANATAAATCAGGAGGTTTNAAATGGCTAGATCANTGAAAAAAGGACCGTTTGCAGATGCGAGCTTATTGAAGAAAGTAGATGCTATGAANGCGTCAGGACAGAANCAGGTTATTAAGACNTGGTCCCGCCGCTCTACGATCTTCCCTTCNTTCGTGGGACACACATTNGCTGTNCATGACGGAAGAAAGCACGTACCGGTATATGTTACAGAGGATATGGTTGGNCACAANCTCGGCGAGTTCGTAGCNACCAGAACTTATAGAGGACANGANAAGGACGAGAGAAAGTCNAAAGTNCGCTAATTTGAAAGGAGGCNTAAATCTATGGCTAAAGGACATAGATCCCAGATAAAGAGAGANAGAAANGCGAATAAAGANACAAGACCCTCCGCTAAGTTATCTTACGCNAGAGTGTCTGTNCAGAANGCGTGTTTCGTATTGGATGCCATCAGAGGAAANNATGTGGAGNNNGCGCTTGCNATNCTNGNATATAATCCGAGATACGCATCAAGCATNATTAAGAAGCTGTTAGAGTCTGCNATNGCNAANGCAGAGAANAACAACGGNATGAATGNGGAGAACCTTTACATTGCAGAGTGCTATGCAAACAAGGGACCGACCATGAAGAGAGTAAGACCGAGAGCACAGGGCAGGGCCTACAGGATCGAGAAGAGAATGAGCCACATTACAATCGTGCTTGATGANAGATAGGATCATATAGGAAGGAGAACAACATGGGACAGAAAGTTAATCCACACGGCCTCAGAGTCGGTATCATTAAAGATTGGGATTCTAANTGGTATGCTGATGCAGAGTTTTCNGATTTCNTNGTAGANGACTANAACATCAGAGAATACTTNAAGAAGAAATTATACAGTGCCGGTATTTCTAAGATCGAGATCGAGAGAGCATCCGACAGAGTGAANGTAATCATCTACACTGCAAAACCGGGTGTTGTGATCGGTAAGGGCGGNGCAGAGATCGAAGTNACCAAGAAAGAGCTTTCNAANCTGACAAGNAAGAAAGTTTTCGTAGACATCAANGAGATTAAGAGACCNGATAAAGATGCACAGCTTGTTGCNGAGAANATCGCACAGCAGCTTGANAATCGTGTATCTTTCAGACGTGCCATGAAGTCCTGCATGGGCAGAACNATGAANGCAGGNGCAGAAGGNATCAAGACNGCTGTATCCGGACGTCTGGGCGGNGCAGATATNGCTCGTACAGAGTTCTACAGCGAGGGTACTATCCCGCTTCAGACTTTGAGAGCAGATATTGACTACGGTTTTGCAGAGGCCGATACGACATACGGTAAGCTCGGTGTCAAAGTATGGATCTATAAAGGNGAGGTACTTCCGACTAAATCTAATGTGGAAGGGAGCGATAAATAATGTTAATGCCTAAAAGAGTAAAACGTCGTAAACAGTTTCGCGGCTCTATGAGCGGAAAAGCTACCCGTGGNAACACGATCACCTACGGTGANTACGGTATTGTAGCATTAGAGCCCTGTTGGATCAAATCCAACCAGATCGAGGCAGCCCGTATTGCTATGACTCGTCATATTAAGCGTGGCGGTAAAGTCTGGATCAAAATATTCCCTGATAAACCTGTAACAGCGAAACCTGCTGAGACACGTATGGGCTCCGGTAAAGGTACTCTGGAATACTGGGTTGCAGTTGTAAAACCCGGACGTGTTATGTTCGAGATTGCGGGAGTAGCTGAGGATGTAGCTAAAGAAGCGTTACGTCTTGCAACACATAAGCTTCCATGCAAATGTAAGATCGTTTCTAAAGCGGATTTGGAAGGCGGTGTATCGAATGAAAACTAATAAATTTGTAGAAGATTTAAAGAACAAATCAGATGCAGAATTAGCGCAGGAATTGGTTGATGCGAAGAAAGAACTTTTCAATTTGAGATTCCAGAATGCAACCAATCAGTTGGATAACACGGCAAGAATCAAAGATGTCAGAAGAAACATCGCCAGAATACAGACCGTGATCACTGAGAAGGCAAAAGCAGTAAATTAAGAAACGACGCTGTAAGAATTGCAAAGCAATTCTTGCGATTTCAGTTTACTGAAATCATAGGAAAGGAGACTCAATCGTGGACAGAAATTTAAGAAAGACACGTACTGGNAAGGTAACCAGTAACAAGATGGATAAGACGATCGTGGTAGCAATCGAAGACCATGTTAAACATCCGCTTTACAAGAAAATTGTAAAGAAGACCTATAAATTGAAAGCACATGATGAGAACAATGAGTGCAACATCGGTGANACNGTNANNGTNATGGAGACNAGACCNNTNTCCAAGGATAAGAGNTGGAGACTTGTNGAGATNGTNGAGAAAGCAAAATAGTTTATTTGATTATGGAAAGAAGGAGAAATCAGCATGATTCAACAGGAAAGCAGACTTAAGGTCGCTGACAATACCGGTGCAAAAGAGCTTCTGTGCATCAGAGTTGTGGGCGGTTCTACAAGAAGATATGCACGTATCGGTGATATCATTGTTGCTACGGTCAAAGACGCAACACCAGGCGGCGTTGTAAAAAAGGGCGACGTTGTAAAGGCTGTAGTTGTTCGTAGTGTAAAAGGCGCTCGTCGTAAAGACGGATCTTATATCAGATTTGACGAGAATGCTGCTGTTATCATCAAGGAGGATAAGACTCCGAGAGGAACCCGTATTTTTGGACCAGTAGCGAGAGAGCTTCGTGATAAACAGTTTATGAAAATTGTTTCACTGGCTCCGGAAGTATTATAGGAGGTGCCGGTATGTCAACATTTAAGATTAAAAAAGGTGATACTGTTAAGGTAATCGCCGGTAAAGACAAAGACAAAGAAGGCAAAGTTATATCCGTAGACAGAAAGAACAATAAGGTTCTGGTTGAAGGAATCAACATGATCACAAAGCATGAGAAGCCTTCAGCAGCTAATCAGAACGGCGGCATTGTTCAGAAGGAAGCACCTATCAACGCTTCCAATGTAATGTATGTACACAAGGGTAAAGCAACAAGGATCGGTTTCAAGTTCGAGAATGATAAGAAGGTCCGTTATGCGAAATCCACAGGTGACATCATTGACTAATTCTAAGAAAGGAGGTCTAAAACGTTGAGTAGTAGACTGAAAGAGATGTATAAGAACGAGATCGTAGATGCTATGGTCAAAAAGTTTGGATATAAAAATGTTATGGAAGTTCCGAAACTTGACAAGATCGTAATCAACATGGGCGTTGGTGAAGCGAAGGAAAACGCTAAGATTCTGGAAGCGGCTGTGAGTGATATGGAAACGATCACCGGACAGAAGGCAGTCGTGACGAAGGCTAAGAACTCTGTTGCTAACTTTAAGATCAGAGAAGGTCAGGCAATCGGATGTAAGACGACACTCCGCGGCGATAAGATGTATGAGTTTCTGGATCGCCTCGTAAACCTTGCACTTCCCCGTGTACGTGACTTCAGAGGTGTTAATCCTAACTCCTTTGACGGCAGAGGCAATTATGCACTGGGTATCAAGGAGCAGATCATCTTCCCGGAGATCGAGTATGATAAGGTAGATAAGGTCAGAGGTATGGACGTTATCATCGTCACCACCGCGAAGACGGATGAGGAAGCTCGTGAGTTGTTGAGATTATTTAACATGCCATTCGCTAAATAGAAGGAGGTAAATTCATGGCTAAGACAGCAATGAAGATCAAACAGCAGCGTAAACCGAAATTCTCCGTTAGAGAATACAATCGTTGCAAAATCTGTGGTCGTCCACATGCTTATTTAAGAAAATACGGAATTTGCAGAATTTGCTTCCGTGAATTAGCATATAAAGGTCAGATCCCCGGCGTTAAGAAAGCAAGCTGGTAGGAAACAGGCAATAACGATAGAAGGAGGAAAAATCATGACAATGAGCGACCCTATTGCAGATATGCTTACAAGAATCCGTAATGCAAATACTGCAAAACATGATACAGTAGATGTACCCTCATCTAAGATGAAATTAGCTATCGCGCAGATTCTTTTGGATGAAGGATATATTAGAAAATTCGATTTGATCGATAACGGCAGTTTCAAGACCATTCATATCACATTGAAATACGGCGAGGATAAGAATGACAAGATCATTTCCGGAATCAAGAGAATCTCTAAACCGGGTCTTCGTGTATATGCCGGCAAAGAGGATCTGCCGAGAGTTCTCGGAGGTCTGGGCGTTGCAATCATCTCTACTAATCAGGGAGTTGTAACGGATAAGAAGGCAAGAGAGCTGCAGGTAGGCGGCGAAGTGTTAGCCTTCGTCTGGTAGTGGACGAAAAGAATTTCTAAGGCGCCAAAGAACGTCGCCTAAGAAATACTAAGTTTCGTCCGGAAGAATGTCGCTTGCGCTTACATTCTTCCCATCGAAACGGTGTACTTTATAGTAAGAATAAATAAACTTCTAACACAATTAAAACAGGAGGTACGGGCATGTCACGTATAGGAAGAATGCCAATCGCTATTCCCGCGGGTGTAACCGTTGAGGTAGCAGAAAATAATAAAGTGACTGTAAAAGGTCCTAAGGGAACACTTGAGAGAGTGCTTCCGGCAGAAATGGAAATCAAGGTAGAAGGCGATCAGGTTGTAGTATCCAGACCCAATGATTTAAAGAAGATGAAATCTTTCCACGGTCTGACAAGAACACTGATCCACAATATGGTTGTCGGTGTAACGGAAGGATACGAGAAGAAGCTGGAAGTAAACGGTGTAGGTTACAGAGCGTCTAAATCAGGCAAGACTCTGACACTTAACCTTGGTTACTCTCATCCGGTGGAAATGACAGATCCCGAAGGTATCGAGACTGTTATGGAAGGACAGAACGTAATCATCGTCAAAGGTATTGATAAAGAAAAAGTTGGTCAATTTGCGGCTGAGATCAGAGACAAGAGAAGACCGGAGCCTTATAAGGGCAAGGGTATCAAGTATGCTGATGAGACAATTAGACGTAAAGTTGGTAAGACTGGTAAGAAATAACAGATAAGGAGAGTATGAAGATGGTTAGTAAGGAATCAAGACAAAAAGTTCGTGTAAAAAAACACAACAGACTGCGTAACCGTTTCAGCGGCACCGCTGAGAGACCGCGTCTTTCTGTGTTCAGAAGTAATAATCATATGTATGCTCAAATTATTGACGATACAGTTGGAAATACTTTAGTTTCGGCGTCTACTCTCGAGAAGTCTGTAAAGTCTGAACTGGAGAAAACCAATAACGTTGATGCAGCAGCATATTTAGGAACAGTAATCGCTAAGAGAGCAATTGAAAAAGGTATTAAGACTGTTGTCTTTGACAGAGGCGGCTTTATATATCAGGGTAAGATTGCAGCATTAGCTGAGGCAGCCAGAGAAGCTGGCTTAGAATTCTAGGAAGGGAGAAGGAAATCACATGAGACGTACAATCATTGATGTAAGTCAGTTAGAATTGACTGAAAAAGTAGTAACGATCAAACGTGTTACTAAGGTTGTTAAAGGTGGTCGTAACATGCGTTTCACGGCTCTTGTAGTAGTCGGTGACAGCAATGGTCATGTTGGTGCAGGCTTAGGCAAAGCAACTGAAATCCCTGAAGCAATTCGCAAAGGTAAAGAAGATGCGATCAAGAACTTAGTTTCTGTTGCACTTGATGATAACAGCAGTATCACACACGATTTTATCGGCAAATTCGGTTCTGCTTCCGTACTCCTTAAGAGAGCTCCGGAAGGTACCGGTATTATCGCAGGAGGTCCTGCCCGTGTTGTATGTGAACTTGCAGGTATCAAGAATATCCGTACGAAATCTTTAGGCTCCAACAATAAGCAGAATGTCGTACTTGCTACGATCGCGGGACTGCGCCAGTTAAAGACTCCTGAAGAAGTAGCTAAGAACCGCGGTAAATCCGTAGAAGAGATTCGCGCTTAAGTTACCGAAGGTTGTTGATCGGTCAGAATATTTAGGAGGAAAAGAAGATGGCAGCAAAGAAAGAAGCAGCTAAAACATTAAAGATTACTTTAATTAAATCTACCATTGGTCAGGTTCCGAAAAACAGAGCAACGGTTGAAGCTATGGGTCTCAGGAAACTTCATCAGACAGTGGAACTGCCTGACAATGCATCAACCAGAGGTCAGATTCAGAGAGTAAGACATATGGTTAAAGTAGAAGAAGCATAAAAGGAGGTGTCAGAATGGAATTATCAAATTTAAGACCCGCGCCCGGGTCAGTACACAGTGATAATTTTAGAAGAGGTCGTGGACACGGTTCAGGCAACGGTAAGACAGCCGGTAAGGGTCATAAGGGACAGAAAGCTCGTTCAGGAGCACCCAGAATCGGATTCGAAGGCGGTCAGATGCCGTTATACAGACGTATTCCTAAGAGAGGTTTTACCAACAGGAATTCTAAGGATATCGTGGCGATCAACTTAAGTGCGCTGGAAGTGTTCGACAACGGCGCGACGGTTGACGTGGATGTACTGCTTGAGAAAGGGATCATCAAGAATCCTCGTGATGGGGTTAAGATTCTTGGAAACGGAGAACTTACTAAGAAACTCGATGTGAAAGTGAATGCTTTCAGCGCATCCGCGAAAGAAAAGATCGAGGCACTTGGTGGAACAGCAGAGGTGATCTAATGCTTACAACCTTAAAGAATGCGTTTAAAATCAAAGAAATCAGAAAGAAACTTTTCTTTACATTTATGATGTTAGTTGTGATCCGTTTCGGATCACAGCTCCCCGTTCCGGGCATCAACAGAGGCTTCTTTGCGGACTGGTTTTCACAGCAGACCGGAGACGCTTTCAACTTCTTCGATGCTTTTACGGGAGGTTCATTCCTGAACATGTCTGTTTTGGCGCTTAATATTACGCCGTATATTACATCGTCCATTATTATGCAGCTTATGACGATAGCGATTCCGAAACTGGAAGAGATGCAGCGTGACGGTGCCGACGGCAGGAAGAAAATTGCTTCCATCACGAGATATGTGACGGTGGCGCTTGCGCTTATTGAATCCAGCGCTATGGCGATCGGCTTCGGACGTCAGGGACTGTTGCAGACATATAATGTCATTAATGTGATTACGGTTATTGCGGCGTTGACAGCCGGCAGTGCGTTTCTTATGTGGATCGGAGAGCGGATTACGGAGAGCGGTGTTGGCAACGGTATTTCCATCGTGCTGACGATCAATATTCTGTCACGTATACCGCAGGATATTACGCAGTTATTTGAGCAGTTTGTGATCGGTAAATCCATTGCAAAGGGTGCTGTGGCAGCGATCATTATCATTGCAATCATTATACTGATGGTAGTGCTCGTTATTATCTTAAATGACGGTGTTCGTAAGATTCCCGTGCAGTATGCCAAGAAAGTACAGGGCAGGAAGATGGTTGGCGGCCAGATGACAAGCCTGCCGTTAAAGGTGAATACCTCAGGTGTTATCCCGGTAATCTTTGCCTCTTCCCTGATGCAGCTTCCGGTAATCGTTTGTTCGTTTTTCGGCATTACCGGCACAGGTGTGTGGGCTGAGATTTTGAAAGGAGTTAATTCCAATTATTGGTGCAATCCGAAACAGCTTGTGTATTCCATCGGACTGTTGGTATATATTGCACTGGTTATCTTCTTTGCGTACTTCTACACATCCATTACGTTCAATCCATTAGAGATTGCGGAGAACATGAAGAAGCAGGGCGGATTTATTCCGGGTATCAGACCGGGCAAGCCTACCAGCGATTATCTGAATAAGGTGCTTACCTATATTATCTTCATTGGCGCGGTGGGACTTACAATCGTATGCGTTGTACCGTATTTCTTCAACGGAGTATTCGGTGCAAGCGTATCCTTCAGCGGAACAAGCCTGATTATTATCGTGAGCGTTGTTCTGGAGACGATCAAGCAGATAGAATCACAGATGCTGGTTCGTAATTATAAAGGATTTTTAAACGATTAATCTATATGGAAATGATGGGGACGAGCAGGGCAACCGAGGCGTCCCTTACGTTTCATTGAAAAGTAAAGATTTTTCAATCGCAAATTTGTGTCTTGCGGCTGCAAATCCGCAGGTTATGAGAAAGGCGTGGGTATCAGTTATGAAAATTATTATGTTGGGCGCACCCGGCGCAGGCAAGGGAACACAGGCGAAAATGATCGCGGAGAAATATGAAATCCCGCATGTGTCCACGGGCGACATTTTCAGGGCAAATATTAAGAACGGCACGCAGCTTGGCATGGAAGCAAAACAGTATATGGATCAGGGATTGCTCGTTCCGGATGAGCTGACGGTCAAGATCCTGCTGGACAGAGTGGCGAAGGAAGATTGTAAGAACGGCTATGTGCTGGACGGTTTTCCGAGGACCATTCCGCAGGCGGAGGTACTGGACAAGGCGCTTAGTCAGCTGGGAGATAAGATTGACTATGCAATCAACGTGGATGTGCCGGATGAAAATATTGTAAGAAGAATGGGCGGCAGACGTGCATGCCTTTCATGCGGAGCCACATACCATATTGAGCATGTACCGCCTAAAACGGAAGGAATCTGTGACAGCTGCGGACAGGAGCTGGTGCTGCGTGACGATGATAAGCCGGAGACGGTGCAGAATCGTCTGAATGTATATCATGAGCAGACGCAGCCGTTAATTGAGTTCTACAGCAAGAAGGGCGTATTACAGACGGTAGACGGTACGATGGATATGAACGATGTGTTTGAAGCTATTGTGACAGTGTTGTCATAAAATACGCAAAGAAGAAATTGACGTTTGAGAAGTGCTGTGGGAGAGGATACAAGATGGCAATAACGATTAAATCGCCCGGAGAAATTGAATTGATGCGGGAATCGTGCAGGCTGCTTGGTCTGGTTCATAATGAACTGGCGAAGGTGATCAGGCCGGGGATATCCACGAAGGAAATTGACAGAGTGTGTGAGGAGCTTATCCGCAGTTACGGGTGTACACCGAATTTTCTGCATTATCAAGGATATCCGGCCTCCGTGTGTGTCTCTGTGAATGAGGAAGTGGTGCACGGTATTCCGAGAGAAGATCATATCATTCGGGAAGGCGATATCGTTAGTCTGGATACGGGACTGATCTATCGGGGGTATCATTCCGACGCGGCCAGAACCCATGCGGTAGGGCAGATCAGCGCCGAGGCGCAGAAATTGATTGACGTGACCAGACAGAGTTTCTTTGAGGGGATCAAGATGGCGAAGGCAGGCAATCATCTCCATGACATTTCCAATGCCATCGCTGCATATGTCACACCGTACGGTTACGGTATCGTCAGAGATTTGGTGGGACACGGCATAGGCACAAGCCTGCATGAGCCGCCGCAGATTCCGAACTTTGCACTGAGAAGAAGAGGACCGAAACTGCGGCCGGGCATGACACTAGCGATTGAACCGATGATCAATATGGGGACAGAGGATGTGGAGTGGCTGGATGACGGCTGGACGGTAGTTTCGGCGGATCATTCCCTATCGGCACATTACGAAAACACGGTGTTGATCACGGAAGGCGAACCGGAGATCCTGACGCTGTGACAGAATCAGGAAATGAGAAGGATTTGTGTCTGCGTCCTCTTATTTAACCATGATGATGTGCGGAAATGGAGTAGAATATGACAGGAATGCTTGCGAGCTCTAAAGCGGGGCACGATCAGAAAACCATATATGTCATAATAGATGAAGACGATGAATATGTATATTTAGCCGACGGCAGAAAAAGAACCGTGGACAGACCGAAGAAGAAAAACAAGAAACATATTCAGATTATTAAGAAGAAACGGCTGATAAGACCGGCGGACGGTTATAAGGATTTGGAAATCAAGAGAGTGATCAAACAATATCAGGAGGAAGCAAATGTCAAAAGCTGATGTAATTGAAATTGAGGGAACAGTCATTGAGAAGCTGCCGAATACCATGTTTCAGGTGGAACTGGAGAACGGACATGTGGTGTTAGCACACATAAGCGGTAAGCTCCGCCAGAATTTTATCCGTATTCTGCCCGGTGACAAAGTAACACTGGAGTTGTCACCCTATGACTTATCCAAAGGCAGAATTATCTGGCGTGATAAATAAGAAAAAAGACCTTGCCAAAGATTGGGTATGATGGTATAATGTAAAACGGTCTTTTTTGAAAGGAGGGTTTGAGATGAAAGTAAGGTCATCAGTAAAACCGATCTGCGAAAAATGCAAGATCATCAAAAGAAAAGGAAAGATCAGAGTAATCTGTGAGAATCCGAAACATAAGCAGGTACAAGGTTAATCCCCGAACAATATAGTTTAACGGGGTTCTTGCCTATTATATATAGATGCCGGAGCCTAATGGGAGATTACTTTTTGATACCAACAATTATGTTTGGAAAGATCGGATAGCTGATCCGGTTGGGTAGAACCTACCCCAATCAATTAGTAAAGCGGGTAAAAGACCGCTTACGGGATTTGCTTCGTAAACCCGGATGCAGTCTCGTACGAAACGTAAAGAAAATGGAGGAAACGTAAATGGCTCGTATTGCAGGTGTTGACTTACCCAGAGAGAAACGTGTGGAGATTGGACTTACTTACATCTACGGTATCGGTAGAGTAAGCTCCAACAAGATTCTGGAGGCAGCAAACGTAAATCCTGACACCCGTGTCAGAGAATTGACTGACGATGAGGTAAAGAGAATTGCCGAGGTGATCGATAAGGATTACATGGTGGAAGGTGATCTGAGAAGAGAGATCGCACTGAACATCAAGCGTCTTCAGGAGATCGGATGCTACAGAGGTATCCGCCACAGGAAGGGACTTCCGGTTCGTGGTCAGAAGACTAAGACCAATGCAAGAACAAGAAAAGGTCCGAAGAGAACAGTAGCAAATAAGAAGAAATAAGATGAACCCGGAGTCGGGGATTCTGAAAAGTTGTTTAGTAATTGAAGTTAGCAGATTAGGAGAAAGTAGGTTAGTTTATTATGGCTAAAAAAGTTACAAAAAAAGTGACAAAAAAGCGTGTAAAGAAAAACGTTGAACGTGGACAGGCACATATCCAGTCTTCTTTTAACAATACGATCGTTACCTTGACAGATACAGAGGGTAATGCGTTAAGCTGGGCAAGTGCAGGTGGTCTTGGTTTTAGAGGTTCAAGGAAATCTACTCCATATGCGGCACAGATGGCTGCAGAGACAGCGGCTAAGGCTGCTTTAGTACATGGTTTAAAGACAGTAGATGTTATGGTTAAGGGTCCGGGATCGGGTCGTGAGGCAGCAATCCGTGCATTGCAGGCATGCGGTCTGGAAGTGACAAGTATCCGTGACGTAACTCCCGTGCCTCATAACGGATGTCGTCCGCCTAAGCGCCGCCGCGTCTAATAGAACGAAAAGATTTCCTAAGGCAGCAAAGGACGCAGCCTAAGAAAATCTATGTTTCGTCCTGAAGAATTGCAAAAAGCGCAATTCTTCCCAAATGAAAGTATTGGAAGAAGGCGTCAATGACGTTGTAAACAAAATTATAATGAGAGGAGCCAAAAGAAATGGCAGTAAACAGAGTCCCTGTATTGAAAAGATGCAGATCACTTGATTTAGATCCTACTTATTTAGGATACGATAAGAAATCCAACAGAACATCGGCGAGAGCCGGTAAGAAGATCAGCGAGTATGGTCTTCAGCTCAGAGAGAAACAGAAAGCTAAATTTATCTATGGTGTATTGGAGAAGCCTTTCAGAAACTATTATGAAAAGGCAGAGAGAATGAAAGGTATGACCGGTGAAAATCTTATGGTCATGCTGGAGAGCAGACTGGACAGTATCGTGTTCAGAATGGGCTTTGCAAGAACAAGAAGAGAGGCCAGACAGGTCGTAGGTCATAAGCATTTTCTCGTAAACGGCAAGCCGGTGCATATTCCGTCTTATCTGGTTAAAGCAGGCGATGTGATCGAAATAAGAGAGAAATCCAGATCTCTGCAGAGATATAAGGATATCCTCGAAGTGACGGCAGGAAGACTTGTTCCGGAGTGGTTAGAGGTAGATCAGGAAGCACTGAAGGGAACCGTGAAGTATCTTCCCACAAGAGAGATGATCGACGTTCCGGTCAACGAGATGCTTATCGTCGAGTTGTACTCTAAATAATAGCGGTGGTTTTCCAACATGTTCGCAAAGGAGGGTATTTGCGTGTTTGATTTTGAGAGACCTAATATTGAGGTTGCAGAAATCTCAGAAGATAAGAAGTATGGTAGATTTGTTGTGGAGCCTTTGGAAAGAGGTTACGGTATTACCCTTGGTAATTCTCTTAGAAGAATTATGCTTTCTTCTTTGCCGGGCGCAGCAGTCAGCCAGGTTAAAATCGAAGGTGTTTTACATGAATTCAGCTCTATTTCCGGCGTAAAGGAAGATGTTACGGAGATCATTATGAACATCAAGAGCCTTGCGATCAAGAATAGCAGCGACACCAATGAACCTAAGACCGCATACATCGAATATGAGGGCGAGGGCATTGTCAGAGCGTCCGATATTCAGGTGGATCAGGATATCGAGATTTTAAATCCTGATCAGGTGATTGCCACATTAAGCGGCAAAGATACGAAACTGTACATGGAATTGACGATCACAAGGGGCAGAGGTTATGTAAGTTCTGACCGTAATAAGGCGGAAGATCTTCCGATCGGCGTAATCGCGATAGATTCTATCTATACACCTGTTGAGAGAGTCAATGTGACCGTAGAGAATACGCGTGTAGGCCAGATTACCGATTTTGATAAGCTGACACTGGACGTATACACGAACGGAACGTTGGTTCCCGACGAAGCAGTCAGTCTGGCTGCTAAGGTACTGAGCGAGCACTTAAGTCTTTTTATTGATCTGTCCGAGAACGCCAAGACCGCAGAGGTTATGGTAGAGAAGGAAGACGATGAGAAAGAGAAAGTATTGGAGATGAGCATAGACGAGCTCGAGCTGTCTGTCCGCTCTTACAACTGCTTAAAGAGAGCTGGAATCAACACCGTGGAGGAACTGACCAACAAGACTTCCGAGGATATGATGAAAGTCCGCAACTTAGGACGCAAGTCTCTGGAGGAAGTATTGGCAAAATTAAAAGAATTAGGCTTACAGCTGAATCCAAGCGACGAGGCCTGATCTATATATGAATGGCGTGCAGGATAAGCCCGAAGAGCACCCGTGCGCTTGCTCATGAATGGAACTGATAACACATTCGGTAAGTAAGTCCGAAGCGCGTGGCCGGATGTACACCATGTTGTGGGAGAGAACTCCCCAGTGAGAAAGGAATTTATTATGGCAAAATACAGAAAACTTGGAAGAACGTCTGATCAGAGAAAGGCATTATTGAGAAGTCAGGTAACGGCTCTGCTGTACAACGGCAAGATCATTACGACTGAGGCAAGAGCGAAGGAAGTGCGTAAGATCGCAGAGGGCCTGATCGCTTTAGCCGTGAAAGAGAAGGACAATTTCGAGACTGTTAAGGTTACAGCGAAGGTACCCCGTAAGGATAAGGACGGCAAGAGAGTCAAGGAAGTAGTGGACGGCAAGAAAGTTACCGTTTACGATACGGTTGAGAAGGAGATTAAGAAAGATATGCCTTCAAGACTGCATGCCAGAAGACAGATGTTAAAGGTGTTATATCCTGTTAAGGAAGTACCTTCCACACCTGCTGGCAGAAAGAAAGGCACCAAGGAAGTTGATCTGGCTGCAAAGCTTTTCGATGAATACGGCGCTAAGTATGCGAGCCGTAACGGCGGTTACACAAGAATCATCAAGATCGGTCCCCGTAAGGGAGATGCGGCGATGGAAGTAGTTCTTGAGCTTGTGTAATATATATGATATGATCAAATACCCTGCACAGACGTGCGGGGTATTGTTTTTGTGTGAAAAGAAAATATACCGGTCGTATTTTGGAAAAATAGATGTAATTATATATATAAATTGATTTAATTGGTAAATTTTATTGAAAAAACGCAAAAAAATAGAAAAAATATATTTTTTTGTGGAATTTATCTACGAATATGTTATAATGTTACTATGTGTAAAATATAGTGTATTTGGAGGGACATTACGATGAAATTGAAACAGAAGATTCTTTTGATTTCTATTTTACCATTACTCCTTTTGGGTATAGTGATCATTGTGTTTGGGGATAAACAGATCACTAGTGTAGTGACAGATCAGATTGAGGATGGTCTGAGGGCAACCACGATTGCTGTACGTGTCATGTTCAGAAAAATGAACAATGAGGTTTATAGCCTGAATGAGAACAATGAACTTGTTAAAGGTGATTTCAATATTTCCCAAACTCAGGATCTGGCGGACGATATCAAAGAGGCTACGGGTATCGATATCACTATTTTCTACGGTGACACAAGATATATGACCTCAGTTGTTGATGAGAGCGGTGAGCGTATTATCGGTACACAGGCAGGTCCGAGAGCGATCGAGGAAGTATTAGGCAATGGAGGGGAGTTCTTTGCCACGGATGCCGTTGTAAACGATCAACTGTATTTTGGATATTACGTACCGCTGTTTGACTTCGAGACTCAGGAGACTATTGGTATGGTGTTTGCGGGAGAGCCTCAGGAGGAAGCGCAGGCACAGATCAGAAGAATTATTGTGTTGATCATAGCGCTTGTTGTTATAGTCGGCGTTATCTGTGCGGTTTTGATCTTTATCACAGTAAATAAGATGGTGAAACATCTGGAAGAAGGCGTGGTTGCTTTGTCACGTCTTTCGGAAGGAAAGCTGAATATTCATATAGAAGATAAGGTTTTGGAGGAGAAAGATGAGATCGGCGATATCTGTCGTGCAATCGATAAGATGAAGGTCAATCTGTCGGGTATCATTAATACGATCAAAGAGGACAGTGTGGTTCTGCTTGATGCATCCGAAAAGCTTCGTGAGAAGACAGATGTCACCACCGAGCATGTAGAACAGATGGAGAAGGCTGTTAACGAGATTGCGATCGGTGCAGGAAGTCAGGCTGAGGAGACACAGGATGCTACAGAATCTATTATTCTGATGGGTAATATGATTGAGGAAACTGCAAGTGAGCTGGCAAATCTGAATGAGAGAGCTAATTCCATCAAAGAACGTGGTGAGGTTGCTATTGGAGCGCTTCGTGAATTACAGAGTACCAATGAGAAGACCAGCGCGTCTATCAATATTATTTATGAACAGACCAACGTAACGAATGAGTCGGCTCAGAAGATTAAAGAGGCAACCGCACTGATTACCAATATTGCGGAAGAGACCAATCTCCTTTCACTGAATGCTTCTATTGAGGCGGCACGTGCAGGTGAGCAAGGCAGAGGATTTGCGGTCGTTGCTGCACAGATTCAGAAACTGGCTGAGCAGTCTAATGAGTCTGCAAGACAGATCGAAGGAATTATCCTTTCCTTGATTGAAGATTCCGACAAAGCAGTTGCTACCATGAATGAAGTAAAAGAAATTATGGAGCTGCAGAATGAGAATGTTACCAACACAGGCACACAGGTAACACAGCTTCTGAGTGATGTGGACGAGTCATTGATTATGATCGGCGATGTGACAGAGAAGACGAACAAAGTCAATGATGTACGAAGCGGCGTAGTAGATACGGTACAGAATTTGTCAGCGATTGCACAGGAGAATGCGGCAAGTACACAGGAGACATCCGCATCTGTTACAGAGATTAGCGGTATTATCGCAGAGATTGCCGGCAATGCTGCAGAACTTAAAGGCATTTCCAACAGAATGGATGACAGCATGTCAATGTTTGAGATGTAAGACATATGACCGGAAGAGGACAGGCTTAAGAAATATCAGTAATAATAAACCCCCGAGAATATACTCGGGGGTTTTTATTCTATAGGAAATTGCTCGGATTGCCACGAGTTTGTGAAGCGTAAGCGAACAAATCTCGCAATCGAGCGTAGCTCGATTTGTTACAGTACGATCTGGAAATGCTGGTAGTCCTTACAGGAGTTCCAGTTACCGCCCCATGTGAATCCATGTTCCGTGAACAACTTGTAGCACAGATCATTTTCATCAATCTTGTAAGGGAAGTCCAGAGAGCGATCCGTGTACACTTCGCTGCCCTTTGGGGAAATATAGGTCTCCCCGGTGCCATCCTTATTGAATACGACGTAAGGGTTGTAGAATGGGTTAATGTCGATGGCACAGCCGAGTGCATGTTTTGACAGATTCGTTGTACCGTCTACCACCCGGTAGTTAAAGCAGGAAGTATTATTGTCCATCATGGAAAGCGTGTCATCGCCGTCATATTCGTCTATGAGGCGGATTCGCTCGATCCGATAGTCGTTCTGATACAGTTCATAGAATATTTCCACCATATCCTGTGCAATCGCTTTATTGCAGATCAATTCACCGATTTGCTCTTCCCCGTTAAAATCAATGTATAGCAGTCCAACATAGTTTAAGTCCTCGTAAGCTATGGTACAGCCGCTTTCGGGATAGGAGATTCCCGTGATCTTATCTTTGATACTGGCACTTAAAGGTTCATAATAGAATCCTGTCTGATAAGTAGTTCGCTCCGTATTAACTGTCATATTGTCCGGCTCCTTGCGGTCTGCTGCGGAATCCGAGGAAGTGCTTTCGTTTCCGTCAGGGATCGTGTCTTTAGGAGTATTGTATGCGGTAGGCTCGTCCGAAGTTTCGAGGCTTGAGCCATTCAGTGCATTAGTAGGGGCTTCAGCGTCCGTGATAGAGGGTCCGGAATCAGTGCTTCCGGATTCTGCTTTTTCTGTGTCAGCTTCGGCACTACCGGTTGCTTGATCTTCCGAGGCAGTACCGTATGCGATCTCCGGATTGGCTTTGGCGTATTCCTCCAGTGTTTCCGAGCCGATCAGAAGATGGGTAAGGAACGCGCATACCATAATCAGCAGCACGATAAACAGGAAAGGTCCGGCGGCAAGATGTAATAATTCTTTCGGAGTACCGGGCGTTTTATTTGACGATGTATTTTGTGACATATATGTCATATCTCCTTTCTCAAGGTATATTTGGTGATAAATAGAAGGTTCAGTGTACTGTTCAAGCATAGTCAATACTTAGCTTTCATTTGCGTGGAAAGTTAAATAATCTGTGAACAGCAGCATCTATTACGCGAACCTCTAAAAGTATATCATAAAACCTTGTGTTTTGGGGAATTAGTTAGTATAATAAGCGATGAATTGAATTAGTTATCACAGACTGAATTGTTACAGCATAACTGTGAAAAACAGGGTTCTGAACAGTTACGTTACAGCGTCAAAGTGTATACACATGAATTTGTAATAGGAGTTATATATCGTAGATGGGAATCATTAAGACAGATAAGCTGGTATTTGAATATATAAGACGTGACGAGGAAGGCAACGTGGAGGGAATCACCCGCGCGGTGGACGAGGTCGATCTGGATGTGAAGCAGGGGGATTTCGTTGCGATTCTGGGACATAACGGTTCAGGCAAGTCCACGCTCGCCAAGCATATCAACGCGATCCTGTATCCCACCGAAGGGGCAGTATGGGTGGACGGTATGGATACGCGGGACGAGAAAGATCTGTGGAATATCCGTCAGGAAGCGGGTATGGTTTTCCAGAATCCCGATAATCAGATCATCGGGCAGGTGGTCGAAGAGGATGTGGGATTCGGACCGGAGAACATGGGCGTGCCTACGGAAGAGATATGGGCGCGTGTGGAAGAGAGTCTGAAGGCGGTGGGGATGTACGCATACCGCAAATTCTCACCGAATAAGCTATCCGGCGGCCAGAAGCAGAGAGTTTCGATAGCAGGTGTTATCGCCATGCACCCTAAATGTATTATCCTTGATGAGCCGACGGCGATGCTTGATCCCAACGGACGCAAGGAAGTAGTGCGCGCCGTCAGGGGATTAAATGATGTGGAAGGGATCACGGTGGTGCTGATTACTCATTATATGGAAGAAATTATTCACGCGGATAAAGTTTTCGTCATGGATAAGGGGAAGGTCGCAATGGAGGGAACGCCGCGTGAGATCTTTTCACAGGTGGAAAGGCTCAAGGAACTGCGTCTGGATGTGCCGCAGGTGACACTGCTTGCCTATGAATTGCAGCAAAGGGGCGTAGAACTGCCGGACAGAATCCTAACGGTGGAGGAACTGACACAGCACTTGTTGCAAAAATATCATATGAAATAAAAACCGATCATATGGGATGTCAAAAGTGCGCGATCATATACGGGAATGAGGATTAAGCAAGATGTCGATTATATTAGATCATGTAGATTATGTATACGGTGAGGATACGACGCTCGCGGTGCATGCGCTGAACGATGTGAATCTGGTAATCCCCGACGGTCAATTCATCGGTCTGATCGGGCATACCGGTTCCGGAAAGTCTACACTTGTGCAGCATTTGAACGGGCTGATCAAACCTACCGGAGGCAGTATATATTTTAACGGAGAGGATATCCATGCGGAAGGGTATGATAAGAAGAAACTGCGGAGTAAAGTCGGACTGGTGTTTCAGTATCCGGAGCACCAGCTGTTTGAAATTGATGTTTTTAAAGACGTTTGTTTCGGGCCGAAGAATCTGGGGCTGACTCAGAAAGAGGCGGAGCTTCGAGCCTATGCAGCGCTTAAGCAGGTTGGGCTGGAGGACGAATATTTCTACCAGTCACCTTTTGACCTGTCAGGCGGACAGAAGCGCAGAGTGGCGATTGCCGGTGTGCTTGCCATGAAACCGGATGTGCTTGTGCTGGATGAGCCGACAGCGGGACTGGACCCGAAGGGAAGAGACGAGATTCTCGATCAGGTTGCCAAGCTGAAAGCGGAAACGGGCATCACGGTTATTCTGGTGTCTCACAGCATGGAAGACGTGGCCAAGTATGTGGATCGTATTATCGTGATGAATCAGGGCAGCGTGCTGTATGACGATGTGCCGAAGGAAGTGTTTAAGCACTATCGCGAATTGGAGGAAGTGGGGCTAGCGGCACCGCAGGTGACGTATATCATGCAGGCGCTTCATAAGAGCGGTATGCCGGTTGCGACCGATGCCACGACGATAGAGGAAGCGGCGCGGGAGATACTGCAAATATTTTGTTGAAAGGAATAGATTATGTTACGAGACATTACACTGGGCCAGTATTATCAGACGGATTCCGTCATACATAAATTGGACCCGAGAGTGAAGCTGATAGCAACTATTTGTTTTATTATATCGCTTTTTGTGGTGAAGAGCTGGGTTGGGTATGTATTGGCCGCCGTTTTTCTGGTGGTGATGATCAAACTGTCCAATGTGCCTTTTCGATATATGGTTAAAGGCATGAAGGCAATTATTTTCATTCTGCTGATTACGGTCGTCTTCAACCTGTTCCTGACACCGGGAGAGGTTCTATGGTCAGTGTGGAAATTAAAAATCACGAAAGAAGGGCTGCACACGGCGGTGATGATGGCCGTACGACTGTCTTTCCTGATTATCGGTTCCTCGGTGATGACGCTGACGACTACGCCTAACAGCCTGACAGACGGAATGGAGAAGTTGATGAAGCCGCTCAAAATGTTTCGGGTACCGGTACATGAGGTGGCGATGATGATGTCGATCGCGCTGCGTTTTATCCCGATCCTGTTGGAAGAGACTGATAAGATCATGAAAGCGCAGATTGCCAGAGGTGCGGATTTTGAGAGCGGTAATCTGATAAAAAAAGCGAAAGCCATGGTACCGTTGCTTGTTCCGTTGTTTATCTCGGCATTTCGTCGGGCAAATGATCTGGCGATGGCGATGGAAGCCAGATGCTATCGGGGCGGTGAGAACAGGACAAAGATGAAACCGTTGAAATATGCCGGCAGGGATCGGATCGCATATGTGGTGCTGGCGGCGTACTTTGCGATGTGTGTGGTGATACGGATTTATTTGTAATAGACAGAGATGGTATGTTGAGTGAGTGGAGAGATATGAAGAGAGTTATGCTGACTGTGGCCTATGATGGAACGAATTATCGTGGGTGGCAGATACAACCGAATGGGGAGACGATCGAAGGCATCTTGAATAGATGCCTTTCTGATCTTATGGGGGAACGGATAGAGGTGATCGGTGCCAGCCGCACGGATTCCGGCGTGCATGCCATAGGGAATGTCGCTGTCTTCGATACGGATAGCCCGATCCCAGCGGACAAAATATCTTATGCACTCAACAGAAGGCTTCCGGAGGATATCANAGTCCGCAGATCCGAGGAGGTGTCGTCGGAATTTCACCCGCGGCACTGCGTCAGCCGCAAGACTTATGAATATCGAATCTACTGCGCGCCTTTTCCCATGCCGGTGAAAAGGCTGTATACCTATTTTACCTATGTGCCGCTGGACGTAAGCTTAATGAGTCGAGCGGGAGAATATCTGGTGGGAACGCATGATTTCAGGAGTTTTTGCACTGTAGGAGCTCAGGTGGAAACTACCGTGAGGCAGATTGAGACTCTGGAAGTGTGGGCGGAATACAGCGGGAAAGAACATATCGCGGAGGAGACGGGCCAAGCAGAACGGTATGCGGATCGGGAGATCGTGATCCGTGTGACAGGATATGGTTTTCTCTATAATATGGTACGGATCATAGCGGGAACTTTGATGGAAGTCGGCAGAGGGCATATTGCGCCGCAGGACGTGCAGCGCATTCTGGAAGCAAGAGACAGGCAGGCGGCGGGACCTACCGCACCTGCCTGTGGGCTNACNCTGATCGGGATCGAGTATCCGGAGCTTGGACGGATTACAGGTGAAGAATNATTTAAGTCGGATTGTGGTATTCGCAGCTAAAGTCATCGAATACGGCAGTGCACTCACCGANNGCATANAGCCCGATCACGACTCCGGTGAAACCGCCGGCCACCTCGCTGGACAAATATTTCGTGTATGCGGAGCCNAGTTTGATTTTCTGCGGATTTTCNNTTCCGGATACCAGATAGAAATGATATTCCAGAGAATCGGATTCAATGACCAGCCGAGTCGTTCCGTTTTCCAGCGGTACGATGGTTTGCATATGTTTGATGTTACCGATGTTNAGCTTTAATACCGCTTCATAGCCGGAAGCAGATTTTGTGACATATATGTCATAGTGCTGCAATTCATCCATATACAGGGTTAATCCGGCTTCACCTTGTGTTATAGCGGCACTGCTGTCGGATATGACAGATGGTCTGTATTCGANGTTGACTGAAACAGTCATATCGAAATCCCGTTGTCGGATACCGANNAATGTGGGTGAGTCNGCNNCATCTAAAGTAATGTCAGAGCCGCGCAGCGTCAGCCGGTNGTTTTCCAACGTGTAGTTGTGCATATGAGGATGGCGCAGGTAGATCCAGTCTGAATCCCAAGAAGTATTTTCAAAGGTATAGAGGTTTTTGCGAAGCTGTGGGAAATCTCCGGNGATCTCATAGGATTGTTCCGTGGTTCCGTCTGCTCCCGCGTGAAACCAGCCGTCTTTGTCAAAGAAGACAGGCGTAAGGAATACTTCCCTTCCCAGATGATGATAAGGCTGCCACTTATGGATCTGACGGAATCCCAGCGTGAGAAGGAACCAGTCGCCGTCCGCGGTACGGATCAGATCGCCGTGCCCGATACCCTGTATGATTCCGGGCGCTTTGTTACGGTTGGTCAGTACGGGATTGTGAGGATAATTGCGGAAAGGTCCCCAGACATTGTCGGATACGGCATAGGTGACCATATGACCGTACTCCGTNCCGCCTTCGGCGGCTACCAGATAGTACGCGTCTCCTATGTGGTACATATGCGGGCTTTCCAGATAACGGCCGCCGGAACCNTGCCAGATCGGCTTACTGGGTGTAAGCTTACGCCCGGTATGGATGTCGATCTCGCATTGAATGACACTGCCCACGCCGTGTTCATCCGCGCCGTTGCTGATAAAATATACATGACCGTCGTCGAATAGCAGGGAGGGGTCGATACCGCCCTGATCTACGGTGATNGGGTCGGACCATTCACCGTGGATGTNGTCCGTATATACATAGAAGTTTTCTTGTGTCGTATTATTATTGGTTACCATATAGAAGCGTCCTTCGTGNAACCGGAGCGTAGGTGCGAAGACGCCGCCGGANCTGTTGACCTTGTCCAGCATAACCTGACTTTTTCNNGTCAGGGCATGNCCGATCNGNGTCCAGTTGACCAGATCGGTGCTTTGAAACAGCGGTACGCCCGGGAAATATTGAAAAGAGCTGCAGGCCAGATAGAANATGCCGTCTGCCTCACAGACACTCGGATCGGGGTAGAAGCCTTTAACAATGGGATTAGTATAGCGCATGATATTTTCCTCCGTGTGGTANGTATTGATCTATAAATAATTATAGTGAGGCGGCTGCGGAAACTCAATACAAAAAAATATTGACACACGCGGAAGCGTATAATATAATAGGCAAGTGTGACAGTGTTTAGAAATGTCGAGCCAAAGCCCCGGCGAAGACATTTTAAATAAAGAAATAGATTATGATCCNGTTAGTGGATTAATCTATGCAATGAAGAATAAACCGTTGTTACGAGGGTTGCCGAGTGTGGCCGGACATCCGCACGAGGAATCGGAAGAACAACACAGACAGTCGAAAGACAATCGCTAGTATGGAGGTAATACAATGAAGACTTTTATGGCAAGTCCGGCTACGATCGAAAGAAAATGGTATGTAGTTGATGCGACAGATATGACACTCGGACGTTTGGCATCTGAGGTTGCTAAGGTGCTTAGAGGAAAGAATAAGCCGATCTTTACACCGCACATTGACACGGGAGACTATGTGATTGTAGTCAATGCCGAGAAGGTAAAGGTGACCGGTAAGAAGTTAGACCAGAAGATCTATTATCATCACTCTGATTATGTAGGCGGCATGAAAGAGACCACCCTGAAAGAGATGATGCAGAAACATCCGGAGAGAGTTGTAGAGCACGCAGTAAAAGGCATGCTTCCAAAAGGACCTTTGGGAAGACAAATGTACACGAAGCTTCATGTATATGCGGGACCTGATCATCAGCAGGCAGCACAGAAGCCGGAAGTATTAACATTTTAATTCACAAGGACTGAAAGGAGAAAATAATAATGGCTAAGTCAGCGAAAGCAGCAGCAAAATATTATGGCACCGGCAGAAGAAAGAAATCTATTGCCAGAGTATACTTAGTGCCGGGCAAAGGTGATGTTACGATCAATAAGAGAAGTATTGATGATTATTTCGGATTAGAGACACTGAAGGTTATCGTTCGTCAGCCTCTCGTGGCTACAGATACCGTTGATAAGTTTGATGTGATCGTTACCGTAAAAGGCGGCGGTTATACGGGTCAGGCAGGCGCTGTCAGACACGGTATTGCAAGAGCTTTACTTCAGGCAGACGCGGATTACAGACCGACTTTAAAGAAAGCCGGTTACTTAACAAGAGACCCTCGTATGAAAGAGAGAAAGAAATACGGTCTCAAAGCCGCAAGACGCGCACCACAGTTTTCAAAACGATAATAAATGCCGCTTGCGAGCATTTTTATCGACTGAACGAGGAAACTTGTTTCCGAGTTTTCAAAGAGATAAGCAGTTATCTGCGAACAGAAAAGTATATGGAAAAGCCCGAATGCTTGCATTTAAGGGCTTTTTTATATGCACCAGCAAATACCATCTAGCATCCATTTCCTAGTGCATTTCCCCCAAATAATATTGATAATCTGTATAGTAATGATATAATTAAGGAAAAAAGTGTCCAATAACGGAAGAAAAATGTTGCATAAGACGGGGAAGATAAAGTGAACTATTCGGCGACGCAGATGGCAAAAAAAATAGGTATTTCGAGATCCTATTTATATTATTTGAAAGATCATGGCGTAGTCGAGCCGGAGATTGNCGCAAACGGTAAGCCGGTTTGGTCTGATGAAATCTATTATAAATTGAGGGATTATATTAAGAAAAACAGGATTACAGAGAAAACCGAACCGGATGAGCTGCCGTATAAGACGATCAAGATTAACAACAGGCGTTATTTAGGAAATAAATACAAGCTTTTGCCTTTTATCACGAGAATTGCGGAAGAGGAATGCAGCNATATCAACACCGTGGCNGATATATTTGCGGGAACGGGAGCCGTTGCGTCCGCGTTTACTGATAAGAAATTGATCACAAATGATATTATGTACAGCAATTACATCTGCCATGTGGCGTGGTTCGGCAGCGAATGCTATTCCGAGGAGAAGATCATNGATCTGATTGCGGAATATAACGCGGTGTGTGTAGAGCAGGATAATTACATGAGTGAGAACTTTGCCGACACNTATTTTTCGCGGGAAGACTGTAGGAAGATCGGATTTATCAGGCAGGATATAGAAGACAGATTTCATGCCGGAGAAGTGAACGGCAGAGAGCGGGCGCTGGTGATCACCTCTCTTCTGTATGCGATGGATAAGATTGCCAATACCTGCGGNCATTACGATGCATACCGNCAGAGTGTGGAGTTTGAGCGACATCTTGAACTGGCGGTTCCGCAGCCCGAGGCCGATCTGAACGAAAACAATATTTGTTACAATACGNATACGAATGAACTGGCGGCGAGGATCGAGGCCGACTTGGTCTATATTGACCCGCCGTACAATTCCAGACAGTACTGCGACGCATATCATTTGCTGGAGAATGTAGCAAGGTGGAACAGACCTGAAGTGTTCGGCGTTGCCAGAAAGATGGACAGAACAGCCCTCAAGAGCGATTACTGCACTAAGAAAGCGGCGGCAGCATTCAAAAGCCTGATTGATTCCATACATGCAAAATACATAGTTCTTTCCTATAATAATATGGCGGAGAAAGGAAACGACCGCTCGAATGCCAAGATCAGTGATGACGATATCTTGCGAATCCTGCAGAAAAAGGGAACGNTAAAGGTTTTTTCGGAGGATTATAGGGCTTTTTCCACCGGCAAATCGGACATTAAAGAAAATCAGGAAAGACTTTTTCTGTGCATTTGTGACGGGGAGGCTAAAGAGATGATACCGTCCGCGCTGAATTATACGGGGGGAAAATATAAGCTTCTGCCCCAGATATTACCTCTTTTTCCGCAGGATGCGGATCAGGCTGTGGATTTGTTCTGCGGCGGCTGCAACGTGGGCATTAATGTAAATTGCAGTAANGTCTGGTTTAATGATGCCGATGNGCATTTGATNGGNNTTCTCNACACATTNAAGAAATTATCCCGTGAAGTCGTGTTCTCATGGCTGTTTGAGACGATCGACCGGTANGGTCTGTCTCTCGTAAGCAGGAATGGCTATGNATATTATGGCTGCGAAAGCTCTAAGGGCTTAGCCGANTACAATGCCAAAGGCTACTATAAGCTGAGGGAAGATTTNAACGGCAGGACAGAGCAGGATGATGAATATTATCTCATGCTGTATCTGTTGATTGTTTATTCTTTTAATAATCAGCTTCGATTTAACAGAAAAGGCGAGTTTAATCTGCCGGTGGGCAAGCGGGATTTTAATATCAGGATGCAGGAGAAGCTGGCCGGTTTTATGGATCGGTTGAAGAGCGGAGACTATCGGTTTACCTGCGGTGATTTTCGNGATGTGAAATCGGAGCAGTTTACNGACCGAAGCTTTTTCTATGTCGATCCGCCCTATNTGATTACCTGCGCGACTTACAACGAGCAGGGCGGATGGACGAGAGCGGACGAGAAGGATCTGTTAGATTATTTGGAGAAGCTGGATCGGCGTGGGATTCGCTTTGCCCTATCCAATGTACTGGAAAGCAAGGGCAAGAGAAACGATATTCTGGCGGACTGGATAGAGAGGAACCGACAGTTTACGGCGATACCGCTGTCGTATGATTATTCTAATTCCAATTATCAGACNCAAAAAAGTGATGTCACAAGGGAAGTGCTGGTNATNAATTATTAGANTCGAGGCGGCATGGCGGTANCCGAGAATNCAATTGACTTATGTCCAGCCGCCGTCCAGTGTGACGACCTGACCGGTCAAGTATGCCGGCGCATGAAGCAGAGAAATTACCATTTGAGCCACTTCTTCNGGCTGACCGATTCGGTCGGCCGGTATTTCGTTTTTCAGGGCAGTCATATCTTCTTCGGTAAAACACCGATTCATGTCCGTATCAATCACTCCGCAGGCAATGGCGTTCACCTGAATACCGCTGGGGGCCAGTTCCTTGGCGAGAGCCTTCGTGAAACTGTTGACGCCGCCTTTGGAGGCGGAGTATGCGGTTTCCATAGAAGCACCTACGCTGCCCCACACGGAGGAGATGTTGATGATCCTGCCGCTGTGTCTGCGCAGCATGATCGGCACAGCCAGACGGCTTGTGTAGAAGAGGGAGTCCAGATTAGTCTGCATAACCTGCCGCCAGTCATCGACGGACATCTCATGCAGCAATCCCACATAGGAGATTCCGGCGTTGTTGACCAGTACGTCCAATATGTTGACCTGAGCAAAAAGTTTCTCCACATCATCAGGGTTTCCCACATCCGCCGTAAATGGTGTGCAGCAGATACCGTACTGTGTTGAGAGCTGGTTGGCCAATGCAGTCAGCTTGTCTGTGGATTGCTTACAGACGAGATAGAGATGATAACCTTCCCGTGCCAGATACTCCGCAACGGCACGGCCGATTCCGCGGGAAGCACCGGTGATCAGGGCATACTTCGGAGGAGAAATGAGTTCTTTTTGCATAATGTGGGTTTGATTCCTTTCTTTATTATATNGTTAGGAAAGAGTNACGTATTTGTTCGCGCTGCCTGATTTTATAAAAACGTGCATTTCGTGTTATAATGTTCTATTATATAGAAAANAAGATAGAATGCAAAGACAGTTTGTTAGTTACTTTATAGCCAATAACAATAGCGGTCTGAACGGATGGCAAATTATTTATCTGTTTAGGCGATATGCTTGATGAGCGTGTGGAAAATGACACTGCTGCAGAAACGGGCAGTNAGGCTATGCGAACNAGAAGAATGGAGGCAAGGAAGAAATGGTATATGATCTGATCATAATCGGTTCCGGACCGGCAGGGCTGTCGGCGGCGGTCTACGGCAGGCGTGCGGGACTGGATCTGTTAGTAATAGAAGAAAAGCCCATGAGCGGAGGGCAGGTACTGAACACTTATGAGGTTGATAATTATCTCGGCATGCCCGGNATCAACGGTTTTGATATGGGTGTAAAATTTAAGGAACATGCAGATGCCGTGGGTACACAGTATAAGACGGCANTTGTCACGGCGATCGCCGACCGGGGGGAGATCAAAGNGGTTACCACNGCCGANGGNACGGAATATGAAGCGAAAGCGCTGATTCTTGCTGCGGGAGCCACACATAAGACGCTGGGGGCAGAAGGAGAGGCGCAGTATGTGGGNAAGGGCGTATCTTATTGTGCCACATGCGACGGCGCTTTTTTTAAGGGAAGAGATGTGGCGGTANTCGGAGGCGGCGACGTGGCTGTGGAAGATGCGATCTATCTGGCACGGATGTGCAGGAAGGTNTANCTGATCCACAGGCGGGACAGTCTGCGCGCCGCNGGGAGCCTTCAGGACAGGCTGTTTAGTTCTGATCGTGTGGAAGTNTTATGGAACAGGACGGTGTCGGCCATCTGCGGTTCCGATCTGGTGGAGAGCGTGAAGCTGCGGCATGTGACGGAGCAGACGGAGGAAGTATTACCGGTGGAAGGTGTGTTTATCGCGGTGGGCATGCAGCCTAACACAGCGGTATTCCGAGATCAGGTTCCCTGCGACGATGGAGGATATGTGATNGCGGGGGAGGACTGCNCCACACAGGTGCCCGGTATTCTGGCAGCGGGGGATATCCGCACGAAGCAGGTGCGACAGATCGTCACCGCGGTGTCGGACGGGGCTTGCGCGGTTGCGTCGGCGGAGCGNTATTTNAATGGTACGCGCAGATGATTCCGAGCTTACGCAGCAAATTTACTTTTGTTACAGATGTGAAATTTTTGGGTTTTTGTAGAAATAGCACAAGAAGTTGCGTAAATACGCGATTTTAGTGGTATATGCTGTAGTTGACAAAATAAATTTTCAATGCTATATTATACCCAAGATGTAACAATTTTGTAACAAATGAGGTAAGCTATGAAGAAAAAACACGTAAAAATGGCAGCATGTACAATGGCCGCGGTGCTTTCTTTTTCGGGCTTGGGACTTGAAGTAAACGCTTCGGGTAATGTGGGTTCCGTCCTGCCGTCATCGGGTATTGACTTTTCGCTGCAGAATGAAGATAAGTCCACTTCTCTTTCTTCCTTGCAGGAAGATTCCGAGAAGGAGGCGGCAAAGAATGAGGAAGTAAGCGGAATCAGTGTAGGAAGCGTTCAGGTTGGTGCATTTGCGGATATGGCGAGTACCGAAGACAAGGTCAGCACTGTTTCCAAGAAGATCGAAGATACGGTTGTTGTCAGCAAAGGATATACGGAAGATTTGAAGGAGGCAGCGAATATAGGGCTGTCGGAAGAGGAAGAGAGTTTTAAGAATCTGGTAATCGCGAAGGTCAATGACTATGTGAATGTCAGAGATCTTCCCAGTGAAGAAGGAAATATTGTAGGTAANTTNTATGATAAATCCGTCGGTAACTATATTGANGAGGTAGACGGATGGTATAAGATCAGTTCCGGTTCCGTGGAAGGTTACGTAAAAGGCGAGTTCTGCGTAACAGGAGATGACGCGGTTGATTACGCGAAGGAAGTAGGTATCCGTATCGCTACGGTTACGACGGAAACATTGTTTGTACGTGAGCAGCCGGGCCTAGAGGAATCCGTGCTCGGTATGGTTCCGCTTGAAGCAGAGCTGATCGTTACGGAAGAGCTGGACGGATGGGTGAAGGTAAACATCGAGGAAGGTGACGGTTATGTGTCTACCGATTATGTGACCCTTTCCACCGAGTTCGTGAAGGCGGAGTCCATTGAGGAAGAAAAAGCAAGACTTGCCAAGGAAGCGGCAGCAACCAAAGCGGCGCGAGAAGCGGCAAGCAAGAAGATGGCTGAGAATTCTTCTTCAGGAAGCAAGACCAATAGCGGTAAGACTTATGAAAGTCCTACCGGCAGTACGGGAGCTGACGTAGTAAAATTTGCTAAGCAGTTTGTCGGCAACCCTTATGTGTATGGCGGAACAAGTTTGACGAACGGTGCCGACTGCTCCGGATTCGTTATGAGCGTATACAGCAATTTCGGTGTGAGTCTGCCACACTCTTCGGCAGCAGACAGAAATGTAGGTGCAGCCGTAAACGGATTGGAGAATGCACAGCCGGGTGATATCATCTGCTATTCTGGACATGTGGGAATCTATGCAGGAGACGGACAGATCGTACACGCTTCCACATCGAAGACCGGTATCATCGTTTCCAGTGCAACTTATCGTTCCATTCTTTCGATCAGAAGAATCTTCTAAAACTATATATGATAGAGATCATAAAGGCGGCTGAGAAATCAGCCGCCTTTGTTTTTGGTTTGCTATAGGAAACTCCTACTTGCACTTCCAATGTTTTGTGTATCTTGTACAAAAAGAAGGGTACACGTTTTTTTCCATACCATGTGAAGAAATAGGTTATCCACATTGCAAAAGGGCATATTTCAGCGCGAAATGGATTTATACACGGAATTATCCACCTTATCCACAGCTTTTTGACCCGATTGGCACTCTGTATTTATGGTAACCGAAAGAACGAACGTTTTGTGAAGTTGTCATGAAAAAACTTTTTTTGGCAATAAAACAAGGAAAACTCTTGACTTTTGAGGTGTCAAAAAAGAAGAAACATGTCTTATGAATTGTTGCAACAAGCGGGACAAATATGCTATAATGACTATACAATACTCCAATGGAAGGGATGAGTGATATGAAATTTATAATTATTGGGAAAAATATTGATGTAACAGACGGCTTACGGGCAGCAGTGGAGGACAAGATCGGTAAACTGGAGAAGTACTTTACCGAGGATACGGAAGTACATGTTACTTTGAGCGTCGAGAAGGACAGACAGAAGATAGAAGTAACGATTCCGATGAAAGGCAATATCATTCGTTCTGAGCAGGTCAGCAGCGATATGTATGTGTCCATTGATCTGGTGGAAGAGATTATCGAGAGACAGCTTAAGAAATATAAGAACAAACTGATCGACAAGAAGCAGGCAGGTTCTTTCTTTAAACAGGAGTTTATGGAGAAGGACTTCATGGAAGATGAGGATGTACAGATTATCCGCAGTAAGAAGTTTGATATCAAGCCCATGTATCCGGAGGATGCATGCGTGCAGATGGAACTGCTCGGACACAGTTTCTTCGTGTTCTGCAACGCGGAGACAGATCAGGTCAACGTAGTATATAAGAGAAAAGGCAATACCTACGGATTGATTGAGCCGGAAGAATAAGGAGTTAACCGTCACCCTGTCAGTAATGACAGGGTGATGTTATATGTGGATATTATTGTTCAGTCCGCGCCATGCACTTGCTGCGTGATGTTGGAGTCAGCGAAAGAAGCAGATGCAATACTGCTTCTGAGTATGTATAATAAGCAGAGAAATATAAATTGTGAAATACGGGGTTTAGAATGCAATGATATATTTGGCGATACTACACATAGCTGCCGTTTCGGTTTGTATATTTTTTCTGGCATATCGTTTTCGGGTTAGTCCGGTGGAAATCATGCCGGTCTTTACCTGTGGACTTGTATTGGTGCTCTATGTGCTGGCGATGGCAGGACTGCTGTCGTGGATCGACTGGATTGCGGTATTGGCGGTAGTGTCGTTTGGCATTTGGCTGGTGAGCAGGCAGCGGGAACAGCGAAAAGAGTTTGGCAGGGTATGCCTGAATAATATGACAGAAGCGTCATTTCTTACTGCCGTGTTCCTACTGATCGTGGCAATGCTGTGTACCTCAGGCAAAGTCGTAACATGGTGGGATGATATCAACTTCTGGGCGACAGACGTGAAAGCATTGTATTTCTTAGACGGCTTTGCGAAGAAATATGCTAATGTGGCGCCCGAATTCGGAGATTATCCGCCGGCAGCACAATTGATTAAGTGGTGGTTTCTGCATTTGAGTCCCCACGAATTTCGGGAAGGATTGGCGTTTGTCGGTTACTATGTGATGAATCTGGTGTTTTTGCTGCCGCTGCTTAGGGGACTAAAAGGCAGGAATGTATTTGTGATGTTTTTCATGGCGGCAGCGTTGTGGTTTATGCCGAGTATAGCGGAGGTGTACGGCTACGACGGTTTCTGCGCCGATCTGACAATGGCGTGTATCTATGGCAGCTTCCTGTACGCAGTGGCCGACATACCGCAGGGGGAATGTAGCCGGAGTTCGAGCTCGCGGGGTATATATTGTAAAGTTAATTCCGAAGAAATTTACTATTACGGCAGGCTGGGGCTCTATTTGGGTGTTCTGGTTTTAGTCAAATCCATTGGTTTTGTCTGGGCGTTATTCGGCTTGATATTTATGATGCTGTACCAGCGCAGTGAAACCGTGGCAGCAGATGAGCATAAATCGCGCGGACTGCCAACCGCGGCAGCAGATCACCATAAATTCAGGGGATTGTTATCCGTGGCGGCGGTGGCATCAGTACCCGTGCTTACAGGCGGCAGTTGGATGGTCTTCTGCCTGATTATGCGGCGTGTAACGAAGACGACGGCTACGGCGGTGAAGTATATGACCACCGATGAGTACGGTATCTCCGGTTACACGGGAGAATTTGCAAGAGCTTTTATGAAGGCATTCGTGGGCTCGCCCCTTCATAAGGAGAAGAGTGTCGTTATTGATCTGACGCCGCTTGGTCTGTATTTGTGTATCTGTGTGCTTGTGATTCTTATGCGCCCGTTGCTGTCCGGATGGCAGAGACGGATCATATTATGGTTTACCGTGGTCAGCGGCGCACTTTTCTATGGAATCATTTTCGTGGCGCATATCACGATCTTTGCTACAGAGACGCAGTATCTGGAAGCGGCGGGGATGATCTCGTCCATCGAGCGCTACGGGGCGCCCTTTACCATTGGCACGCTTCTGTTCCTGGCAAGCATATGGCTGAATCGGGGAGATGTGATATTTCAGGGTGAAAAGATGCCGGACTTCCTACGAAAATACGGTGCATACTTGTGTTTTATCCTTTTTGTGGCATTGACAGCGGGCTATCGGATTGGGTATCATGGTCTGGTCGGCTACCGGCAGGAGACAGAGGCAAAACTTGCCGAACGTGCAGAGATGATCGGTGCGGATGAGGCGGAATTTTTGGAAACGATACGGATTCTCGAAACAGACACGGGTGCGAGAGTGTGCTATATCCGCAGAGGCGATACGCCCCGCTGGGTGAATAACAGTTATACGGCTTATGAGGCTTCTCCGATATCGGTAGTGTACAGGAGCGTTAACTTAGATGATGCGCCCACGGAATGGATGGTGCAGGAAATCAGAGCCTCCCATGCCGCCTATCTCTATGCGGAGGATACAGATGCGGACGCAGGAGAGGTTTTCGATGAGATTACGAGGGAGGGCGTTTTTGCCTGCGGTGTATTGTACCGCATCGAGGATGACGGTGTGAATATGGAACTGACACGCGTGTCAAAAAACGACTGATATAAATGGTGAAGGCGGACCACACAAGAGATTATATATGAAACGTTTGAATTAAGAAGGAGAACGGGAAATGGCTTCCTACTATGATATACCGGTGATCATACCGGCGTATGAACCGGACGAAAAGTTGATTACACTTCTTCGCGCACTGCAGGAGACGGGAATCCGTCACGTGATTGTGGTCGACGACGGCAGCGGGGAGCGGTATGAGAAGCTTTTTGCACAGGCAGAGGCGGTGGATAACTGTACTGTGCTGCATCATGCCGTGAATCTGGGGAAGGGCCGGGCGCTTAAGACGGCGTTCAATCATTGTCTGTGGGTATACGGCGACGCTGCGGGTTGTGTGACGGCGGACTCCGACGGACAGCATACGCCGGAGGATATTCTGTCATGCATGCGTAAACTGTGGGAGAATCCGACGGCACTGATATTGGGATGCAGGGATTTCGATGCACCGTCCGTTCCGGCAAGGTCATCTTTTGGCAACAAGTGTACGAGAAAAGTATTCCGGTATCTTTTGGGATTATCCGTCTCGGATACTCAGACCGGACTGCGGGCGATTCCGGCTTTTTTCATGAAAGAATTGATGCAGGTAAAGGGGGAGCGGTTCGAGTATGAGACCAATATGCTCATCGAGACGAAGAACCTGAACATTCCGATTACGGAAGTGCCGGTGGAGACGGTTTACATCGAGGAAAACAGGACCAGTCATTTCAATCCGATCAAGGATTCCGTGCGGATCTATCTGGTGTTTGGCAAGTTCCTGTTCTCGTCACTTTCATCAAGCGTGCTGGATCTGTTACTCTTTCATATGTTCTGCATGATGTTTGAACCGCTTGGAGAGGCGGTGCGCGGCATTCCGTATATCGTGGCGGCGACCGTGTGCGCACGGGTGATTTCCGCCGTATATAATTTCCTGATCAATTACCGGGTGGTATTTAAGAGTAAGGGAAATCTTGCGGTCACCGCGGGCAAGTACTGTCTGCTGGCCCTCTGCCAGATGTTGTGCAGCGCTTTTCTCGTAAATGCGCTGTATGGTCTGATCGGCGGAACGGAAGTGCTTGTCAAGATGCCGGTGGACATCCTGCTGTTCTTCTTAAGCTTTGTGATTCAGAGGGAATTTGTGTACCGTTTCAAGAGTTAATGTGTCTGCCTTTCCGACAGAATGAGAAAAAAGATACGTTCAAGCGTACAAACCCCTGCGGACTGTCATAACCCGCGGGGATTTTTCATATACATAACCATAAATTTGCCCGCATTGGCACATGGGTGGTTGAAACAGGAATGTTTCAATGGCGCTCGCGACACGGGTGGGCAGCAGTGGCATATGGAGTGTGTATGGGGATAGGGAGAGACAGTAGAAAAGTCAGGAAAATTAAAGATTACAGCGGCGGCAGAGGCAGAAACATGTACGGAAGTGCCGGGAAGACAGGCAGCAGGATCGGATATGCCATACGGATAGAACTGCTCCTGCTGATCGCGCTGGGATGTGTGGCGATCACCAAAGAACTGACAGGCAGTTGGCAGGGTTCGGAGAGCGCGCAGGAGGGAGCATGGAGGACATCGGATACCGGTGAGGCAATCGAGGTGACGGCGGATGGCAATTTCATAAAATGGGTGGAGTATAACGTGACTTGCGAGGCGATGGCAGCAGCCTACGATCTGGACGTGGAATCTTATGAAAAGGATGTGCACCTTAACTGGATCGAACTTCTCGCTTATGTGGGCGCAAGGTCGGGAGGACAATTCGATAAGAACAGTGTCAAGAAAATCAATGAGACGGCACGGCAGCTGATCGAAGGTGAGACAACCATGGAAGAGCTGACGAAGGATATGGAGTATTACGACTATTATCTGGAGGCGTACACGGCAGTGCTCGGCGGGATGGTGGGCGAATTTTCCTTGCGTGAGGAGAATCAGTGGAACCGTTATTATGGGCTGAAGGCTTTCTCACCGATTGCAAAAGGCTTTGATTACAGCCATTATGATGATTTCGGAGCTTCCAGAAGCTATGGCTATTCCAGACCGCATCTGGGACATGACATGATGGGTCAGATCGGAACGCCGATCATATGCATCGAGTCCGGTGTCGTGGAGGCGCTCGGCTGGAACCAGTACGGCGGCTGGCGCATCGGCATCCGCAGCTTCGACGGCAGCAGATACTATTATTATGCCCATCTGCGCCAGAATTACCCGTACGCGGAAGGGCTTGAGGAAGGCAGCGTAGTCACGGCGGGGGACGTGATCGGCTATATGGGACACACCGGTTACAGCACGAAAGAAAATGTCAATAATATCGAGACGGTACATCTCCACTGGGGGCTTCAGCTTATTTTCGACGAATCCCAGAAAGAAGGAAATAACGAGATCTGGGTGGACTGCTATGAGCTGACCAAATTCCTCTACCGCAACCGCAGTGAGGTGGCAAAAATCGAGGGCACAAAAGAGTGGAAACGTACCCGTGAAATGGCAGATCCCGAGGTAGAAAACCATTGCAAAAAGGATACCTCTATGCTACAATAGGAGAAGCGGACAATGATAAAAAAATAACAATCGTTGTCACTCTGGAAAATCAAAGATCTATCTAACAATCATACCACAATGGAGGGAAAGAAGATGGCAAAAAAAGTTGTTTTGGCAGGTGCTTGCCGTACGGCTATCGGTACTATGGGCGGAGGCTTAAGCACGACTCCGGCAGCAGAGCTTGGAGCAATCGTAATTAAGGAAGCGTTGAACAGAGCAGGAGTAGCGCCCGATCAGGTTGACCATGTTTACATGGGATGCGTTATTCAGGCAGGACAGGGTCAGAACGTGGCTCGTCAGGCATCCATCAAAGCAGGACTTCCCAATGAGGTTCCGGCAGTTACCATCAACGTAGTGTGCGGTTCCGGCCTTAATTGTGTCAACATGGCAGCACAGATGATTCAGGCAGGCGATGCCGATATCGTTGTTGCAGGCGGTATGGAGAACATGTCCATGGCTCCTTACGCTATGATGCAGGGACGTTACGGTTACAGAATGAATAACGGTACTCTGGTAGATACCATGGTAAACGATGCATTGTGGGATGCTTTTAATAACTATCATATGATCAAGACCGCAGACAATATCTGTGAAGAGTGGGGACTTACCCGTGAGGAACTCGATGAGTTCGCATTAAAGAGTCAGGCAAAGGCTGAGGCAGCTCAGAAGAGCGGCGCTTTTGATAAAGAGATCGTACCTGTTATGGTTAAGAAGAAAAAAGAGATGGTTGAGTTCAAGGTTGATGAGGGACCGAGACCAGGTTCCACGATCGAAGGACTTCAGAAACTTCGTCCCATCAATCCCGACGGATTTGTTACGGCAGGTAACGCTTCCGGTATCAACGACGGTGCGGCTGCAATCGTTGTGATGAGCGAAGAGAAGGCAAAAGAATTAGGCGTTAAGCCGATGGCTACATTCGTAGCAGGCGCTCTTGCAGGATGCAGACCTGAGGTTATGGGTATCGGTCCTGTTCCGGCAACTAAGAAAGTTATGGAGAAGGCAGGCTACAAGATCGAAGACTTCGATATCATCGAGGCAAACGAGGCATTTGCTGCTCAGTCCGTAGCAGTAGGCAAAGAACTCGGTATCGATGTAGACAAGCAGCTTAACCCGAACGGCGGTGCAATCGCACTGGGCCATCCGGTAGGAGCTTCCGGATGCCGTATCCTTGTAACTCTGCTTCATGAGATGGAAGCTAAGGACGCTAAGAAGGGTCTTGCGACACTGTGTATCGGCGGCGGTATGGGATGTGCTACTATTGTCGAGAGAGACTAGCGTGAGAAGAACTTCTAAAGCTCACAGCAAGGGCTGTTTCGCTAAGAAGTTCTAAGTCTCACGCAGGAGAATGCCATAAAGACGGCATTCTCCGAAGTGTATAGATTGAAATATATTTAGAAGGAGACAGATACAATGGAATTTGTATTATATGAGGTAAAAGGACAGGTCGGTATTATTACGATCAACCGTGAGAAGGCTTTAAACGCTTTGAATTCTACCGTGCTGGACGAGCTGAATGAGACTCTGGACGGTGTGAATCTGGATGAAGTAAGATGCCTGATCTTAACAGGCGCAGGTCAGAAATCCTTCGTGGCAGGTGCAGACATCGGCGAGATGAGCACACTGACCAAGGCAGAGGGCGAAGCTTTCGGTAAGAAGGGTAATGACGTATTCCGTAAGTTAGAGACATTCCCGATTCCTGTCATTGCGGCAGTAAACGGCTTTGCACTGGGCGGCGGATGTGAAATCTCCATGAGCTGTGATATCAGAATCTGTTCCGATAACGCGGTATTCGGTCAGCCTGAGGTTGGTCTCGGTATTACACCGGGATTCGGCGGCACACAGAGACTTGCCAGAATCGTAGGACCGGGCATGGCGAAGCAGATGATTTACACGGCAAGAAATATCAAGGCTGATGAGGCGCTTAGAATCGGTCTTGTAAACGCTGTATATCCGCAGGAAGAGCTGATGGCAGCGGCTGAGAAGATGGCATCCGGTATTGCTAAGAATGCACCGATCGCTGTCCGCAATTGCAAGAAGGCAATCAATGACGGCTTAGAGGTTGGCATGGACGAGGCAATCGTGATCGAAGAGAAGCTGTTTGGTGACTGCTTCGAGACAGAAGACCAGAAGTACGGTATGGCATTCTTCCTTGACAAGAATAAGGAGAAGGTGAAAGAGCCTTTTAAAAACAAATAATATTAAATAAATAAGGAGGACTTACAATGAAAGTAGGTATTATCGGTGCGGGAACAATGGGTTCCGGTATTGCACAGGCATTCGCTATGACAGACGGATATGAAGTTTGCCTTTGCGATATCAAAGAAGAGTACGCTGAGGGCGGCAAGGCGAAGATTCAGAAGAACATGAATTTCCTTGTCGGCAAAGAGAAGATCACACAGGAAAAAGCTGACGAGATCATGGGTAAGATCACAACCGGCTTAAACGGCATCTGTACAGAATGCGACCTGATCATAGAGGTTGCTCTTGAGAAAATGGAAATCAAGCAGTCTATCTTTAAAGAGCTGATGGGTATCGTTAAGAAAGACTGTATGTTTGCTTCCAACACATCCTCTCTTTCCATCACCAAGATCGGAGAAGGCTTAGACAGACCGATGATCGGTATGCACTTCTTCAATCCTGCTGACAGAATGAAACTGGTAGAGGTTATCAGAGGCGAGAATACTCCTCAGGAGATGGTAGACAAGATCACGGCTATCGCTACAGAGATCGGCAAGACTCCCGTGCAGGTTAAGGAAGCTCCCGGTTTCGTAGTAAACAGAATCCTGATCCCGATGATCAACGAGGCGATCGGTGTACTGGATGCAGGCACGGCTTCCGCAGAAGATATCGATGTTGCTATGCAGCTCGGCGCTTCTCATCCGATGGGACCGCTTCACTTGGGCGATCTGATCGGTCTGGATATCTGCCTTGCGATCATGGAAGTTCTCTACAATGAGACTAAGGATGAGAAATACGCTCCGCAGCCGCTTCTGAAGAAGATGGTTGAAGAGAAGAAACTCGGCAGAAAGACCGGCGTAGGATTTTTCGACTATTCTAAATAATAAATAAACATGGAGGAATAAAAAATCATGGATTTTACTTTAAGCAAAGAACATGAAATGGCGAGAGCGCTCTTTAAAGAGTTCGCTGAAAAAGAAGTAAAACCTCTCGCTCAAGAGGTAGACGAGACAGAAGTTTTCCCGAGAGAGACCGTTGAGAAAATGGCTAAGTTAGGTTTCTTGGGAATCCCTGTTCCGAAGGAGTACGGCGGACAGGGCTGTGATCCTCTGACATATGCTATGTGTGTAGAGGAGCTCTCCAAGGTATGCGGAACAACAGGTGTTATTGTATCCGCACATACATCTCTGTGCTGTGATCCGATCATGACATACGGCACGGAAGAGCAGAAGCAGAAATATCTGATTCCCCTTGCTAAAGGTGAGAAGTTAGGCGCTTTCGGTCTGACAGAGCCCGGTGCAGGTACAGACGCGCAGGGACAGCAGACTAAGGCTGTACTTGACGGAGACGAGTGGGTGCTCAACGGCTCCAAGTGCTTTATCACAAATGGTAAGGAAGCTGACGTATATGTTATCTTCGCAATCACCGGAACAGTTGAGAAGCGCGGCAGAATGACTAAAGAAATCTCCGCATTTATCGTAGAAAAAGGAACACCCGGCTTTACTTTCGGTACGAAAGAGAAGAAGATGGGTATCCGCGGTTCTTCTACATACGAGCTGATCTTTACGGACTGCCGTATCCCGAAGGACAACTTACTCGGACAGCAGGGCAAAGGTTTCGGTATCGCTATGCACACACTGGACGGCGGACGTATCGGTATCGCTTCTCAGGCACTCGGTCTTGCTGAGGGTGCTTTGGAGACAACCATCCAGTATGTAAAAGAAAGAAAGCAGTTCGGCAGAACCATCGGTGCTTTCCAGAATACACAGTTCCAGCTGGCAGACATGGCTACCAAGGTACAGGCTGCTCAGATGCTCGTATACAAGGCTGCTATGGCGAAGGCTACCCAGAAGGTATATTCCGTAGAGGCTGCTATGGCTAAGTTATACGCTGCAGAGGTTGCTATGGAAGTGACCACCAAGGCTGTTCAGTTACACGGCGGTTACGGCTACATCAGAGAGTACGATGTAGAGCGTATGATGCGTGACGCTAAGATCACGGAGATCTACGAAGGAACAAGCGAAGTTCAGAGAATGGTCATCTCCGGTGCATTGCTCAAATAAGAAAAAATAAACGAATAAATAATATAAGGAGAGAAATACAATGAAAATTGTTGTTTGTATTAAACAGGTTCCTGATACAAAGGGCGGCGTTAAGTTTAATCCTGACGGTACACTTGACAGAGGCGCTATGCTTACGATCATGAACCCGGATGATAAAGCAGGTCTGGAAGCAGCACTCAGATTAAAAGATCAGTACGGTGCGGAAGTAACTGTTGTAACGATGGGTCTTCCCAAGGCAGAAGAAGTTCTGCGTGAGGCGATGGCTATGGGCGCAGACAAAGGCGTTCTCGTAACTGACAGAGTGCTCGGCGGTGCGGATACATGGGCAACCTCCACAACACTTGCAGGTGCGATCAGAAATCTCGAGTATGATCTCATAATCACAGGTCGTCAGGCGATCGATGGTGATACGGCTCAGGTAGGTCCTCAGATCTCCGAGCATTTGGATATCCCTGTAATCTCTTATGCGCAGAATATCAAGATCGAAGGCGACAGCGTGATCGTTGAGCGTCAGTACGAAGACAGATATCATGTTGTAAAGGCTAAAATGCCTTGCCTGATCACGGCGCTTTCCGAGTTGAACGAGCCTCGTTATATGACACCCGGCGGAATCTTCGATGCATATAAGCAGGAGATTACCGTATGGGGCAGAGCAGACTTAAAGGATGTAGACGACGCAAACTTAGGTCTGAAAGGTTCACCGACGAAGATCGCTAAGGCTTCCGATAAGGTAAGAAAAGGTGCCGGCGAGAAGGTTACTCTTGATCCCGACGAGTCAGTAAGCTACATTGTTGACAAGTTAAAAGTGAAACATGTGATCTAACAGTTCAGCCAGACCGAATCTGTCAGGCAAATTGTGCTTGCACAGATTTGACGGACGGATGATGGTCTGAGGGAACGCCTGTTCATAAGCAAAAGGAGCTGCGAAGCAGCGGAAAGCGTCGAAGACGCGGTTTTGCGCATGGCGTGGGCTGAACAAAGTAGAATACTCGCAACAAAAAGCACGACAGCGCGAGTTTGCGAGTCTAGATGTTTTCAACGAAAATAAGACTATATCCAGGTATAGAGAAAGGAATATAAAAAATGAATTTAGAAGAATACAAGGGTGTATATGTCTTTGCGCAGCAGGTAGACAATGAGATCAGCAGTATTGCATTCGAGTTACTTGGCAAAGCAAAAGACCTCGCTAAAGACTTAAGTACAGACGTGACGGCTGTGTTGATCGGCTCCGGAATCAAAGGGCTTGCAGACCAGCTTGCTGAATACGGTGCAGACAAGGTAATCGTAGTGGACGATCCTGAGTTAAAGGATTACAGAACAGAGCCCTACGCACATGCACTTGCTTCCGTAATCAATCAGTATAAACCCGAGATCATGCTGGTCGGCGCTACAGCGATCGGTAGAGATTTGGGACCGAGAGTATCCGCAAGAGTTGCTACAGGTCTGACAGCAGACTGTACCGTTCTGGAGATCGGTGATTTCCCGCTGCAGGCAGTTCCGGGACAGGAGCAGTTACATAATCAGCTCCTCATGACACGTCCGGCATTCGGTGGTAACACCATCGCAACCATCGCTTGTCCTTACAACCGTCCTCAGATGGCTACGGTTCGTGCAGGCGTTATGCAGAAGATTGACCCTATCAAGGGCGCTAAGGCAGTCGTAGAAGAGTACAATCCCGGCTTTATACCGGATAACAAATACGTAGAGATTCTTGATATCGTGAAGGCTGTTACTGAGACAGTAGATATCATGGATGCTAAGATCCTCGTATCCGGCGGACGTGGTGTAGGAAGCCCGGAGAATTTCAAGATTCTGGAAGAGCTTGCAGAAGTGCTCGGCGGTACGGTTAGCTGTTCTCGTGCAGTTGTTGATTCCGGCTGGAAGCCGAAGGATCTTCAGGTTGGTCAGACAGGTAAGACTGTTCGTCCTAACGTATATTTCGCAATCGGCATCTCCGGTGCGATCCAGCACGTGGCAGGTATGGAAGAGTCCGATATCATCGTAGCGATCAATAAGGATGCAGACGCTCCGATCTTCGATGTAGCTGATTACGGTGTTGTAGGCGATCTGAATAAGATCGTTCCGAAGCTGACAGCAGCTCTGAAGGCTGAGATTGAAGCAGCAAAATAAAAAATTGAACAAGTTCGATTGAGTATAAAGAAACGCCCGGTTTTGACCGGGCGTTTTGTTATAGAAGCTCATTATAAATGATAATGCAACATGTAAAACAATTATATTATCATACATTTATTGGTAACAGAAGAACATATTATTTATATCAAGGAAAATCAATGAGAGTTACAGAACGTAAATAGAGTTATTTTACATTCTGTCTCTTTTTATTTTCATGTTCTATAATTTTTTTAGTTCCTCAATCATCTCTTCTGTAAGTACATCTTCATACCGAAAACAATACACATGAAATTTACATTTTCTATTAAAGCATTTCTTAAATTTCTTAGCTTTGAAGCATTTTATAAAGCACCATAACACAGCTAAATACAAGAATATCTTAAATGTCAAAACAATAAACAATGCGATATAACCGAACCATTCAAATATCGTCCCCATTATTCTTTCTCTTTTCCGGTTTTGTGGATTTTGAGTTTAAATGTACTTGTATTTAAGCAAAAGCATTGACTATTTTCATGAATATGGTATTATACTATTAATGGTGAGTCCTACCGCAAAGTGGACTGCTAAAAGCGTTAGCAACTCTAATGGAGTTACTACACAAATGGCTATGTGGAAACGCATAGCCATTTTTAACGAGGAGATATATGCAGACGGATTTTAAATTATACAAGGTGGATATGAAATATATCCGTAATCTACATAATATAGATGATAAAGTGCTTTCTGTTTCACCACAGGCGGGAAAAAATAACAGGGTTTTCGTTGGTATTGTTATTATTTGTGGTGCTCATAAATATTGTATACCACTTTCATCGCCAAAAGAAAAACATAAAAAAATGAAGAACTCTATGGATTTTTCAAAGATTGAGATAAATGGAAAGCTAATAGGCGTCCTGAATTTCAACTTGATGATACCTATTGAAGAAGAACAACTACAGCTTGTTGATACAACCATTTTTAAGAGAGATAGGGAAAACATCAAATATTATAAGCAATTGTGCGTTCACGAATTAGAATGGTGTAGGAACAATAGTGAAGTAATCTGTAATAAAGCAAATGTCTTGTATAAGAAATACATCTCCAATGAGCCATTTATAGGCAGAAAGCGTTGTCTGAATTTTCCTAAATTAGAATCAGAATGTAAGAAATATAATTCAAAAATGAAGAGAGGCATAGACTGAACCTCTCTTTAAAAGGGGCGAGCAGGGTATTACCATAATTCTAAAGAAGCTTCTACATCCACCCCAATCCACATATTACCCTCAAGGTGAAGGAAGACATCTTGTGCCCTTATTTTTGTCCTTATGAGAGTTTGTAAAAGGTATCGAATGTTGAAATCATTGGAACTAGAGCAGTGAAGTGCCAAGAAATTAACCTGTAGCAGACAAGGTTATTCAAGAATGACAAGGGTCTTTACCCAAACGTCCGCCTGAGTTCGTCCCGTCCCCTCTCTGTTTCAACCCAATTTTCCACATAGCCGCAATCGCAGCAGACATAACGGGCAACGGGAATCCTCTTGACCCATGCAATGTTAGTGATAGCGATGCTGTTTGCCAGATAGCGATGTGCATCATCGGGAACACGGACAATATTTTGTGAGCCGCATTTAGGACAGTGTTTCGTATTCTTCATGGTATTATATCCTCCTTGCAATTAGTGACAAGCTGAAAACTTCAGCGATAACAATGCAGAGCAAAATCCATATATTCACAGGCCACATACCGATAAGCCCTGCAATTAACAACATTATGAGCGGTACAATATACTTTCGTGGGTGACGCCATAGATCACTTGCAACCTTCCGGTTGCGGATCGGGCAAAACCACTCCAACAGGACGGACAAGACAGCGCTTTGCAATGCAATTAACAGCGCAGTAATGATTTCTCTGCCGCCTACACGGACATACCATATTTGCCAGCTGATTAGATATACGCTGTTCACGGCAATATTGACAGAGAAGATAAAGAGACAATAGCGTGTGCAAAAGCGTTCTGCCTGTCCGGGCAGCGTCCGGACAGATTGCTCTAAATCGGGGTCACAGGAAAGCAATATGCAGATCGGCGTGTTCAGGCAAAGAACGGCAAAACCCAGAGGCATAACATACAATCCCTCGAATTGTCCCAGCATTAGCGGCATAGCGCCGGCAATAACACACAAGCCGGTAGTATTTATAAGATAGTTTTTATTTGTGAGCAGATAGCGCATCAGATATAGCAGTATACTCCCGGTTCCTTTCGTGTGCCTGATCAGAATTTTTGATGATAACGGGCGGTAGAACACATAAGGGTCCGCCATCAACAATCTCAAACAGGAAAGAAACATACTTGTAAGCACAATTAAGGAAAAAGTAATAATCTCTCGCACAGAGAAAATAGAAAAGAGTATTGTCCCACACCAGAAAACCGCAAAGGGTAGCAGTTTCTTTTGCGACGTCACGGTGTACCATGCCGCAGCCATCAAACAGCCATTACAGGCNCAGAGCAGAGACNCGGCTANTTGCAATNTNCTCCACTCATATACGGCAAAGAACAAAGCCAGTATAGGAAATGTTCTTGTAATCAGNGTATAGCCGGTATATACCAGTACAAGAGAAAAAGTCATTCCCCTGTTTTGAAACGGCAGCATAAACATCCCGGTCATGCGGTCTGTGTTTCCGGACGAGTTAAGAGTCTGCCACATGATAACGGTAGAAGAAACCGTAGCCGCCAGAAAGAGAACAGAGGGTGCAATCTTTATTTCAATGCCTGTGGCGTGAGCGGCAAGGAAGAGAATGATGCAAGTAATAANACTTTTNNCGACACGCTCATACTTTGCACCGAAAAATTGCTTTGAGAGAGCCTGCAAAATATTCATTTCAACACCTCCCGGATTTTGTCCGCTTCAATTTCCTGTCCGGCAAAACATCTTTTCATCTGTCCTTGTTCCAATACTACTACCCGNTCGGACGTAAGACAGATACTTTCGAGAATATGAGACGAAAAGAGGATCGTTCCGTACTGNCGATAGCTGCNGATCTGTCGGTACAGGTATTCAGTACTNTGNAAATCAAGTCCGTTCACNGGCTCNTCCAGTATAAGCAGTTTNGNNTTCAGNGCAAAAGCCGTAATCAGGTAAGCNTTTTTCAGATTTCCNGTNGACAGTTCTTTCAGCAAAANATCGGTGTANTCCTCAAATTGAAAGCCATGNACCAATTCATCAATATCAGATAATTTNTTNCCNTAAGANGCCGCCACATAGGAAGCNTACTCNNGAAATGTAAAAAATTGAAAGGAATGATCTTCGGCAAANACGGTATACCGNTCTTTTTTNAATCTNCGGTTACGGAATATAAGCGNTTTACCCTGCCACNANGCGGNTTCNACTTGAAAACTGTCAAGCAGNCCGGAAAGCGTTTTGATAAAAGTGGTTTTGCCGGCGCCGTTTAATCCGATCAGTCCNANGACCTCGTGNTCTGCCAGTTCGAGAGAAACATTTGNCAGCACNTTTCTGNCTTCGGAATACCAGGCGCTTAAGTTTNGGATTGTNAGGAGNGAATTGNNCATGTTACCGTTCTCCTTTGCCGNNTTGNTCCTTTTGCTGTGCCCTATAAGCGGAATACAGGAATATACCGCATATGATGNCATAGAGCANNGCCATCTCGAAGCGNCCGGATATGCCGCTTNCGACNGCGNCGGCCAGCCATANCANAGCCAGAATCCCNCGAATATATACATGACGCATAATCATTACCTCCNTGTGTANATTTTGCATTGTTTGTTGTGTCGTAACTGTTTATAAGNTGNTTCGTAACTGTGAAGATNAGTTACNNTGTGTCTTAATCATAACTGTANAAGGAGGTCTGTGCGCAAGNGTCCGCNANCGGCAGGNTTTTGACCGCGAAAAAAGCTGTAAAGCATTTTGGTGTANANTCACATGCTTTACAGCTTATATCAGGTTTCNTCGGTCGATANGCACTGATAGGACAGGGTGGCAACGGCNCGGAATATGTTGTCGGNGTAAGAGGTCTGTATCGTGCCGTCATATTTCTCGGCGGCGGTNCGTGCGCTTTTTAATCCCCAGCCATGCAGTCCGCCGTCCTGNTTTGTCGTTTGCAGCGTCCGNTCTTTCTCTANGGGCGGANCTGNAAAACCGTTTTCGCATTTAATAATGAGCATTTGGTTGATCCGGCGTATGGTCAGCCGTATGAATTTCCGTTCCGGTTCCTGCACCTGTTTGGCGGCTTCCAGCGCGTTGTCAAGGAAATTGCCCAGGATCGCGCATAGGTCAGCGTTTCGGATGTTAGTGTGGCGGGGATATTCTACCTGTGCTTGCAGATAGATTCCCTCCGCCTCGGCGGCAAGAGCCTTACTGCCTATGAGATAGTCTGCGGTTTCCTCACCGGTCCATACAGATGTTGTCATTTCGCGTAAGGGAGTCTGCAAGTCATTCAGATATTGCAGGGCTTCCTCTGTCTTTCGGTGGGAAAGGAGCTGCTGCAGCACACCGATGTGGTTATGAAAATCATGAAAAAGCTTTGCGTTGATTTCATAGGCATGGTTTAAGGTGGTGTAATCCCGTTCCAGAAGTTCGGCCTGTTCGGATTTAAGCCTTGCCAGCTCCCGCTCGGCTTCATACTGCCGACGCAGGCGGAAGACGAGAACGGACATCATTAAGACGACCGATAGAATGATCCACATGGTAATCGTATCTTCTGAGACCGTAAGCGTTGTCTGCTCGGATAGCGTGATCGCCGCCAGAAATCCTGCGACAAGAAGGACGGATATCCATCGGAAAGCCCGCTCTGTTGTGATATCCTGCCGTCTGGCAAGATACACCATTAGGATAACAAGCAGTGCATGAAGCAGCCAGACAGCGCTCTGTCCAACGACAGATGCGGTGTCGGGAAGCACCGGATATCGTAGCATGACAGCCAGCCACGCGGTAAAAAGAAACTGCCAGAAGAAAACGGTAACCTCATAAAAAATCCCGATAAATAAGCCCATTCTGGTGACCGCCTTCTGAAAACGGACGGCGCAGACCGTAAACCAGACGGTTTCTAAGCCCATGCGGTAATATTCCGGCAGTTTTGTCGCGGATAAGAAGACGGAGATTGCAGCGCAGCCTAGAAGTGCCGCCGCGACCTCTTTCCTGTCGGGCTTCTGCGCGGATAACAGCCGATGGATTAGGAACAGGCAGACGACGGCACGCACGCTTCCGGCCGCGGTCTGTGAAATAAGATAAATCGGCTCTGTCATATATGCGTCCCCCAATACTGATTGATCTGTTCTTTGACATCCGGCAGATGGGAGCGGCTTATGGGAAGCGAGATACCGTTTTTCAAAAAGGCCATGCCGTCCCTTACCTGCATAATATGGATCATATTGACAATGCAGCCGCGGTCAATGTAGATAAATTCTTCCGCGTCCAATTCTTCATAAACCTGTCCCAGACTTTTGCGCACTTTGGANGCGCCCTTTTCCGTGACAAAACTGGCATTCTTGCCGTCACGTTCAATATAGAGAATTTCTCTGTAAGGGATCTTTTCCAGACGGCTGTTAGTCTGAATGGTATAAGCTTTTCCGTCTTCTAGGGTGATAAGCCTGATGGCCTCTTCTATGGCCAAGGAAAGCCTTTTGTCGATATCGTTTTTCGGCACATAACGAAAGACGGACAGTTCAAAGGCATCTATGGCGTATTCAATGTGGGAAGTAATAAAGATAATCTTCACATTCGGCAGATGGGGCTTTATTCTTTCTGCAACGTCCATCCCTGTGTTCCCCGGCATTTCTATGTCCAATAAGATCAGATCGAAATAAAAGTGATCTTCCGTGATGTCATAGAGCAGATTGTTGCCGGAGGAGTAAACATCGATTTGGCTCATATTTCCGCATTGTCTTAAACATTTTTCTGTTATTTCTTTATGTGTGGAAAGGGCTGTCTGATCGTCATCGCATATCGCTATGCGCAGCATAGTATCACCTCGCTTAAGCAACTTCTGAACAGTTACCATTATACTATATTTTCACGGACTTGCATACGGAAGGGGCAGATTCTGCAAGGCGCATCTTTTACCGCACTTAGAGATGAGTGTGTCGGCATTGTAGGCGCTAACGGCTGCGGAATAATTTCATAAAGGCTTTACGCCTTGTACATATTTCGCTATAATAAGGTTGTATCAATAAATACTATCAATCAAGAAGGCGGTGAAAGGATGGTACAAGATATGTCAGATAAAGAGTTAATCACAATCACGATTGACCGATATGCAGAATTACAACAAATAAAAAAAGCAAACGGCGATCATGAAAACAGTCAACTTGATTATTATATTAAGTTAGCGGTTGCAAAGTTATCATCTTTAGGCGTGAATGTTGAAGATATAACACTTTAAAAAACAACCACATAACCAACAAAAAGCAGGGTGTAAAGTCTTTGTTGAATTATAAAGGCTTTACACCTCTTTTTCTCTAGTATTTTCACGGACTTTCATATGGGAAGCTCGCAATCGAACCTGTTCGATATTTTATTTTGGAAGAATTTCTTCCTACTCGTTTNNGNTAATCTGTGTTACTATAGANATATGGAGAACATGATTACGGTCACGGATATNACAAGTGCATACGGAAGGAAGCAGATTCTGCAAGGCGCATCTTTTACGGCACNAAGAGGTGAGTGTGTCGGCNTTGTAGGCGCTAACGGCTGTGGNAAATCAACACTTCTGTCAGTGCTGGCGGGTACGCTGAAGCCGAAGTCGGGAGAGNTGCTCTATTACGGGAGATGNGCGTGGAGTGACGGNAAAGNTGNAGGACGGGATGCCNGGCANAGAGCCGGCNGTATGCGCGGTGACAGGGAAGTGATTCGGCAGATGACCGGATATGTACCGCAGGAAAATCCNCTGATTCCGGAATTGACTGTCTATGATAATCTGCNGCTGTGGTATNCGGACAGACGGAANCTGGANGAGGANCTGNCNCAGGGNTTCTTAAGTCTTCTGGGAATCGGAGCGTATCAGGGCAGGCAGGTGAGCANGCTGTCCGGCGGGATGAAGAAGCGGGTCAGNATCGGAATCGCCATGGCGGGTATGCCGCCGATTCTGNTACTGGATGAACCGAGNGCGGCGCTGGATCTGGTCTGTAAGGAGGATATCCGCAGATATTTACAGGTGTATCTGGAGCGCANGGGNACGGTAGTGATCACNACCCATGAGGAAAGTGANCTGGATCTGTGTCATAAACTGTATGTGATGAAGGANGGGCGTTTGCAGCAGGNGGACAGNANGCTGCGCGGCNCGGCANTGGTGCGGATGTTCTGATGTAGGATCGTGATGGCACAGATAAATATCAAGGCGATTCATATGATACGATTGAGAAGCATGGAAAGAATGAGGGCGAGATGGAAGAGCAAAAGGATGGAATGAATCAGAATAACATAGACAATTCTTTACCGCAGGAGATACCGATCCCAGGTGTGGAACAGCAGACAAATGATTCCGGTGCGCGACAACAGATGAACAATCACTATACGGGACAGCAAATGAGTAACCCGTATCAGCATAATCCGTACGGACAGCAGACGAATGATCCTTATGCAGGACAGCAAGTGAATAACCTGTACGCAGGACAACAGGTAAATGAATCCTATGCTGTGCAGCAGATGAATAATCCGTATCAGCACAATCCGTACGGACAGCAGTCGGAAGATCCTTATGGTGGACAGTTTAATTCCTATAATCAACCAATCGACCCATATGGTCAACGAGTACGACCGTATATACCACAAGAACAGAAGAGGGGGAATGCCGTAAAGATCGTGATCGGGGCGGCATGTGTATTGGTGCTGATCGTGGCGCTGCTTATCGGCGGGATAGTATATTTGAGGAGTACGCCTGCCTATAAGATCAGCAGGGGATTCCGCAATCTCGGTAAGGAGATGAGTCAGACACAGAACCGGCTGGTGGAGAAGATCGGCATAAACGAACTTCTTCTGATGATGCAGGAAGAGGGCAGTCATGTGGATTCGTCCCTGAATTTTGCTACAGACCTTCCCCTTTTGGGTAACACCACATTAGGAATCGATACAGATTTCTATAAGGATATGCAGGCCAAGGAGCTGAATGCGGATACGACTCTCAGCCTGATGAATATGGATTTTGCCCATTTGAATATATACGCGGACGAGGAGAATTTCTGTTTTTCCTTACCGGAACTGTTTCTGGAAAACATGTATATTGAGAATGAACATGTGGTGAGCCAGTATAATAATTCTATCCTGGCGCAGCTCGGTTCCCAGAGCAGTATGGAAGACTTTTCCATAGAGCTGTTTGCGGATGCGGATAATAAGGTGCGGCCGCAGGAGTGGAGAAATCTGGATAAGATATGGGAGAATTTTGAGGGGGATCTGGAAGCCTGTAAGGAAGGGATGACGATCGGCAAGGTAGAGAAAGGGCTGTATCGGGTGACACTTCCGCAGAAGGAGACCGACAAACTGCTCAAAGATATTCTGAACAGTTATGCGGAAATGGGCGGCGTTGAAGAGATGCAGGATTTGTGGAGAGATTATAAGAAGCTGCTCTGCTCTGATATCAGTCTGCTGTTTGAGATTAACGGCAGCCGTATCGACAGCATTATGCTGGAAGAGCCGGTCAGCCTGTGGGATAACAATGCTTCCATCGAGGGTGAACTTTTTTTCCTGGGAGAGGTGAGGAGTATCGACAAGGTGCAGGGCAAGGTGACGATAGGCGGCGTGGACGGAAAGAAGAGGGAAATGCTGGGGCAGATCGAGCAGACATCCGACAGCGATACGTATCAGATGGATATGGATATCAAATATTCGGAAGAGGAAGAGAGCGGCAAGGTTAAATTTGTCATGAACTGCGATGCGGACAGGGATAAGTTTGACATGACATTCTCTGTGAAGGACAGCACGGATGATATGGAGGTTGCGCTGGAAGGCAGTCTGGATGATATTGTGACGGGTGAGAGTCTGGAAATCAATCTTGACAAGGTGACTTTCAGTACGGATGACGAAGAGGTTTACCGGATCAGTGGGGACATTGCCATAGAGCCGCTGCGGGATAAGATAAAAGCTTCGGTGAAGCCGGATACGGCGTTTTTTGAGATGTCATTGTCCGATTGGGAGAAAATTATTGATAAGCTGGACGATGCGTACGGAAGTATTTTGAATTCTTTGTGGTAATAAGGAGGACATACGCGCATGGGCGGAACGGGAGATCAGGATATGATCGAGGAGATCATGAAACATCTGGACAGTGAGTCTGCACAGGGTGTATACCGGATGAGCATTACTTTTGACGACGAGGAGGAGCAGAGGAAAACTGTTTCTCACAAATGCTGCAATATGTACGGCAGACCTGCCTCGGAAACGGTGGGGCTGTTAGATATGTACACGGATATGAATGCAGGGGAACCTGATCGGAAGGCGTAACTGCTATGGGACAGAGAATGCGTTATCTGTATACGGAGATCAGGAAAGCAGTATATATGTTCCCGCGCATGTTTTTACAGGCAATCCTACTTATGGCGCTCATAGGTATGATTGCTTTTTGTGCAGTAAAAACGATGGAACGGGAACCGTTAGCGGTCAGGGCCGACATCGGTGTGGTGGTGCGGGAAGATGACAGGGTGACCCGGATGGCTTTGCAGTATGTGGAAAATCTGGAGAGCGCGTCGCAGGTATGCCATTTCATTCAGATGCCAGAAGAAGAAGGTTTCTTAGCATTGGAAAAAGGGGAGATTGCGGCGCTTGTCGTGCTGCCGGAGCAGATCGTGCAGGGGATCATGGATGGACGCAATCCTACGGTAGACATTTTCTTCCCGAAAAATGCGGGACTGGAGGCTATGCTATTGCGGGAGCTGACTGAGTCGGGAGCGGGACTTCTGCGGGTGGCACAGGCACAGATCTATGGCGCTTATGACACGGCGGCGGCATACGGGATGATGGAGCAGTTATCCGTTATGGAGACAGATATCGACAGCTATAATCTGGCGTTTGCGCTTGACCGGCTGGCGGTCTACGATACAGAGACGGTGTCCGCCACCGGGAGGATGAGCGTGCTGCAATATTATGCGGCTTCCGGAGCGGTGCTGTTTCTGATGTTGTCCGGCATGGCGCTGTATCCGGTTATGCGGCGGGAACCGTTGGCATTTCGAAGACAGCTTGCACGTCAGGGAACAGGCGGCATATGGCAGGGATTCTGTCAGTGGGTGAGCGGGTTTGTGTGCATAGAGCTTCTGATCTGTGTGCTGTGGCTTCTATGGAAAGCGGCGGGGGTCATGGCGCCGGAGGCGGTGAGGGAGATAACCGTGGCGCTTGTGGGAAGAGGCAGTGCCGGCGGTATGGGCGTGAAGATAGGGATGTTTCTGCTCGTGACGGTGACGGTGTCCACATATATCTATCTGCTGTACAGTATGGCGGGCAGCAGGACGGGCAGTATACTGCTGATCTGCCTGCTCTCCGTGGTGATGATCTACCTGTCGGGTGGTTTGATTCCGTCGGTGTTTCTGTCTGGCGCGGTACAGAAGGTGGGGGAAAAGCTCCCCACGGCTTATCTGATCCGTGCTGTCGGCGGGCTCTATGTGGGATACGGTGCGGGATCGATTGGTCGGTGCGCGGCGGGAATGGGTGTGTATACGGCGGTCTTTGGGGTGGCGGCGTATCTTTTAAGGAGAAGTGATGTTTAGGGTATTTGTAGATATATAGATATAAAGAGATGTGAAGAGATATTGAGAAGGGAAGACTCGGACTGTGGGTGTAAGGAAAGAGAGACGGACGGGCAGAGGCAGACAATATTGTATATGGATATGGCTTCTTATGAAGAGGTTGTGGAGGCAGCCTGCATATATCATGTTGCTGGTGTTGATTCCGGTTCTGGGATGGGCAGTCGGCAGGATGGAACAGGGGGAGCCGGGCGGTGCGGTTGTGGCGGTCTGTGTGGAAGAGAGCGCTTGGAGCGGACAGATCGTGGAAGCACTGCGGGAGCAGGCGGCAGGCAGCAGTCTTCGGTTTGTGTTCCATGAGGAGGCTGGTAATGTGGAACGCAGCGTGATGCGAGGTACGGCGGACTGCGGGTTTGTGATCGGAAGTGATATTGACGAACGGGTCATCGGGAAAGATTGGGCGAAATGTATCACTGTTTATGAGACTCCTTCCGGCAGTATTACCGGTATGGCGAAGGAGAGAATCGGCAGTGTGATCTTTAAGCTGTACTCTGAGCAGTGTTATGAAGAGTATATGAGAATGTCGGCGGAGAATATGTCGGATGGAGCGGAAGATATATCTGCACAAGCGGATGATACAGGGATGATAGAGGATGAAACAAGGATGGCAGCGGTGCAGGAAAGGGCCGATGAATTTGTAGATTTTGCGAAAGCGGCATACGAGCGGCATCTAATGGACGGAAGTACTTTTGGGTTTACGTATCATGGGTATGACCGATATAGTCAAGATACTTCTGACACAAATGTTATATCTGACACGACTGTCTTCCCAGTAAAAGGGGTATTTGCAGTGATTATTTTCATAAGCGGCATGTGTGGTATGCTGGAATATGACACGGACAAAAGTGAAAAAAGATTTCTGCGAATGGCGCCCAATGTGTTGACTTATATAGTCGATATATGGATTTCTACTGTTTTTGTCTCTCTTGCGGTGCTGTTATGTCTATGGATTTCTGACGGAATCCGGTACGGTAACGGCGTGGAAGGGATAAGCAGGTTTAGCGGTCTGCTGTCTGTATGGAGTGTGGGTATGTGGGGGAGACAGATTTGGAATCTGTTTCTGTATCAGTGTATTGTCGTGGTCTATTGTGGCATACTGGGAATCATACTCAGAAGACAGGAAGCGGTGGCGGCGGCGATTCCGGTTTTTGCGATGGGAAGTCTTGTATGTGCACCGGTGTTTATCAGGCTGGCGACTTATGTGCCGGTTTTCGGGGTGTTGGAGAAGTTGTTTCCGGTGACGTATTATTTGATGCTGTGAAGCGGAGGGGAAGCAGAAGCAGCGGAAGAAGCAGATTGCACCAAGTGTCTGTCCGTGTCGGCTCCGGAAAATGGATTTTCTAAATATTCCGGGGTGGGATTCGGCCGCGAACGTAACCGCCCGACATTCGCCATCCGGGCTCAGGTCGGGCTTTTCGGGACATCCATGTCCCGAAATTACTGGGTGTTGACGGAATATTAAGAAAATCTCATGTTCCTGCGCAAGACACGGACAGACACTTGGTGCAATCTGCTTTTGTGGGCTGCAGTTAGAGTCACGGGGGAAAATAACGTGGGAATAGTGGAAGCAAGCAGTGAGAGAATATAGTAAGAGAGAATAGTAAAGGAAAACAGTATATAAGAAAACAGGAGGATAAAGATGANTAACGTAANACNTGAGAAAAACATTATGGAGTATGAGACGGTGGCGCTGGATGATGAGAACAGTGCGCTGGTGATTCTGGATCAGACGCTTCTTCCGGGGAAGGCGGAACTGATCAGTCTGCACACCGGGGAGGAGATCTGGGATGCCATATATCTTTTGAAGGTGCGTGGGGCACCGGCAATCGGTGTNGCGGCNGCTTTCGGAATNTATCTGNTGGCGAAGGGGATAGATACACANGATTATGATGTNTTTTATGAGNAATTCNGNAANCAGAAGGATTATCTGAACTCTGCAAGNCCTACAGCGGTTAATNTNTCGTGGGCATTAAACAGAATGGAGCAGGTGTGCATAGCGAATCGGGANCTTCCGGTGTCCGAGATCAAACAGAAGTTAAAAGAAGAGTCNATNGCCATGAAGGAAGANGATATCCGTGTGTGTAAGGCGATCGGNGAGTACGGACTGACANTGGTGAAACCGGGGGACGGCATTCTGACACACTGTAATGCGGGACANCTTGCCACTTGTAAATANGGCACGGCNACGGCNCCNATCTATCTGGGNCAGGAACAGGGNTACAATTTTCNTGTTTTTGCNGATGAGACAAGACCCTTATTGCAGGGCGCGAGACTGACTTCTTATGAATTATANTCTTCGGGAGTGGATGTGACGCTGATCTGTGACAATATGTCGGCAACCGTCATGAGAAACGGCTGGGTGAATGCNGTNTTCGTAGGCTGTGACCGGGTGGCGGCAAACGGCGATACCGCCAATAAGATCGGCACGTCTGTNGTGGCAACGGTGGCGAAACGCTACAACGTGCCGGTATATATCTGTGCNCCCACATCGACCATCGACATGAATACGCCTACCGGTGCAGATATNACCATCGAGCAGCGGCCGGCTCATGANGTGACGGATATGTGGTATGAGAAGCCCATGGCGCCTGCCGGTGTCAAAGTNTTTAATCCGGCATTTGATGTGACAGATCATGATCTGATCGCGGGNATCGTGACAGAGTACGGCATCGCGAGGGAGCCGTATACGGAATCNCTTAAGGAGATTTTTGCAAAGAAANAGGCGGNATATTAANCAAGTACAGGCAGTCNGATNGTGAACGTNGTNCCCTCNCCTTCCGTGGAAANNNCNTCGATCTGNCCNGCGTGCTCTAANACAATGGTNCGGGTAATGGCAAGCCCCAGNCCCTGNCCNCCNTTGTCGCTGCGGGTGGTGTAGGAGCGGCGNAAAATNTTGGGGAGNTCTTTNTCCGGTATGCCGCAGCCGGTATCNGAAACCGNGATATAGGCANAGTNTTCGTCNGCTGTAAGNGAAAGTGTTATCTTACCNTCCGGCGGCGTAAAGTCAGCNGCATTGTATAACAGGTTTTCCANNGCACGGAAAAGCTGCTCGCGGTTTGCCATGATCCGGCAGGGGCGNGAGGTAATANTTTCAAGAAAATTAGGNCCGTANAGTTCTATGATCGGGCGGCAGGTGTGATAAAAATCCGAAAGGAANGTATTGAGCAGNATAGNNTCCATTTTGACAGGAGAGCTTGTCTGNGCGGCTATTTCCTGAATGGATTTAAGNCGCTCGGATAAAATATCACACTGTTCTTCTATGTGAATCATTCTTCTGTGAGTGTCNTCATCCAGCATAATATCATTCAGCCGTATNATCTGNGCCATGTTNGAGAGGGATGTCAGGGGTGATTTCATATCATGTCCCAATTCNGCGATGAGCTGNCCTCTCTCTANGAGAAGCTTTTGCAGATGNTCTGTTTTCTCTTCGACTTCCTCCTGCAGNTGAAGATTAAGTTTTANGTTTTCCGCNGCCATTTCNCTGCTGCGCTGCACCATNAGGANGGCNAANGCAATNACCATNCAAAATGCGCCGTATTCTTCCGGNTAAGCGCCGGCAAACGGTTCATAGTATCCGATGGTCAGGACNCTGTANAAAAGGCANATGCCATTTGCGGTAGCNGCNGCNAGAATCATTTTAATATGAAGNAGTCCCATAAAACCNCCATAGACNGTCAGGCTGATCAGCNAAANNGCCATGATCGCNTTATACCATGAAATNAANGGNCCATACCATAGCACAAGNCNGGGAACAGCAGGAAAAACAAATAAAGGGGCAATGATNACAATNCCGCAGACGCCTAAAGAAAGAATGTGAAGCNCTTTTTTCAGGCGTTTNAAACCATCCGGCAGAAATAACAGNAGGGCAATCTGTATGGAAAAGTAAATGCCGGATACGGCGGCAGCGTCTTCTATCGCATAAAGCGTGCGTACAAGCGGCACGCCGAACAATCTTAAGAAGGGATAGCAGATCCGCACGGCAAAGGACAGGCTTAACATGCCGAAATAGAATGTTGCAGCCTTGCCGCCGTCTTCTTTGCGTTCCCACAGTACGATACAAAATAAAGAGAGTGTGAGGGAAGAGAAAAACAGCAGCCCATAGATGAGTATGCGGGAGGCGATGAGATGGCTGATACTGTCCGCGTCTCCGATTACGGGTGCATACCAGATTCCGCCATAATAGTGGGAATAATTGGCAGTCTGGATGATCAGTTCCGCTTCGCCGTCAAGATAAAAGGAATAAGCGGTGTCTTTTATAAGGGGAGAATACTCTTCTCTGAGAGAATAATCTCCACCGGAAGAGTCTTCGCCGTGAGGTACTTCGCCGGTTTCGCCCAGACAAAGTCCGTCTACATAAACTCTTGCGACACAGAGAGGCTCCTGCAGATAGAGCAGGACATTACCGCTTCCTGTAAGATGCAGACGCCATGTTGCAACCCCATAAGGATTTTTATTTTCATGAAATAAGGAAAGATTTGGATATTCACCCGCCCATGTGCTGTAATAAGACTGTGTCTTTTCTGTAAAATCCTCCGGAAAGAGCAGGAGATCCGGATAAAGCTCCCAGCCGTCCACAAGGGAGCAATAACCTTTTTCTGGAATGATACACAGATTGTCTTGTGTAAGCGCCGCCTTTGTTATATATTTATTATCGTAATGGGTAATTGTCAACAATCCAAGCAGGCTTAAAATAATCGTACCTGCGATTACCAGAATTGTTTGAAATGCAGATTTAGTAAACAGGGTTTGCTTCATGATAGCTGCGCATCCTTCCCGAAATAATGATAAAAGGTAACTATTATGTACAGTTACGATAAAGGAACAAATATATGATAAAAAGGTGTAAATTGTTATTTATATCGGCGTTGACGATGGTGTTTCTATTTTATAGGGCAGACTCGGTTGTTGCAATGGCAAATGAGGATTCGGCGCAAGATGTTGAATCTGCTGTCGGTTCGGAATCAGAGCAAAACGCTGAGCCCATAGCCGAGTCAGTGGAATCAGATCAAAGCATGGAACCTATTGCTGATTCAGCCGAATCAGAGCAAGCTATTAAAAGCGCCTCAGCCTTGAATCCCACATCGGATTCCGTATCCACCGGTCCGGCTCTGATCGAATGGCTGGAGTTACACAAGGACATCGGCGGCACGGTAAAGCTGACAGATCACGTGGTTTTAGAGGAGGACTACACTTATTGCCCCAATGGCATAAACAGACCCGCTGTTTTCGTTGATACCGATAAGTATACGATCACCGTAACCGGAGAGGTTGAACTTATGAGTGACAATCATCTCATCTTTTCAGGGCGGCCGGATGGTAAAAGTATATTTTATGTGGCCCCGAAAGGCGCGCTTTCCCTCATGGGTGTTGCAGTGGAGAGCGGACAATGCGCATTATGGCAGGAAGAAGGTGCCGGGCTGGTAATGGAAGACTGCCATATATCAGGGAATGTCCACTATGCGGAGACTCCTTTTGTGCTGTATCAGAATACTGTCTATGTCGTTGTGGAAAAAGAACAAACTGTAAACGATGTACTCCCGGCAGAGATCAGTTGTACGGTCAATCGTCAGGGGCAGCTCAGCCATAATGAGCAGATGCCGCTCTCATGGAATCTTGAAGGAACTGAAAAGCAACAGGCGGACAGGCGGCGTTTTCAGTTACAGGGTTCTTTCTTACAGGCTGCATCCGCAGAACCTGCGCTGTGCACGGTAGCATATAATGATTATCCGTTGACCTTTTTGGAAGTGGTGGCAACAGATGATGGCACAAGGTATACATTTCGGGGCGGCTACACGAAGCCGGAGGAAGCTCTGCCAATCACGGTAATATCAGAGTATTCTTTCGACGGAGAAAGTTGGATCGTATACGACGAAACAAACGTAAAAGATGTTGAAGCGGGCTTCTTTATCGGTTTTCGATCGGAAGAGTGTGATAGGGCAGCGTATTCCAACATATATATTCGTTTGCAGTGGAATGATAACGGAACCCGATACTTTTCCAATGTGCTCTGCTATGCGGCTGACAACTTAGAACATGTAGAGGACATAGGCGGCAGCCGGGGCGGCGGAACTTCCATTATAAATCTGCCCGAAGATCCACAGGAAAAAAGTGGTGATACAGAAGCAGATGAAGGAGCGGATCGAAATACTGACCGCAATTCTGGTTCCGGCACTGCCAAATCAGAGTCTTCATCAGATACAAACCAAGCGGAAAGTGGAGACGGCAATGGCGGCTCAGAGGCGGCAAACGACAGGCAACCGTCAAATGCAGGAGCCTCAATCAATACAGGACAGTCGTCATATACAGAATCCTCAAATACCAATGAAGATCGGTCACCATATGCGGAGTCACGAAATTCGGATGTGGATAACGCTGACAATATAGGAAGCATTAACCGCAGTGATTCCGATATTTCTGAAAAAGAGGCTGTCGCCGCTATATCCGTAAAGGGGGAAAATGGCGCTAATTCGCCCCGAATGAATGAGCAGACGCTGCGCTCTGATATCCGTACGGGCAATGCCATTTTTATTGCAATCGGGGGTGTGCTGCTGTCCGTCATGGCCGGAATAGCAGGTTTCTGCGTTCATTCCCGGTTCGGAACAAACAGGTAGCCCTTGTAGCGCTTGGTCTGGATGTAGTCGTGGTCGGGGCAGAGTTCGTAGAGCTTCTTGCGAATGCGCCCCATAATAACCTGCAGGGATTTTTGTCCTTTGTTGATCGGCGCTTTCCACACCGAGTCATATATCTGTTCCGGCGTATATATTTCATTGGGATGTCTTGCAAGAAAATACAACACATCAAATTCGTAGGAAGAGAAATCTACAGAGCATGTCTCATAGCTTACGCTGCAAGAGGAAGGGCTGATGGAGAGCGAACCGTAAGTAAGTGTCTGGGGCGGTTCGGCGGCTCTGCCGGAACGGATGCGTGCCCGTACCCGAAGCTCCAATTCTTTTAAGCTGTAAGGCTTGCACACATAGTCGTCTCCGCCAATCGATAATCCGCGGATACGGTTTTCTTCTTCGGTATATCCGGAAAGGAAAACAATGGGAAGCCCGGTCTTTGCACGTATTTTTTCGCACAATGCGAATCCGCTCATATCAGGCAGGTCAACGTCCAGAATGACACAGTCAAGGGCATTGGATAAAATGATTTTCTCCGCAGCCTGCGCAGTATCCGCACAGATCACCTCATATCCCACTGCACCGAAATACGTCTTATTATCTTCTAATATCATCGGATCGTCATCCACCATCAAAATCTTGTACATACTTATACCCATTCTTACTAGAATTCAAATGTCAAAAGGCGCGCAAATAAATGTTTATCGGCAGATTGCGCAAAATGTTCTCGCAGTTGTCCTGCGTAGGAAATCCATATGACGGAGCCCGACACGAGAGAACATTTTGTGTAATCTGCCCTCTCAGCCTATCATTAAGTACCTTTTGACATTCGAATCTTATCAGATTAAAAATCTCCGATTTTTTAATCTAGTATAGCATAAAAATATCCCCCGAATAGTTTTTTTCATTCCCAAAATGAACCCGAAAATAAACGTCAGGTAACAATTGCGGCCTGACGCTTTTTTTCACCCAAAAATATTGTAGAATCATGCTATGAAAAAAGAGATGAAGATTTTCTAAGGCGTCAAAGAACGCCGCCTATGGCAATCTATGTCATCTCTGGAAGAGAGGCACAAAATTATGTCAAAAACAATCAAAGGAAGACTTACAGTCAGCATGATCGGCATCGTAGTAGCGAGCATTCTTCTGACCACTGTGGGAATCATTACGGTGGCGGCTAAGCGGACGATTCAGGATCAGACACAGGCTCTGCAGTTGAATGCGGATAAGTATGCTGAGGAGATCAACACATGGATCGAGAATGAAAAAATGCTTGCGGACGGAGCGGCCAAAAGTATAGCGGCCGGAGGAACCATTGATAGGTTACAGGTGCAGGCTGTTGTGGATACCCATGCAGCGGGCAGGCAGGAGCTTCTTAATCTGTACTGCGGGACAAGGGACAGTAAATTTATCTGGTCCAACAGAGAGATAGAAATGCCCGCGGATTATGATCCGGTGGAACGCGGATGGTACAAACAGGCGGCGGAGACAGGGGATATCATAGTNACNGATCCTTATTGTGNCGCACTGACNGGGCAGATGTGTGCGACGATTGCCGCACCGGCATACATAGACGGCGAGCTGGCGGGCGTNATCGGTCTGGATGTGACACTCGGAACCGTAACNGAGNTGACGGGAAGCATTAACTATGATGANGGAGTTTACGGTTTCCTCGTGGACAGCAGCNGACAATATATAGCGCATAAAAATAAAGANTACGAACCGACGGAAACGGNTACGGTTGCAGTGAAGGATATTCTTCCGGAACTCGGAGCAATGTTGGAAGGAAATGAAAGCGGCGTGCGGAGACTCACAGACTATGACGGCGGCACATGTTATTTTGCGTTGACGGAGATAGACGGCTGCGGATGGAAGCTGGGCGTCGTAGTGCCGATGAGTGATGTTACGGGTTCATTAAGGACAATGCTTGTGATAGCGATTGTGACTGCGCTTGTGATCATCCTGTTTGTGGCGGTATTTATGACAGGGCTGATCGGAAGAATGCTGGCGCCGGTACAGATGCTGAAGCAGTTTGCCTCCGGAGATTTCTCTGAAAATGCCGTGATTGAGAAGGCGATACCGAAGGAGTATAAAAACGAGACGGAACAGATCAGGAAAGCAACCACAGAGGTCAAGCAGCAGATCAGAGAGATTATTCTGAATACAAAGCAGGAAGCCGAGAGTATCAGCACCATTGCCGAGGGAACCTCTTCGAAAATGACGGTGTTAAATCAGGACATTTCAGGGATCATGGATGCAGTCAGTCTGGTTATGGGGCAGACTGTGCAGGCAAGGGAGCTGGCAGAAAGTATCAGACATAACGGAGAGAAGCTGGGAAATGCCATTGAAAATGTGACGCAGAAAGCAGGAGAGGCGGCGGAGCAGTCAAACGACATCATGGATCGTGCAGGCAAGCAGTATAAAGCTTCCACGCGGTCTGCAGAAGAGGCCGTTTCCATTTATCAGGAAACCAGGGGAGAGATGGAACGTGCGATTGCAGACAGCAGGCGGGTAGAGGAAATCAATGCTCTGACAGAAGAAATCCTTGCCATCAGCTCCAAGACGAATCTTCTGGCGCTGAATGCATCCATAGAAGCGGCAAGAGCCGGAGAGGCGGGCAGAGGATTTGCCGTTGTGGCGGAAGAGATCAGAGAGCTGGCGGACAATTCCAGACAGGCGGTGGACAAGATCCGTCAGGTGACAGAGAGCGTAGTGGATAACGTTTCCTTTTTGTCCGAAACCTCTGGTAAACTGCTGGAGTTTATGAACGGCAAGGTGATAGAGGACTATCAGGGAATGACGGAGCTTGCCGGAATGTATGAAAAGGATGCAGAGTTCTACAATGATATTTCCGGCGATTTGGGAGCAGCCTCACAGGAGATGAGCGCCAGTATGGCGCAGATCAACGAATCGATTATTGTTATTACGGAGCTTGTGGGGGACATTGCGGAATCGATGCAGAGTATGGGCAGTTCGACGGAGGATTCCAATGAAAATTCCGAAGCAGTCATGAAAGAGATGGAGGAGCTTTTCAGGTTAAGCGAGCTTTTGAACCGGACAGTGGCGTCCTTTAAAGTATAAATCCACAGGGAGGAGATCTTATGGAACAGGATATTTTTTATGAAAATGACGCCAGAGTGACCAGAACGGCGGTCAAGGCAGACCAATCTGCTCGCGCTCAATGCAGCCATAGAGGCGGTGAGAGCAGGAGAGATGGGCAGAGGTTTCAGCATCGTGGCGGATTCCAGCTCGAATACGCGTGAACGCGGAGAGCAGATCTTAGGCATGATAAAACAGATGGAAGATCTGGTGAAAAGAGGGATAATATGTTGGACCGGAAATTGCAACAACATATCACACAAAACAGGATGTAAAGAGGGCAGGAGGAGCAGAAATGTTCCTCCTGTTTCTTGTATTTTTCCCCAATATAGTCCATAATGAAAAAAGCATAAGTAAAGCAAAGGAACGGTCACACATGGAATATATTTCGGAAAAACAGGCGAAGAAGGCGATCATAGACATAGGACAGCGCATGTATCTGCGTGGGTTCGTGGCGGCAAATGACGGAAATATCTCCGTCAAGACGGCGGATCATGAAGTCTGGGCGACCCCCACAGGCGTTTCCAAGGGCTATATGAAGAAGAAAATGCTGGTTAAGGTGGACTTGGACGGCAATGTGCTGGAGGGAACTTATAAACCTTCTTCCGAGCTAAAGATGCACCTGCGTGCTTATCGGGAGAATAAGGACATCAGGGCGGTATGTCATGCGCATCCGCCGATCTGTACCTGCTATGCGATCGCGGGGATTCCGCTGGATGTACCGGTGTTGGCCGAAGCGATCATTACTCTGGGGAATGTGCCGATCGCGCCCTATGCGGAACTTGGCAGTAAAGAGGTGCCGGAGGTGATCGCGCCCTATTGCCATACGCATAACGGTATCCTGCTTGCAAACCATGGAGCGGTAACTTGGGCGGAGGATATCTACGAGGCGTATTATCGNCTGGAATCCATGGAGTATTATGCGAATATTCTGTTAATCACCGGGAAAATATTGGGAAAGCAGAACCAGCTTACGAAGGAACAGATCGACGCACTTCTTGCCATGCGGGATAAGTTCGGCATTAAACGCGGCGGTGTGCCGGCAGGCGACAGGTAAAAAATCGAGCAAGCTCGATTGAGAGATTCGCTTCGCGAACTCGTGCATGTATGGAGCAATACAAAGAGAAAAGAGGGTACATTAATGAAACTGACGGATTTGCAAAACTACCAATCCATTATGATCCAATGTCACGACAATCCGGATGCGGATGCGATCGCTTCGGGATTTGCGCTGTACACCTATTTCACAAGCTTGGGCAAAACAGTACAGCTTGTCTATGCGGGAAGAAATCAGATTCACAAATCTAATCTGCGGCTGATGGTGGAGAAGCTGCAGATTCCTATTATATATATAGGAGATATCAAGGGGTATTCACAGCAGGAGCCTTCCGGAAAGACGCCGGGGCTTCTGATCACCGTGGACTGCCAGTACGGAGCGGGTAATGTGACCTGTCTGCCGGCGGAGGATGTGGCGATCATCGATCATCATCAGGTGGAGATCACGGATGTGGAGAAACGCGAGATCAATCCGCATCTGGGAAGCTGTTCCACGCTGGTATGGAACATGCTTCGGGAGGTTGGATACAAGATAGAAGACAGCAGGTTGGGAACGGCGCTTTACTACGGACTCTATACGGACACGAACCAGTTCGCGGAGATCTACAATCCCTTGGATATGGACATGAGGGAGGCAGTGCCCTGTGAAAAGACGCTGATCACCCTTTTCCGTAATTCCAATCTGTCCCTGCAGGAGATGGAGATTGCGGGGGTGGCGATGATCCGGTATATCTATAATGATGATTACCGCTATGCGATCATCAAGTCGCAGCCTTGTGATCCGAATATCTTAGGATTAATCAGCGATCTGCTGATTCAGGTGGCGGAAGTGGACAGCTGTGTGGTATACAACGATTTAAAGGACGGTTACAAGTTTTCGGTCAGAAGCTGTATCAAAGAGGTGCAGGCCAACGAGCTGGCGGCATTTCTGGCGGACGGTGTAGGATCCGGCGGCGGGCATAGGGAGAAAGCCGGAGGCTTTATCAGCATGACCTTGTATGAGAACGCATATCCCACACTGCATTCTGAGGCATTCTTCAGTCGGCGGTTGAACGATTATTTTGATTACTGTCAGATCATCTACGCAGATGAATATGAGGCCGACCTGACCAATATGAAGTCCTACGTGAAGAAACAGGTGCCTTTCGGATATGTGGAGGCTACGGATATTCTGCCCGTGGGTACATTGATTACGATCCGTACCTTAGAGGGGGATGTGGATATGACGGTGGAACCGGATCTGATCATCATGATCGGGATCAAAGGAGAAGTGTATCCGAACCGGAGAGAGAAATTCGAGAAAAGTTATGTCGTTACGGGCGAGCCTTACTGTAAGGATAAAATGCATGCGCATTGCAACACGNTGTATGAGCCNACGATCCATAATCGTGAGAACGGGGAAGTCATGCAGCTTGCCGATTATGCAAAGGTTTGTATTGCCACCGGCGGCACTCACATTCATGCAAAGGAATTAACCGGAAGAGTCAAGGTGTTTACCGCATGGGACAAGGAGAAATATATGCTTGGCAGAGAAGGCGATTTTCTGGCGGTGCGCTGTGACGACAAGCATGATGTCTATGTGGTGGAGCGGGATATCTTCTNTAAGACATACGATGNGGCAGATGTTACTCACGGAGGAAAACATGACTAAAGACGGCACAAATAAAGATATCGTACAGTATGATGCGTTTATCAGCTACAGGCATTCGGAGTTAGACAGTTTTGTGGCACAGACGCTGCATAAGCAGCTGGAGAGCTTCAAGCTGCCTAGGAATGTGGCGCGGCGTAAGATGGTACAAGCTAAGAACAGAGACTTTGCAGAGACTGTGGCAGATGAGCGGGAGATTGGCTTACATGCGCGTAAAACAGATGATACAGCGAACATGACCGAAACAGTCAAAACCAGAATCAGGCGGGTATTCCGGGATAAAGAAGAGCTTCCGCTTGTAACGAATCTGGCGGACCCGATCACCGAGGCTCTGCAGAATTCCGAGTATCTGATCGTGATCTGTTCTCCAAGACTTCCCGAGTCAATGTGGTGCCGCAAGGAGATAGAGACATTTATTGAGATGCATGACAGGGAGCATGTGCTGGCTGTGCTGATCGAAGGTGAGCCGGATACTTCTTTTCCGGAAGAACTGCTGTATCGGGAAGTGGAGGAAACCGGAACTGACGGTACTGTCATTAAGAAAAGAATACCGGTGGAGCCACTGGCAGCGGATGTGCGGGGCGCGGATTATAAGGAGATACGGCGTAAAATCAAGAGTGAGCTGCTGCGTCTTGTTGCGCCCATGTTTGACTGCAACTATGACGATCTCAGGCAGCGTCACAGGGAGCAGAGAACCCGAAAAATAATTATGACATCCATGTCAATCAGTGCGGCATGTCTGTCATTTGGTATTGTAAGCACGACGATGGCGCTAAGGATTAGTCAGCAGAATACACAGATCAAGGAACAGAACACGCAGATCAAAGCGCAGTCGGACGAGATCGTATCGCAGGCGCAGGAAATCGAACGGCAATATCAGGAGGCCAAGNGAAATACCGCCATTTCCAGATCNAAAGAAGCGGTGNGCTATNTGGAGAANGGTGANNGGATGCGGGCGGTGGCGACGGCGCAGGNTGCATTGCTTGATCTGTCCGAATCGGGCAGTATAGNGNCGGATGTGGATTATCCGGCACAGGCCGTNTATGCNCTCTCGGACAGCCTGTATCTATATGAAAACGGACAGCAGATTCTGCCGGATCGGATTCTGGAAGCGGATACCGCTGTCAGGGTCATGACGCTGTCGCCCCANGGCAGCAGGATATTGACCNNAGATGATTCNGGNCAGGTTATCGTATGGAATCCNGAGGACGAGAAGGAGCAGATCAGGATCGATGCGGCGCTNCGTANGAGTAGTGTGGAGAAAGAGATCGCCTTTTGGGGAGAGGACTGTGTGTTCTGTCCGGCAGAAGATGGGATCGCGCTGTACGACGTGTCGAACGGAAGTGCGGTACAAACCTACCGTATACGGGTTGAGGATTACGCGGGTATCATGGTTTTGCAGGAGCAAAAGCAAGCGATCGTGTTATCCACANACGGATATCAGGCAGTTGACTGTACGGACGGCAGTCTCNTCTATNCAGGAGAGTGGGACATGGACGGACTGATTGCACGTGCATCGGCGGAGTGCACNTTCAGCGAGGACGGCAGATATTGGGCNGTGGGTCTGACAACGCCTTATGGGGATGAAAATGAGAGACAGGTGGTTGCGGTCTATGATACGGCGACGGGANAGNGTNTGAGCGCATATCCCATCGANTACGAATATNTNNNNTCNNTGCGTTTNGANGNNGACNGGATCTATGTGGTCAGCAATCACAGCGGCGAANTGGACTATACGCAGGTCACNCTTGGNATGGAGAGCCGGTTGCAGGCTTATGAGGTCGGCGGGGCAGATACACCGGTATGGACCTATGAGCGACATAACGGCTGGCTCTATGAGACCTCCTACGCCCACGCGGAGAGCAGCAACTATCTGCTGTGTTCCGGCTACAGTGATGTGGTGGCTTTGGATAAACGGGACGGCAGTTATATCGACCTGTTCGGTCTCGGTGTGGAAGTGGTAAAACTCGGCAATTACAGCGGAAGTGAAAGCTTCATGGCGTTTACCAGAGACGGAGTCTGGCATTATCTCGATATGAATCGCAGGGAAGACATGGTGGGTCTCCTGTTTCCCGCATGTACCTCTTCTAATGTAATGGAGTTTGCGATNGGCGACGGCTACTGCGTGACGCTGCCCTATAACAGCAGAAGGATGACCCTGTACCGGACGGCAAGAGGTGCGGGAATCGAGGAATTCTATCAGGGAGAATATAATTATAGGGAGGCCGTATTAAGCAGTGACGGCGCTGAGTTGGCAGCGGCTTATTACAACGATGATTATTCGGCTGCGGTGGAGGTATTCGACACGGATACGGGCAGTCGGCGCTGGGATTATGAGGATGATTCGCATTATTTGGGCATGACNTTTTTTNACTATCATGGTCAAGAAGCGCTTGCGCTGATTACAAATAAGAAGGTTGTTATTTTAGACCCTAAGAACGGAGAACAGATCACGTCGGCCGATCTGGATATCGGTGCAACGAGTGACTATCTGGGCTGTAACAGAGCTGTTTCCGGTACAGATCAGGAGCTGTGGCATTGCTATGTCTATCTGTGGGATGACAGGACGCTCAATGTCTATGATCTTACGGATATGAAATGGGCCTGTCAGCTGCCCCACGAGGAAACTGCCGGTTATGACGATATAGCTGCGGTGTGGAGCCGGTCCGGATCTGCGGACTCCGGGCAGGAGGATTACTATGTGATCACGGATAAGGAAGAGGGGGCTCTGCATTTTTATTGCAAGGGAGAAGAAATATATACCTATGGCGGCGAAGAAAGTACGGCACAGCAGGATGATATCAATTACAAATATATCGAGACCATGTTTTTCGATGAGAATGAGCGGGAAGTGCACCTCAACATCGTCTATAAGGACGGCAGAATCACCAGACTGGATATCAATCCGGATTCCGGCTCCGGGGAATTCTGTACGACGGCAGACGACGGAAGCTCGGAGAAATACAGCGGGCTGGAAGATGTGATGCGGCGGTATGAGTCCGCAGGGGATTATGCCATTATGCAGGGAAGCCGGGATGCCTTTCTTCTGACAAAGCAGGAGGGCGATATTCTGGCGCGGCTGCACGGTTTCCTGTGCTGCGACAGTACAAACAGGCGGATTTATCTTACCAACAGCCACACCATCTACAGTCTGCCGCTCTATGACCTCGAAGAGATTAACGAGATCGCGACCGAAGTGAGAAGTGCAGGAAAATGGTAGAAGCGTTAAACGGCATATCTGAATCCGGGTATGCCGTTTTAATATGCAGCAAAACGAATTGTCAGTCGGAGGTAACTCTGTTTCTTCGGAATTCTTTGATTTGATCGAGCCGCTTTCTGACAGCAGATTCCTGCCCTTGATCTTGAGGCAGATAGTAGGTTTTGTCCTTGAGAGAATCGGGCAGACAGGTCATGTCGGTGAGCTTGTCTTCCGTATCATGGGCATATTGGTAGCCCTCTCCGTAGTGCAGACTCTGCATAAGCTCTGTCACGCCGTTACGGATCTGCAGGGGCACAGGCTCCGCCAGCATGGTCTTGGCATCTTCTCTGGCCTTACCGTAGGCTACATACAGAGAGTTGGATTTCGGAGCCATGGAAAGATAAACTACGGCATGGGTCAGATTCACATCGCATTCCGGCATACCGTTGAAATGGCATGCCTGATAGGCGGCAACTGCTACCTGCAGCGCCTGTGAGTCGGCCATGCCGATGTCCTCGCTGGCAAACCGCACCAGCCGCCTAGCGACATAGAGCGGGTCTTCGCCGGCTTCCAGCATGCGGGCAAGCCAGTAGACGGCGGCATCCGGATCGCTGTTGCGCATGGACTTGTGCAGGGCGGAAATGAGATTGTAGTGTTCCTCACCATTCCGGTCATAGAGGAGCATTTTCTGCCCAGTGCACTGTTCTAAGACTTCTTCCGGCACCAGAATCGAGCCGTCCGGCTGAATCGCTCCGTTGAGTACCGCCATATCCAGAGTGTTCAGTGCCGTTCGCGCGTCACCGTTCGCAAATACCGCGATGGCGTGTAAGAGACGGTCTTCTATATGAATTGTGCTGTTGCCCAGCCCGCGCCGGTCGGTCAATGCATGGCGCAGGAGTTTAAACAGGTCTGCTTCAGTCAAAGGCTGCAGTACAAACACCTTACATCTGGACAGGAGAGCCGAGTTGATCTCGAAAGACGGGTTCTCCGTCGTGGCGCCGATGAGGATGATACTGCCTTTCTCCACATAGGGCAGGAATGCATCCTGCTGTGCTTTGTTGAACCGATGGATCTCGTCTACGAACACCATGGTCCTAAGCCCCATCATGCGGTCGTTCTCAGCCTGTTTCATCACATCCTTGATCTCTTTGATGCCGCTGGTGACAGCGCTGAAATCCACAAATGACGAGTGTGTCATATTTGCAATAATCCTTGCCAGAGTGGTCTTGCCGACACCGGGAGGTCCCCAGAAGATCATGGATGATATTTTGTCGGTATCTAACATCTGCCGCAACATTTTCCCTTTACCCATCAAGTGTTCTTGACCGATATAGTCATCGAGTGACTGCGGCCGCAGACGGTTTGCCAGAGGAGCGTTTAAGTCTGTTTCCTGTGTAAAAAGCGATAGCTGTTCCATGTATACCTCCAATTCTCGACAATTCGATGCACAAAGGATAGAAAACAATCTGATAAAAGCCAATTAGAATAATCTAAAACAAAACATATGTTCTAGAATATCATAACATATTCTTTATAAAAATCCAAGACAGAGTTGTGAACGTTCAGAGTTCTGCCTAGGTTATTCAGCGCTGTGAGGGCAGATTGCACAAAAGGTTCACGAAGTTGTCGGGCTGCGTCGAATGGATTTTCTAAGCATTCCGGGGTAAGCTGTGATACCGGACGCAACCGCCCTTTACTCGCCATCCGGGCTCGCTGCGGGCTTTCCGGGACATCCATGTCCCGAAATTGCTGTTTTATATACGGAATACTAAGAAAATCTCAATCTCCTACGCAAGACAACTTCGAGAACATTTTGTGCAATCTGCCGATTCATGTTTATTGAAGAGCCTTTTGACACCTTTATTTTAATTGTTGCAACCATTGTCTGGTAGATAAGCAAATACAGCGAATACCCAGTATATACCTCAATACACAGCGCAGAGGAACGTTAATATCTTAAGGAGCCCCTTAAAAAGCGTCAGTGCTTAACGAGGTTATGAGTTGCGAAGCAACTCACGAGTTTAGCATCTGCTACGCTTTTTACGGAGCGGGAGCGCGGCTCCGTAGATATTAACGTTCCTCTGTGCGTCCGTCTTAGATACCCCGTAAACATAGGTTTAAGTACCGCAATTGTCCACCCACAATCACCCGCGAATTTTTCCTTTCTATTTTCACGAGCCTGTGATACAATAGCAATGTACGGCGTAAAAAAGCAATGTCCGCGGCTCATGGCAGCGCCACATTCATTCTACCGCGCCGCGAGGAGTATCTATGAGTGAGAAAGAGAAGAACGTAACAGAGGATATAACAGTGGAAGCGGCACAGAAAGAGACCGTTTCCAGAAATTTTATTGAGCAGATCATTGATCAGGATCTGGCGGAAGGTGTCTATGATACCGTCAATACCAGATTCCCGCCGGAGCCCAACGGTTATCTGCACATCGGTCATGCCAAGAGTATTCTGCTGAATTCGGGACTGGCGAAGCAGTACGGCGGCAAGTTCAATCTGCGTTTTGATGACACGAACCCAACGAAAGAGAAGAGCGAGTTCGTGGAATCTATCAAGGAAGACGTAAGGTGGCTCGGCGCGAATTTCGAGGACAGACTTTTCTTTGCTTCTGATTATTTTGAACAGATGTACGAGGGTGCAGTGAAGCTGATCCGCAAGGGCAAGGCATATGTGTCTGATTTGACGGCGGAACAGATGAGAGAGTACCGCGGTACATTGACCGAGCCGGGTAAGGACGACCCGAATCGGGACAGGAGTGTGGAAGAGAATCTGCGCCTGTTTGAGGAGATGAAGGAGGGCAGATACGCAGACGGTGAGAAGACGCTGCGGGCTAAGATCGATATGGCATCGCCCAACATCAACATGCGGGACCCGATCCTGTATCGCGTGGCACATCTGACACACCATAACACCGGCGACCGGTGGTGTATCTATCCCATGTATGATTACGCGCATCCGATCGAGGATGCCATTGAAGGGATCACACATTCCATTTGTACACTGGAGTTTGAAGATCACAGACCGTTGTACAACTGGGTGGTGGAGGAGACCGAGCTTTGGGAGAAATATCCGCCCAGACAGATTGAGTTTGCGAAAATGTATTTGACCAATGTAGTCACTGGTAAGAGATATATTAAGAAATTAGTGGAGGACGGCATTGTGGACGGTTGGGACGATCCCCGTCTCGTGTCCATTGCGGCGCTTCGAAGAAGAGGTTTCACGCCGGAGTCCATTCAGCTGTTCGTGGATCTGTGCGGTGTGTCCAAGGCCAATTCCTCCGCGGAATATTCCATGCTGGAGTATTGCATCAGAGAGGATCTGAAAATGAAGCGCGCCCGCATCATGGCAGCGCTCGATCCTGTGAAGCTGGTGATTGATAACTACCCGGAAGGGCAGGTCGAGATGTTAGAGGTGGTCAACAACCCGGAGAATGAGGCTCTCGGCAAGAGAGAAGTTCCTTTTTCCGGAGAATTATATATAGATCGGGAAGATTTCATGGAGGAGCCGCCGAAGAAATATTTCAGACTGTTTCCCGGCAATGAAGTGCGTCTCATGAGTGCGTATTTCGTGAAATGTGTCGGGTATGAGAAAGACGATGACGGCAGAGTGACGGTAGTGCACTGTACCTACGATCCGGCATCTAAGGGCGGCAACAGCCCTGACGGACGTAAGGTGAAGGGGACGATTCACTGGGTATCCGCGGCACATGCGGTTAAAGCGGAAGTCAGACTCTATGAGAACATCATTGATGAGGAAAAGGGGGTCTACAACGAGGACGGCAGTCTGAACTTAAATCCCGACTCGCTGACGGTGTTGAAGGAGTGCTATATCGAGCCTTCCGTAAAAGAAGCCAAGGCGTATGACAGCTTCCAGTTCGTCAGACAGGGATTCTTCTGTGTGGATTGTAAGGATTCAAGACCGGATAGTCTTGTATTCAACAGAATTGTGTCTTTAAAGAGTTCTTATGTATTGCCGAAAAAGTAAAAATATGAGAGAATAAAAAAGCGAACAAGTTCGCTTCCGAGATTTGCTTCGCAAACTTGAGGTATGCTGGGAAATCTCTTTACAGCATACGNAGTAAATTTATATAGCAATTGNNACAGTTATGATTGGGAGGATATACAATGGCAGGATTATTGTCAGGGTTAGAGCAGTTTGGCTTGAGTAACCTGGAGAACATGGATTTGTANGAAGCGCCTAAGAAAGAGGAGAAGGGGGCCGACGGCAAAGGCACGCATACTGTGCAGGAACAGGATTTTTTGTTTGATAAGTCTTTCACCTGCCCGATCTGTGACAAGGAGTTTAAGGCGAGAACGGTTAGGATCGGTAAAGCGAAATTAGCGGGTAGCGATCTTGATTTAAGNCCGCGCTATGAGCAGATNGATCTGCTTAAATACGATATTATCTTGTGCCCGTACTGCGGATATGCGGCGCTCAGCAGATTCTTTAAGTTTGTGACGGCACCGCAGGCGAAGAACATTAAGAAGACGATNTCCGCTACTTTCAAACCGCAGAAAGAGACGAAAGAGATCTACACNTACGACGAAGCGCTGGAGCGTTANAAGCTGACGCTTGCGAACGCGATTGTAAAACAGACGAGGGCCAGCGAGAAAGCATATATCTGTNTGAAGACTGCATGGCTTCTGCGCGGTAAGGCGGAGCATCTTGATAAGAANCTGCCGGATTATGAGGAGCAGAAGAAGCTGTGTGAGGATGAGGAGAACGAATTCTTAAGAAACGCTTTGGAGGGATTTCTGGCGGCGAGACAGACCGAGAGCTTCCCGATGTGCGGTATGGATGAACCCACTGTGGATTATCTGATCGCGGTTACGGCGATGCGGTTTGAACAGTACGATGTGTCCAGCCGTCTGATCACAGGCATTCTCCAGTCTCCTACGGCGAATCCCCGTATGAAGGATAAGGCGAGAGACATCAAAGAGATGTTGATGAAGAAGATCAAGGAAAAGAATGCCGCAAGAAAATAGAACATGAAAGAATTACCGATTCATATTCAGCTACATCCGGAAAACAGCAAAACACTATATGAGCAAATCTATGAGTATATTCGGGAAGAGATCAAGGCCGGCAGCCTGCTGCAGAATGAGAAGCTGCCTTCCNCGAGATTTCTGGCGGATTACCTGCAGGTATCGCGGACAACGGTAGATATGGCCTATGCCCAGCTTGTCTCGGAGGGATATCTGGAAGCGAGACCGCGCAAAGGGTACTTCGTCAGCACGTACGAGGAACTGAATGCGATACACCGGATNCCGCAGGGAGACAGATACCNGCCTTCCGGACAGGAAGNAATACCGCGGCGGGGAGGNGACGGATCTCATCAGAAGGCTGNGCAGACGATGCTTTCCTATGATTTTTCCCCGAATGCAATTGACATGCGGTATTTCCCGTATGCNACATGGAAGAAGATCACGAAGAATATTCTCGTAGATGCCAATAGTAAGATGTTTTCGCTGGGAGAACCTCAGGGTGATCCGGAGCTTAGGACGACGATCTGCCGCTATCTGCACGGATCGCGTGGTGTCAATTGTGAACCGGAACAGATTATTATCGGAGCAGGGAATGATTACCTGCTTCTTTTATTGGAAAAAATACTGGGGCGTCACATCCGGGTCGCNATGGAGAATCCNACTTATACAAAAGCGTATAAAATATTTCGGTCATGCGCNTATCCGGTATGCTTTATNCCCATGGANGAGAGCGGACTGCGGGTAGACTGTCTGCGGCGGACAGATGCGCAGGTGGCTTATGTGATGCCNTCTCATCAGTANCCCACGGGTGTTTCCATGCCTATCGGCAGACGGATGGAACTGTTNAAGTGGGCGGCCGAAGCGGAAGACCGCTATCTGATCGAGGATGATTACGACAGTGAATTTCGNTATAAAGGNAAACCGCTGCCGTCTCTGCAGGCNTCGGATCATAACGGCAGGGTGGTCTATATCGGNACCTTCTCCAAGGCGATAGCGCCNGCGATNCGTATCAGCTATATGGTGCTGCCGTATCCGCTGCTGGAGCGGTATCGCAGGGAGTGCGGTTTCTATTCGTCCACNGTGTCNCGAATTGANCAGACNATCTTAAANGAGTTTATTCAGGACGGTTATTTCGAACGGTATCTGAACAAAATGCGCAAACGGTATCGGGAGAAGCATGATTTGNTTCTGAATGAGTTAAAAGNNTTTGAGCGGNCTTTNGACATATCCGGCAGTAATGCGGGACNGCATGTGCTCCTGACGGANNGGCAGGGACGGGCGGAAGAAGAGCTGGCCGAAGCGGCGGCAAAAGAANGNGTCAAAGTTTACCGGATGCAGGATTTCAGNATGGGAGANCATACNGANGATGCGGCAANGCTGATCCTNGGNTACGGNGCNCTGACGGACGAAGAGNTCCGGGAAGGGATTGCNNGATTAAAAAAAGTCTGGCTGTAGACACAGCCGGACTTTTAAAACTTTATGCATATTATTCGAGTTCGCGAAGCGAATCTCGCAATCAAGCGAAGCTTGATTTTTTGTATGATATCNGCTTCATCATNTCCAGATAGGAGACGGTCTCTTCGTAGAGCATCTCCGGNTGGAAAGAATCGTCGTCGAAGTGGGCACACATCAGACCGTTGACAGTGTAGTCCAGCATGGCNTCCAGTTTCTNGAAGGATACCTGNTCTACGAAGAGGGAACGGTCCGCCTGATTTTTCAACATAGAGTATACGTCCTGAATGACGCTGCGCTGGCTCTCAATCGCCATAAGCGCTTCTTTTACATTCTCGGTAGAACAGCGGTCAAGGAACTGCTGCATGTAAGGATAGTTCTTCAGAACCTGCATTTTGGCAAATTCGATCTGTTTTCTGATCTCAAAATAATCATCGGCGGAAGAGGGTACTCCCGTGGTCAATTCCAGCTTCATNAAACGAACGCTGTAATCGTGTAGAAAAGTGTAAAGTCCAAGCTTACTGCCGAAATAGTGGAACAAAAGCCCTTTGCTGATGCCGGCCTCTGCCACGATATCNTCTGTGCTGGCGTGTTTGTAGCCGTTTATGGCAAAGATCTTAAGAGCGGCATTGATCATACGGTCCTGTTTTTCTTTTTTCAGATCAAAAAATTTATCGTTCATATATACCTCGATTATGCATTTTTGCGTTTTTTGAGTTCGCGAAGCGAATCTCGCAAACGAGCTTGCTCGTTTTGTTAATTTCCGCAAGAATTTACTTTTTTGTCGGAAAGTGTTGACTCTATGAGTCGTATTTGAGTATGATAGCACAAAAAAGGGCGAGATTCAATGTCTGGGGAAAAACTAGTTTTAAGAAATTTTGGGGGCACAAGATGTTGTGTTTTGAACGGTAACGGTAAAAAAACATTTATTTTTTGTACATATTTCTCTTTTCATTTTGATAAAATAGTATTAATATAGTGATATAACAGACGGTGAAAGGAGAACCCTCATGGCGAAAAAATTTGGTAAGGTTTTAATGGTGACAGCTGCTCTCGGAGCCGTTGCAGCAGGTGTGTATTATTATTTACAAGGTAAAGATGACTTTGTAGATGATGATTTCGATGACGACGATGATTTTGATAACTTTGATGAGGATTTGGACGATGACGAGGCGGCGAAGGATAGCGACCGCAATTATGTCGATCTGGATCTGGAGCAAGCGGAGGATTTTAAAGAAGGTCTGAGTGCTGCCAAGGCTGAAATGACCGACAAGGTCGTAGGTGAGGCGAAGGAAGTGACCGACAAAGTCGTGGGTGAGGCGAAGGAAGTGACCGACAAGGTCGTTGGCGCGGCGAAGGAAGCGACCGATAAGGTTAAGGAAGCCGCTGATAAAGCCGAAGTGAAAGTGGAAGAGTTTTTCGACGATGATGACAGCGACGGGTCCATGGACGCGATGTAATAAGAATGCAGAAGAGCGTGCATTCTTCCGGGGAAAAAAGATGTATTCTTTAGAACATAAGAAAGCCTTGCGGAGTGATAATATCCTGCAAGGCTTTTGTTTTGATAGAATTTGCGATTTATCATTTGTTCATCACATACGGCGGATCCGCCGGATACCCGCCCTTTAACTTCTGCATGCCGCGTTCAATGGCATCCTTGGAGTTCTTCCAGTCGGCGTCCTTGTTGCGGTAGTCGAACTTCTCTACCATCCATGCCACATCTTCGGAGAGTCGTGTCATACTCTGTTCCATCAGAGGGAATACCATATCGTAGAACTCCGCCTTTTCCTTGTCGGACAGGCGCGTGTCGGCACCTTCGCACAGGTCGCCGAAATGGTGCAGGCAGAATCCCTTGCTGTTCTTTACCTTCTCACGGAATTCGGGGTCTCTCTTATACATGACGAAGAAGGTATCCAGATAGCGCTCGTATGTATCGGCGTACCGCTTGCAGACGTAGCAGGACTGTTCCTTTTCCGCGACCCAGATTCCGATAGGGTTCTGGCGTTCGGTCTGCTTCCGGAACTTGTCCTTAAGCGATGTCTTGCCGGGTTTGAAGCTCTTAAACTGCTGCTGCATCTCCCGAATGATCTGCATATAGTGTGTCTTCAGAATCCATGCGTTGCCAAGGGTGTTGCCATAGTCGTACATTTTCTTGAAATGATCGCGGCAGAAGCCCGCCAGATCGGTTTGTTCGCGGACGTCGCTCTCCATGTATGAGGAGCCGGAGCCGAGCACGAAATCCAGCAGATCCTGCTCCACATTGCGCTCAATGAAGCAGAAAGGGCATTCGTCGTTGGCGTTCATAGCGTCGTTAAGGGGGATCGTGTATAATTGTTCTTTCATGAAATACCTTCTTTCCCGATTATTATATGGATCCGGTATCGGGTCCATAATGATATTGTACCGCATTCGGGGGAAAGGGTAAATAATAAAATGCGCAGCGTAGTGAGTCCGAGATAGGAAATGAGTAGCAAATCGTACGACATCGGTTGCGCAGGTACGGCGCGCGTGCTATATTAAATGAGAAATACGGCAAACGCATAAAGGAGTTACCCCATGATTACACAAATTCCCCCGATTAATCAGGATCAGGAACATATACTGCCGCAGATACGCTGTTTCGCGCTGGATATGGACGGCACGATCTATCTGGGCGAGCAGTGGATCGACGGCGCCGTAGAGTTCCTCCACCGGATCGAAGAGACCGGCAGAAACTACGTGTTTGTGACCAATAATTCCTCTAAAAATGCGGCAGTCTATGTGGATAAGCTGCACCGGATGGGACTGGATGTGGGTGAAGATAAAATCGTCACATCCGGACAGGCCACGATTCATTACCTGAAACAACATTTTTCAAAGAAAAAAGTGTTCCTACTGGGGAACCCTCTTTTGCAGGAAGAGTTTGCGCAGGCGGGAATCCTGTTGGAGGAGGAACACCCCGACGTGGTGGTGACCGCCTTCGATACCTCGCTGGATTATCGGAAGATGTGCCGGGTGTGCGACCATGTGAGANCCGGANTGCCTTATCTGGCGACCCATCCCGACTATAACTGCCCCACGGAGACGGGATTTATCCCCGATGCGGGNGCAATCCATGCGTTTATCCATGCNTCGGCATTCCGGTATCCGGACAGGATCATAGGCAAACCGAATGAGGATATTGTTGAATATCTGACCNGNAGAGTCAATGTAAAGCGCGAGGAGACAGCTATGGTAGGNGACCGTCTCTACACGGANATTGCCGCNGGCAGGAATAACGGGCTTAAGAGNATACTGGTTCTGAGCGGAGAGGCAGCCATGGAGGATGTGCGCCNGTCGGAGGTGCTGCCGGATCTGATATTTGATTCGGTGAAGGAAATCGGGAAAATATTGGTTTCTTAAGCAATCAATTTGACTTCAAAAGGGAATCTGCTATAATAAATCGGGTCTGATGTGACGATAGTGATTTAAGGCGGACATATATNAAAATGTTGAAAATCAAGAAGATANCNCTCCCTGACGGGAAGAATATAAGTAAATATCTGTATGAACANCGTGTGCCGCTGCTCCAGTGCATTCCGGCGCTGGTGATCTTCNTNCTGGCGGTATATCGTCTGTCGGACACCGGACAGCCCATCTTGTTTAACGATGAGATTGGGTATTGGTCTAACAGCGCCTTCCTGATGGGAGACGATTGGACATCAGTGACGGGCAGGATCAATTATTACTCATACGGCTACAGCCTGCTTTTAATCCCCCTCAGAATGCTGGCGGATGTATTTTATTGGGGATGGGACAGCTTATACCATGCGGCAATCGTGCTAAACGGCCTCTTTCTTGTCATGAGTTACATGATTGCGCTGAAGCTTGCAAAACGGTATCTGCCCGAAATGAATACGCCGGTCAGGACGGCAGCGTGCTTCACTATATGTACTTACTCGTCCTATATCGTGTATNCACATATTGCATGGACGGAGTGTACACTGTTGTTTTTCTTCTGGGTATTCCTCTATGTGATGATGCGCATGACAGATCATCCGTCAGTCTGGAATCACGCCGCGTTCGCAGTCGTTTCTTTCTATCTGTATACGGTGCATCAGCGTGCGCTGGGAATCGTGGTAACGGCGGTATTGATCGTGTTGTGTATGCGGCTTATGCGGATGAACCGGTTAAGGGATACGGCGGCGTTTCTTGGAAGCATGTATCTGTGCGGGCTCATCCATGCCATGATCAAAGGTAATCTGCAGCATGTGAACTATCTGGGCGGCGATCCCGTGGGANTNAGNGNACTNCTGGGATATGCGTTTCACAGGACGTCATACATTGTNNTNGCGGCGGGNNTCCTGNTGCTTTTGTTCTTATATTTATTGGATAAAAGAAAATACGGAATGATACTGGCGNTTTTGGCAGNGGGAATCNTTCTGACAGCAGGCANGTTTTATTATTGGGAAAAAGGCGCGTCGCATGCGGTCAAGACAGATGGCAGCGTGGCAGGTGCAGCGTCAGACGGTCAAGGCATAGATTCAGTAATTGCAGACGAGTCTGCGGTGAAACCGGTCGAAAGAAGAATCTCTGTAAATGACTTCTCTGGTCAATGGGGAGTGATACGTAATCTTTTCACCGGTAACGGATTGATCCGTCTGGGAATCAGCATTGCGGGCAAATGGTTCTATCTGGCTTCGGTGTCAGGCTTCGTGATCTGCTGGGGAATCGTGGGATTATTCAAGAATTTTTTTATCCTGTGTTGGGATATAGCAAAGCGCATAACNGGAAGGCGCAGGGGGCAGGAGCCGAACGAGACAGCGGAGACCNCAGCACTACCGGAAATTTCTGGTATATCGGATCGGGAACGTATCTGGTTTNTNGGACTTNTGGCAGCATGGCTTTCCACTTTCATGATCAGCGCCATTTATAAGGAAGGCCTCTATAAGAATGATGATCTCTTCAACGGCAGATATGTCGAGTTTACCATCGGTTTTCTGTTGCTGTACAGTCTTAACTGCCTGATAAATGACAGAAAATGGGTGCGCAAGGCGCTGATTTGCATGGTATTATATATAGCAGCAGGACANNTGTGCCAGTATGCCATAGANGAGCTTGGCAGGANNGANTTNGAANTGGCGCACTGTGTCATGTTCGGACGGGTGATCTGGAATTACGAAGTGCCGGTAGGCAAAGTGAGGGCACTGGAGGAATATATCTTCCCGCTCGGCATATGGTTCCTTGTAATTTTGAAATTGGCAAGGGAGAAAATNCCGAGAGTGGCAGTGGTAAGGACGATTCTGGCGCTTATGATTCCGGTCGTGGCATGGAGCCACTTAGGCAGAACCATCGTGGACCGTTATGTGGTAGTCAGAAACGAGAAGCAGGCGGAGCCGCTTCCGCAGTTTGCGTCATGGATCAATNTNCTGGGNAGNGGANGNGNNNAGAAGGTCTACTATATATTGGATNCGTCGAACCAGAGGTATGCCGGAGCGNTGCANTACATGCTNCAGGANANNCCTGTCACGGCGGCNTGGNTNTCNGAGGTNCCNTTCACGGAGGACGCATTCTATGTGGTGCGGCAGAGTTATGCGGATACGGAGGCGGTGACGGATAATTGCGAGGTCGTTATGTATTCAAGAGGTTATCTGCTTCTGATCAATAATAATCAGGAATTGATGGAGAAATGGAAACCTTTTATGAGATGACANGNGTGTCAGATTTATAGAAGCAATTTTCAGGTGTATATATGGTAAAAGAGGAAACAACAGAAGCTTCAAGACCGCTCCTTACAGCGGTTATGCCGATCTATAACGGTGAACGTCATTTGCGGGCAACCTTGGATCATATCGTAAAGATACAGGAACAAGACATGGAACTGCTCCTGATCGACGACGGCTCTGCGGATGCAAGTAGCGCGATCTGCCGGGAGTATGAGGCGCGTGATCGGCGGATTCNTTACATCAGACANGACAATCAGGGGATTGCCGTAAGCCGGAACAAAGGGATTGAACTGGCAAGAGGAGAATACATATGCTTCTGGGACCAGGATGATATCGTGATTCCGGAAGGATATTTCAAACTTCTATATAAGATACAGTCAGAGCACGGCTGCATGGGAATGTGCAGCACGAAGCGTATGATTGGAGGAGAGATGAGTGCCTTCGAGAAGATCACGGAGGGTGTTTATGACGGCGGAGAAGTACACAGAAAATTATTGTACCCGCTGCTCTTCCGGGGNTATACATATCCCTTNGNGCAGGGGACGGATTANCTGTACGGTTCGGTGTGGAAATGCATTTTCAGGACANACTTTGTAAAGGAACATAGGATNNANTTCAGAAGNTTNGTCAATTATGAGGACGACTGGATNTTNGTGACGCGCGCACTNTGCTGCGCGGANCGGGTGGTTACCTCNCGNANGNCGGGATACTGNTGGCGNGTCAATGAAGGATCGGAGTCNCACAGGGGAGATNTANATTCCGGATCTGTGCGAGCGGTTTGCGGCGTTGGATCAGTACGTTACCGGCTATTTGGAAGAGGGCATCCGGGAAGCGGAAGTGCTGACAGAATACAGGAAGGTCAGCCTGTGCGAACATTATGTGGAATTGTGCCGCAATGCGNCNAATATACGATTTGCACAAGATAAGGCGGGTGGCGGACGCAAAGCGTGCAGGGAACGCATGAAGATCTATCTGCGCCAGACGGATTATAAGAACTGTCTTGCCTGCCGGAAATATCTGCGCAGCTCCGCATACAGACGACGCATTGTATTATTTACTCTCAGNTATGGCGGGGTAGAGGCGGCCCGGATCGTCAGCGGCATATACGGCCGGCTGGAAACGGGACTTAGCGGGATCAGATGGATCACCCGCATGGAAAGACAGCGTAAAATGGCTGAATAGTTACTATATATAATGAAACAGATTCAGGAGGCATCCGATGAAACTGATTATTCAGATACCGTGTTATAACGAGGCGGAGACACTGGAGATCGCTCTGAATGCTCTGCCTAAGCAGATCGACGGAGTGGATGAAATAGAATATCTGATNATCAATGACGGCAGCAGCGATGACACAGAGAAANTTGCGCTGGAGTGGGGCGTCAATTACATNGTTCATTTCAAGCGNAATCTGGGNNTGGCTAAGGGNTTCTTGGCGGGCATTGATCTGGCGCTGCGNCACGGGGCGGATATTATTGTGAATACGGATGCGGATAACCAGTATTGTGCGGACGATATCGAGAAGCTGATNCGCCCCATACTGGAAAGGAAAGCCGATATTGTGATCGGCGAGCGNCCNATNGCGGAAATCGAGGAGTTCTCATGGATTAAGAAGAAGNTGCAGAGNCTTGGCAGCTTCGTGGTGCGGGTGGCATCCAGAACGGATATCCCCGANGCNCCCAGCGGATTCCGTGCATACAGCAGGAAAGCNGCCATGCGGGTCAATGTGCATAANGAATANACCTANACNTTGGAGACCATCGTGCAGGCAGGCAGGAATAAGATGGCAATCACCTCGGTGCCCGTCAGNACNAATCCGGAACTGCGCAAATCCAGACTGATGAATTCTATCTTCGGATATATTAAGAAGTCNGTGCTGACNATTCTGNGGGCNGTNCTGATGTATAAACCTCTGCAGGTNTTTACGCTGTTAGGGGTCATCGCCATGGCGGGNGGNGTCGCCATNGGGNTNNGNTTNCTGNTNTTNTTCTGTCANGGNAACGGCGGCGGACATACCCANTCCNTGATTCTGGCNGCGATGCTGATCATCATNGGCAGCCAGACCTTNGTGACCGGNATGCAGGCNGATATCATATCGGCNAACCGTAAGCTATTGGAAGATATCCAGTATCGGGTGAAGAAACTGGAATTTGGACTGCTGGATCCGGACGGGAAAGCCGTGACAGAGCGTAGTGAGGGTGACATAAAACCTGACCCCAACGAATATGAGTAGCTATAGAGTATCAAATTTTCGGTATTATNATGTTTTTTACATAAAAAACTCACCAAAATACACAAAAATGATTTTTGTCGTGAGGGGGGATTGCAAAAAAAAAAAATTGGATGTATACTAAGGACTAGCGTTAAAAACTATTATGGAGGAGAGAGTGCAATGAAAAACGTGAAAAAGTTGCTTAAAAAGGCGATGGTGTTTACTTTAGCGGCTTCTATGCTGGTAGGAACACCGTTGACAGCATCGGCAGCGGGCATTCGCGGTGTGTACAGTGTGTCGGACGGTACAAATCAGAGCAGTGACGATAAGAGTCATACCGGAACGGTAACCAATACCGATACCAATACAAACTCGGGTGTGCTCAAAGATAACTATGCGGCCATTATAGGCATAGCTCTTGACAAGGACTATGTTAAGGCAGAGAAAGGCGTGAAGGAGACCTTAAAGGCTACGATCGTTTTGGATGGCGATCTTGTAGGTAAAGGGAAGGATGCTACAGCAGAACAGAAAAAAATCCTCAAAGAGATTGAAAGCAAAATCAAGTGGGAGGTATTTTATTCTGATGGTAAGTCGACAGTTATGGACAACGTCGCAGCAAACAAAGTGCTGAGTATTGAGGCAAAAGCGACTGACAGAACTGTGGTTACCTTAAATCCCAGACAGGGTACTGTAGCGGGCGAAGAGATGATCGTCAGAGCAACGATTGATGGTCGTTATCGTTACTATAAGGACGAGAATGATGAAATAGTAAGAGAAGAGCTGAAAGAGGGCTATAACAGGACAGAGAGTTATACGGCAGAGGCTAAGGTATCCATCAAGGAGTACACCGAGAAGCTGGTATTTGATGGTGATATAGGCACAGAGGTAGTTGAGCCTATGCCAACAGCATACGTAAAGCAGTCGCTTGATCTGAATGATTATATTGTACGTAAACCGGAAACGGCTAACGACGAGATCACTTGGATTTCTACCAATACAAAAGTAGCTACGGTTACCGCAGCAGGTGTAGTTACCTTTAAGAAGGTGAACGCGAAGGAAAATGCTGATGGCGAGCTTGAGCTTACTGCTGCAAAGGATGCATGCCAGATTATTGCAGTCGGTGAACGCGGCGGTGAGGCAAAAGATACATGGGATGTTTATGTTGAGGCAGGTACACCGGCTTCTAAGATTGTCATCATGGATCGTGATACCAACAAGATTTTTACTGATGGGAAGAAGGCTGATAATAAGAAGGCAGCTGTAGATATCCGTGATGATGGAGATTGGGAGAAAGAGGCATACGTTGTAAAATACGCAAAGGTGAAAGCAGCGGTTGACGACAATGGAGAAATTATACCGGCTAATGGTACTCCTGTAACAGATAGTAAGGGAAAAGTTAAATCTAAGACTCTGGACCTTGAAAGCGGAACATCATATATTGAAGTCGCGAAAGATAATGTAACAACTACGCCGAAGGCTGATTGGGCGGTTACTGATACGATCACATGGACATCTAACAAGCCGGCGATCGTAAGTGTTGATGCTGATGATGACGAAGCTGTATTGTATGCGAAAGGTGTAGGTACGGCTGCAATTACAGCGAAGGCTTCCAGCGGCAAATCTGATAAAGTGACTGTTACAGTTAAGGCTACATTAAAAGATCTTTGGATCGCAGATCAGAATGGAGACGTGCAGGTAGATGATGCGTTATACTCTGGTAAGTCTTTACAGTTATATGTTGGTAGAGACCCTGAAGAGAATAAGGACGCTGTAAAGTGGTCTATCGAACAAGAAGAAGTAGAGAAAAAGGATAAGAACGGTAACGTAACAGGTACTAAAAAAGTTAAGAACCCGAATGCTACGATCAATGCGAAAGGTGTTCTGACAATTAAACCGAAATTAGATTTGTCGGATGATGAGTATCGGACAGTTACGGTAGTATTGGAACCTAAGAAAACGGTTTTGGATCCTGACGGGAATGAAATAAAGGATACGGTTACATTTACTGTTGAACAGAGCAGCATTGACGGGATCACGGTAACAGATGACGCGGGCACCCCGATTGCAGCAGTGGCAACAACATATAATAACAATAATGTTGGTAAAGTTGCACAGGTTAAACTGGGAGCTGCTAATACCACATATATTTCTGTTCCGAAGAACAGAACTTATACTGCAGAAGTAACACCCAGTAAGGATGTTAATGGTGAAGGTGCGTACCAAGCTGGTTCAGATACTCTGACATGGACGACATCCAACGCTAAGGTTGCTTCGATCGAATATGATGGCGGCACAGCTAAGATTACAGCAAACGCGAGCGGTACGGCGACTATTACGGTAAGTGGTGTCCGTGCAGTCAATCAGACAAAGAACGGAACAACTTCTTTGAAGTCCGCAAGCGTAATTAAGACTACTTTCAAAGTATCTGTGAAACAGCCTGTTAAGACGGTTACCCTGAATAAATCTTCGGTTGTTCTGAATGAGAAGTTAAAGAAGAATGTACCTCAGGATCAGAAGGTTGCTCTGAAGGCAACACTTGGACCGAAGGGCGTAGGTAAGAAGGAATTAATTCACTGGAGCGTGAAGGAGAACGGCGAGCTTTTGACGGATACTGTTGCTCTGGGCCTGGAGAAAAAAGGTAAAGAAGTTACATCAGCAAGCGTTTCGGTTAACTTACCGACACCTGAGATCGGCGATGTATTTGAGATTACAGCAACGGCTGAATCCGGTGCTTCTGCAACATCTGTAGTTACGATCGTTGAGAAGACGACTGGTGTAGAAATTAGAAATGCAGCAACTAATGAGATATTTACTAAGCCTAATCCGAAGCCGGGGAAAGATCCGATCAAGGATACCGTAGCAATTGAAATCGGTGACTCCATCACGATGGCTCCGTATATCAATATCTCAGCTACGAAGAATGCTCCGGTTTGGAAGGAAGCTGGAACAGCTAATTGTGAGGATATAGTAAGCTATACCGTTAATAAGAAAGGTATTGTAAATATCGACGAGAAGACTGGTAAGGTATATGCGGTTAAGGATGGTAAGGTAACCATCACAGCTAAGACAGCACTTGGTAAGTCAGCTAAACTCACAGTAGAAGTATCCAAATAGTGAGAAAATCGGTAAGCGATAATATTCTTACAGGCGAGTAATAATTGAATCATTGTGATTGAATAATCATTAGAAATGGGGTAATATTCCACTAGGAGTATTACCCTGTTTAATTGTTGTATCACAGTAAAATCCCCTTGCTATGTAGTGGGAGAATAATTTGTAATAGAAATTTGAGCTATTAGCGGAGTGTTTTGTCTACAGAAAGGAATGATGCGTCTATGCGCAGTAAAATTGTCTTGATTGGACCGGTTTATCCATATAAGGGCGGGATATCCCACTACACGGGACTCATGTATCGAGAGCTGGCGAAGCGACATGATGTAGAGATGATCTCATATAAGATGCAGTACCCGAAATTCCTCTTTCATAAGGAGCAGAGGGATTATGACAATGACAGCTTTAAGATAGCGGGTGCGGAGTATATGCTTCACACGGCGAATCCCTTTAATATAATAAGGACAGCACGTCATATTAGGCGGCAGAGGCCGGATCTCGTGGTGATACAGTGGTGGCACCCTTATTTTGCGCCCTGCTATTTTCTTCTGACACATTTTATGGGGCGGCAGAAGATTGCTTTCATCTGCCATAATGTATTCCCTCACGAGAGATTTCCCATGGACAGATACCTTACGAAACTGACGTTAAAGCGGGGGAATCATTATATCGTACATGCAAGGCAAGAAGCGGATGAGTTAGAGAGCATTAAGAAGAATCCGGATTATGTGGTGACGCCTCACCCGACCTATAATGCTTTTCGTTTTGAGGGTATGAGCAAGTCCGAAGCCAGAGAGCGTCTGCACGTGGAAAAGGATGAGCATGTGCTGCTTTTTTTCGGATATGTGAGAGAATATAAGGGACTGAAATATCTGCTGCAGGCAATGCCGGGGATCCTGCGGGAGGATAGTAAGGTGAGGCTTCTGGTGGTAGGGGAATTTGGTTCCGACAGGGAAGATTATCAGGCATTGATTGATGATTCCGACGTAGGCGAGCGTGTGAACGTGGTGGACTCTTATACACCGGACCGGGAAGTGGAGAAGTATTTCGCAGCGGCGGATCTGGTGGTACTTCCCTATATATCTGCGACCCAGAGCGGAATCGTGCAGATCGCATACGGTTTTACGAAGCCTGTGATCGTCACTGATGTGGGCGGACTGCCAGATGTGGTGGAGGATGGCAGAACAGGATATGTGGTGAAACCAAAGAGCCCAGAGGCGATTGCGGCGGCAGCGCTTAAGTTCTTCCGGGAGGATCAGGCGGAGAGTATGGCGGAGAATATTGAGAAGGAGGCTTACCGGTTCTCGTGGGAGCGGATGGGGGATGTGATTGAGGGGTTTATGAGGTGAGACGGAAGGGCGATTTAAGCTGCAAACATTGAATTGAAATACAGCAGTTGAATTTGTGTATATTTGTAGTTGACTAAATAGGTTGAATCATTTAAACTATTAAATGTAATTTGTTTGATAAAAATGCAATTATATGGCAAATTTAATATTGATAGCGACATAGAAAGTATGAAGGGTGGATAAATAATATTAGGGAGAGCTGGGATTTGGTCCCGACTCTCCTTTGACAATACTTATTAAGCTAACTACAAACGACGCTTACACATCCAAATAGAATCACTTTCTTTTTGGATGTGTATCGAAATGTTGTAAGTGTTATCAGACGATTGATAGATATAAGGATGCCTCATACGATATAGTATTATATATAATTATTTACTGATGAAAAAGGTGAGAGAATGTTATCAAATAATCATAGCTATTTTTTTATACCATTTCGAGTAAAAAGTATAGATGAGTGGAGGGGCGGATTGAATCGAAAGAATTTGCCAAGGGAAATAAAGGCATTATTAAAGTCTGGCAAAGAATTACAGATACAATACCGGTCCATTTAATGAAATTTATTAATGATGGGGTGGGATATCAGACAGAGCGACAGTATGCATATAAACTAATGGAAAAGAGAGCATACGGTTTACCCTATACAGATGGGCATAGAAAAATACTTACTTGTAGTATGCGACGTAGGGGAGAAACCAAAGAGTATACAATAGATATACGGAATGTTAGAATTCATTGCTTTGGTACAAATGTGGGATTTTTGGTTTATGATGTATGGTATTCGGAGGAAATGAGCTATGATGACTTGCTTGAGTTCAATTTTTTATTCAAGAAAGTCGGGATGAGTAATATTGAAATTAAGAATGCGATATTGCTAGATAATTTGGAGAATAGAACGTATCTATATGCATTATCAGAAAACCTGATAGCAAACGGTCTGGAAGATGTCGAGTTATTTTTTCATGCTAATAATGTTATACGAATGGAGAGCAATGTCTTTAGTATATTCTGCGATAATGACAAGAATATGATTGACAATAAATTATTCCATCTTGGTCATTCGTACACAAAGGAATACGAGTATAACATATCTAATAATGATGATTTTCAAAAGTACCATCCCTATTCTTATATTCATTGGGGATATTGTCAGGACGGTATTACGTGCATTTATTATGACACCTGTAATTTTACACTTAATGACTTAAATGGGAAATTACAGAATGACTATTATTTCATGTATCTGGTTTTGTTGCACCAAAGGTATACAGCATTATCCCTTATAAATGAAATGATGAATTGCAGAAGGGCAGATCCCGATGAGTGGAGAAAAATTCAGTATAGGCTTACGGAATACAGAATGGAATATTCTTTCCATATTATTTCGGATGAAATGACATATCATAGAATTTATAAAGATGTGAGAGCTATTCTTTCGATAGACGAATTGGAGAATGACTTGAAAGAGATTTCAGATCGTATGTATATGTTGCAGAGTGAAAAACAACGGGAAAAAGAAGAAGCAGATGCAAATTACAGAGGCTGGCGGACGGATATTGTTTTAGGAATATTATCGTTGCTGACAGTTTTTTCGGCATTTGTGGATAGTACGGACATCCTTAACAGGTGGTGTGCAGTTTCCGAAGGGAAGGTGCATTTAATATGGCTGTATTATGTAATCTATGCGATTATTGGCTGCGTGGCAATTCTTACTATAGTTGTTTTAATGGATAGTTTTAGGCAGTATATATATAAAAAAATGCAAAAAAAACATAAGGAGAAAATCAAGAGATGACACAAGATTACAGTAAGCTAAATAGCCAATTAGATAAAATGGAAAGAATTATGGGAATAACAGAGAAAAAAATGAATTTTGATGCTGTTATTGTAGAATGCGATCCCGATTATGCTGTAATAAAAGCAAGAAAAATAGTAGAAGGAATATGTAGATACCTCGTTGTGACCAATCGATTGATTAAGGACAATAATTCCATAAAGAATGCTACCATTGAGGTCTACTTAAAACAGTTTATGCGCACCCGAGAGGATCTTTTCCCCAAAATATTATTATTAAAATTGAGACTATTCAGAAGTATGGAAACTACGGAGGACATTTTCAAACAGGAGATGCTATTCCAGTGCAGGATGTAGATATTTGTCTGAGTTCTTTAAGCGCTATATTGGATTGGTTTAATACGGAGTATGATCTTGATCCTGTAATGAAGCCGGAATTGATTTTTACTAATAGCGTGACAACAGACATTGGTCATAAACACGATAGTAGAGTAAAAAGAGAAGAGCAGGCTAGAGTAGAACCAACATTTCGACATAGGGAAGATATCTCAAAAGAAGAGATTACACTGAATGTACGAAAATTATCGTTTAAGTTTCCTTATAATATTTACGAGCGAATTAATACGGACACTTCGTATTGGCAGTTCAATGATCTTGCAAATAAAATGTTTAAAAATACAGTTGTTATATACAATCATGGGAAAGTGGTGATGGATGAACATGACAAAATTTCATATATTATTGAGCAATTGACTCATAGTCAGAAGATTATTCAGGTACGCGGCTTGCCTGGTACAGGTAAGAATATGATTCTACAATTAGCGTTTTATAGGATGTTGAAGGAGTTTGAAATAGGTAGCAGTCAGTTTATTCCCTTGTATGTTTCGGTAAATTATTACGAACAATTGATATATCAAACAGGGGATGTATATAAACAGATTCGAGACATCATGAACAGCGATTTAGCAGAATATATCGATTATGTGAAGGCCAATAGGGATGTAAGACCTGTTTTGTTCATTGATGCAGTGCGCGAACATCAAATATCTGATGTCATAGTTGAAAATGTGCTAACTGAATTGCTCAAACCACTGGGTAAGGTTAGTAGAATCGTTTCAATTGATGCGGGTTTAATTAAAAACAGGGCAAGAATCAAGAAAGTAATAACGGTGACATCGGGAGATGATGGTAGCTGTTCCATTTTCGTCAAGCCCATACCGACTAATAATAAAATTGAAGTAATGGAGTTTATCGACTGCATTTTGAAGATGTATGAGTATGAAATAAATGCGGGGGAGATTTATGATGCTGTCAAGGGATTGAGATACTCGGAGTTAGATATATTTCTTGTTAGATTATTAACAAAGGAGATGTTTCATAACCTACATTTTGACAATGTAACTATTAGTGAAATATATGAGAAAATGGCATTGGCAGAGTTTTCAGGAGATGAACGGAAACTGGCAGAGGTTTCGGAGCGGATTTTTAGTTATACATTTGATGAATCATACAGTTATAAAGATGTGGAAAAGCTGGGCGCAATGTGGTCTTTAGCTCATAAACATCATTCCTTTATGGAGTTTTTGATTGCATTCTATTTTATAACCAGAATAAGAAGATACAGAGAATCCGATAATTATGCATATTTTCAGGTTATGTTGACATCTATGTCAAATCAATTTGTTGCGTCCTTTTTACAAAATGATTATTCACTACAGGAGACAATGGTTGAATTTGTAAATGAAAAATATAGCGTGTTTAATATACATCAAAAAAGTAACGCGGCGTATTGGATGGGGAGAATCACCTATAAAAATTTGTCCAATATGGTGCTTACATTTCTGACAAGTGAGTTTAGTAAACTGAAACTATTGGTAAAAACAAATAATAAAAATGTACAGGAAAACTTGGATAATCATTTTTTGTTTAGAGCGGTATGTACAGGATTACTTTCTCATGGTCAAGCTAATATGATGGATGAATACTTATGTATTGTCATAACTAACGATATTGCAAATGCTCTTAATAGGGGGACCGCTATTGAGTACTTTGGCGATTCATTCCAATTAGCAGCACATAATACATACTATTTGGATACAGACCTTAGAATTGGCGAGAAAGCCTTAATTGAATTAAATGAAAGAATTGAAGCATCTTTGTACATGCGAAATGGAAAATTTGTTGAGAATAATTTGGTGACAATGCTTACGATTTTGCAGGCACGAATTCAAAATAAAGGTAAAAAGCTGAAGTTTGATATTATACCGTATGTTCATAAGGCATTGGAATATTTAAAGGTTTATAGGACAAAACCACAGAATGTCGCTTCGTCTAAAATAATTATGTATTTCGATAGCATAAAAGAAGATTTGGAATGTTATCTGAGTCAGGATAAATTTGATATTGCACCACTTATCTATAATAAATATCGGGGGTTGAAAGATGTAAAGCGAAAGCAATGGTTAAGTCGTGATATATATGATCCCGAGAGTGTGTCAGAGCATAGCTTTAGCGCGTGGTTGATGGCAGCATTGTTTTTACCGGAAGAATGTAATGTAGATGGTTATATCAAAAAGGAAATATTGGATATGATCATGATTCATGATATGGCAGAGGCGGAATTGGGGGATCGGGTAATTCCATTGAATGAGCCGACCAGTGATTTAGAGGGTCAGAATTATGTTATGAAGAAACTGTTTTTAAAAGGAACATATCCTGATATAGCGAATTTAACATATTATTATAATGTGTGGACGGGATATTATAATGGCATAAATATTAATGCAAAAGTAGCAAGGGACGTGAACCTGATCCAGACAGTTTATACTTTTCTGGAATATTATTGTCGTTATGAACAAAAGTTTACTGAAGATGATCTTAATATATGGTTGGCAGAAAAGAACAATTTGATTACCGATATAGGGTATAATTTGTTTGATAGGTTGATTACGGAAAACTCCGATTTTGCAGGTGTTTTAGCGAAATAAGATTATTTAAGTTGATTGTACAGTGTAAATTGTTCAGATAATGTGAAACTTCTATATGTATGGGTAAAATATGACAGCTGGACTATACAGATAATTGTAATTGTGGAGAAGGGGAAAAGAATCTGTTAATTTCGCGATCAACTGGTTTGAATAAGTAAATTTCCGGGCAGAAGTAAATTCCATTGTGTAATATGAGAGTGGAATTTAGGGTTTCAATTTGGGGGATAGATCGTCCATTACGATAGTCTGAAAGCACGTGTTCAGTGCTTTGGACTAGATTATTTTGTGGATAAATTATCAAGAGCTTATCTGCAGCTATTTTCCCGTTTGACCATAATAAATTTAGCATATTATTCAAGCATTTTTCTTCCAGAAAGATATCCTAGTTAATAAATATTATAATTTCCGCATTGGCATTTTGAATGCCAATATTATTATGTGCGTCAATAATTATAATAAATTTATTCTTGCGATTTATATTGCATAAAAATCGTTCTAAAAAAGTTTGTAATTACGGAATATATATTATCGATAGCAACAATGTATAAAATAGAATCAGTAAATGAAGACGTAGTATATTGAAAATGAAAATAGGCGTATATGTGCCAGCTTGACAAACACGACTGCAAACTATTATACTCTTTTTGTAATACATGCTTAAGAGAAATTCATAACATGCTGTACTGAAAAGTAGAGGAAGCCAGAATGAACTTACGAGAGAAAGTAGAAAGTCTTGTTCGTTATTGTGCACAATATCAATCGCACGGATATATGATGGATGAGAGAAACCTAAACGAAGAGTTTAATATATTAATGCCGGAAGAAGCAAATATCCGTAAAAATATAGAAAGCTACAAAGTTATTCTTCTTACAGGTGAGGCTGGTGATGGTAAATCACGTATTCTTCGCAATATAGAGCCGTTACTTAAGCAATACCATTTTTCTGACCCATGTCAGGATTTTTCGGCATTAACAGAAGAAGATAAAGTTAGACTGATTGAGCGTTTGAAGGCAGTATTAGACGGCGTATCCGACGAGCGTTTAATTATTCTTGCCAATATTGGGGTTTTTACGCAAGTTATAATACAATATGATATAGCTTTAATGGAAAAATTAACATTTGCTCGTTCAGATGTATATATCTGCAATTTTGAAAATCGCAATTTGGCTGAGAATCCAAAGACATTTGAACATATTGTGACCTCTTTTCTGGATTGTGATATGTATTGTCCACAACAGGACTGTTCGTGCCATACAGCATGTATTTATAAAAAAAATATAGAAAAAATTAAAACGGATTCCGGTCTGGAAGCGGTTCGGACTATCTGTAATGCACTTTATCTGATTGGAGGTCACATTACTTTTCGTGAGCTTTTGTCTTTGATTGCATATATTATTACATTCGGGCAGGATTGCCAAGAACGCAGGGACTACATTAATAAGGGAAATTTGTTGGAAAGTGTAGCTTACTATAATGTATTTCAAAATAGTGATGATGCACTTCTTGGTAAAATATCCAATATGGATCCGGCGTTGAAACGCGATAAAACAAAATCTTATGTGGATGATTCAAAGGAGGAGTATATTCGATATAGAAGAAAATTATTTTTCGATCAAAAAGATATGCAGTATGAATTGTTAAATATAGATTATTTAGTCGAATTTCATGATGTGTTAGAGTACATTGATCGGCCACCATATTATTATGATACTATACATGAAAAGAATTCTACATTGCAGATGCTCAAGAGGGGTATTAATAAAATAAACAATAAAGGTAAAAGTGACACCGGACTAATTGTTACAGATACCCCTATTATTTTGGGAAATAAGATAAGAACAGAGTTTTTGGTTATGCAGGATATAAGTATGATATGGCATAGGTATGATTTGCAGATTGGCTGTGAAAACCGATCGAGTGAAAAAAAATGGAATCGTTTTTATCTAAGTTACTTTCCGGATACTGATGAAAATACTTTGATTAGTCTGCTGATTGATTATCCACAGTTTAAGTATCTTATGATGTGTAGCAAGGATTATTTTTTAAATAGAAATGAACTAACAGTGGAAGAATATGCTGTTAATACTTTTTATCGCAAAATATTACAGGTTCAAGAACGGGCATATGATTCTATTGTTATTCGATTTGAAGAGAAAGGAAAAGACATATGTGATTTTTCTTTAACGGTACACTCCGAAAGAAATTTGTTTAATCACGATCAGAAACAAACTATAAGAATCAGAAGAGAGGATTAATATGTTTGATGATAAAAAGAGGAACAAGGCAACCTCTGGATCAGGTTCAAATAATGAAAAAATCAATGATGGAATTGCTGGATATATTGGTATGTCTGCACCAGAAACACCCAAGTATTTGTTGACAAATAATTTTCTTTTGGATTACTTTTCAAATGGAACTGAGATGTCACCCCAATACAATTTTGAATTATTTGAGGAAAAAGGGGTTCTTGCTTTTGAAGATGATATTAACCGTGATAGCTTAAAAAATTCGTTTGACAGTTTTATGGAATGTTATCTGGGTGAAAACACTATGCGGCGGGAAAATAGGCGTTTAAGTAAAGGCACACATTTCTATTTCCCCTTTTCTCCGGAGATGCTGACTGAAAATGGGAGTCCCAATCTGCGACACATGTTATTTCATATGCAAAATTTAGACGATGACTTTAATTATACAGATATGCAGAAGAAATTGTATAATTACGTTTTTAATAATATATCCGGAATTAATCACATACTGAAGATACTTCTGCATAGTCAGGAAGAAGTTATTACAAACAAATCATATCCCGGGAGGGAGATCTCGGTGAACTTTTGGGCTATGTTATCGTCGGCTGAACGCAAGAGAATTAAAAGACTCGGTGAGAATTTAAACGGGGATCTGAATACGCTTTTGACACACGAGTATTTTGGTAAGCTTGATTTTTATCGAAAATATAATTATCTATCTATTTTACTGACCAGCTATATTATTCAATATATTGTATTCAGAGGAGACGCAAATACTGGAATACTATGTAAAGGTGCGCCGGCAGACAGTCGATTGAATGGTGTTATTCATAGGGCTTGTTGCAATAATTACGTGGAGATTAGAAATCTTTTTCCCAAACTGTTGCAGCGATATTATGAAGAAGTCGTTAAAAAGGTCGCAAATGATGATGGAACGATTCCGGTAGAAGCAAGAGCTAATCACATTTATATTAAAGAAATGGATTTTGTAGAATTTGCTACGGGTATTTTGGGCAGCCGTAGTAAAATGAATGATTTGAGTTATGATATGTTGGTACATGCATTCTCCCTTACTCCGGATAGTACTACAGATATTCCGATCGATGATTTTGTTGTTCGCTATATTAATTTGACGGGCAGTAAGAGGGGGTCTGTTCTGTCTAAAATATCTTCAACTTTGCCTACCAGCGGAAGACAGATTGAAATGATTTTTCCAAAGGGAAATGCAAAACATAAATATTTTGCTATGTCAGCAAGTCTGACAGAATTCTATGTAAGGTTATATTTGGCAGATAAAGGACATGTTTATGATTACTTGGACAATTTTATTCAATATCTTCAAAGCAAATATCGTATTGTATTAACGAAAACAAATGATACAGAACGATTACTAAGATCAGTCAGGCCAAAACTATCTGCACAGGAGTTTTCAAAGAACAAATCGGCGTTTATCGACACGCTGAATGCTGCAAATTGTCTTGTGAAACTATCTGATAGTGGGTACGTAATTACTCTTCCTGAGAAGAAAGGAGTTTTGAAGCTAGTATGAATGATGTCTTTGACTATTATGTCAATTATATTACAGAATATATCAAGCTTTTGACGGAAAATAAGGATGAGTTTTTCTTATCCTTGTGTGATATTGAAGACGAACTTTTGTGGAAATTAGAGGTGTCATTTTCGTCAGACCAGCAGGTTGTTGTAATTGATAATAAGGATTATTCACAAGCTGTAAGGTTAAGAAACGATGCAAGTATAACAAGAATAGTTTTGATTTCGGCAGAAGGAGTCAAGCAAATTGATTCATTGAAGGATTTTAATGAATATTCTATTCTCAGTCGAAAGCGGGATCAGATTTGGATATGTCTGGAGCGCATATTTGATATTAAATTAAAGTCCAATGAAAAAATTTTTTTGGAGGCTTTATTATCGCAGGGAGAATTTTCTTTTTGGGATTTTTTGCAATATATATGTGAGTCAGGTATACAAAATGGTCAGCTTATACCCAAACGATTAAACACGAATCTTCCCATGCTTGGAGTATGGAAGAGTAATTCCGATGAAGTATTGCGCAAAGGTCAAATAAGCAGAATAATCCGGCTTTCGAAATACAGTATTATTGAGAACCGATTAACAAAAGCAATTTGCGATAATAAAATAACCAACCGAAAGGTTCAGCAGATTATTACTAATAGCTTAGCAAAGGGGAGCATTCAAAAAATTCTGGAAGAAACATATTTTGAAAAGATGCAGGATTTTCTTAAAAATGCGCCTCGAAATATGGTTGAGAGCGGAAGCACAAATAATGAGACAGATGAATCCCTAGGTTATGAATATTATGATTTCTTTTCGTATGAATTTGCGCTTAAGATTTCTGACGAAATCAGGATAGACGAAATTGAGCAGAAGTGGTTGAAACACAGACGAGACTCTGCGGACAGTTCAGAAGAAGATGTAATTCCAGAGCTCAATTGGTACGAGTATGTTCCTATGAGAATGACGTGCGATGAATATTCGGAGCAATTTGAAAATTTGTTAGAGCAAATTCAAAACCTGAATTTATCCAAAGATAAAATCAGTATGTTGCAAGAGCATTTAGAATTACTTAAGAATCATTTCTTTGGTGCTTGGGAGAATATATTGCAGGCAACCCCCATTTGTCTAGCTGCTTTTTGTAATGTTGCGTTAGAATACACACAAACTTATTTTAAGCTGCTGACACTTTTAATAACGGACGAAAAAATTAGGTATGCATTACCTAAAACTGGTATTATATCTGGTTTACAGACTTTATTCTGTCAAGTTGAAAAAAAAGAGATCATTATGCCGTTTTATCATCCGGTCTGTGTATTTCATTACATGGGAATCAAAAACATGTATGATTCTATTATATATGATAAATATGATACAACTGGATTAGAGAATGATATTAAAAGCGCCTTGATTCAAAAGCTGGGAATGCAGTTTCCCATAGATTTTATAGAGTTTAGTGACCAGCAGTATGCTCTGGATTATACAACTGTATGGAAAAGTGGTAAAATCAAATTTCAAAATATAGAAACTGGAGCGGTGTATTCAATTCTTGATTTTAGAATGATCCAAAAACAGATTATAGATTTTATACAGAAACACCCATTTTTAACAGAAATTACTATTGCAATTGTAGATATTAGTAATTTAGGTGGCTTAATTCAGGTGATAAACAAAATACGACAACTTTCTCACAGTAATTGTTGTAATATAGGGTGTATAACATTTTGGATTCTTTCATCAAAGGAGGAGACGTTAAAGGATTCTCTGTCAAAGATATGGGATATCATTGGCAACAATGATATTATAAAGTTTCGTTTTGGCAGAAGCGAGTATCAGACCCAGAACCAGACTGGGATTCTTCAATATGATATCCAAAAGATTGTAGAAGAAGCCGATATGACTGTGATCGCAGATGGTTCAGTACTATATCATTCGCCTAGAATGGTTAGAATGCAGCGATGTGAAAATACAATTTTCAATCGACTAAAAGAAATCAGTATTTTGCAGCAAGCACTGTGTTATTTCCAAATTGGAAAATCCGATATTCCTATTCTTTGGGATACACTACAGCATATTACAAAGGAGTGGGATGATGGATTTTGGCGTTGGAAGAGCAAAGCAATAGATAACAACATATTAACACTTATTAATCGTGCTGTTTCCAATAACGCTGATAAGAGAATTTTGGCACTGAGCTCGAATAAGCATATTTTATCAGAAATCTATAAAATTGATTATATGCAGGCATACCGGCAAAATTATAATGGTAAAATTATTACACTTATTCAATTTGACAAAGAAAACCAATGCGCCAAGCTCCCTATAGAAAGAAAGGGCGGAATATCGTATTCCTTTAATGAATTTTATAATATGACCTTAGAACTGAATAGTATTTCACAACAAATATTGCCGGAGGCAACAGACTTTTTCATAGAGTTTACTTATCATAACAAAAAAGGGGAGTTTCTGTGTCAGTGCGATATACAAACTGAGGACTCACAGTCGTTATCTTCTGACTATCCCAGAATATGTGCAAATATTTTGAGATGGCATATGAAGAGTTTCTTTGACCAGTCAAATATTTTAAGCTGTTATTTAAATGATTTATTGTTGAATCAGTGGCATGAAAAAGCGAGGAGTGTTTCTGATGTATTGATGGCAGAAGCACTTAGTAAGGGCGTAGTTATCGATCCAGATTTTACGGTTGTAGATGCAGAAACAGATATAGAAGTAAACACAAATTTTGATGCGGACTGTACGGAAGCTGTCAAAATACATGACATAATATCGTTTGTGGATAATAAGGCGGTTATTGATGAAAATACAATCGGTCGATTTAAAGATTTATTTGAAGTAAGTACGCTGGATCGTATTTTAGAATGCGACAGCAAACAGAAACTTTTACAACAGTCGGAAAGAGATAAATTATTAAGGATACAAGAACTTGTAAAGGATAAGGGCTAAGGATATGACAAAAGAGTACGGAAAGATCATCTTTGTTAATTCATATAAGGGTGGGGCAGGTAAAACTACTCTTTCCATGATGCATTGCATTGATGATTTGTTTAATACACAGAAGTATAATAATGTTATTTATATGGATTTGGATATTTTGGGAACAGGAACATGTTATCTTTTTGATGAGACCAAACTTCCTGAAGGAAAAAGCTTTGAGGTAACAGGAGAAGCTGTACCAATAGAATTAACAAAAGGTGCGGAAAGTGCTTTATTACATGTAGTATATTTATCACCTTCTATAGATGGTAAATTTTCTTTAGGTTCTATACATTTTATAAATCATCAAGAACTTGCTATAGAAATGTTAAGGGAAAAGATTCAGCAATATATTGTTAAATATTTAAACATACAGCCAGGCAGCTTATTTGTATTGGATTGTTCACCGGGATTCTCAAAATTTGAGCAGCAACTCTTGAGATTTTGTTATGCTGAACTGAACACAAAAGCAGAAATATTTGAAGAATATATTACAACACTGGACTCATCCCATATAAAAAAATGTATTTGCTGTTTAAATGCTACACAGACGGCGTTTGAAGTATATGCTAATCACAGAAATATTCGTTTAACAATCAACGATATGCAGAATTATGATGGGTATTTACGTTCGATTGCGGGAACATCCAATCCAATGCCTGTAATTGATCGTAAATGGAGTGAAATTCGAAAAGAGATTCGGGACAAGCTGAACAACGACGATATTGAGCTTTATCGTTGGAAATATTCAAAGGAAATTGCTCTCAGAACCACATTCCTGAATGAGTCAAAGATTGAAAACCAAGTGGAGGACTATATATTTACAGCAGATAACTATAAAGAAATGCAAGCATAAGGGGAAAAGATGGGCAACAAAATAATAATTAATGATAATGAGATGTATCAATACTTTGAAGATTTACTTCATACGGACAATAGTCTATTGCCATTGGAATGGAAAAAGGCAACGCAGAACAAGGTCTTAGGTTTAACGAATCATGATGTCAGTTCTTTGCTTGGAGCCAAGACGTTGCTCTATGAACAGAATGATGCTGAAAAGCAGTTATGTTTGCTGGAAAATATGCAAAAGTTTCTTTATGAATATATAGGAATTGGGGGGTTAGAAGAATTATTAGTTAATAATTATGGAACAATTGAAAATAGTATATTTCTGGAACATGATGGGAAGGGGAATCCTATTCATACGAGAGAACATGCAAAGCATCAAATGAAGAATGCTTTTCTGGGATCAAAGCTACTGTTGGAATTCAATTATGCGGAGGATATGGCAAAAACAATATATCGGGCAGAAGGTATAACTACGCAATACCTTGTTTTTCAAGCACACCAAATACTGGATGAAGCAAGTTCCGTAAATGATGTGCTGGCTAAATTACGAGAATTAACTTATAAAATTTTTATGGTTAGTTCTATGTTACATGATATTGGTTATCCGTTGGAGTTTTATCTGCGCTCTACGCAAACACTAACGGACTATCCGCCATATCTAAATATATTATCACCCATAATTAAGACGGAATTTGCCGAAATAAAAGCATATCTTCTGGAAAGCCAGTTGTTTCGTCAAGTTGATCATGAAGAAATAAAAAGAAAATATCAAAACAATAATCATGGCGTATTATCTGCGATAAGCTTGTTAATGCATTTTTACCATAATGGAAAAATATATAGTCTTAGCTGTGAAGATCGTTGTATTATTGAAATGTCCGCTATTGCAATATACCGTCACACAGATCGCTTTTCTGACGGTTTTCGCATGGTTTATTTATTAGATCCTATATCATACATGGTTCGCCTATGTGATGATTTACAAGAATGGGAGCGTTTTAAACTTTTGATTAGTAATAAACATAACTATCTGCAATGCTCCAATTGCGGAAAGCTTATCACCGAGAGAGACCGTGAGTATAGCTGTCCCTGCGGAAAAAAATATACCAAGGTAACGCAAATAAAAAATCGAAAGGTGAATTATATTTGTCTGTGTGATAGCTTGAGTCTTGAGTCAAATTATATATCCGGTAAAGAATTAACTCTTATTGAGTTTGATTTTGATTATATGAAGCAGATTGAGATTCTGTTGGACGATTACCTTGCCGTAAAAAGAACCAGTGAAAATTTATTAAAAGTGAAAGAACTTGTAGAAGACCAAAGTATGCAACCGAAAATTACGATTAATTTTTCTCTGTCTAACAATCCGATCACATTAATTGACTATATGATAAGAGATAGTGAAAAAAGTTTCACGGAAATTGAAAAATGGATTAGTAAGCAAGGGAAGAAGAAGCGCGCTAATTTGGAAAAGTTTTATTCTGACTATATGTCTAAAAAGAAAAATAATCCTTTTGGAAAAGAAATTGAAACAAACAGTTTAAAATATGAAAAAGAAGTGCAGGAGTACGTGTTGAAGTATTATGGAGAAATTTATAGTTTGTACCAAATGCTGACATTAAACTGAGATTTCCTATTCGCGCTTGGAACGATTAAAGAAAACGTGGTGGATGGTTGCCACATATGCGCGGGTAATTGTAAAAATACTGGATTTTTGTCACATATTATGGTATAATAGTTGATAGAAAGAATCACATTCAGAGCAGAAGGGTCTAAGACCGAGCCGTTACATTTTATACAAAAGATAAAATGTTCTGAGGTGGTTCTTTTTTCTGTTATTAAGATCACATGAGTTGCTTTAAGGTAGCGAAAGGAATCTCGGAAGAATAAGGGTGATTGAGAGATGGTAGAATGTAAACAGCCTTTGATCAGTATTATTGTGCCGGTATATCAGGTAAAAGATTATGTCGGGGAGTGCGTGGAATCTCTACTCCGGCAGACCTATACGAATCTGGAGATCCTGTTGGTGGACGATGGCAGTACGGATGGTTCCGGAGCGATATGTGATGAATATGCGAGTAAGGATAATAGAATCAGAGTCATTCATCAGGATAATCAGGGACTTTCAGCTGCCAGAAATACAGGACTGGATTGGGCAGCGGGAGAATATGTTGCATTTGTAGATTCTGACGATGCCGTGCTGCCGGATTTTATAGAGACATTGTATGATTTGGCAGACAGGTATCATGCGGATATCGCAGCATGTGCATATGAGCGGGGGGAGATTGGAGCCGCTGGTATACAGATTAAAAATGACATACATGTCGCAAACCAATTTCGAGATAAGATTGCTTATGAGGTGGCAGACAGAGATGACCACTCCAAATATGACGGTAGTGTCACAGAAATATATATGACCTCAGAACAGATGTTGCGTCAGTGGCATGGTCGATATAAGAAGTGGGAAACGGTGGCATGGAATAAACTTTATCGGAAGCGGATTTTGGATAGTTCAAACGGTAGTGACGCGATACGTTTTCCGGTTGGCAGAAGGCATGAAGATGTCCTGACAAGCCATTTGATCGTTGCGAACGCAGGGAGGATTGTTCTGACTACACAGAAACTCTACATGTACCGCACCAGAGAGGACAGCATCACTTCGCAAGTCATGACGGCGGAGCATAGAAAGGAGAATTTGTTAGCGCAGAGAGAGCGGATGGATTTTTTTAGAAAACGGCGGTATTGGCGGGCGTATCTGAACTTGCTTATAGGGTATGTGCTGCACTTGGGGTGGTTTGGGTGGAAGAAGGTAAAGGAACGTAAATGAAGGATAAGATTATTTTAAAGAAAGCAGCTTTCATCGTGGGGGCAATATTTGCCTGTTTGATTATTATACAGCATCGATATGTTTTCATGTGTTTCGATGATTACGGATATGCAAGCCTGTCATATGGATGGACTGGAAATACAGCGGGAATGGACTATGGCCTAAATGATATTTTTCAGTTCTTGAAGTGGCATTATTTGAACCATGGAGGACGTATTCTCTATTTTTTCTTTGAAATCGTAATGTTTAAGATTGGCGGGACGGCGTTAATACAGATCGTACAGGCTGTCATTATTATAATGATCAGTATTATTTCCGGGAAAATTGTTGCGGAAGTGATCAAGTGTGAGGAGTGGCAGAGTGTTTCGTTATGCTTGGTTTTGTATGGCACATTATGCCTGCGATCTGTGAGACAGCATTTATTGGTATACGGCCAGTGTTTTATATGTCTGGCCGCTATTGCCGCTGTTAGGCTGTATATGGTTTACGATATTGATTCAGACAAAAGAAACGCGGTTAAGGAAATGGACGGCGGTGTTACTGACTTTTATGGCGGCGTTTTCGCAGGAACAGATATCTGTTCTGGTTATTGCCTGGATCGCCATACATATTCTGTCTGTGTATTGGGAACAGAGACAGAAGAACGAGAAAATACATATCCCGGGTTATTTGATCATGATGGGTATCAGTGCTGTTTTGGGAGGTGCAATTACCATACTGGCACCGGGGAATTTTGTTCGCGCCGGAGGGGATGAATATTACAGCAAAAATATTGTGATAATGCTGATAGAAAATGCAGGAAAGATTGTGAACTGTAATATAGGATATTGGAATTGGGTATTTGTGCTGATTATGACGGTAGTATTCGGAACAGCGGCGGCAATTTATTTCAAAAGCAGAAAGATAATGGGAGTTGTGAGTATATTTGCAGGGTATTATGTTCTGGAACGCATCTTGCCCGGAAGGATGCAGACGGCTTTGCTCTTATTTGGAGTGGTGGTGCGGTTCGTGTGGGCGTTATATTTCTTCGGTATTCTTTCAGTATACTATTATAAGCGGAAAAACTATTTATTATTATCAATGTTGATTGCGGGGATCTGTTCACAGGGAGCATTGATTGTTTCGCCGATAGTTTATACGAGATGCCATACGGTGATGGAGTTTATTTTACATATTATATTGGCGGAATGTATTATAAGTATCGGAAATGCAGATATAGTAAGGCGGAAAAGACCGAGAACGGTGGGATTTCATTTATGTGTTGGTTTCCTGTGCATATACGCTTTGTGTAATTCTTGCAGTATTATAGGCGGATATAAACGAAATGATGAAATAAATAATATGAATCACTATATGCTGGCGGAGGCAGGGGAAAGTTATAAGGATGGATATGAAATAGAGGAAGTTGAACTATATAAGCTGTATGATGACAGATATACAACGAATATGCCCTATCAGGAAGGATATGAATATATAGAAGGATGGATGAAGAATTATTATGAGCTGCCACAGGAGATACGTTTTTATTGGTGGGAGATGAAGGAGTAGAAGGTGTTTCTTAGGGAATGGTGGCGCGGTTGTAAAATTAATATAATATAATGTGCAAAACGTTTATTAGGACAGTGTGGATACAAGCTTTATACAGAAAAGTATATATGCAGAGAGTGGAATCAAATTTGTTCTTGTTGTAGCAGGAGCAAAAGAAGTTGGTTAGACGGACCTAGGAGGAGTTTGAATTAAGGTTGTTTCAATATAGAAAGATATGAGAATGTTTTTTCGAGTGTGTCTATTTACATTTTTATAATATTAATGTAGTATATAGTTTATAAAGAAAAATGTGTATTACTTTATGAGATATACCAGAGGATAATTAGGAGTTATCCGTCAAATAGATTGATTTTATGTATGGTAAAGCTTCTTGACATTTTTTAGCCAAATATCCTTCAATACAAATAAAATGGAGATGAAAATTATGGTTCCTTTTTTCTCAATATTAATTCCGGTTTATAATGTTGAACAATATCTTGAGCAGTGTTTGGATAGTCTTCTAAATCAAACATTAGAAAATATTCAAATTATTTGTATCAACGATGGATCGAGGGATAGCTGCTCTTCTATTTTGAGTAAATATTCACATAGAGATTCACGAATCACTGTATTAAATCAAAAAAATAGCGGTTATGGATTTTCGCTTAATAGGGGTCTTCAACACGTACAGGCTAACTATATTTCAATTGTAGAACCTGATGATTTTTTGGCAGCTAATGCTTATGAATTATTTTATAAAGACACGCAGGATTTTCCACAGGCAGATATTATTAAATATGCATATTGGAATTTTTATGAAAATGATACATCGAAGAAGACGGAACCTTCCAATTCATCGTTTCTTACTTTGCCTGAAAAAACCTTTAAAATTTCCCAATATCCCCAATTGTTATTATATCATCCTTCCATTTGGTCATGCGTATATAAAACAAATTTTATTAAAGAAAATAGAATTTCTTTTGTAGAAGCTCCTGGAGCTGCATGGACAGACAATCCTTTTTTTATAGCTTCTATGTGTCTTGCCCACAATATCTTATGGCGAAATCAAATGGTTTATTACTATAGGCAGGGACACACCACTGCTTCCAGTAATTTAGTAGATTGTCAGATACCTATTAGAAGACTCATAGAAATCTTTGACTTTCTAGAAAAATATAACATTGATGATTTTGGTATTTTGCTATGTATATATAAAAGGGTTTTTCATTACATAAATATTGTACAAAACCACAATAATTATAGAAGAGAAGAAATGGAGCCCTTGATCCGGCAAGTCTTAGGACAACTGGATTCTAATATTGTTTATACAGAACTTTTTAGTACACAAGAGCAAAATATACTTCAAAATTTTTTTAACGAAAAGGGATGTCCATTATGAAAATTTTAATTCTAACAACTTCTGGTTTTGCACCAACACATACAGACAAACTGCTCTCTCAAATTGAATACCTAAATTCATTTTCAGATATTTATGCCGTTGTAGAAAAAGATTGTGAACTTGCAGATATAGAACATCTTATCATGACACAGAATTTTGATTGTGTCTATCCTTCAACTGTATTTGAATTTTCAGAAGATAAAAAAAGTATTCTCTCTTTTAACAAAGTTCTTTTTCAAATTCTGGAATATCACAAACAAGCATACATTGGAAGTGAAATTTTTGTACATATGTTATTAAACGATAAAGCTTTAACCAATCTTCGCTCTGGTATGTCATTGCCAAGCTTACTGCTTACAAAAGTCTTTTGGTACAAAAGAAATGCGGACGCATTAAAATATATTGACAAAGCACCATTTCCGGTTATTGTAAAGCCTAATACTCTTGCAGCCTCGCTTGGTATATCAAAAAAATCCATTGCATATACGAGAGATAATCTAATTGAAATTATTGAAAGACAATTTAACACTTTTTCCAATCTTAACGAAGTGTTATTAGAGCATTATTTAGAAGATGCTCAAGAATTTACTGTTTCTGTAACCGGAAATGGCAGAAAAAGGCTTTGCAGTGCGACTGCAATGATTCCTAAAAAAGAGAAATACGAAATATATTCCTATACAAATAAAAATCTGAAAGAACAAGACCGAACTTTAAAATATAGCAGTGATATTCCGCTATCAGTCAAACGCATACTAAAAGAGCGAGCTGTCTATTTATCAGAATTATTATGTACAAGAGACTATTCACGTTTTGATTTTCTCATGGATACAAATAATAATATTTATTTAATAGACGCAAATTCACTTCCATCACTAGGAACAAATTATTTGATGGAATATATAAACAAGCAGTTAGTATCCCCTGAACAAATTTTTTCTCTTATTTTACTGGTATTTTGTAAACGAATGGGTATTCCATATCCTAAATGTAAAAATAATATACCAGACAAAATTTTAGAATTAATATTTTAGTGCAGATTGCAATCGGTTTAATTTCTGATAAGAATCATTTAAATACTCATGCTCCTCTTGATTTAGTTGAGTATAATAATCAATAGAATACTGACAGGCTTTTATTCCTTCCTTCAAAAGATCCTGTGTGATAAATTCTTTATTAATATTATCACATAATATTCCCGAAATCTGATTACAACAATCGGCTGCACGAAATGGAATATTATAGTGTACAGCAATAGAAAACCCCTCTTGTAACCGCTTTATTGCTTCAAGAATCTCTCCCTGCATTGCCAGTATCCTTGCCCACATACGGCAAGCTTGTATTTTGCGTACTGGAACAGGATATTTAGGCAGAATAGAATCCATTTCTTTGGCAAAAACCATAGCATCCGAAATTGTGGTAAAATCCAAATAATACCCAGTTACGGTACTTTCAATAAGCTCTGCTATGATTTCTAATTGAAGAGGTATATGGTTTGTACTCTTCGCATATATGTAAACTTTTTTAAATAAATTACTTGACAAATGGTAATTTTCTATTGTCTTAGATGTAATACTTTTATTGAACAAATCATTCTGAACTTTATTCTTATATATAATTCCGGTATTCATACATAAACGATATTTTAATAATTCATTATTTAATAAAGTTGAGTCAAATTGATTATATAATTCAAGAGCCTTATCAAATTTTGTTAATTCTCGAAATATCGCTCCCAATTCCAATAATGCTTGGCATGCTTCATTGAAACAAGCATTTGAGTATAAATTTTGATATACATTTTCCATCAAGTCAACCGCTTCATTTAGATCGCCTTTATTTCTCATGAGAATTGCTAGCAGATAATTATTTTTATCGATCAATGCAGGGGGTAAGCTACTCATATCAAGTGCTTGAAAATTTTTACACTGTTGAATAGCAAATTCATAATTTTTCTCGTCATGTTCTATTGGAAATTTCCATATGTAGTTTGCATAATTATAGTAATTTAAAGCTTGAATTAATAATGAATTACCTATATTAGAATGATTTATGAATTTATTCATGCAGTCTATTGCTTCGATACTAAAAAATTGATAATTATCAACTCTATCTTCTATAAAAGCATAGATTAAATAAATAAAGTTTTCATATTTTGCTTTACTAATATATTGCTCCACATTTCTTAAAAAATCATATAAATTCTGATAAAAAACAGAAGGGTTTTCTATAAGGAGATAAATCAGGGATTGAACCAAACTATCGTTGTTCTCATTAATTATTTCAACTATGGTTTCTTTAAATGCTTCTTCATTTTTTATATATGATATCTGAAGTAAGGTACATATGCTCTGCCGGATAAGCATAGAACCGTGTTGGTTATCTTTTAAGTCTGCTATCGCTTTACAAAGATTTAAACCATAGTTATCAAGAATATATTGTGTAAAAATAAATTCTTCTATTTTATCATGTGAAAAAAATACTAAATTTTTATTTTGTGAAGCTTTTTTCAAAACACCATGATTTATCAACCATTCATAGGTTTTTACAATATCTTTACTTTCTTCTGGAATTCCTATAAACAACTGGGACGTAGTCAACTTATCATTATTACTAACAAAGTATTTCGTATAAATGATATAACATAAAATATCATTTATACATTTAGTGGAAATAATTTCTAAATTTGCCGAATGAATAATATTTTGAAACCATATCTGATATAAAATATATTCACTTGGCAAGTTACTATCCAAATTTTCACCAACATTTATTTTACAAATCATATCCAGATACACGGGTATACGAATTAAATATCCAAACTTGGTATATAGGGAATCCATATCCCAGTTTTTATCTAATTTATAATAAGAAATAATTTTATCAATATCCGTTTTTTCAAAGCCTTTAACTGTATATAATGTGCTTTCAATGCCATTTTCATTTACAATAGAGAAAAAGGAACTTTGAGAAGGAATCAATGTTATATTATGCTTTATTTGAAAATAAAAATCAGTTCTACAAGTAACAATCATCTGTATATTATTAAAATTTTCTTTAGATATAAAATCACATAACTCTAAGAGTTCCTTATAGATGGAAATTACTTGCTGAAGCGGCATATCAAGTTCGTTAATTGCATCAATAATAAACAGAAGTCTTTGTTGCCTTTGAAAAAGCATCATATTGATAAATGCCAGACTTTCTTTGAAATTATTAAAAAAAATATTTTCAAATAAAGGTTCGTTCCATTCAATTTGATTTGATGCAATGGGCATAACAATATATTTGCTTTCATCTATATCAATAATAAGTTTTTTTAGCATACAGGTTTTACCAATTCCACTTTCTCCAAGTAGAAACAGTCCACTGCTTTCAGAAGATAGAAATTTTTGAAAAATCTCAGAAGTTTCACTTTTAATAAGATACTCTCTGTCCGTTTCATCTATAAAACTTTTCTTCAACTGTTTGGATCGAAGACATAATTCGTCAAACATACTATTGGAGGTTTCTTTTTGTTCCATTTCCACATCTACCTGAACAAATAAAACATTCTCATAAACCATTATATGACGCTGACCAATGGTTTGTTCTAAAAAATAATCTTTAAGTATGCCTTCGTTAATGTTTTGAAAAACAGTTGACGATATTTTGTTAAGAAGAATGTCTGTTTTCCCATCATGTACATATATCTGATAAAGAGCCTGCTCTAATATACGCTTTTGGGTAACACCTATTATATCATTCCCTTCACCACTTGTTTTTGTAAATAACATGATTCTTTGCATTAAACAGGATAAGGATGAAAAATTCTGTAAGGAAATTCTTTTTAGAATAACTTGAAAGTCTTTTTCTTTATCAAAAGATATAAATATTTCATAATATGGCTTTTGGCACTCAAAACTTGCTTTTAGCGTTACACCGCTGAGTCCCAAAATAATATTCCAAAAATCATCATTGATAATTGGGTTAGACGAATTTTTGCAATATTCATCCCGTAGATACTTTACTAAAGTAGTATTAATTACAGGATATCCCTGACATAAGCACCAAATTTCACTTGATATAGCAAATATAAGGCTGTCTATTTCATTCTTTATACAATCTAAAATTGGAAAAGGAATTATTTTGTCATCTAATAAATGAATAAATGATTCCGCCAATTTTTCATGTGACTCCGCATAATAATACAAGTGGGGTTCCCACTTATATTCCGTCAAACGGTACTCTAAAATTTTTAGCATCGTTTTGAAAATTTGTTGAATACGCTGATTTAGTGATAAATAATCCTTTATAGGGCTTTTTTTCCATAAAACATATAAACCGCTTTCCTGACTTTCGGTTTCATCCTGTAAAATATGAACGATTTTTTCAAAAATAGTATCAAAATCCCCATACTCTTTTCCATATAGAAGATTTTTCTCCGAACCACGTTTTAGCAGCCATTTACGAATGGGACCAGTTTCGTAATCACTGTACCACGCAGGTTCATTATATGTAATCCAATATGCACAATGCTCATTTGATTCACTTAAAGCCTGTATAATCCCCATATCTTGAGCACGGTACCCTACAATAATCACAATTCCATTTGTGAGAGAACGTATTTTATCTGCAATTACTTGCGGAAGTGTATATAGTTCAGAGGGTGCAAATCGCAACTGCCCATATGCTAAATCGCCATGTGCTTTCAAAAAAACAAATTGCGGATTGGTTCCCATGGTATGTTCTTTATCTCCTACTTGCAACTTGTAAGACAATCCTTTAAAAACTTCATCCAACATCAAGTCAAAGTTTGTTGTAATAATATTATTAATATAATTATTCTCTATCAAAAACCGAATCAATTGATAACCTTTAGAAGGCTTCATATCCTCGAAATATGTTTCCAGCAAATGAATTCTATCCCTTTCGCCCTGTCCCTGCCAAATATTGTCAACAAATTTTTGATATAAATCAGACCAATGTTCAGGGATAATTTCGTCTTCATAAGAATATTTTTTTACAATATCTCTAATAATTCCATATGTTGTAATATCTTTCTCAGAAGATGAAAGGGAACACCCAGCGCCTAAAAATAATGTCACTTCTTTTCTATTGTGGTTTTTATTATCACGAAGATTCTGAACTAATCTAATTAAATTGCGCTTCAAAAATTCATCGTACATATTATGCTTCCTTCTGAGGATTATATATAATAGTCTCTAATCATATATGACATCCATCTATTTGACGGATAACTCCTAATTATCCATCCTATATTCAAACTTAATATGTTTTCTGTAATCGCTGGAAAAACACCCTTCTATATTGTTTTATAACCTAATTTGTTGTAGAATATGAAAGGTATTGGGAGAAGTCGGCAAATCGGAGTCGTAGCATATGAACAAGAAGTATATCAAGCTCATATTGGCATTCATACTCAGCTGCAGCATAGCTTATCTGATCGGACAGAAAGTAGTACTGCCGCTGACAGATAAGAAAAATGTGCAGCAGAGCGAACAGAAAGAACAACGCGACAATCAGCAGGATGAACAGATTGACGGGGAAGTATATGACCTGATCAGGCATTTCCCAGAACTATCGCTTACAGGGCAAAGTACCGTCGATGACAATCCTTGGGACAGTAACCTTACGACCTTTGAAGATGAAGAGCATGGGACATGCATTTTGATGGTGCCCGGAACTGCGATTTCTGCACAATATAGGCTGCAGGGAGAGGAAACTCTAAGCTGGAATGCTAATATTCACCCGTGGATGGCGAAGATCAGTGATGGCGTAGGGCTGGATATCACTGTGAAGACTGTGGGCACGGATGTGCCGGGAATAACAGAGCAGATTAAGATCGTACCAACGGACACATATGAACAGGGTAGCATTTCACTGGCAGAGTTTCAGGATACAGAGGTACAGATCACATTAAGTGTAAATAACGGCGACAATGATGATTCATCCGGGGATTGGCTTGTGTTTGATCAATTAGTGATACAGCCGTCAGCTGATTAGAATTTGTATATATAAGTTGGAGATAATGTATGCTTCATGTACTAAAAGACGCGAGAGATATATGGGAAAAAAGACAATTGATCATAACATTGGCAGAGGCGGACTTTAAGAAGAAATTTGTCGGCTCTTTTCTTGGTATCTGCTGGATGTTTATACAGCCGATCGTTACGGTTCTCATTTATTTCTTTGTATTCCAGCTGGGATTTCGGTCAAGACCTGTGGCAGAGGTGCCGTATGTTTTATGGTTGATTCCCGGTATTGTTCCGTGGTTCTTTTTCAACGAAGCGTGGGGAGGGGCCACGAACTGTCTGTATGAATATCAGCATTTGGTCAAGAAAATGGTTTTCAGGATCAGCATCCTGCCCATCGTTAAAGTAGTGTCATCATTGTTCATCCATCTGATCTTTATATGGATCATGATTATTGTATATTTGCTCTTCGGAATGCAGCCGTCTTTCTGGTGGCTGCAGTTAGTGTATTATTCTTTCTGCACGTTTGTGCTGGTGTTGGGTCTGTCTTACNTTACCGCGTCTGCAAACGCNTTTTTCAAGGATATGGGACAGACGGTGCAGATCCTCTTGCAGATNGGGATGTGGCTGGCGCCCATNATGTGGTCGGAGACTATGTTTCCGGAGCGGTTCAGATTTATTGTTAAGCTTAATCCTGTCTATTATCTCGTGGAGGGATACAGGGACTGTTTTATAACACATGAAGGATTCTGGGAACATCCGCAGCTGACGATTTATTTCTGGTGCGTTGCGGCGGCGGTNTTTGCGATCGGGATGAACNTGTTTAAGAGATTGAAACCGCATTTCGCGGATGTTTTATAGGGAGATCGTATGAANGCGATTACGGTTGAGAACGTAACAAAAGTTTATAAGCTTTATAATGACCCTAAGGATAGATTTANGGAGGCGGTCAGCCCCTTTAAAAAAGTGTATTCGGAGCCCTTCTATGCACTCCGGAACATTTCTTTTGATGTAGAGAAAGGGGAGACAGTAGGAATTATCGGAACAAACGGTTCNGGTAAGTCTACGATTCTTAAGATCATCACCGGAGTGATCAGNCCGACAGAAGGNCGGGTTGAAGTAGACGGTAAAGTTTCGGCNCTGNTGGANCTGGGAGCCGGATTCGATATGGAGTATTCCGGAATAGAGAATATCTATATGAATGGNGCNGTGCTTGGNTTCACCAGAGAGCAGATGGAGGCAAAGAAAGACGAGATTCTGGAATTTGCTGATATCGGNGANTTTGTGTATCAGCCGGTNAAAACATATTCCAGCGGTATGCTTGTNAGACTTGCNTTTGCGCTGGCAATTAATGTGGAGCCGGANATTCTGATCATAGATGAGGCANTAGCGGTAGGNGATGCCTTCTTTCAGGCNAAATGNTTCCATAAANTAGAGGAGATCAAGGCGAGCGGTACGACNATATTATTCGTGTCCCATGATATTGTATCGGTTAAGAAACTGTGTTCCCGCGCCGTCTGGATCGAAAGGGGAAATCTGCGTGAAATCGGCCCGTCGGGAGAAGTATGTGAGAAGTACATGAGTGCNCAGATCGTCAGGACCAACAGGGAAAACGAGAAGATTCTGGCACAGATGAAACCGGAAGAGCATGATGATGTGGAAAGTAGGGCAAAGGAGAATGAAGTAGTGCGCTTCCCCCGCTTCGTAACGGAGCATGCNGAGGCAATGACGACTACCGGCCGGGCGGAGCTTTTATCATTCTATATAGCCGATGAGACAGGCAGGCAGGTCAATATGCTGGAAACGCGGAAGACGTATAAGTTTGGGATTGTAGCAAGGTTCAATGAGGATATAGAGCATGTGATNTTTGGCTTTGAACTGGAAGATCTNAANGGTGTCAGAATATTNGGNATNAATAATTTNATGCAGAATAAAANTATAGCCAAGGTCAGAAAAGATAGGGTNTATGAAGTTTCTTTTGCGTTTGAACTTCCCAGATTNCACAAGGGAGAGTATCTTGTTACTCCGGCTATATCTGCGGGAACGCAGGATAATCATGTNGTGCTTGTCAGNGCGCATAATTGCCAGACTATTGTCATTGACAATGACGGGTATAANCTTGCGATGTTGGANTTAGACGCTGAGACNAATATATGTGAGTATGACAGTGAGAANGTNGAGATAGGATAGTGGTGATCAGANATGGTTGTAGCGAATGAGAAGTGNCATGTATGTGGAAAAATNACAGATTTTATAATAGATGATAAAGCAGTGCTCCTTAGGGAGGCAAAATGTTCTCATTGCGGTGCATCTATCCGAAATTCCGATGTGGCCGGAGAAATTCTGAATTTTATTCAGTTGCCGGATGCAGATCTTGTGTCTGCGTCAAATGAGCTTGCAAAAAGAAGTATTCTCAATGCCTGCTCCAGTGGATATATTCATAATGCACTGAAAGACCTGCCGGAGTATACTTGTTGTGAATACCTAGACGGTTTACCGTCAGGAGAATACCAAGACGGTGTTTTATGCGTTGATTTGTGTAATATCCCATTTCCAGCCAATACGTTTGACATTATTATTACTGAGGACGTGTTTGAGCATATTGTGGGCTATGAAAAGGCAATGGAAGAGATATTGCGCGTTCTGAAGGTCGGCGGATGTCACATTTTAACGGTGCCGGTTCATGAGAATAAGAAAACGGAAAGCAGAGTTGGGAAAAGACCGGTGTATCACGATGATCCCGTGCGTCCGGAAGACGGTACGCTGGTGATTACTGATTGGGGAGAAGATATTAAAGATGTAATTGAAAAATATGGGTATAGCGTTGAAGTAAAAAATGTACACCCATTTTATAGGCGCGAGGAAGTCACAGATGTAGATCAAAGTTATGAAGAGTATTTACNGAATGCAAAGCATTTAGATCANTATTTGAGGTATAATTCAGTTGTCATAGCTGCGTTTAAAAAGACGGAAACCCGGAATGCAGAAGCAACATATATTCAACCTAAATCAGCGGAAATAGTAGCGTTGAATAGGACAATAAGGAATAAAAATGATATTATACACACATTGAATGATGATAATGAAATGCGTGGGAAGCATATTGTCGAGTTAGATCNAGAACTGGATACGGCCGGTAAACGCATTGTGGAATTGCAGGATGAGGATGCGAGGAAGAATCGGCATATTCAGGAACTGGACACGCAGATCGATGAACTGGAACAGCAAAAGGTTGAGTTAAATCAACAGAACAATGAATTGCAGCAACAAAAAGACAGATTGTGTCAGCAATATGACGAACTGAATCAGCGAAATAGCGAACTGAATCAGCGAAATAGCGAACTGAATCAACAAATAGAGGATTTGCAACAAATTATTCGAAATAAAGAAGGTCATATAGAACTTTTGCTGGAGGTAGAACGGCAGTANGAGCATGAAAAGACNACGCATGCTTATAAAATNGCAAAGAAGATGCANAAAGCAGGAAATTGGCTTCTGCCGCTCAACAGCCGCAGGCGNTTTTTTGCNNGNATNNTTTTCAATGTATTTCGNCATCCGCGTCTGATGCTCCATGTNATTAANCCGAAGCGCATNCGNAATTATCTGAAATATATGCGTNTGGANGGAATGGNAGGTGTCAANCGNCGNTACGAAGAGGCAGTNGACATAGAGCGCATGCAGTTNGACCCNGNNAGCCGNCTGGATNTGGAATTAGANCANGTNGANCAGNCATCATCANNGACAAGTAAANCAGCAGAGGATTANGAGANGATAGAGTTCCCNGTNTNNGTACATCCGATGGTGTCCATTGTCATACCCGTATATAANGAATTTGACTATACTTATAACTGCTTGAAGTCNATCTTGAAAAACTCAGGGGATATTGCGTATGAGGTACTTATTGCTGATGACTGCTCCACTGATNTAACNNNAGANATAGAGAAGATCGCAAAAAATGTGCGGCTGATAACAACCGAGAAAAATGTCAGNTTTTTATTAAACTGTAATCATGCNGCNCAGTATGCANNNGGAAAATATATCCTGTTTNTGAANAACGATACGCAGGTNCAGGCAAACTGGCTGGAGCCGCTCGTGAGCCTGATCGAACGGGANGAGNNAATTGGNNTGGTCGGNTCTAANCTTGTNTATCCGGACGGNTATNTGCAGGAGGCAGGCGGAATTGTNTGGAANGATGCGTCCGCTTGGAACTATGGNAANAGGAAAAGNCCGGAAGANCCTGAATATAANTACGTGAAAGAGGTNGATTATATTTCCGGAGCGGCNATTATGATCAGGANNNCACTNTGGGAAGNAATNGGNGGNTTTGATGAAAGATNTGNACCGGCGTANTGNGAAGACAGTGATCTTGCCTTTGAAGTGAGAANGNATGGATATAAGGTAATGTATCAGCCGTTGTCTGTGGTAGTTCATTTTGAGGGTGTGTCTAACGGGACNGATATAGAAAGNGGATTAAAATCATATCANGTGGTNAATCAACAGAAATTTANAGAAAAATGGCAGGNTGTTTTGGAAGCNCATTTACCTAATGCAGAAAAGGTATTCATTGCCAGAGACAGGAGTTATAAAAAGAGAGTATTATTGATGGTAGATCATTATGTACCCCACTATGATAAAGATGCAGGAAGCAGAACNGTNTTTCAATATCTTCGCATGTTTGTCAATAAGGGATATCATGTAAAATTTATCGGAGATAATTTTTATCGGCACGAGCCATACACAACGACATTNCANCAAATGGGAATAGAGGTTCTATATGGTCNGCATTATGCNAATAACTGGAAGGAATGGNTTAAAGAAAATNCNGAATTTATAGATTATGTTTTTCTNAACAGACCCCATATTTCAGTTAATTATATTGATTATATCAGAAACAATACAAATGCGAANATCATTTATTANGGNCATGACCTGCATTTCCTGCGTGAGATGAGNAAATATGAAGTCACNANGGANGAGAAGGCANTGACNGATTCAGAGGATTGGAAGAAAAAAGANCTTGAATTAATGAAAAAAGCCGATGTGGTATANTATCCGTCNAATGTGGAAGTGCANGAAATTGCGAAGATAGATGAGACNATNAANGCTAAAGCAATNACAGCATATATNTTTGANGATGTTGCNATTGANGAATANCGGTTTGANCANAGNAAGGATATTATGTTTGTGGGNGGATTTACNCATACGCCGAATGCNGATGCTGTTTTGTGGTTTACAAAAGAGGTATTACCTGCTATATTAGAACGGATTCCGGATNTGCATTTNTANATTATAGGTTCAAACGCACCTTTNGAGATACANAATCTTGCCACNGATNATGTGATTGTTAANGGGTTTGTATCGGATGAAGAATTNGNTCAATTCTATAATAACTGCCGTATTTCCGTGGTTCCATTGCGTTATGGAGCAGGNATAAAAGGAAAGGTAATAGAAGCCATGAGATACGGAATGCCGGTGGTCACTACATCNGTGGGTGCGGAAGGAATCGAGGGAGCAGNACAGATTCTTTGTATAGAAGATGAAGTACAGGCTATAGCGTCTAAACTGGNGGAATTGTATAANAATGATGTAGAATTAACACAAATGTCAAGNAAATCTTNTGAATATATACGNAGCAATTTTTCNGAGGAAAGTGCGTGGCATATTGTAGAGAAAGATTTTTGTTAAGCGTAGGAGGAAGTTATGATTATTACACAGACGCCTTTTAGAATGTCTTTTTTCGGAGGAGGAACAGATTTNCCTGAATTTTACAGNGAGTATGGCGGAGCAGTGATATCTACTACATTTGACAAGTACTGTTATGTGAATGTCAGACATTTGCCTCGATTTTTTGATTATTCAACAGAGTTATCTTATTCGAAGACGGAACGGGTCNCCGCGATTGACGATATTCAGCATCCTGCAATNAGAGAAGCAATGAAATATTTGGACATGCATGAACTCAGGCNTACATATGAGGCAGACTTACCGGCGAGGTCCGGTTTAGGAACAAGTAGCTCCTTTGCGGTGGGGATGTTGAATGCATTCTATGCTTTGAAAGGTAAATATGCGGATAAGAAGCGACTTGCTGATGATGCTATACATCTGGAGAGAGTGTTGTGCAACGAAGCAGGAGGTGTACAGGATCAGATAGCGGCTTCTTTCGGTGGATTGAATCGTATCAATTTCAGTGCTGAGGGGTATACGGTAAATCCTATTATTATTTCACCGGAGAGAAAGGAACAGCTTAATAGAAATCTTATACTGTTCTTTACAGGATTTTCCAGATTTTCCTCGGATATTCAAGTATCAACAATGAATGCAATAGAGGATAAGAAACGGCAGCTTTTGGAAATGCTGAATTTGGTGAATGATGCCGAAAAAATATTGACAACTAAGAGTGATTTAAATGAATTTGGTCGCCTTCTGGATCATACATGGAAATTGAAACGTGGTATTACTGCACAGATATCTACCGATTCTATTGATGGTCTATACAATAAAGCTATACAGGCAGGTGCAATAGGAGGGAAATTATTGGGGGCTGGTGGCGGTGGTTTCCTGTTGTTCTATATAGAAGAAGATAAGAGAGAAAGTTTAAAAAAGGCAATGGAGCATTTGTTGTATGTTCCGTTTGAATTTGAAAATGCGGGAACCAGAGTAATACATTATACACCAGAGTCTTATACACCGAAGGAGGAGTATGTGTCATAATGCAGAAGAAGATATTGGACGAGTTGATTGAAAGATATCCTGTGTTGTCTGTTTGCAAGGAAGATATCAAGGCAGCATATGACATGATCAGTGAGTGCTATTTGGGTGATGGCAAATTGCTGGTGGCCGGTAACGGAGGCAGTGCAGCGGATGCAGAGCATATTGTTGGGGAACTGATGAAAGAATTTAAAAAGAACAGATACTTAGACGATGATATGCGAAAAAAAATTATGGCGATAAATTCTGAACTTGGTAATGATTTGTGTGAGAATCTTCAGGGAGCGCTTACGGCAATTGCATTGACGGGAAATGTGGCACTCAGCACAGCCTGTTTAAATGATGTTAATGGTGCAATAGGATTTGCGCAGCAGGTGCTTGGATATGGTCGAAAGAATGATGTTTTTCTGGGGATTACTACTTCCGGTAATTCGAGAAATATTTTAAATGCGATAGTAACTGCGCGGGCAAAAGACATGGGAACGATTGCACTTACGGGAAAGGGTGGTGGTAAGGCAAAGGCATTGGCGGATGTAGCTATTGTTGTTCCTGAAAATGAAACATATAAAATACAGGAATTACATTTGCCGATATACCATGCACTATGTCTTATGCTGGAGGACAGTTTTTTTTAAATCATAGGGAGCTTCCTGTATAATTCAAAGTGTAGATAAGCAGTAAAGGATTTACAAAAATAGATACCTAGACTAAACTGTCATTGCTGACCAGGCAGTTAGCAAATGAACAGAAAAGGAAGG
>JAAUZM010000006.1 GCA_014804605.1 Lachnospiraceae bacterium | reverse complement strand
GCCTGTGCGCTTGTTGTCAGACCAAGCATTCTGTTAGAGTTCATTGCTGTAATGTTGTGTTTTACTACCATATTATATTCCTCCTTGAATTTTATGCGGCTTCCCTGCCGCTTGTTTACGTTTACAATGATTCTTTAGGTTCGTACGCTACCTATTTCCTCATTGCCGTTAGTGAAGTAATTTGTTTTACTTTACTTGTTATATATATCGGCTCAAACTGTTTTTACTTTAGATATTTTATAAAATAACTTCCGATATTTATATTATTATTTATAGCAATCTCTATTTATCGCTGCCTATTACCCACTCCATAAGCTGCTTTAATTTCTTTTCATAAGTATAACATGTAATGACTTTCTTATGTCCGGCTTCGGCTATCTGCTTCCTTTCCCTGTCATGACCAAGATAATAATTCACTTTTTCAACCAATTCTTCCGGCGTTTTGAACATAACGATTTCCTTATCTTCCTCAAATAATTCCGCCGTCTCGGAACAATACGAAGACAACACGAACCCTCCTGCTGCCATAATATCCATAATTCTCAACGGTGTTCCACCCTCCATACCTTTCAGGGAAATATTCAGATTAATCTTGCTACCGGCATAAACCATCCCTGCTGCTTTACCCATTATCACCGGCGGCTGCAGTTCTACATTCCTTAGAACCGTTTTAGCCGACTCACTGTCCGTATATAATGCAACTGAGTATTCCTCCGCCAGCATATTCAATACCGCAACTCTTTCTATATTGGCAATTTTTTTGACAATACAAGTCATCTCAAAACATCTTGCGTCCTCAATATCCATTCTGTTAACCAGCTTAAATTCAGGACTTATAACCTCTATATACTTCCAGATCTCATTAGTAGTCGTTCCGTATACTCTGTTGATACCATCCCATTTACATGCCGCCTCTTCAAATATGCTATTGAAATAATACCGCATAACATCCGGAATCATCTCTATACACTCATCATATGTGTTCTTGTCATACAGTCTGCCGACGAAACTGATATCATGTATATAATTCCCCTGCAAAGCATCCTGTATATCACGATTCCATTCTTCGGTCAGATCCTGATTGACACTCAATGGTTGATATAATACATGCTTAATGCCTTTCTCCAGATAACGTTCCCGCTCCAATTTATCGAAAGATGATATCCATACATTATTCAATCTTCCCAGCGGATTATATATTCCAACATAAGGGGCATCCCATATAATAGAAATATAACGGATATTGGTCTTGAATGTCGCCATGGCCGCATTCATGATAAAATAGACTGATATGAGAAAATCAATTTTATTCTCCATGATATAGGAAACTAAGCCCTCTATCTGTGCATCATTAAGCACAGTCGTCTCCCATACTTCGTGATATTCCGCTGTCTCATATCCCAATTTGCCTAATGCATACAGGATGTCATCACTTACCGGCTGTTTCATATGTCCATGTACAAGTAAAAGCTTCATTCTATTTACCTTTCTGTCACACCATAATTCTGTTACGATGCTGAAAGAGAGGATTGACAAAAGTCAATCCTCTCCAATAGTTTTGCAATAAATTCTAACCGATCAGTATTAGCCAAGTAAGGACAGTGCCAGCTGGTTAGACTGATTTGCCTGTGACAACATGGACGTACCTGCCTGCTGTAAGATGTTGTTGTTAGCATACTTAACCATCTCGGTTGCAACATCTGTATCACGGATTGCTGCTTCTGCAGATGTGGTGTTCTCTACGATGTTATCCAGGTTGCTGATCGTATGCTCAAGTCTGTTCTGGATCGCACCAAGGTCGGAACGCTGTTTGGATACATCCTGGATTGCGCTCTTAGCAAATGCATTCAGTGCTGCAAAGTCTGCTGCGGTAGGTGCCGCATCAAGTCCCTGATTCTTCGTCAAGGTACCATCCACTTTAGCTTGAACAGCTGTATCAACAATATCAGCCTTTGTGGTCTTAAGGGTATAGAACTTAGACAACATATTTGCATCCAGTTCTTTTGTATCGCCTTCTTTATACCCCATATCTGTATCTGTGCTCTTAGCATCTATGTTCGCCGTTCCGAATTTCGTTGTCTTATAAATTGCATTCGCAATCAGCTCATTGGTATTCATATTCTTGATCGTGATACCGATGTGCTGTCCGGACTCTGCACCAACCTGAAGTCCTTTGTTGGAGAAAGAACCATCCAGTAACTTCTGCTCGTTGAATGTGGTTGTGCTCTGTACACGATCGATCTCGCTCATCAGCTGCTGAACCTCGGACTGGATGTAGCTACGGTCTGTAGATGTCAGTGTTCCGTTCTCACCTTTAACTGCCAGCTCGTTCATTCTCTGAAGCATATCCTGTACTTCATTCAGTGCGCCTTCTGCTGTCTGTACGCAGGAGATACCATCCTGTGCATTAGCGGAAGCCTGTGTAAGTCCTCTTACCTGTCTTCTCATCTTTTCGGAAATGGATAAGCCTGCTGCGTCATCTGCTGCACGGTTGATCTTATAACCGGATGATAACTTCTCTGTGGACTTTGCCTGTGCGCTTGTTGTTAAACCAAGCATTCTGTTTGAGTTCATTGCTGTGACATTGTGTTTTACTATCATAATATATTCCTCCTTGAATTCATACGGCTTCCCTGCCGCTTGTTTACGTTTTTACTTTTTCAATGATTCCTTAAGCTCGTACGCTGCTCACGGCCTCATTCCCCTTATATAAGTAAATGTGTTTTGCTTTACTTGCTATATATATCGGGCGGTTTTTTATTTACTTTAGGGGTATTTTAAATTTTTTTATTTTTTTCGTCTTTTTTTGTTCTTCTTTGAGCGAGATTGCTTCGCAAACTTGAAAAGAACGAGTCAATTTCTATAAATAAAAAGGGAAAGCGTCTTCAGCTTAAAACCACTGAAGACGCTCCATTCACATTTAATAAAGCACGCGGCATAAATTATTATTAACACCCATACTCATAAGTCCGGCAAGCATGCCACTAAGTACCTTGCTTCAATTACTATTTCTTATTATCATAGAAATACGACGACACAAAATTCAGATTATTCATGTTATTGTAATAATTTCTGGCCGCCCTGTTCTTTGACACACCGTTGCTGATTTCGTGCTTTTTCTTCTTGAACTGATTCTCTGCCAACATCTTATTGCGCATATTGCCTGCGTTCAAGGTCACGATCTTATCGGTAATCTGCTGAATCTGCTCCTTCATCCGTTTGATCTCTGTGCTATACTGCTCTTTATTATTCATCAGTTCTTCCCGCGTTCTGTCATAAACGGCTTCAAAGCCCTGATCCAGTTTATCCAGTTCCTCCACATAAGAGCTCTGTTTATCGATCGCCGCATCAAACGCATCCATATCAAACTCTTCCTGTTTTAAGATGCCTTCCTGCACGCTGTTCTGCAGGATCATCTGATCCAGCAGTTTATTCTTCTTCTCAAGACTTTGCAGCAATATCTGTGCGCCACTCTGGCTCATAACCATACCTCACTATGTCTTATCATCACTGTTACGCTTTATTACACTTTCTCATGACTTCTTTCCATGTATCACGAAGACTACGAAGGTGCATATTCACCTCTTCCAGAGTTTCCTTGTCTTTCTTGATATTCGCCTCAAATAATCGTCTGAGAACATAGACATAAATCTTGTCGAATTCTTCCGCCACCGGATACTTACGATCCAGTGTATTGCGGAATTCTTCGATGATACGCTGCGTCTTTCTGATATTCGTATGCGCTTTCTCCATATCGTTCTGCTCAATGGCCATAATGGCAATGTTACAGAATTTAATAGCCCCTTCATACAACATCAGAGTCACTTCTGCCGGAGTGGCAGTTAATATTTTATTCTTCTGATATTGTTCGTAGGGATTCTGTGTCGGCATAAGTTTGTTCCTCCTTGATCGTACTTACACTCTAATTAACCTAATCAGTTGCCTCCAAACATGCCGGCTACGGCATTATTCTTGGACTGCAGTTTTGCCATCGCAGTCTCCATAGCAGAGAACTTAGCATACCACTTATCCATCAGATCATTCAGTTTCGTCTCTTCCTTCTTGATCCGATCTTTGTAGTCATCATACTCTTTCTTCATCAACTTATCATTATATACGGTGAATGCGCTGCTTGTATCCGGAACGCTCTTCATCTTATCCGCCAATGTATTGTGAAGATTCTCTGCCAGACCTGTGAAGAACGCCTTAACCGTATCCGGATCAGCGGCAATCATCTGCTTCAGTGTTTCATCTTCGTTCGCTACATTGGAATCCTCTTTATCACCGTTAATGTGGTAAGCGTTCTTCTCATTCTCCGCCGCGTTAAAATATCCCAATGTATTGATGCCGAAGTCAGACAGATACATGGTCTTGCCATTTACTTTGGCACCCTGCATCAGCACGGTCTTCATCGCATCACTCACGTCACGCAGCGTAGAATCTCTACGGAGCAGAGAATCCTTGATCTTCTTCTCCCACTCTTCGATCTCCGAGTCAGCCAAATCCGCTTTCTCCTCAGAAAGAAGCGGTTCATATCCCTTCGATGACTCTGCATTATACAGCGAGCTCATCTCGTTAATCAGCTTATTATACTCTGTGAAGAAGTTCTTGACCATATCATAGATACCATCCACATCTTCGCTTGTGGTCAGAGTGATATCCTCGGTAGTCTCCTTCTGTGCAGTGATGGTCAATCCGTTGATTTCAAAGGTATTGGAGCTGTTGGTATACTTCACACCATTCAAATAGATCTCTGCATCCTGACCCTCGATCTTGGTCGCCATCGTCGCTTTTTCCTCATCAGAAAGCGTCCCAGCTGCTGCGGCATCAGCCAGATACTTCTCTGCAGCCTTGATTTTCTCATCAAAGTAATCCTTTACTTCATCTTTCATCTTCTGGGTAGCGATTACTTTATCATCTGCGTCAAGAACAGCATCTCCATTGCCATCTACTTCATAGTAAGTACGATTATCCGCTATGGTTGCATTATTCTTGTCGATGGCCGCCTGTGTATCCTCCACGGCTTTCACATAGCTGTACTGCCCGCTTAACTTATTAAAATCCGACTGCTTATTAGATACTACTTCACTCTGGTCGGTTACCTTCTTCTCCGCAGCTTGAATGTCAGCCTCTGTCGCAGTACCGGATTTCTTTAAATCGTCTAACGCCTTCTTAGCTTCATCCAGTTTCTTCTTCTCTGCATCCAAGTCCGCCTTAAGACCGGCATCCCTGACCTTAACCATAACCGGATTATTATCCTTATCAACTACCGGCTTGCCGTCCTTATCCTCCTTCTGGACTTCATGCTCGGGACCGTATAACTGATCGTACAGATCCGCAGCTTTCGTAGTTTCAGGATATTTATCGTTTTCATCATTATTCTGTCTTAACGTATCCAGCCGCTTCTGTAATTCCTCATTCTGCTTGAGTAACGCGTCAGTGCTTGCCTTCTTGGCCGCTGCACGCTTAGCTACCTCTTCTGCCTCTGCCTTAGTACGGGCTGTAGTATCATTTTTATAACTATTCCAAAGATCATACTCCTTGTACTCTGCACTGTTCGGATCATATGCAGTCACTAATCCCAATGTCTTAAGTGCTGTTATACCGGCTTCATCATTACCCGTGATCGTGAAGTTTCCTGCCGTTCCGGAGTTTTGGGAACTGAAATAAAATCTCTGATTCTTCTCATCAAAACTTGCCGACAATCCTGCGGATTCAAACTGCTTCACAAGATCGGAAATCTTCATATCTTTCGTGACAGTGATGTCTGTTGTCTTATTGCCTATCTTTACACGGAATTTGCCTTCACCGTTATCATCACCTACGAATCCCAGTTCCGACAATTTAGAAGATGCCGTAACTTTTCCGCCGTCTTCTTTCGAGATAGACCCGCTTGTGAGATATCCCTGCTTCGCCAACTGCTTAATCTGCATTGTCTGAACGCTGTTGGGTGCCGTAGAATCAGTAATTACGCTGACCGCATCAGAGTTGGACACTTTTGTCGATTTCTTCATGTAAGAACCCTGCCAACGCATATTGTCCAATACGTTATTATAAAAACTGTAAATCTTACTATTCAGGGCTTTCCATGCATCCTGTTTCCAGCTCAGTTTCGTCTGCTCTTTGACAAGTTTATTCTTCTTGACACTCTGTGCAGAAGCAAGCTGACTGATAATCGCCTCTGTATCAAGACCGGAATACATACCTGTAATCCTAATAGCCATTTTCATTCCCTCCTAATCTTATACTGCCTATAATCTCTCGTCAACAAGGATACCTGCCATCTCCCAGAGTTTCGCAATCATATCAAGCGTCTTCTCCGGCGGAAATTCTTTAATAACTTCCTTCGTATCCTTATCCTGAATCTTAATCATAATTCTGTTAGTCCCTTCATGAACGCCGAAAACCGCCTCCTCGTTGCTCTTGTTGATCTTCTTATTCATCTCTGCGATCATCTTCTTCAACTGTTCAGGTGTTTCCTGCTTGTTCATTACCGGCTGCTGGTTATTTTCTACAGCCTGCTGCTGTTGCTGCTGCGGACTTCCGTTACCATCGCTGCTGCTCTGCTCATCCTCAGCCTGAATCTTAATTACGGCTGCCGTCGTCGCATCAACATTAATTGTCTGTCCATCTTCAGGAACTTCCGTGTTCACCGGTGTTACTGTCTGCGGTTTCACAACCGTCTGTGCCTGATAAGTCATGGCACTGTTTAATGGTTCGATTGCCATTGCCGATCACCTCCATGTGATTTTTTTGAATTTACCAGAATCGTCTTGCGAATACGCTATTTTATACATAACAAAACAGACGTAATCTCTTACAACTTATATCGGAGAAAAAACAGAATTATTTAGGATTTTGGCGAAATTCTTTTACCCCAGCAGATTTTTCAGTGCTGCCATGCCGTCCATATTGACAGCTTCCTTGTTGGAATCCTGAATCTGCACATATACTTCCTTACGGTATACGGGAACCTCTCTCGGCGCGCTAATGCCCAGCTTTACCTGCTCGCCTTTAATCTCGAGTACCGTGATCTCAACATTATTATTGATCACAAGCGCTTCATTCTTTTTTCTGGATAAAGCTAACATTTACTCACCTGCTTTCTTCTTATTTAAGATATCATAGATCGGAAACTTCACCTTATACTCATCGCCTTCTACAATAATCTGCAAAGCCCTCTTCTCAGCGGCATTGATGACAATGGGGCCTTTGAGATTTACCGACATCTGTGTCAGGTCTTTCGGAACCGTAACTGTCACCATTACAAGCAGCTCATCGGGTTTGATCTCTCCCAGTACATTGAACAGTTCATCATCCGCCTCCGGATTATAGTCCGGACATACGATAAGCGGATCCATCACCGGCATGGCAAACGCCGGCTCCTGAATAGACTGAAGCCAGTGGATGGAATCGGTACCCTTCTCCTCATCGTGCACAAGCGTAAACTCCGTCAGATCCGGAAATCCGATGATGCCCTTCGGAAAATGTATGATCTTATCATCGTCTATCATAATCTCGCCAAATACTTTTGTCGTAATCTGCATATCCCATAACCGCCTTTCCTAAAAGTAAATTTGCGAAGCAAATTAACAAATCGAATAAATCCGATTGCAAGTTTGCTTCGCAAACTCGAACTTTGCTATAAATTTCCTATAACTTTGCTTCGCATAACACAAGCATACGCTCTTAAATATAATTCATCAGATTGGTCTCCATGATCTTGCCGGTTGCCATAAGAGCCGCCTGATATGTCAATTCGGAAGCGGACAGTTCCACTGCCACCTGCGTGACATCGATTCCCTCATTGTCAGTCTGCAGATCTTTAAAGGTAGCTTTCTGATTCGAGAGTCTTGTCGAGATCAGCTCTAATCTGCTTCCTCTCGTCGCGTTATTGGTGATCGCGATATTGTTATCATTCATATATGTCTGATAATTTGTAATCTGGTTCTCGAACTTAGTATGGATGTTCTCACGAATATAATCCTTCGCCTTATTCGCTGCCTCCAGCTTCTTCGTCCAGTTCTTATAATCATCGCTGTCCTCGGCAAACTCTGCTATCTTTTTCTCAATATCGCTGATGTTCGTCTCAATATCGCGAAGCTGCGTCAGGCAGTGCTGGAAATCGTCCATATCCCTCTGAACATCATGGGTAAATACTTCTGTCGCCAGTGTATTCACCTGAATCTGCTGATTGAATCCTACGTCATAATAGATATCCTGATTGACAGAGGTATAGTTGTAACCGGTCTGCTTGGTATCTGTCATTGTACCGTCGCCGATATCCCTCGTCTCCGTACACCGGAAATAGTGCACCGGATTGATATCGTCCTCGAGCCATTCGGACTTATTATAGGTAACTGAGAACTTATCGCCCTCTTTGTAATTATTCTGATAATAGTCCTCGCTGAATACCAGCTCACCGGTGGAGGGAATATAAGCAATTCCCGTATATGCACCCGTGGCAATCTCATTATAAGCCGTCTCTGCATCGGCATATTCCTTAAACGAAGCCGCCGCAACCGCAGTGCCGTTAACCGTAAGCGTGAGCGGAATCGGGCCTGTCGGATTACCGTCAGCATCTACCGGTGCGCCATCTACATTATTGTAGGACAAGCGCATACGGTATAGCTTCGTGTTCGTGATATCCTGTTCATAGCTGGTATTATCCGGTCTGACGCCATCACCTGCTATCGTACTAGACAACGCGCCAAAATCCGTATAACTGATCGTGCTGATCTTGTCGTATCCGAAATCTTCATTAATTTCATAGGACACAGGATGTTTGCTCATCTCCGCAATATCCTCTGCCGAGAAAGTGATAGCCGTGTCGGTTCTGTAACCGGAGAATACGTAACGTCCCGCATAATCCACGTTACCGCTTTTATAAAACTCGTTGGTCAAAGACTTCATCTGTGTCAGAACGATCTCCAGATTATCCGCCGTAAAGTCCTTATTAGCAGCGCCGGTAGCCTGTTTGTACAGATCTGTCAGCACCTCATCGATCGTGGTGAGCGCATCCGCCGTCACTGTCAGCCACTGATCTGCATCCGAAGCGTTCTTGTCATAGTATTGTGTCAAAGCCGTTACATTACTCCTTAAACGAAGCGCTCTGATCGCTACGACCGGATCGTCGGAAGGTCTCGCGATCTTACTCTGATTGGTCATCTGGTTGGTCAGTTTATCTTCCAGAATCTTGTTCTGATTGATGTTGTACAGCGAATTGTTCCGCATGATCTTATTTGTCATTCTCATGGCTTCATCATCCTCTTTTCCTAGTTTGCGGTTTATATATATCTATTATGAAACGCCTGTCTGTAAAATCAGCCTGTCATAGATTTCCGTCAGTACGGAGATCATCTTTGAGGCAAGCGTGTAGGAGTTCTGGTACTTCACCAGACTTACCGCTTCCTCGTCCTCGTCCACACCGGAGATGGAAGTTCTCTGATTGTCGATGTTTACCTCCAGACTTAAGTATGTGGAATAGAAAGTGTTCGCATTCTTAGCGTTTAACATCGCATCGGAAAGTACGCATTCCAGAAAACCGCCTGCGTCTCTTCCACGGAAACTGAACTGGTTCTTGTCGCTCATCATGGAAATCACTTTTCTGACCTGCTGGCACTGCTCCACACCATCAATCTCTTCGGGATCAGTCACATTCACCTTCTCGTTCTTGCCTCTGGTTCCGAGCAGGGAAGCATCCTTCATCAAAGCTTCCACGATCGTCACATTTCCAGAGGTCAGATAATAATATCCTTTACCATTCATTGCGGAGTCATTCAACTGTCCCTCTGTGTACTGTCCGTCATTCTTCGGATAAACACCCGTGAACAGAATACCTGCATCCTCTTCCGCGTCCGTCATACCATCCGTAAAGATATCGTTGACTGCCTTGGCAAAATCGCGCATCCACTCGTTCATCTGCGCCATATAGTACGGCACGCCCTGATAGTTTACTTCACTGCCGATGGTCGCCTGCCGATAGTTCTTCGCTGCTGTAAGGGGCTCATCGCTGGCTACATTGTCAATCGTAAATGTGTATACGCCGTCGCCCTCATAAGTCCAATCCGTGTAATAATATAACTGATCTCCTACATTGATAATACCGCCCGTATCGGACAGATTACACTTACTCATGCTGCTTAAGTATGACGCAGATGTTTCGATCGTCACCCGAGTGGTCTTACCGCTGTAGATCACTTCTGTGGTTGTGCCGTTGAAATATTCTCCGTTATTACCGTCACGCATCTGGATCAGACCTTTAAGCTCACCGCCCATAGACGCATTATATAATCCGAAATCAACGCCGTTTGTCCAATGGATATCATACAGACCGTCTATATCCGTCTGATGTTCTTTCTCTCCCGAAGCACGCGCCTCGCAGACAAGCTGATTATAATCATTCTGATCCACCAGCATCTGTCCGCCCGCGATTCGCACAATATATCTGTTCGCGTTGGTCGCATTGCCAAGCTGATCATAGATGGGGGACTCCGATACCTGAACGTCCACGATCGCAGATAATTCATCGATCAGCACGTCTCTTTTATCCCGCAGCTCATTTGCTACGGTTCCCGTCATTTCGATGGCATTGATCTGCTTATTCACTGTCGCAAGATCCTGCGCGATAGAATTGATGTGATCCACACGTATCTTGATCTCATCATTCACGTCAGCCTGCAGATTCTGCAGATCACCGTACATATTATTGAAGTAATCCGCCATACTTTTCGCCGTGGAAATAAAGGCTCTCTTGTATGACTCGCTGCTGGCATTCTTCGTAATCTCCTGAAGCGCCAATCCGACCTGATCAAATATAGACTTAAAACCGGTCTTGCCGTCGTCCTTCAAGTACTCCTCGATCATCTTACAATAGTATGCTTTGGTGTCAAACTCGCCCAGCTTCGTCTCATTATCGCGGAATTTGTTGTCATAGAACTGATCCCTGATCCGCTCGATCGCCAAGGTGTCAACGCCTGCACCTGCACAGCCGTACGTCGCAAACACGCGCAGAGGATTCATCGCCTCCTGCTTCACTTCCTGTCTGCTGTATCCTTCCGTATGAGTATTACTGATATTATTCGCCGTCGTATTGAGCGCCGCGTTAGAAGCTCTCAATCCCGACGCTGCAATTTCTAATCCGAAAAATGTAGATGGCATATGCTTACTCCCTCTGTCTTATCGACCAAGTGTGGTTAATATATGTTCCAGCATCTCGCTTATCACGTTGATATAACGGCTGGATGCGTTGTATGCGTTCTGGTATCTGATCATATTGGTCAGCTCCTCGTCGGAGGAAACGCCGACTATCTGCTCTCTCGCATTATACAGTGCATCGGTCGTCTGTATCTGGGTCTCCTGAATGCCCCGGAATACAGATCCCCCGTTAGCTACCTGAGCAACCAGATTCGTATAGTAATCCCTGAAACAAAGCGGCGTCTCCACCTTAGGATTCAAGGTATAGATCTTTTCCTCAAAAGCCGCTTTCAGTCTCTCCGTCAGCGGATTATCTTCCGAATGCTCCTCCTTACGGAATTTCAACAGTGCCGGATTCTGTCTGAGTTCCTGATTGATCAGGATGTTGGAAACCGTCCAGTCATCGATATCAATTTTCTTCACAAACAACTGATAAGGATCCCCATTCTCATCCCGAAGATAATCCGATACACCAGCCGGTCCTGCCTTTTCCGCCTCTTCCGCCAGAATACTGTTAATCTTCGTTGCCACAGCATTGACCAGCTGATCGAACTCCGCCTGTATATTCATGATGATGGACTGTGATACATTGTTGTTATACCAGCCTTCCTGATATTCCCCATCCGTGTTAATGTCCTTAAGCTCACTGTATGTGGCTCTGTGATCGCCCCTTGCAAGAAGCATGGCCTTAAGTGAACCAATGTCTGTATTCCGGTCGGAAGATACCACCGCGGTCAGATCGAACACTTCCGCTCCTTCGATTCCTTCCTTCGTCACTACAATATTGCCTTTTTCGTCATAATCGCAGTGCGCCAGCATTTTCCAATACGGGGTATAGAAGCCTGTCTTCGGATCCGTATACAGTTCTACCCTGTTGACCATGGAACCTTTCACAAGATCAATGCCTTCAAATTTTACGGTCAGATAACCAAGCGTATCCTCGCTGTAGGAAATATTTCCCATCTTGCCCAGTTCATCCAGCAGGTAATTCCGACGGTCACGCAGATCATTGGCATGCTCCACGCCGCCCGCCTCAGTCTTTACGATCATCTGGTTCAGATCCTCGATCTCCTGCGCATAGCTGTTAATCTTGTTCACTTCTTTGACAGCCGTCTGATTTAAGTTGTCCTGATACTGGCATAAGCTGGTATACACTGCCGATGCTCTCTCTATAAATTCATAGGCACGTGTCACGAACAGATTCTGATTGACCGAACTGGTCGGATCCTTGCTGAGCTCCTGCACCGCTACCCAGAAATTGGATATCGATTCCGANAACTCGTGTCCCTCGATNGATCCNCCCGATTCNCTCTCGCCCAATATATACTCTATTTCNTCCATCGTGAAAGCCGAGACTTCATAAAAAGAATTCCGTCCGGCCTCTCTGCGATAGTTTTTGTCCAAAAAATAATCTCTTTCCTGTCTTGTACGGGAATAATTGACACCGAGACCTAACTGCTTCCAGTTCGTCTTGTTGCTCTTCTCAATCGTCACATACGATCTGGTTGCCTGGGATACCTGTTGTCTGGTATATCCCGCGGTGTCCATATTAGACATGTTATGCGCCGTNGTATTCAGCGCATTATTTGAAGTTTGTAATCCTGATACGCCCGTATAAAGGCTTCCCATCAATGACATATATATCTACCGTCCTTAACAATTATTGTTTCGCATCAAAGGCTTTATAACTTGAGCCGATCATATCACCGGTATTGTAAGCGCCCTTGTTATAGTTCGCTGTCTCCGGGGCTTTGTTCATCGCCTGAAGAACGTTCATATTAAACTGCACCAGTTCCAATGCTTCCTGAATCAGTTCGCGGTTCTGCTCGTTGATCCGTTTCACACTGCGCACGTTATCCTGCAGTTTATCGAACACAATTGCCAGTTTCTCCTGTTCTTCCGGTCTTGCCGCCAGCATCTTGATCAAATCCACAATCTTTAATTTTTCAACATCCTTGTTAAGCACATTCGCAATATCATTGACAGCTTCATTTCTCTGATGATCCAGATGATTGATTCTGCTTACTATGATCTGCTCTTCATCCGTGATTTTTGCCAACTGCTCTAAGTCCTCAGACACAATGACCGGAGTTTTCTTCATGGACAGAGCCAAGAGATTCTCATATTCCTGGCTCTCTTTCTCCAAAACATCGATCAAGACTTCCATTAAACTCGCCACGCCGATAGCTCTCCTTCACTGTGTCTACAGACTTTCGATCTCTTCGTACTTCTTCATCAGTCTCTCTGCAAAGCTCTCTCCGCTCACCTGATAAGTGCCGTTCGCAATACCCGCCTTGATAGGAGCCGTCAGTTCTTCTCTGATGTCACTCGTTGCTGCCACTGCATTCTTCGCAGTCTGGATATCCTTACCGATACTGGAAATCTGTATCTGGTCGGAAGCACCCGATTTTGCTTTTCCCTGTAATTTTGCGGGCTTCTTCGTGTTGTATAACTGCTGTACCTGTGTATATGATTCAATACGCATAGAAGATGCCTCCTTTCATGCATAAATATTTCTTTACATTATTTGTATCGGATAATTCCCGTGAGACTTTAGGGGTGAAATGATTTTTTTACCAGATTGACTGAAATCGGATAGAATCCCGGAGAGGAATCTCCCCAAAGAATATCTTTTAAGATTCCTCATCCTCATAATACGCACGAAANGCTTCTTTNGCATAGAAATTATCCGCCACCGCNCCGAACTCCCNGATCGAATGCATTGCAAGCACAGGGGTTCCGATGTCTACTGTAGGNATCGTGGTCAGACTGGATAACGCCGGCCCGATCGTAGAGCCGCCGANGATNTCATTTCTGTTGACATACTTCTGATACGGAACCTGCGCCCGTCTGCANGCNTCCATAAAATANGCGGCNCTGAATGCATTNGTGCTGTACCGCTGTGANGCAGAATATTTGATCACCGGACCGCCNCCCAGCACGGGACGACTCTCCGGATCATGCTTATCACTGTAATTCGGGTGGACCGCATGGGCTGTGTCCGCAGAGATCGATGTNGAATTNGCTATCGCCTGAAAACAAGCGTCGTCCGTCAATCCGAGATTCTTACTGATCCGCTCCAATGTATGCGGCAGNAAACCGGANTGAGCCCCCTGCGCAGAGGCGCTTCCCACCTCCTCGTGATCAAAAGCGGCAANCACTTTACATNNCTTNCCATCGTCTTCAGATTCNANCAACGCTGACANTCCTGCATAAACCATACACAGATTATCGATTCGGGAAGCTGAGATAAATTCTTCATTTGNTCCCATGAAGATTCCCTTCTGATATTCNTACAAAAATAATTCATAGTCCAGAATATCGGCNTTCTCTATCCCTGTTTCCTTCNGAATCAGNTCAAACAGATAATCGCCTTTCTCCATTCCCTCCNCTTTCATGGACAGCAAAGGAAGGATATCCGTCTGTTTATTATAACTGCANTTTGTATTGCANTCNCNGTTAAAGTGAATGCAGAGATTGGGAATCATGCATACAGGTTTNTCAATCTTAACGAGACGCTCCGTNANTCCGCCGTCCTGTTTCACGATCACCCGNCCNGCCATGGCAAGAGGACGNTCAAACCATGTACTTAANATGGCNCCGCCATAAACTTCCACATTCANNTTCACATATCCATCCGNNGTNACCATACAGNCTCCCGGCTTAATTTTCAGGGCAGGCGAATCGGTGTGGGCACCTATGATCCGAAATCCCTCCTGCGCCAAATCTCCGTCTCCCACTGTGAAAGCAATGATACATGAATGATTGTTCATGACAAAATACTTGCCGCCCGCATGCAGAGACCATTTTTCCGTTTCTTTCAGTTCCTGAAAATCATGCTTTCTGAGCATTTCCGCTGCGTTCTCTACGGCGTGATAGGCGGTGGGGCTGTCATTTAAATATTGCAGCATATTTTCTGAAAATTTCTGTGATGTGAGGTTGTCCATTGGTTTTGTACTCCCTGTTTCTTTGTTGATTTCCAATTGATTTCGCATAATTTCTCATTATTTCCGATACATTTCCGATTCATTTCCGTATAATTTCCGATAAAATCGTCTCTTAATAGCATTATGCATTTTGACATTAGGTGGCCTTGCTCAATATCTGTACTATCACCTGAAAGCTCTAATAATATTCAGGTTTTTTGCAGTATCTCATCAATATCTACATAGTAGGGTTTAAAATCTTCGTCCTGAATATAAACTTTCACTATCTTTTCTTTTATAAACGGTTTCGGATCGAAATATAAATTTCTGCTATTGTAATAGATTTTTCTACACATATCAAAACTTCAATTAAACCTTGTCCGTATATCTTCGCCGATAATATTCCATGGTTCTATATTCGAGTATGTCCTTCATCTGCTGCTTAAAGGCTTCATTCTCCGCAATTCCCGTCAGCTCTTCCCTGATCGCCAGCGCATAACCGTCCCTGTCAATAAAAAAGCCTTTGCCGGAAGCTTTCAGGAATTTAATCGGCATACTTTTCGCTTTACTTAAATGCTGTCTGTCAGTTATTTTCTTATATTCCGAATATGACACATCTGTCACTAAATCTTTCCAATTTGTTCCAGTGTTGAAAAACTCCTTCCAACTTTCCAGCACTTCATCATCTGTGACTGCCAGACGCACATCTCCGTGATTATAAAAGCTGTATAAAATCGGCATCTTATAGACCTTCTGCATGTCTGTTGTCTCGATCAGCGACAGGAACTCTCGGCCAATGCTGTCGTAAACAATTTCTTCATCAGCGGACAATTCATGCAGTTCATATAAGAAATCCATGTACCGCCGGAACGGATTTTCTTTCGCATTTTTCATGCAATACTGATATATGTCGTCTTCCATATAAGTAAAAAGTTCCTTGCGCGTCGGAACCTTATCATCCAGCAATTCCTTGATTCTGTAGAATTCCTGTCTGATCCGATCCCTGACGGATAAAGACTTTTTATCCAGTTCTTTAAAAAGATCAACGAGCCGCATGTCAAAATCCACGATACAATCATCGGGATATTCGAACCTGTAATAATCGCCTGCTGACCGCTCTACGAAGCTTTTGCCTCCGCTTAGCAGAAAAGGCGTCCGCCCGGCTTTCTCGTAATTGCCGATGAAATCAAGTACATTCAGATATTCTTTTCCCCGGCTGGTGCGCAGTCCGCGTCCCAACTGCTGTAAAAACACAACGGGAGACTCCGTCGGACGCAGGAACATGACCATGTCGAGAGACGCAATATCTACCCCTTCATTAAACATGTCCACCGAAAAAATCACCTTAATTTCCTGTTTCTTCAGTTTCTCGACCGCTTTCTCTCTGTCTTCGGAAAACTCTCCGTCCGCATTGCTGTACACCGCTACGGCTTCAACGCCTCTTTTACAGAATTCTTTCGCCATCTCCTCCGCGTGCTGTCTGGAACAGCAAAAGCCCAGCGCTCTTTTGGAGGGATACTTTCGATAATATTTGTAAATCAGATCATATCTTCTGACATTTCCGATATATGTCTCGTTCAATTCCTTTTCATCATAACGGCCTTTTACCAGATGCAGGGAAGAATAATCCGTCTCATCGTAGATCCCATAATAATGGAAAGGAACCAATATGCCCTTGTTGATGGCTTCTTTCAGAGAAATCTCATAGGGCACGTTATAATCGCAAATCTCGTAGATGTTCCTGCCGTCCATTCTCTCCGGCGTAGCAGTAAGCCCTAGCAAAAACTGCGGCTTGAAATAATTTACGATTCGCTGATACCGGTCATTAACCGCATGATGGAATTCATCGATTACAAGATAGTCGAAATAGTCTGGGCGAAAATACTCTTCCGTCAGGTATTCTTTCCTTCCCAGCGTGTCCACGGAAGCAAAAATAACAGATGTATTGATATCTTTCTTTTTACCGTTAAAGAAGCCGTAGTCGTCGGACTGACGGACATTACGAAAAGACCTTGCCGCCTGCTGCAATATCTCCTCTCGGTGCGCCACGAACAATACCTTTTCATAGGGCGCGGAGTCAAAAGCCGCCAGATAGGTCTTCCCAACTCCTGTAGCAGCCTGCACCAGGCCTTTTACCGCACCCTCTGCGCGGCTGTTCTCCAAAGCATACAACGCTTCGATCTGCGCGCCTCTGGGCTGAAAAAGCGGTGTCGGTTTTACATCGTCATTGCCAAATCCGATACTCTCCTCTGCGATAAAGCTGTCTATTCCCTCATGTTTTCCAGATATGACACTTCTGTCGTTTTCATCCTCCAAATCATCATATCTCGCCAAATCCTTGGAAACAGCCGGTTTATGCCAGTTACGGGAATATGCGGCCAGTTCCGCATCATCGATCACAATCGAATGGTGCTCAAACAGATCGGAGAAAGTCTCATAGAACAGCCTAAAATTTTCGCTGTCAGCCAGACTGCTAAACCGGTAATTCCACTCGATTCCGGAAGTCAGCGCACTCTTAGAAATATTGGAAGAACCTATGTAGATTTCCCCGCTGTTCTCATAATGAAAAATGTATGCCTTAGGGTGAAACGAACGTTTCCTGTCATTATAAAATCTCAGATCGACCCGATTGCCCAGTTCTTTCTTAATCAGGCACAGCGCCGAGGGCTGCGTGATCCCCAGATAATTGCCTGTGAGAATACGCACCTGAACACCACGGTCCAGCGCTTCCTGCAAGTCTCTTAAGATCATCTTCACGCCCGATTCCATCAAAAAAGAAACAATGATATCGATGCGCTTTGCCTTTTTCATGCTTATTTTCAACTGATAATACAAGAAACGGCTTCTGTTTCTGTCTCCGGTCATGACATCGGTAGGTTCAATGTGTAGCTCTTCGGTTTCCCGCAATCCACTGTTATTTATTTCTTCCGCAAAATCAGATTGAGCCATCGTTCCTCACCTCTTCCCGGTCGTACATCAGATGATATCCATTGTTCTTCCACTTGTAATGCTTCTATATCGCTAATGAAATCTGCGAAGGTCGTTTCAGTCATGTCGGTAAAATAACGCCCGTTTCTTTCGCCCGAAAAAGTTCCGTATTTGAAAGACGTATAGATGATGCTGTTTGGCTTTAATGCGGCGGTCATCTTGCGCATGACGTTGATGAGCTCGTCTTTGGGTAAATGCAGGATAGAGGAGCATGCCCAGATGCCGTCGTATTTGTCTATTGCGGATAACTCTTGGAAGAGCATGTGGCAGACTTGGATGCCAGTATAGTCGGTTGCTAGTTTACATAACTCTTCCGAGCCATCTATTGCATCTACCTGGTAGCCTTGATCTAAAAAAGCCTTGGCATCACGACCGGAACCGCAGCCGAAGTCTAAGATAACGGCAGGGTGGGGTAAATGTGACAAAAAGCGTTGTTGGGTGGCGGTAAATTCTACGGATACGGTTGTGGTGTAGAACCTTGTGGCGTTTTGGTTATAGTAGGTTAGGGTTTGGATGTTTTGCATTGTATTCGCCTTTTGTGAATATTATACTTCTTAAGATTTGAGGTCGCAATATGCGACCTCAAGGCTATTTTACATTACTGTGTCAACATGGTCAATTATGAATAATCCTACTCATTTCTCTACTCCAACATACTAAGCCTCACCGTCATATATAAAGTTTTCCAGTTTCCTGCATCTTTTCCGACTGATTGCGGATTATTACCTAATGTTCTGCTTCTTTCTACCGTTGTGGCCACAAGATCCCCGCCAAGCTCGTCCATTACGACAAACGGATTCTTCGTCCATTTGTATACGCCCTGTTCTTCCTTTAACAAGGCTCTGAACGACCCAAGTATGGGATAAATAAATCCCGTCGGTGTTACATATTCCATATTGTTAGAAAGAAATTTAGATTTAAAGGTCTCTCCTCTTTTCGCCGGAGATACACCTTTAATCGAACCATATTTGCCAGATGAATACTTTTCCTTATAATATCTCGCCATATTCACCTCAATATAGTCATACAGTTTAAAAATATCCTTCATAATGGGAACCATCTTTACATAGGGATTCTCTGCAGTGTCACCATATTGTTTATGACATTCAATATACGTATTAATACACTTCTTCTTACTACTGTACGAAGCCGTCGGAAATTTTTCCTTATCCGGATATGCATCCAGATTAAACATATTCAGAATTGCCAGTATATCCGTTACATCAATGCTACCTTCGTCATTTTCCTCAAAATATATATCTGAATAATACCGTTCTCCCTCCGTCGCTTTCTTTATAATTTCAAACCTGTTTTCGAGTTCAGCAATTGACTTGTCCTGCACTTGAGTAGACGTGTTTCTTGCCGCCGCCAAACGTTGAAATATATCCTCAATACCCGTCAATATCTCCAATTTGACAAATTGTTTATCAAATTCCAGCTTATCTCTGTTAGCCTTTATTACCTGATAGGTATGTCCTCCATCCACATCGCCATGATACTCAAAATCTTCAAAAAGCACGGTCATTTCATTTGAATAATTATTAAACGTGACATCTGCCGCCGAGATGCACAACCCTCGGTTCAAGAGATAAAAATCCAAATATGTTTCGTCCAGCAAAGACGCTCTAATCTTTTTGGGCACACCCATTGTCAGTTTTTGTTTTCTCGGATTTGTATCCATCGGAATATCTTCCGGCAGATTTTTCACATCACAGATCGCAATGTACATCATTGCCTTCTTTTCTCCGTCCTCCTTTGAGAGATACGGATTCGGAATCTTTCTGAAAGATTCCACTTTAAACTTTAATTCTTTGCTCATACTTTATCCTCCTGATAAAAATATTTTTGATACACGGTACAACCGTCATCTGGTTATATCATACCACTTGCCCCGATTTTTTTCGACGTCATATATGACGTTACTTTATTTATGTGGTATAATCATCTTGTATTAAGCAGAAGAAAGTATTATATAATTTCTCCGTAGAACAATTTTTTCAGTTTGAAAAGCACTGCGGAATAAAAGGAAAAGATGAAACACACATACAACGATATTAACTTTTACTTTGGAAATAATTTGAGAAAATTCCGAGAAAGCAAAGGCTATAGCCAAGATGATTTTGCTGCTTTGTGCAATATAAGCAGGGCTTACTACGGAAGAATAGAGCGCGGTGAACACAGTATCACCCTTGATAGGTGCGCTTTGATTGCGCAGGCTTTAGGTGTACACATCTCTGATTTATTCGTGGACCTTCCGGATTAAAATCACATTTATAGTTTCTGAGGCAAAAGCATATCTAATTATTTTTCTATAATATGATCTTTTTCTTCACCCTTTTCACTTATGATATCATCTATTATTTCTTTATAATCTGCCAGAAAATTTCTTTCAAAATGATTATCAAATATAGGATTGATAAGTTTGACAATATAACAGGCTGCAAAAAAACTAATAGCATACATAGTATGAGCCAAACAAACTTCTCGTTCAATTCTTCATATGTACTTAAAAATACATTAAATAATTCTGTACATATCAAAGTTATTACTGCCGTGCTCAATATATTTAAAGCCTTATCGAATGGTCTTTTATTTCTAATCATTTGATTAAGGTATCTACTAAATTCATTTAATTTATCCCTACTATAATTTATATATTTGCTACCAATATATTGTTTCCATTGTCGATATGTCTCAAATTTTAACTGTTCATCCAGCTGTCTCAAATTTCTTGCAGCTCCCCTTTCCCTTATATGATAACAGCATAAATAACAATAAATAGTCCTCTCTATCTTATAATCGAAATCATACCATCTTTTGCCGATTTCCTCGAGTGTCTTTTCAGCTTTTTTTCTTTTTATCATATTGTCATCATCCAAATTTAAAAAATTATTTTTTTGCTAGAAATATTTTACTATATATATAGTTTTAATTCAACTTTAAAAGTACTTTATATTGGAAATCAAGTTTGTTTATGATAATTATCTACTCACCAATCAACGCCACCAGCAAAGTCAATATATCTTTCATCCCTTGCTTATAACTTATTTCAGTGTAAACAGTTGAACGATGATTCTCTGCGGACAAATAGTCATCAAGAGCCTTTTGCTGTTCTTGACTAAGCATCCCTTCCAAAACACATATCGCTTTATCGGTTCCTGTTCCGCCTGTCTATATTCCTCGTTGTTCTGCACTATACTATCTAATCTTTCATTCATTAAATTCTCAGTAATGATTTCCAACACCCTTTTATCCATGCTTATCTCTCCCTACACTGTTGCTTCATATATTCATCATACACAACGCGTTCACTTTATACAATATGTTCAACATAGGGATTTCTTATAATAATAAAATAAAAAAGGAAAGCGATAAATAAAATGTACTCTTACTCCCCACTCTGGAAAACAATGCATGACCGTGGCATTACAACATATAGTTTGGTAAATCATTACGGCATCTCCAGCCATTTAATGAGTAATTTAAGACATGACAAAAATGTTACCATGGAAACGATTCACAGACTTTGTCAGATTTTGGATTGCACTCCGAACGATATTGTAGAAATCATACCGGACAAATCGAATTAACACTGCAAAAATTATATACAAAAAAACATCAATGCACTACTATTTCATTGATTTTTCTCTGCTCATTCTCTCTGCGCCTCCCTCCCACACACAACACTGCCCCTCCACATACGCATAGGGCTGTTTTAACAACTCCGCACCTTTCTGCACAGATATTTCATTCTCACTGACTGCACGAAATACTAATTGCATAAAGAGCATGGGTTCTTCCTGACGAATCCTTGACGGCTCATGCTTTTTCCACCCGGCCTGACCGGCTTGAATATAGAAATTTCTTGCCACATTATCATTTATGATCCCACACAGATTGGCCCGCTTAACCAGAAGATACATGGATATCCCATATTCTTTGCAGGTAAGCGTCATATCTTTCGTTACTGCCGTTCTTCTGATGCCCAATTCCCTTCTGGCATCAGCAAACGGAAGCAGAAAGGCACCGCTGACAGCAGTCGCCGTATCTTCTATCTGTTTTTCTTCCATATTATCCGGCCACTTGAATATGAAGTGCGCCATCTCATGGGCAATCGTAGATCTGATTCTCTCTGCACTCATCCGACCGTTAATTATAATATAAGGTCTGCCGTTGACCGATCCGTTCATTCCCGAAAATGCATCGTTCTCTACCTCGGTTATATAAACCAAAATTCCTTTATTTTCCAAAAGTTCGACCAGATTTCCCACCGGACCGAATTCTGCAATATGCAGATATCTACGCATTGCAAGTGCATTCTCTTCAACATTATCAGTAAGTGCAAGCCCATGGCATTCCGGCGCTTCCGGCAGCACATCTCCTCCCAGCACATCTATAACCGAATAAAACCTGCCTAAATATTCCTCAACAGATTCCTTTATATAGTCCTGCTGCTTCACAGAAAGCTTACTGCCCTTCCTGAATTCCCCATGAGCAAACACCAGATTCTCATTTCTATTACTTAAGAAATCAGTAACTTTTACTCCCAGTACACCGGCAAGCGCTTTGATCGTATCCATACCCGGCTTCCGCTCACCGCTTTCATAATAGCTGATGGTCATAGACGACACTCCGACTAAAGAGGCCAGCTCTTTCATTGACATACCATTTTTTAATCTGTAATATTTTAAATTTTTACTGAACATCTCACCGCCTCCCTATGTTTATATTTTATCATTTTATATAAAAAAGTAAACACTGTGTACAATAATTCTTCGAAAACCGAGACACTACACTTATTGAAAAACCCTCACTCATAACCACTGCCGTTATCAAAAAAGAACCATACATCTCTGCATGATCCTTTTATCTTATAACTATTTCATCCTAGAATTTTATTTCATATAAATCAACATTCATCCTCACCCAATCACACACGTCATCTCATGCCACTGCTCTCCGCCCCAAGTCGAATCAGCAATCCCTCTGTCAGTAAATCCAAGCTTCTTATACATCTTCACCTTGCTCTGCGAACATGTAAGAAACACGATACTCCTTCCCTTTTCCCGCTCGCGTCTCAAATACTGGAACATAATCTCTCCGGCAAGCCCCTGTCTGCGATATTCCGGAAGCACATCCAATCCCAGCAGCATGATATTCCTGCCTTCGGGATCATAAAGACTCGCATCCGTAAAAAACTCGTCCCGGAACGAATACTCATTTGTGGAAAGCCCGTTCAAAAATCCTGCGATCTTTCCGGTAGATTTATCAACCGCTACCCAAAAAAGTTCCGGGGCTGCCGCCACGCGTTCCCGCATCGCTTTGGGTGAACACGCTTCATTCGGTGGAAAGCACACCTGCTCTATCTCAACGACCTGTTCTGTTTCTTCCGGTCTGATATTCCTAAACTCAAAACGTTCCTGCAACAATATTTTTTTCTCCATAAACACTCAGTTTTCCTCCAAAATATCTCTATATACCACAAGCTTAACATTCCCCATCTTATCCGCAGCATCCACGCACCCTTTGGTAAATCCATTTTTTGCAAACAAATACAACCACATTGTGTCATAGTGGAACATTTGGCTCCGCCTTACCAGCGTTTCCAATACACCCGCATCAACCTTTTCATTGGTCCATTTACATTCGCCAAAGAGTACCGTATTCTTATCCTGTTCGCCCATAATGTCAATTTCCGTCTGCTTTCGGGTAGCCGGATTAGTCCCCCACCAACGGCCAAGTTCTCTAAATTCCACAGGAGATTTACCGGCCAGCAATAAGCTCCAGAGGTACTGCTTACATATCTCCTCAAACACCTTCCCCATATAATCCGACAGATGTGGCTCTATTCTTCTATAGGCCAGATCAGCAGCTCCACGACCAATAATCGAATGATTCTCCGGGACAAATCTATACCAGAACCGAAACATATTATCATCAATGGTGTAGATTGATTTTCGGGATTCTTTTTCACCGTAAGGCGTTTCCTTTTGAACTAGCCCAAGCGCTATCAAATTTTTCAAATAAGCGGCGCAGACACTGGTACTCTCACCCACTTTAGTAGAAATCTCTGCCATGCGGGATGCACCGGTTGCAATGGCAGTAATAATAGCGTTATAAAGCGCCGGTTCACGCACCTCTTGTTTCAATAGGTTCTCCGGCTCCTCAAAAAGTGACGATGTCGGATTAAAAAACGTATTCTTAATGTTATCCTCAACACTCAATCTATCATCCATCTGCAACAGATACTGCGGTGTCCCGCCCACGATTCCGTAAATCAATGCTTTGTCCTCATCGGAAAAATTCTTGAAACATCGGCAAGTATCTGCAAAATCAAACGGCAGTATCTTCATCTGCGCGGTACGCCTGCCATAAAGCGGCGCCTTGTAGCTCAATACATGATCTTCCATATAAGACATAGAAGAACCGCAAAGAATCAGCATCAGTTTGGAACTGTCTTTGTATTTATCAATTAAAAGCTGTAACGTAGAAGCCAGACTCTCAGAAGAACGAGCCACATAAGGATACTCGTCGATTGCCAGAATCAGACGCTCATTTTCCGCCAACTTAAACACATATTCCAATGCAGATTGAAAAGAAACAAAAGTCGTCTCTACCGGAATACCTGTTCCGAACTCCAGGATATTCTTACTAAAGTTTTCCAGATTCTGCTTGGCATTGCTCTCCACCCCCATAAAATAGATTGCCTTTTTATCTTTAATAAATTGGGTGATGAGCGCAGTTTTTCCCACGCGCCGACGTCCGTAAATGACTGCAAACTCAAACTTGTTCGATGAATATAATCTATTCAGCGAAGCCAATTCTCCATCTCTGCCAATAAACATTCTGCAACCTCCAATCAATATTATTTATAATATACCAACCGGATGTGTTTTAGTCAATTATGATTTACTAATTTATGATTTACTAAAAAGAAGATCGAAGCATCAACCCCTAATTTTCTCACAAATACCATTTTTACTACTCATGAGTAGTATACTTTAAAGTAGTTATATTTTTTCAATAGTTTTTCTCGCCTCCTTCATACAATTCCTCCAATCCGACTAGCTTCACCAAATCATCCTCTGCATGCTCTGTTACCCAATCCGTAAAACCGCCTTTGGCAAAGAGGAGATACTGTACCACCATGTACTCTTTTGCAATCAGCCCATTTTTCTCTAACAACTCCTCATAGATTTTCTTATCAATCGGCTCATTTCTGAATTTGCATTCCCCCAAAACCGCTTTTCTTGACATCTTGTCTAATCCCACCACATCAATATCCGTTATCTCCCGCTTGACGGGATCTGTCCCCCACCATTTACCAACCGTTGTAACAAAACAATTAAATCCGCCGGAAAGACCCGAAAACAAAGTAAAATATTTGCACATATCCTCAAAAACGCTCCCCATAAATTCCGGCAATCTGGGCTTTACCACATTATAATAATAGAGTTCTCCGCGATCGAGCTCGATTGCCCCCATTCCATCGGGAACAAATTTATACCAGAATCTGAACATGTTATCTTTCAAATTATACTGGACTTTTTTCTTATTTGATTCGTCAGTTATTGCCTTTTCCCTCACCACAATCCCTGTTGCAATCAGGTTCTGAAGCGCATGAGACACCACGGTCTGCTCCAGGTGTGTTTTATCGGAAATTTCATTTACTTTATTTGATCCCGACGCAATTTCAGTAATAATATCATTGTAAGTACTGACGTTTCTGAATTCCTGCGTCAGCAAATTACTTGTTTCCTCATATAAATATCCTGCTTTTGTAAAAAAAAGATGAATAATATTCTCATCCAAAGACTTGGAATCGTCCAGCATAGAAAGATACTTTGCCGTGCCGCCGGTAATACCGAAGCAAATCGCTTTTTCTTCATAAGAATACGAAGGTACGAATTCTGCTGCTTCCGGGTACCGAAAGGGTTCCAGCCTGATTTGTGCCGTTCTTCTCCCGAATACCGGACTTTTTTCACTCAAAACTTCATTTTCCATAAAACTGATTGAGGAACCGCACAGAATCAGAAACATCTGTCCGTTTATCCACTGATTATCAATCATCTTTTGCAAAACTGACAAAATGCTTTTATCCGCTTCCGCCAGATATGGAAGTTCATCAATTACAACAATACACCTTTCTGATTCGCTGTTTTTTCCCAGAAATGTCAAAAGATCATCAGCGTTTTTAAATGTAAGTTGGTTCATCTCCGGTGCCAACGTCTCAAGAGCCTGTTTACCCCATAATTCTATATTTTTGCTGATTCCGGTTTTTGTCGCAGTATAATAAACGGCCCGTTTATCTTTGATGAATTCCTTGATCAAAGTTGACTTTCCGATTCTTCTTCTCCCGTATATGACGACCATCTGAAATCCCGATGAATGATACATATTTTCCAACGTTTGCAGTTCCGCTTTTCTTCCTATAAACTTATGCACGCTCACCTTTCTCCTCTCAAAACCGTCCTAAGTTTATTGCAAACAAATTTATATGAAATATATTTCATTGAATTATGTTTCATATAAATTAACACATTACGTAATTAATGTCAATGGCCGTCATATTGGCGATACCACAAGTTTTTCCATAGAAAAAGGCCGAAGCACTTGCTCCGACCCTCTTAGACCTAATCCGCAGATTCGCATGACATACCCGGTTGGCACTATCCAAATACCCCATTCTCATCTATCTCGACGGCACCATCCCAATGATCCGTCCCGCAAACTCATTAAAGTTCTGTGTCTGCAGAATAACCTTGCCCGGTCCTGTCAGCTTGGTCAGGAACAGACCTTCACCGCCCATGAAGATGTTCTTAAGTCCTTTTACCGTCTCGATGTCGTATTTCACAGATCTTTCGAATGCCACAACATTTCCCGTATCTACTTTAAGCACTTCTCCGGGTGCCAGATTCTTCTCCACTTTATTGCCGTCGATTTCAAGGAAGACCATGCCGCTTCCGCTGATGTCCTGCAGGATGAATCCTTCTCCGCCGAACAATCCGGCAGAAAACTTCTTGGTAAATGTCACGTTCAGGTTCACTGTCTCCTGCGCACACAGAAAAGCACCCTTCTGGCAGATCATACCGCCGCTTGCTCCCACATCGATGGGTAGCACTTCGCCCGCAACCGTGGACGCAAACGCTACCATGCTGCCGGCACGCTCCGCCTTATAGGTTGCCATGAAAAGTGACTCTCCGGAGAACATTCTCCCGATACTTTTGCCCAGACCGCCCCTCATATTGGAATCCATGGCAATTCCATCCGTCATCCATGCCATTCCGCCCGACTGTGTGTACATGGACTCTCCCGGTGCGTCAAAGAGCACCTCCACTGCCGGCATCGTGTCTCCGATAATTCTGTACTGCATAATTTAATTTCCTCCTTTATCACATGTATTTTTTCACATCTTTATCATTAACTCAGATTCCATAATCAACCAATTTTTTTCCAAAGGTTTTCTACTCCAATGCTCTTCTATCTGCTGTCTAAACTCCGGTCGAACCATTTTTGCTCTTTTCAGCAACCAATCACTATTGTCAAGTCGCAGGTATATCCCTTCACTATTAGAATTTCCCACTTTAGATATCGAAAAAAGATTAGGCAACTCCTCTTTTGCCCAAAGTCCATATCCTAAACTCGGCACAATGTTTAGTGTTGTCGTTTTAATTCTCATATCCCTTTTATGAACAGATAAAAATCTCTGATTTTGTTTGTCATACAAATCAAATGCCAGAAACCAATCCGGAAGTCTGTCATACTTTACAGAATGACACGCATAACACCATTCACCGTATAAAATATACTTATCATCCAAAATATCAAACAACTCATCCACATGTAAATTAATCCACTGCTTTAATGGTTTCCACTGCCCTGAATATGGCTCACACAGAAATTCACCACGATTCTGCAAAAATAAATTTCCATTGTGATCAAAAGAAATCCCCAAATTCGCACCATCAATTTTTTCTTCCACTGTAACTTTATTATTCAAAAAAGCTTTAACTTCCGAATCTGTCAGGCAATTCTTTTCCTTTTTCTGTATAGACTTATCTAAAAAAATATACGGTGTTGATGGAAATTTATAAAACATTTACTTGGACCCTTTACTTAAAATCTTTTGCTCATACATTTTTTGAGCATACTCTCTATTAAGAAATTCTATATGTATTCCATATTTAGCAAAGGCTTTCTCATATCCAAGCCATTTCCCATCTGCTGCTTCTATAATCGGTGGTTTCTCATTATGCGCATTTGAAATAGCTACAAATTTTTTATCGCTCTCGTCAAACTCTTTCGTATCATCATCATATGGATAATCTATATACTGCCCGTTTTCATCTTTATCTAATTTTATATGATCCTGTGGAAGAATGGTTGCATAATAGCTGTATAGCCATTTGAAAAACTGTTTTCCCATACCACTATCCTTACAAACATTATTTTGATATTCTTTCCATATTTCATGTCCCAAATCCAGAACCAGTTTTTTATCCCGTCCTGTTGTCAACGTCCTTATATATTCCATACAAGCTCTTTGCATTTCCAATTCTTCTTCCGGACAAGAATTTGGTGGAATGGACGCTTTCGCTGGTACATTAGTATCTAAAATGATTTTACTCATTGTATTTTGCATCCCTCTCTTTTATCCTACGATTCACTGCGTTCATTGCCTGATCATACATATCCTTTTCCATATCTCCAAAAAATCCTTCCGGCCAGTTCAAAATATTACCATAAGTATCTACTTTCAATTCTTCTAACACAGAGCCGTTTGTTTGGTTATGTGCAAAATATGCTCTCACATCCTCGGTTTTAACAGTTTGATCGGAAATGCGCATTTGAAGTCTTCTAAGCAGATATTCCGAATGTGTTTCAATAATAACCTGTATTTTCCGATCTAAAGATTTTTCCCGCATATTGATAGCATCAATAATAACATCTGCCAGCAGAGTCTGCGCTCTGGGGTGTAGATGGATTTCCGGTTGCTCGATGAAAATAACAGAACCTCTTGGCGCATAAAACAATTGCACAATTACCGGAAGTACCTGAGACACTCCGAATCCCACATCAGGAAGGCTTACATATTCAGCGGAACCTTTAATCTTTACTTTAACTTCATAATCCTGACGATTTTCAATACGATTAATTTTATAATCCTCAATTAATTCCATCCTTTGCAATGCTGCTCCGATCACAGCCTCAAAAGGTTTGTAATTAGTACGCGGAAAAGCAAGTTTACGATCTTCATGCTTTGCGGAAAGAATTGCCTGAATTGTGTATATACCATCATCTCCAACACTATCCGGATTAGTTCCTGCCCAACTATAGATTCGGCTCGATTTGCTTCTAAGTGGTCCCAAATAATAAAACTTAGAAAACAGATTTTCCTGATGAAGATTCAAATCCTGTAAAAAATCTGAATCTTGATAATAAGCCAGCGCTGCATCCGGAAAACCATAATACTTCATTGGTTCAGTCAATTTCCACGCTCTTCCCTTTGTCCTTTTCAATTCTTCTATTTGGGTAAATAACTCATAGTTCCTACTTCCATTTCCTTCATCTAACTTTTTCATACCTACCGTAAGACGTTGCATATCATCCTCAAATAGCTCATATGCAAACTGGTCCACTTCTAAATATTGTACCTCCGGATCATTTACTTGAATATCAGATTGAAATTTGAGATTGTTATAACGTCGTCTGCTCTTCCCAATTCCAAAATCTGTTTTTTTATCTAACGACCAATCATACTCAAACTGAATCTTTTCATTCATATCATGATTATGAAAAATATCAGCAGGTGTTCCTAGATTGACAGATGCTTTATCTCCAGACAGCATCAATACTGTTTTCCGATCAGGTTGCTGAATTGTCTGTTTGAGCATCACTAAGAACTGACCAATACTGGATTTTCCTGAACTATTGCTTCCAAAAAAAACTGTTATAGGCGCTAATTCAATATTTCCTGTATCTTTCCAGCCCTTAAAATTTTTAATGGATAAATTGTTTAACATACTCTCACCTCACGTTCGTTCTTATTGATCACTCTTTATCAATAAGAGTGCAAATCCATATATCAGACTTGCATTCCTGAATCTGTCATTTAAAGCCATACCTCACAAAAAAGCCTGTAAGTACAGCCCGCTCTTTGGAACGGGAGTACTTTACAGCAATCTTTTCTATGGCATCAGTAATATGAATCCTGCTTCTTGAAATTTTTCATCTGCATTATTTGTAATGCTTTCTATTATTATACCCCTTCTAATGATGTCTGTACAATTGATTTTTAATGTTGTTAATCAACGAAGTACAGGACTATACCAAACAAAAAGAGCCAAACAGCACTCCACGCCATTCAGCTCTCTCACGTTCAAAAAATATATACCAAACTACGACGACCTCTTTCTAGGAATTCTTCTCCATCGCCTCCGCCACAGCCGCCTCGCAGCTTCTCATGGCGAGAATCGTCTTATCGAACAGATCATCCAGCTCCCAGCCCAGCATTTCAGCTCCCTGAGAGATAACTTCTCTGGAACATCCTGCCGCAAACTTCTTGTCCTTGAACTTCTTTTTCAGACTCTTAACTTCCATGTCCATCGTACTCTTAGACGGACGCATCAGCGCACAGGACCAGATCAGACCGGTAAGCTCGTCTGCCGCGAAGAGCACTTTTTCCATCTCCAGTTTCGGTTCTTCCTCGCTGCAGATTCCGTAACCGTGAGAGCAGACCGCGTAGATCATGTCCTCGCTCACCCCTGCCTCGCGCAGAAGCTCCGGTGCTTTTTTGCAGTGTTCCTCGGGGTACAGCTCGAAATCGATATCGTGAAGGAGTCCGGTAATGCCCCAGAACTCTTCTTCCTGCACATAGCCCAATTCCTTCGCATACCACCGCATCACGCCTTCCACTGTCAGTGCATGCTGGATATGGAAAGGCTCTTTGTTATATTTCTTCAGCAGTTCCAGCGCGTCTTCTCTGGAAATACTGCTCTGTTTCGCACTTTGACCCGCGTTCTTTTTCGCGCTCTTTGCGCCGTCGGACGACTTCTTATCGAGACTCTTCATAGTCGGGAAGAGTAAAACATCCCTGATCGCCGGAGAGTTCGTAAGCAGCATTACCAGTCTGTCGATTCCGTACCCGATACCACCCGTCGGCGGCATACCGATCTCCAGCGCATTCATGAAATCTTCATCAGTGGTATTGGCTTCCTCATCACCTGCTGCCAGCGCCTCTTCCTGCGCCTTGAAACGTTCCCTCTGATCGATCGGGTCGTTTAATTCCGAGTAGGCGTTGCACATCTCACGCCCAGTAATAAATAACTCGAAGCGCTCCACATAATCCGGCTTATCCGGTTTCTTCTTCGTCAGCGGAGAGATCTCGATCGGGTGATCCATGATAAAGGTCGGCTGCACCAGATGTTCTTCCACAAACTCTTCAAAGAACAGGTTCAGAATATCACCCTTCTTATGTCTTTCCTCATAATGGATCTCTTTCTCATCGGCAAGCTTCTTCGCTTCAGCGGTATCTTTCACCGTATCAAAATCCACACCGGCATACTTCTTAACGGCCTCTATCATAGTCATACGCTCAAAAGGCTTACCGAGATCAATCATCTCATCACCGTAAGGAACGGTGGTGGTCCCACAAACTTCCTGCGCTACATGACGGAACATATTCTCTGTCAGATCCATCATGCCGTAATAGTCCGTATATGCCTGATATAACTCCATCAACGTAAACTCCGGATTATGCCTTGCGTCCAATCCTTCATTCCGGAACACACGCCCGATCTCATAGACTCTCTCCATGCCGCCTACAATCAGTCTTTTCAGATACAGCTCCAGCGAAATGCGCAGCTTCACGTCTTCATCCAGCGCATTATAGTGTGTCTCGAAAGGTCTCGCCGCAGCGCCTCCGGCATTGGATACAAGCATGGGCGTCTCCACCTCAAGGAAACCTTGTCCGTCCAGGTAACGTCTGATGGAGCTGATGATCTTAGAACGCATAACGAATGTTTTCTTCACGTCCTCGTTCATGATCAGATCTGTATATCTCTGACGATAACGGATATCTGTATTTACCAGACCATGATACTTCTCCGGCAGGATCTGCAAACTTTTTGACAGTAGTGTCAGTTTTTCTGCATGGATCGAAATCTCGCCCGTTTTCGTGGTAAACACTTCGCCTTCGATACCTACGATATCACCCACGTCATATTTTTTGAATTCGGCGTAGGACTCCTCACCGATGCTGTCTCTGGCAACATAGCACTGGATATCGCCCTGCAAATCCTGCACATTACAGAAAGAAGCCTTGCCCATGATACGTTTGGACATCACACGGCCTGCGATGGTGACATTTTTGCCCTCCAACGCATCATAATTATCTTTGATCTCCTGACTGTGATGGGTCACATCATATTTTGTNATCTGAAAAGGGTCTTTGCCGCTNTCCTGCAATGCGGCAAGNTTCTCCCGTCTCACCTTCAGAAGTTGNTTGATATCCTGCACCTGCTGNCCGTTTCCCTGATTCTGTGCCTCTGCCATGTCNATACCTACACCTTTCTCACTTGTTTATATCCTAATCAGTTCGATCTCTGGATCTCCAGCACTTTATACTGAATGACTCCCGCCTGCGTCTCCACATCTACCGTATCGCCGACCTTGGCACCGATCAGNGCCTTACCCACGGGNGACTCGTTGGAAATCTTGCCTTTTAAGCTGTTAGCCTCTGTGGANCCTACGATCTTATACTCCAACTCCTCATTATATTCCATNTCCAGAATCTTTACCTGACAGCCGATGTTGATCTTGTCTAAGTCCACNTCNTCCTCAACGACNACTTCCGCATTCTTAAGGATCTTCTCCAGTTCNTCGATTCTGGCCTCGATATCACGCTGTTCGTCCTTCGCCGCATCATACTCCGCNTTCTCCGACANNTCGCCCTGCTCTCTCGCCTCTTTGATCTTCTGCGCAACTTCCTTACGCTTTACAACCTTCAGATCGTGCAGCTCGTCCTCATATTTCCTCAATCCCTCATACGTTAAGATATTTTTCTTCTCCTGCATGGTAAATTTTCCTTCCTTTATATTATTTCATATCCAATTTGTATTTACACCCTTTAATCTTCGTGGAAGAACGCACACTTTTTACACTCTTCCAAGTATTACTGACCAAACCTAATCTCCTAGCCAGTACCCAGCACAGATGGAGGCTAATATCTTAAGAGACCCCTCAAAAAGCGTCAGTGCTTAACGAGGTTCCTCACGAGTTTAGCACCTGTTACGCTTTTTGCGGAGCGAAAGCGCGGTCTCGTAGATATTAGCNTCCATCTGTGCGTCCGCCTTAGACACATTATAAACAGTAATTCCATCTCTTTATAACTTAACTATCATACCCACTTTTCACTATAGTGTCAAGGTATTTTAACGGTGAAATNTACGAAATCCAAGGCGTTTTTCGTCTAAGCAGCCGTTCCTTTTCCNTTTCNGACATCATATCAATATAAACCGCTTTACTNTCCGGCAATATTTTAGGATATCGGAACCGNCCGCTGTAGTCTAAGATCATGCCGCCNCACCGCGGTTTTCCGCACCTGAGAGCAGNTCCTTCCCATAGATCGTCCGCTTTCCCGCCGTAAGATGTCACATAGGGCTCCAGTTGCGGCACGAGCCCATACTCATAGTAATACTCGTCCAGATGACTGCCCAGCTCCATCCAGATATCNGTCTCCGCAANCTCCTCGTAGAAGATCAAGAGTCTGTTGATTTTCGGCAGATAGGGTTGCAAAAGTTCTCTTGTCATCTGCATCTGCCCGTCCGTATCCGCNGGCGNACCTANGAGCACCGCCACTTCCCCNCANNCTCCGATCATCNCTGCCGCATACTGACGAANAAGCTGCGCCGCCACCATCTGCACGGTCTCCCTNCGCGGAAGGAAACGTCCCGCATAGTCCTCCGTCAGAANAACNCCAATCTGCGGATGAATCCATGTATCNGCCATGCCTTCCACATGCCGCAGCACATTCTCCATTGTCTCTGCCAACACCTGCGGCTTCCACGGTCTTTTCTTATAATAAAAAGGAGATACGGCACACCCCGCCACATCGAACTCATCCGCCTCCCCATAATACCGCAGTGTCAGCTTCTCCTCCCGAAACCGCCGCCTCATTGCCATAAAAAAGTTATTCTGTTGTTCCCGCTGCTCCTGCATGGGATAATAATACACAATCTTTTCCCGCTCCATGCATTAATATATGCGCCTTAGCATTCAGCCATGCAGAAATTAGAGTATAATCTTTCCGTGGGAGCTCGCTCACTAAGGAAAGATTATGCTTTAATTTCTATAGGGCGGAACGCCCGCAATGAATAACTTGCCGTCAACACAATTAACTTCTTCATAACCTTCACCACGGCAAGTTATGAATANCATGGCTGAATCCCCTAAAACTCCTCCNCCACCAGCCGTCTTANCTCCTCGAAGNTTTCCACCATATTNACNNTCTGCCGCAGTCTGGCGGAATGNGGCATACCGGCAGTATACCANGACACATGCTTGCGCATCTCGCGNATTCCCGTATATTCCCCTTTGCATGCAAGCTGTAGNTGTGCATGCCGCAGGATCATCTCTTTTACTTCCTCCNTGTCNGGNGGCTCTACTNTGGTCCCGTCACGCAGATAAGCCTCCATCTGNCGAAACAGCCANGGATTNCCGCGNGCGGCCCGCCCCACCATAACGCCGTCGCAGCCCGTCTCGCGAAGCATNCTTGCCGCATCGGCGCCATCCGTCACATCACCGTTACCGATCACCGGAACAGACACACTCTCCTTCACCTTCGCTAAAATCTCCCAATCCGCTTCACCGGCATAATACTGTTCTCTCGTCCTGCCGTGCACCGCTATCGCNGCCGCGCCCGCCTCTTCCGCGATCTTCGCGATCTCCACCGCATTGACATGCGCCTCNTCAAATCCTTTGCGAATCTTAACCGTTACCGGNTTATTGACTGATCNGGTCANAGCAGACACAATCTCNCCCACCAGCTTAGGATCTTTCATCAATGCCGATCCTTCCCCGTTATTTACCACNTTNGGCACGGGACATCCCATATTGATGTCCAGAATGTCAAANGGTCTGTCCTCAATCTGTTTCGCCATCTCGCTCATGATCTTCGGATCTGACCCGAACAGCTGCAAGGATACGATTCCCTCCTGCGGATGAATTTCCANCAGNCTTTCCGTATTTTTATTCTTATATAANATGGCTTTGGCGCTGACCATCTCCATGCAGCACATGCCTGCTCCCTGTTCACTGCACAGCAAACGAAAAGGCAGGTCTGTCACGCCTGCCATGGGAGCCAGTATGATGTTGTTCTTCAATGTAACACTGCCTATCGTCAGTTCGTGCAATAAGCTGTTCATTATCCCATCCGCCTTATTTTTAAAATTCTTCTCACAGCCTGCGAATTTGTAGCCGAAGGCACAAATTTGCGATTGAAAAATCAGAGATTTTTCAATCTTCTCCCAGCACCGACTGATCATGCAGAATAAAAACTCTGTAATACAACTGCAGCGACTCCAGCATTTCCTGCCTGTTCCTGCGGATCTCCCCCACCAGCAGCCCGCTGCTGATCTCGTCGTAGAGCAGATCATCCTCCTCCGCATTGGTCTCCAGTAAGACACTGCCGTCCTCGTCAAAGGCGATGGTAAAGATACCACCTACCTCCTCGGTAAAAAGGACACAGATCACATGCAGTTCCTCCTTAATCGACTCGGGGATTGCCGCAAACTGCTCATTAAAATAATATTTCTGCTCATAGGCATTGGCGCCGCATAACACTGTTTTCTGATTCATTTCTTCACTCATATCCGTTCTCTCATCTTATTCCTGCTGCCTACAGAAAGCGCGTAGATTATTGTTCAGGCCGCTAATGCCTGCTCTATATCTACACACCCGTGCAGTCACTACACATACCCGTACAGTCCGCGCACCGATACTTCGCCGGCATAGACCTGCACGCGCTCTCCGTTTTCCTTCTCCACGATCAGTTCGCCCTGATCGTTGATTCCGTGGGATATGCCTGTATACTCTCCCGCCGGATCGAGTACCCGGACTTCTCTGCCTACTCCCTGCAGATGATTCTGGTATGCTTCCCGCAAGCCCGACATATCCAAGGTTTCTAAGAAAACGGCATAATTCTCTTCAAATCTGAGCAGCACTTTTTCAAGCAGTTCGGCCCTGCTTACCTGCCGTCCCGTCTCAATCTTAAGGGATGTGGCCGTCCTCCGTATCTCCTCCTGAAACTCTTCCGCGCTGCCGTTATTAGTGTTGATTCCCGCACCCACAACGATGTACTGAATCTCATCCATCTCCGGTGTCATGGTCATCTCCGTCAGCATACCGCAGATTTTCTTCTTATTTAACACGATATCATTGGGCCACTTGATCGTTGTAACGGCATTTTCCGCCCCTTCCAGCACTTCTTCCACCGCCTCCGCCACGCTCAATGCCATCACCAGCGTGATCATGGAAGCTTTATCCGGTGCAAACTCCGGACGGAGTAATATGGTAAAAGCAAGCGCGGTGCCGGATAATGTCTGCCACCCTCTGCCGCGGCGTCCCTTACCAGCGTTCTGGATATCCGCTACCACCACGGTTCCGTGGGGATCTCCCTCCTCGCCGCAGCGTTTGGCATCATTGTTGGTAGAACCCGTCACATCATAATAATACACTTTCCTGCCTGCCCATTTCGTGTGCAGTCTGCTGGCAATCTCACTCTCGGACAGAATGTCTTCCGGTTCTTCCAGCAGCCGATAGCCCTTGCCGGAGACCGACTCAATCTGATAGCCTTCTCCTTTTAGCTGATTGATCACTTTCCAGACNGCNGTCCTCGTCACGCCNAANCGGTCACACAACTGCTGCCCNGACACATANTCNTTGCTGTTNCTGAGTAANGCCAAAATATCCGTCTTATCTGTTTTCATCTCTTCTTAAAAAATCCTCGTCGCGATAGATCCGCTAAACTTGTATTCACCCAGTGTCACCGCCATCACGGCCTTAATCGTATGCATACGGTTTTCCGCCTCGTCAAACACGATAGACTGTTNNGACTCAAACACCTCGTCTGTCACTTCCATCTCACTTATGCCATACTTCTCATTGATNTGCCTGCCGACTCCGGTTTTCAGATCATGGAATGCCGGCAGACAGTGCATGAAGACTGCATCCTCGCCCGCATACTCCATCACCTGCCGGTTCACCTGATAGGGCATCAGGTCATGCAGCCTGCTGTTCCACACCTCTTCCGGCTCTCCCATGGAAACCCAGACATCCGTGTAGACCACATCCGCGCCGCCCGCACCGTCAGCCACATCCTCAGTCAACTTGATACTGCCGCCAGTCTGTGCCGCGATCTCCTCNCAGATGCGTACCAGTTCCGCATCCGGAAAATATGCCTTCGTGGTGCATGCCGTAAAATGCATACCCATCTTGGCACATGCCACCATAAGAGAATTGCCCATATTGTAGCGGGCGTCCCCCATATAAGTGAGTTTNATCCCCTGCAAATGTCCGAAATGCTCTCTGATCGTCAACAGATCGGCCAGCATCTGTGTGGGATGAAATTCATTCGTCAAACCGTTCCACACCGGCACACCNGCATACTTAGCCAGCTNCTCCACAATATCCTGCCCGAAGCCNCGATACTCGATCCCCTCAAACATACGCCCCAGAACCCGCGCCGTATCCGCGATGCTCTCCTTCTTACCGATCTGTGATCCCGACGGATCAAGGTAGGTNGTGCCCAGCCCCAGATCATGCGCCGCTACCTCAAAAGAACAGCGCGTNCTGGTACTTGTCTTCTCAAAAATCAACGCCACATTCTTACCCCGATGAATATCCACGGGGATGCCCTTCTTCTTCTTATCCTTTAAATCCGCCGCCACATCCAGCATATATGTAATCTCTTCCGGCGTAAAATCCAGAAGCTTCAAAAAATTTCGTCCTGTTAAATTCATAATGTCCTCCCATATCTGATTGCNTTGACTGTCCGACGCGTCCGTCCCNAAACTGTCACCTCATGATACAATAAGGCGGCTCCGCAGAACCGCCCCACAATAGCCTAAACAAATAACCGTGTGACAACATCTTCCGAGCAGTCACCATAACTNCNGTTATTTTAAAACTTCCTTCACAGAAGCTGCCAGTCCCGCCAAGCCCTGTATCTCGGACGGAATGATGATCTTGGTCGCCTGTCCGTCCGCCGCCTTCTCGAATGCTTCCAGACTCTTGATCTTCAGCACGGACTCGTCTGCACCCGCCTCACGGATCATTCTGATACCGTCTGCCGTAGCCTGNTGTACCTTAAGGATTGCTTCCGCTTCACCTTCCGCCTCGCGGATCATCTTCTCTTTCTGTGCTTCCGCACGCAGNATCGCAGACTGCTTCTCAGCCTCNGCCTCCAGAATCGCGGACTCTTTCTTACCTTCTGCAACTAAGACGGTGGACTTCTTNTCACCTTCNGCACGCANGATNGCCTCACGACGCTCACGCTCTGCTTTCATCTGNTTCTCCATGGCATCCTGAATAGCCGCCGGNGGNATGATATTCTTAAGCTCGACACGATTTACCTTAATACCCCAAGGGTCTGTNGCGATATCCAGTGACGCTCTCATCTTCGTGTTAATCACTTCTCTGGATGTAAGCGTCTGGTCGAGTTCCATCTCACCGATGATGTTACGCAGCGTCGTAGCGGTCAGATTCTCGATCGCCATGATCGGATTCTCCACACCGTATGCGAAAAGCTTCGGATCCGTGATCTGGAAGAACACCACGGTATCGATTCTCATCGTTACGTTATCCTTGGTGATCACCGGCTGCGGCGCGAAATCCACAACCTGCTCTTTGAGCACGACTCTCTTAGCAACCTTATCAATAAAAGGCACCTTAATATGCAGGCCCACGGACCACGTCTGCTGATACGCACCCAGTCTCTCTAAGACATANGCATGTGCCTGCGGAACGATCTTGATACAAGATATCAGAATCATAACCACTAAAATCAAAACAACCACTAATGCAATAACTCCACCCATTCTTAAACCTCTTTTCTCTCTTCTACAATTAGTTTGACACCGTTGATTGCCAGTACGGTCGTCACTGTGCCGACGGGCAGTTTCACATCGTCTGTCTTCGTTCTGGCAGACCACTCCATACCGCCTACATTGACCTGCCCGATCCCTTGAAGATTATCGATCTCGCTGATTACGATCGCCTGACGTCCCACCAGACTCTCCGCATTGGTTCTGACTCTGTCNTTGTTAAAATACTTGACCGCAAGGGGTCTTGTAAAAAACAANAACAGCGCAGATACGATCAGAAAGAGTATAATCTGCAGTGCAAACGGTGCATGAAACAGCGCCGCAATCGTCGCCACAAGCGCTCCGCCCGCAAACCAGACAGTTGTGAGACCCATCGTAAGCAATTCTATAACGACCAGCACTACAAGAATAACCAGCCAGAACACTGTCATGCTTAAGTTAGTCATAGCAGCCATAAATCCTCACTCCTTTTCCTGAATATCTGCACGGCTTCTGCTTCATAGTATAGCGGAAAGCTGAACTGTTCATAGTATAAACAACTANANNGTATTTTACTATATAATNTNCCGACTGACAAGTACAATAAATCCGNCTTACGCTTACTAATACCCGTTTATTCTTCTCTTTATATTTTACATAATATTCAAATAAATTTCATTCAATTTAGTGATTCACTTCACAAGTCCGTGCATGGACGAACCATTCCCTATAAGATATAAAAGAAGGAGTCACCCGAAAGTGGCTCCTTCCCTTATATCTTTGTTTTACACAGACTGCATACCCTGCAATCTGTTATCGCTTCATCTCTTTTACCAGAACACCTGATTGTCAATCAAAAGGCCGTCATGGTTCCCTGCTCTTCTGAAGTGCGTTGCACCGCCCACATTCGTCTCACCGTTAATGGCCGCCTGTGCCGCCTCATAGCAGCTTTCAGGTATATTGCCGTTGGTGTATACTCTCGCCACCTTACCGTTGAGCGCCGGTGTAAACTGTCCAGAAGCAAATATAACGCCCGATATTGTATTCGGATAAGCACCGCTNCNCACACGATTCATAACGACCGCACCTACAGCCAGCTTNCCGTTAGANGTNTCGCNGCCCGCCTCACAATAGATCAATGCNGNCANCAGTCTGAGATCATCGCCGCCCACTATGACTGCNCCNCGATTAGCCGTCAGNTTCGCCTGNCGNTCTTCCTCTTCCCGCTTCTTGATCGCTGCCANCGTNTCNCCTTCATCAATATGGAAATCCACATNCACATACTCCGAAGAGACATANCGCGTTTCNCCNTCNTAATCGACGCTGATCCAGTCATCATCGATAAACTCAATGATCTCCAGCTCATCATCTCCNGTCAGCAGTCCGACCACTTCCGCNTCCGTACTCGGNTCCGTGCGCACACGCAGTATNTCCGTCTCAATCGTAACNATCAGGTTACCTACATCGTCCGCCATNGTCTCCGCCTCTTCCCCGAANAGAAGATANTCATCACTTGCCCAGCCGATCAGATCACCGCTCTTAAGTCTCGTCCAGCCGTCTTTACGCTCTAAGATTCTGCCGCCGCAATCCTTATACAATACCCCTACTTTGTCGGATTCCTCGGTCGCTTCCGCTCTTACATTCATAGCCACCTGCACGTCGACCATTACCAGATCGGATTCTTCCTCCGTCTGTGGGTTTCTGGATTCTGACAGTTCTGTCAGTTCTTGAACCGCCCGTTCGTTGGCAGTTCCCGTCGTAGGATCGATGATCTGTGAGATTCCCACACTTAGGGAATCCAGATACTCCTTCTTATTGTGAGCTTCCGCGTCCTGACGGCATGCTCCCCATAACCCCAGACAAAGAATAAGACCGGCAAACAGAATCCATACGCTTCTGCTTCTTGCCATAAACATGATCCTCCATCGTTTCCCCAAAATATTAATACTATAATACTAAAATATTACGAAATTGTTAAATCCTAAAGTATGGATTATTTTAGCAAAACGCTTTTTCTTTGTCAAGTTTATGCTGCCTGTCTTATTATTATTCCTAATCTTGTTTCGTGTTTCTTCTATATATAGTGTTTACTCTGAATTTGAATCACAATTTTTTCGATTGTTCTACCGTTGTCGTCAGAGCGTCAATGATCGCGCCGCGCATACCTCTCTCCTCCAGCACACGTACCCCCTGTATCGTCGTACCCGCGGGAGAACATACCATATCTTTAAGCTCCGCCGGGTGCCTGCCGGTTTCCAGTACCAGCTTCGCCGAACCGTAGACCGCCTGTGCCGCAAACTCATAAGCCTGCTTCCTCGGCATACCCGCCGCCACCGCCGCGTCCGCCATCGCCTCTATGAACATGAATACATAGGCCGGAGAACTGCCGCTGACCGCACCGACGGCATCCATCAAGCGCTCCGGTACAAGGCTGGCTTTGCCGAAACTTTCCATCAGTTTAATACTGTATGCCGTCTCTTCCGCCGAAACCCTCTCATTCACGCAGACTCCCGTACAACCCGCTCCGACCAAAGCCGGTGTATTAGGCATACAGCGAACCAGTTTGATCTCTCTGTCAAAAGCTTCTTCGATCCACTCCATCGACTTGCCCGCCACTATACTGACAATCAACGTATTCGCAGACACCGCATCCCGTATCTGATCGATCACTTCCGCAAAGAACTGCGGCTTCACGGCAAGAATCAGCGTCTCCGCCTCCTCAGCCACCTCTATATTACTCTTCCTGATCCCGATACCGTATGTCTCCCGAACCACCGCCATCGTCTCTTCTGTCTTAGCGGTTCCGATGATATCCTCCGCGCGCACGATCTTCTGATCCAGCATTCCCCCGATGATCGCCTTAGCCATGTTACCTAATCCGATAAAACCAATTTTCATATCCTTACCTCCGTTTCTATTTCTTTCTATACTGCGATTGCAATCTCTTATTTCTTTGCATTTCAATCATCAATGTTTCATCCTTCATTTTTAATTCTTTGGTTTTCAATCCTTCCTCTACCCTGAAATATTTGTTTTAAACTCCATGTCCATTGCCAGCCACAGGATTTATTGATCAGCCATAGTTCATATGTCTTGCGCGATTACACTCGTTATTTATTTATAGATTCGTGTGTTTTAAAATTATGATGTGTGCTGCAGCACCATGTCTTTGCATTCTATTTNTAGTCTTGTCTTCCGTCTATAATTTTAAAATCNAATTGCATTCTATTTGTTTTCTTACGCTTCGTGCTTTATTTATGCGGTTTTTCCAAANCNTTATATCACGATTTAACCTCATCAATGNTCTGATTTGTTATTCTACACCCGCGCAGATAAAATTNCATGTGATATGTCTGATTTCCATNGTTATTTCTGTAATTTACTTTTTAATTTTCTCCTNATTACCCAGTATCCATGGGNGNTCTTTATGTGTTAAATCTTGTTTTAATATCTCCGNGACCCATTTCNATATAAGNTGTTATTCCATTTTGATATAAGCCGTTACTCTATTTCATCAGNTTTTTTGTCCTCTATTTCCTCACCCGTACCTACGGCTNCTCTATACCCTTATCCCGTCTCTGTCTGTACGCCTCATACAACAGGATCGAAGACGCTACCGCCGCGTTTAACGACTCCACTCTGCCCTCCATTGGAATCCGAAGATATGCGTCCGCACATTCCGCCGTCTCTGCTTTCAGTCCGCTGCTCTCATTGCCGATCAGAAATGCCGTTCCCTTTCTGTAATCAAACGTATCATATNCTTTGCTCTTCTTCAGATGCGCCGCATAGACGGAGATGCCNTGCTGCTGCAGCGTACGGATCGTCCCGCAGATATCATCNGCATACAAAAACGGCACTCGATAGACAGATCCCATGGTAGAGCGGATCGTCTTGGGGTTATATACATCCACCGTGCGGCCGCTCATAATAATGCCATCCACACCCGCNCCTTCTCCGGTACGGAAGACNGTTCCGAGATTCCCNGGNTCCTGCATNTCCTCCAGCANNATAAATANCATTTGTTTTTTATTTTTCTTTTCNGTATGNGNCGCGGAATTGATCACAATACTCATCCCCGTATCATTTCCGCGATACTTTCCCGCAAGCATATCTTCTATATTATAATGAAACTGTCTGATCAGACACAACAGTCCCTGAGGNGTCTTCGTGTCCGACATCTTGTCAAAAACCTCATCCGCCACCGTTTCACAGGAGAGNTTGCGCAGCTTATCTCCATACTGCTCCCGCAGCTCTTCTTCCATCCGCTGCGCGACATAGACCTTCTCGATCCGCCCTGCCGGAGCTTCAGCGAACATCTTCACGCCTTCCGCCACGAAAAGCCCCTGCTTATCGCGTGCCCGTGCCTTCTGGTTAAGCTGGATCACATCCCTGACGGCTTTATTGTTAAAACTTGTAATCATTTATTTTCTCCCTACATATTTTATAACGCTCGTTATTATGCAATCCTATCAATTACTTGTCTTTTTATCATCGAGCATGTCTTCTCGNGTTAAATCATCACTTAACACAATAATTCCCCGCAAATATATTATCTGCGGGGAACAATTACTGTTTTTCACACTTTTACATCGCAAGTATTCTCGCAACATCATACTCATAATCGCGAATATTCTTCTGCATGTTAAGTGCCTCCTCAATATCGAAATCAAGGAACTCTCCATGCTGATAGCCAACCACTCGATTTGACTTACCCTCACAGAGAATATCCGCTGCGTAAGCGCCCATGATGGAAGCATAATAACGGTCTTTACAAGTCGGTGAACCGCCACGCTGCATGTATCCCAGAATCGTAGCTCTTGTCTCCATACCTGTAGCCGCCTCGATTCGTCGTGCCATGGAGGTAGAGTGGCCGATTCCTTCCGCATTGATAATAATATGATGGGTCTTACCGCGTTTCCTGCTGGCAATAATGTTATTGATGATCTGCTGCTCATTATAGTCATATTTCTCCGGCAGCAAAATATCCTCGGCGCCGTTGGCGATACCGCACCACAGCGCGATGTACCCGGCATTTCTGCCCATAACCTCAATAATACTGCATCTCTCGTGAGACGACGAGGTATCCCTGATCTTATCGATCGCCTGCATTGCCGTATTGATCGCCGTATCAAAACCGATCGTATATTCCGTACAGGCAATGTCCAGATCGATGGTGCCCGGAATGCCTATCGTGTTGATCCCGTGTTTGGCGAGCGCCTGTGCGCCACGGTAGGAACCGTCACCGCCGATTACGATCAGCCCGTCAATCCCATGCTTACGGCAGATATCCACGCCCTTTTTCTGCCCTTCCTCCGTTCGAAACTCCGAGCAGCGGGCCGTTCCTAAAATCGTACCGCCCTGCTGGATGGTATCGGATACCGTCCATTTCTGCATATCTATAATTTCCTCGTTTAAAAGCCCCCGATAGCCTTTCTTGATTCCTTTGACATTGACGCCGTTCGCAAGCGCCTTCCTGACAACTGCACGGATTGCCGCATTCATGCCCGGCGCGTCGCCGCCGCTTGTCAGAACACCTATCGTCTTGATCTGCTTTGCCATATCTACACCCATGCCTTTCCACATGCACTTCTGCGCTGTTTTCTAACAATATTTTACTCTATATGCGGTTGCATTTCAATATTTTTTCAGAAATGCCGCTCACACCACCTTCACATTCTCCGCTCCGTACAGTTTTATAAGCTGTCCGACCAACGCCTCACCGGCATCCACATTCCAGTTGCGCGGCAGAGGATTCATGGATTTAGGATTCTCCACATAGATAACCACACTATCTTTCCCTTCCGACTGCCTGAGCGCGTCATGCAGTTCTTCTTTGTGGCTCTCGTAAGCTTCCTTTGTGGGGAATTTGATCCACAGCTTTCTGGCCACATCTTCAAACGGTGTGATCTGCTCGCAGATCAGCTTGCCGTCTTTCTCATCCTCCACGGACACCCGCCCTTTGATGAAGACCTTGCTGTCTTCCGCGATCTTGCTTCCGTATCGCTCATACTGTGACGGGAAGACGATCACCTCCACCGATCCCACCAGATCTTCCATCTGCAGGAACGCCATCACTTTGTCGTTTTTCGTGTACTTGATTTTTTTCTCCGCCACCAGACCGCCTATCGTAACCGAACGCCCATCCTCCACAACAGTCTCGCCGGACTCCTCATCCAGCACGAAGTCAGCCGTCGTGTTCGTAATATTCTTGCGCCACATCTCCTGATATTCCTCCAGAGGATGCCCGCTGACGTAGATACCCAGCACTTCCTTTTCAAAAGCAAGCTTCATCTCCTTAGAATACTCTCCCACGTCCGGCAGCTTGATCTCGAAATGTTCCTTCTGATCCTCCGAAACGATGTCGAACAGGGAGATCTGCCCTGCCATGTTGTTCTTTTTATCCTGATGAATGCTTTCCATGATACGGACATACACACTCATGAACTGTTTACGCGTACCGCCCAGACTGTCCATCGCTCCCGCCTTGATAAAATGCTCTATGGCACGCTTATTTACCTCTTTATCCGACATGCGGGTGATGAAATCTTCCAGATTCGTGTAGGGACCGCGCGCCATGCGCTCCGCCACCACAGCTTCGATGACCGGCCTGCCCACGCTCTTGATTGCCGTCAGGGCATAACGGATCTGTCTGCCCGACACGGAGAACCCTATCTCGCCTTCATTGATATCCGGCGGCAGGATTTCGATACCCATGCTCCGGCAGGACATAATGTACTCCGACACTTTATTCGGATTATCGATTACCGACGTGAGAAGCGCCGCCATAAACTCTACCGGATGATAATATTTCAGATAAGCAGTCTGGTATGCCACCACCGCATAACAAGCCGCATGGGATTTGTTAAAAGCATACTTGGCAAAATCCATCATAGTCCCATAGATATGGTCCGCCACTTCCGCCTTAATCCCATTCTCCACACAGCCCGGTACGCCTTCTTCCGGATTGCCGTAGATGAAGTTCTTGCGCTCCTGTTCCATCACATACTGCTTCTTCTTACTCATGGCACGGCGCACCAGATCGCTTCGTCCCATGGTATATCCGCCTAAGTCCTGCACGATCTGCATGACCTGCTCCTGATATACGATACAGCCGTACGTGGGCGCCAGAATCGGCTCTAACTGCGGGCACTCATAAGTGACCGACTCGGGATTGTTCTTGCCCTTAATATATTTCGGAATAAAATCCATGGGACCCGGGCGATACAGCGAGATACCCGCGATCACATCCTCCAGACTCTGCGGCTTCAGCTCTTTCATAAAGTTCTTCATACCGCCGCTTTCCAGCTGGAATACGCCGTCTGTTCTGCCGGTTCCGATGGACGCCAGCACTTCCGGATCATTGTAATCAATAGTATCCACGTCGATATATATGCCCGTGCTCTTCTCCACCATCTCAACTGCATTCTGAATCACCGTCAGTGTGCGGAGTCCCAGAAAGTCCATCTTAAGAAGCCCCAGTTCCTCAATGGTGGTCATCGTAAACTGGGTCGTAACGGAACCGTCTACGCCGCGGGACAGCGGTACGAAATTATCCGCCGCATCAGGGCAGATCACTACACCCGCCGCATGCGTGGATGTATGTCTGGGCAGCCCCTCCAAACGCTTGCTCATATCGATCAGCGTATGCACCTGCTCGTCCTCATTATATAATTTCCGAAACTCCGGATTCATCTCCAATGCCTTAGCGATGGGAACGCCCTGATTCTGCTCGTTGGGAATCATCTTGGCAATCGAATCCACGAAGGAATAGGGCAGATCCATCACGCGCCCCACATCGCGGATGACACCCTTAGCCGCCATCGTACCGAAAGTCACGATCTGCACCACCTTATCGCTCCCGTACTTGCGGTTCACATGATCTATCACTTCCTGCCGTCTCTCAAAGCAGAAATCCACGTCAATATCCGGCATGGACACGCGCTCCGGATTCAGAAAACGTTCAAATAACAGGCTATATTTAATCGGATCAATATTCGTGATCCTCAGGCAGTAGGAAACAATACTGCCTGCCGCCGACCCACGTCCCGGACCGACCGCGATGCCGTTTTCCCTGCAATAATTGATGTAATCCCACACGATCAGGAAATAGTCCACGAACCCCATATCCTTGATAATGTTTAACTCATATTCAAGGCGCTTCTGCAGCGTACCGTCATCTTCGGGATACCTCTGTGCCATGCCGTCCTGACACAGCTTGTTCAGATAGGACCACGAGTCGTACCCTTCCGGCACCTCATAGTGCGGCACCTTGTACTTACCGAACTCGATCTTCACATGACATCTGTCCGCGATACGCTGTGTATTCTCCACTGCCTCCCATGCATAGGAAAACAGCCCTTTCATCTCCTCCTCGCTCTTCACATAATACTGCCCGCCCTCATAACGCATACGGTCTTCATCCGACAGCTTCTTGCCGGTCTGTAAGCAAAGCAGAATATCATGGGGCTGCGCATCTTCGGCATAAGTATAGTGCACATCATTGGTCGCCACCAGAGGAATATCCAGTTCCTTACTCATATTAAGCAGCGCCGTATTAACCATCTGCTGTGCCGGAATTCCATGATCCTGCAGTTCCAGAAAGAAATTGCCCTTGCCGAAGCATTCCTCGTATCTTCTCGCAACCTTCTTCGCCTCGTCGATTAGGCCTTTCTGAATGTATCTCTGCACTTCCCCTGCCAGACATGCGGAAAGCGCGATGATCCCTTCATGAAATTCCTGCAGCACCTCCATATCCACACGAGGCCTGTAATAATATCCTTCCGTAAAGCCTTTGCTAACGATCTTCATCAAGTTAGAATAACCAGTGTTATTTTCAGCCAACAGTACGAGATGATAGTATCTGTCGTCACCGCCGGTCAGCTCTCTGTCAAAGCGGGAATGAGGCGCCACATAGACCTCGCAGCCGATAATGGGATTGATGCCCGCGGCAGTGGCCTCCTTATAGAAATCAATGACACCGTACATGACGCCATGATCCGTGATGGCGGCGCTGTCCATACCCAGCTCTTTGACGCGCTTGACATATTCTTTGATTTTATTGGAACCGTCCAGCAGACTGTACTCTGTGTGGACGTGTAAATGTGCAAATGCCATGTGTGGGAACCTCTCTTTACATTACTGTTTCCATTTTATCACAAAGAACTTATGGCGCAAAGAAGTGTTTCGTTACTTTTCATTGTTGGCTACCCGGTCGCTCAGAGGGGAGTTAATATCTGCGTCACCGCGCTCCCGCTCCGCAAAAAGCGTAGCGGACACTAGACTCGTGAGATACCTCGTCAAGTGCCGACGCTTTTTGAGGGGTTCCTTCAGATATTAACTCCCCTCTGAGCTTAGGCTGTGGCATGGGCGTGAAAAGAAACATTTTAAAAAAGTCCCCAGAAAGACTTACGTATATTGACATAGTTTCGGTTAGTGAATTATAATATAGTATATTATGATTCACTAATCTTTCTTATATATTCCCTATAAAGGAGACTCTTTTATGTTTGTAGGACGGGAACAGGAACTCAGAAAACTTAATCAAATGTATCAGAGCGGTAAATTAGAAGTAGCCATTATCTATGGTCGGCGGCGCGTCGGCAAGACAACGTTGATCACCGAATTTTGCAAGGACAAAAAAACCGTTTTTTTTGCGGCACAGGAAAACAATGCGGCGCAAAATCTGGAGTTACTCTCCTGCGCCATTGCGGAAATCGACTCCGGTAGCACTACCGCAAATATGACTTACAGAAGCTTCGGAGATGCATTTAACCGGCTGGCAGAAATGTCAGCAACTGAGCGAATCGTTCTTGTCATCGATGAGTACCCATATCTTGCCCAGGCAGAGCGCGGCATCTCATCCATGTTGCAAAATTATCTCGACCATCAATTTAAGAATACAAAATTATTCTTGATCCTCTGCGGTTCTTCCATGAGTTTTATGGAAAAACAAGTATTGGGATACCAAAGCCCTCTCTACGGACGCAGAACTGCCCAATTTAAGATCCGGCCTTTTCATTATTTGGATACCGGAAAATGGTTCCCTGATTATTCGTGTGAAGAAAAAGCCATCATGTACGGTATTACCGGCGGTATCCCACTGTATTTAGAACAATTTTCACCCGCCTTAAGTATACGGGAAAATCTTCTGGAAAATCTTTTTGATAAAAATGCAATGTTGTTTGAAGAGCCAGCAAACTTATTGAAGCAGGAACTCAGAGAACCTTCAACTTATAACGCGGTTATCACAGCGATTGCCTCCGGCAAAACAAAGCTGTCAGAGATTGCCTCCACCGTCGGGATAGAAACCGGGCTCTGCACTAAGTACCTCTCCAACCTGATCACCCTTGGCGTAATCCGTCGTGAGACACCGGTCACAGACCCCGCCAGCAAACGTCCCCTCTATTTGATCGATGACCAATTCTTTCGGTTCTGGTTTACCTTTGTGCCGCGAAACATGTCCGCCGTCCTGTCCGGCAGAATGGAACAAAACTATGGAGTAACCGTGGAAAATCGGCTGTCTGATTACATGGGACTCACTTTTGAAAAGATGTGTCGTGATTACATCCTTTATTATGATAATGATCTGCCCTTTCCCATTGATCAGATCGGGCAATGGTGGGGCGGGCATCCGAGGACACACAAACAGGCTCAAATTGATATCGTTGCTTCCTCTGCATGTGATGACAGCTGCATTATCGGTTCCTGTAAATTTCGAAATATTCCCATTGATATTGACGAACTGGATTTGATGAAAGATTATGCACAGGCTATGGGGCATTTTCAAAATCACTACTATTACTTCTTCTCAAAATCAGGTTTTACCGATTCATTGCGCAGTCAATCAGAAGCGGAAACACTTCGTTTATTGACCCTTGAGGATATATATAGGCTGCAAATATAAAGGGGATACTGCCTAAGCAATATCCCCTTTTTCATCTTTCCAGTTCTTTCATCTATTCTGAAATTCTTACAGATACTTCTTCAGCACGTCCACCTTATCAAGCTTCTCCCAAGGCAGATCCAGATCGTTACGTCCGAAATGACCGTAAGCCGCTGTCTGCTTGTAGATCGGGCGGCGAAGGTCAAGCATCTTGATGATTCCCGCCGGACGGAGGTCGAAGTTCTCGCGAACGATGTCTACCAGTTTCTCATCAGATACCTTGCCTGTACCAAAAGCATCTACCATGATGGAAGTAGGCTGTGCAACACCGATCGCATAGGACAACTGAATCTCGCACTTGTCGGCAAGTCCTGCCGCTACGATATTCTTAGCCACATAACGTGCTGCGTAAGCCGCGGAACGGTCAACCTTCGTGCAGTCCTTACCAGAGAAAGCGCCGCCGCCGTGACGAGCATAGCCGCCGTATGTATCTACAATGATCTTACGGCCTGTCAGTCCTGCATCACCGTGAGGTCCGCCGATTACGAAACGTCCTGTCGGATTGATAAAGAACTTGGTATTGTCATCGATCAGTTCCTTCGGAAGAATCGGATCAAATACATATTTCTTGATATCCGCATGAATCTGCTCCTGTGTCACATCGGCATCATGCTGCGTGGATAATACAACCGCTTCCAGTCTTACCGGCTTGCCTGCCTCGTCATACTCTACGGACACCTGGCTCTTGCCGTCCGGTCTTAAATAGGTAAGTGTGCCGTCCTTACGCACCTTCGTAAGCTGTAATGCCAGTTTGTGAGCCAGAGAGATAGGGTAAGGCATATACTCCTCTGTCTCATTCGTGGCATATCCGAACATCATACCCTGATCGCCCGCGCCGATAGCCTCAATCTCCGCGTCGGACATCTTATTTTCTTTCGCTTCCAGAGCCTTGTCCACACCCATTGCAATATCGGAGGACTGCTCGTCGATTGCTACCAGCACGGCACAAGTGTTGCCGTCAAATCCATATTCGGACTTGGTATAACCGATTTCTTTCACGGTTTCACGCACAATTTTCTGCATATCAACGTATGCATTTGTGGTGATCTCTCCGGTTACCAGCACGAATCCCGTGCAGACCGCAGTCTCGCAGGCAACACGGCTCATCGGATCTTTCGCCATGCACGCATCTAAGATGGCATCGGAAATGGCATCACAGACTTTGTCGGGATGTCCTTCAGTTACTGATTCTGAGGTAAATAATCTCTTTTCCATGTTTATTCTCCTTTTCTTAGGTTTTTGTTGAATTGCCGAATAAGCAGACTCGGAATGTTCCATTCCTCGTTCGCGTTGCTCGTCAGAAGTCCCGATCATCAATCTTACATGCAAGCATGACGCTTGATAATCAGTCCTTCTGACTCTGCTTATTCGCGCAAAAAATCCGCTTATCTAAATAAGCGGACCTGACAGTCGATAATCAAATCCTCTTATTGTTCGAGCTGCCATATGACAGTATTTTCGCTCAGGTTGGCACCTTCCTTCGCAGGGGTTGCCGTGGCTTCACAGATCCTATGTATCTCCACCACTCTGAATAAGAGAAAACATCACAATATGGAATTTTCATATCTGTACATAACATACACCTATACAGAGCATATGTCAAGTACTTAGCCGACCTTCAGCTTAAACTTCTGCATATCCCTCTGGGTCTCGACTTTTTCCATCTGCGCGCCCAGTCCCTGCAGCTTCAGGTGGAAATCCTCATAGCCGCGCTCGATATACTTAATCTCATCTATGGTCGTGATCCCTTCTGCCGCCAGCGCCGCAATTACAAGCGCCGCACCTGCCCTCAGATCCGGAGCCGTAATACTTGCACCGGTGTATTGCTTAACACCGTCTATGATCGCCGTATTACCCTCGACCTTGATATTGGCCCCCATACGGGTCAGCTCATCTACATACTTGAACCTGTTTTCAAATATACTCTCTGTCACAATACTTGTCCCGCCGGATAATCCCAGCGTCACTGTGATCTGCGGCTGCATATCCGTGGGAAAGCCGGGATAGGGCAAGGTCTTCACGTGTGTATGGCCAAGCGGTTTCGACGCCACCACGCGGACCGCATCGTCAGACTCCTCCACTTCGCAGCCGATCTCTAACAGCTTGGCGCTGATCGACTCCAAATGCTTCGGAATCACATTTTTCACCGTCACATCGCCCTTAGTCACCGCTGCCGCAAACATGAAGGTTCCCGCCTCGATCTGGTCGGGAATGATAACATACTCCGTCCCATGCAGTTTCTCCACACCCCTGATCCTGATCACATCCGTACCGGCACCCTTAATATTCGCGCCCATACTGTTCAGGAAATTGGCAAGATCTACTACATGCGGTTCTTTCGCCGCATTTTCGATTACAGTCTGTCCCTGCGCCATAACAGCCGCCATCATCACATTCATGGTCGCGCCCACCGTCACGACATCCATATAGACATGATTGCCGACTAATTTTTCCGTCTCTGTGATGATCAGACCATGTTCGATCCTCACATTGGCTCCCAGCGCACGGAAGCCCTTAATATGCTGGTCGATCGGCCGAAGCCCGATGTTACAGCCGCCCGGAAGGGCAACCTCCGCCTTCTTGTATTTACCGAGCAACGCACCTAACAGATAGTAGGATGCCCTGATCTTCTTAATATAATCGTCTTCAATCACAAGATCGTTGATCTGTGACGCATTAATCTTAACCGTATGCCGGTCCATTCTCTGAATGATCACACCGATGCTCTCCATCGCCTGCATCAGCACGTTGGTGTCCCTGACATCCGGCACGTTCTCTATCACCACGGTTTCATCCGTCATAACAGCCGCAGCAAGAATAGCCAGTGCCGCATTCTTGGCACCGCCGATCTCCACTTCGCCGACTAACGGATTCCCACCTTTAATCGCATATTGTTCCATAATTGTCCCCTGTATATTAAACGAAATAAAATCTAAGTTAAAGTCAAAAACAAATTTTTTAATCACTTATCAAAGCTTATTCAAAAAAAGCATTAAACAATTAAATAACAGTATACCATATTTTACATATTTGTAAACGGGAACCTTTGTTTGCCGTCGCCATACGTTATCATCGATCCGCGCCACAGATCCCTGCGGAGTGTAAGTCCTCCTTAATTAAGATAATTAAGCGGATTCACCTGCGTGCCGTTTATCAGTATCTCAAAATGCACATGGGGGCCCGTACTCACGCCGGTATTGCCGCTCAGCGCAATCTTCTGTCCCTGACTGACAGTCTGCCCCTGTGATACCAATACCTTGCTTAAGTGACCGTATCTGGTCTGTCTGCCATCCGCGTGATTGATATACACCACATAGCCGTATCCGCTTCCCCAACCTGCCTTTACAACAGTTCCCGCAGAAGATGCCATGACAGCCGTACCTACAGGCGTAGCCCAGTCTATTCCCTTATGATTACTGCTTGCCCCTCTCGTAGGCGCCTTACGTCTGCCGAAGCCGGAGGTCTGACGTCCGCCGGAAATCGGTTTGATGTAAGTCGGCGGAATCTTCGTTCCCCGCTCCACGATTTTCGGGACTGCTTCATAAGTGATCTCTTCTTTTAAAATATCCCTGACTACTTCCTCATTATTACGGTAAGAGACATTCGCCACAACTTTACGGTGCCCTGCGGAAGGTTCCTGCAGAGTCTGCGTCTGATTTGTGTACCAGTCATCATTATCTACATATATAATATCCGCCTCATAATCTTCCTCATAGTATACTTCTTCCGTACGTTCCACCGAAAGTTCCGGCTCCGGCACGGTGACGATCAGCTCGTCCCCCACGCGGATCATGGAATTTTCATTCTCTATCGTCTCGTTCATCGCAATGAGATCCGCCAGCGGGATTTCATTCTTCTCCGCAATCTGAGACAGAGTATCTCCGGAAACCACCTCGTAGATCTGTTCCTTCTCCTGCTCTTTCGTCACTTCTTCTATCGCCTGACTTAAAGACGTGATCTCATCATCCTGAAGATAAGACTCCACTACCTCCACCGTATCACCGAATTGAAGAGACTTCAGCCCGAGTTCGTAGTCGGAGAAATCTTTTTCCAATGCCGGCTCAACATCCGCAAACATTGCATCCAGCTCTGCGTTGATCCCCACGCTGGTCATGACTTCTTCCGCGGCCTTCTCCTCTTCCTTCTGCTCGCTGGCGGAATAGATCTGCGTCGTCAGAACATTAAGTTCTCTGTTACCGTCGAGCACCAGATCCACATAATATTCATTTCCGCTGTCATATTTGTTGATCGATGCCTGCAATAACGCCAACACTTCCTCCGTACTGGATAAGTTGACGGTGTACTCGTTAATCTTGACCGTGTAAGAACGATTCAGTGTCTCCTTAACGCTGCTCTTCAACACGGATGTCATATTTAAAGTTATGACACTTGTGTCGTCAACAGCGCCCCAAAGCACCTCTTGCCCCTCATAACTCATCTCACTGTCTGCAAGCACTAATTCATCACTCGTTCCCGCAAGTCTCTTACGGGCTGCGATCAGGCAGTCTTCCGCCTGCCCCGGATCGCCCACGATCCCTACCTGTGTGCCGTTTAAATACACCGTAAAAATGTTGTCGCCTGTACTTTCTAATTTCTGATAACTCGGAAAAAAGAATACAGCGGCAACGATTGCAAGTACCGCAACCTTAATATATGCAATTTTCATCTTTTTATAATATCTGCTGGACTTTTTCATCATCTTTATTTTAAAACCATTTATCCGTATGCCGGTTGGTATGTTTTGGTAACTTTCGTCTGCGTCAAGTATTGATTATATCCGAACAATAACTCATTTGTAACAAAAACGTAACATTTTATATTCTAGCAGTATTTCCACGAAAAGTAAAGTGATGTATAATTCGGGTATGGATAAAATTATTTTTCACATAGACGTCAACTCCGCCTACTTAAGCTGGAGCGCTCTGGAAAAACTGCATAACGGCGATGCTGTCGATCTGCGCACGATCCCTTCCATCATCGGCGGCGACATGGCGAAGCGTCACGGCGTAGTGCTGGCAAAATCCATACCCGCCAAATCTTACGGCATCGTTACGGGCGAACCCATCGTCAATGCCATGCGCAAATGTCCCGGTCTGACGCTGGCGCCCCCGGATCACAAACTGTACGATCGCAGGAGCCGGGAATTGATGGAACTTCTGTCCGGCTTCTGCCCGGATATCGAGCAGGTCAGCGTGGACGAGTGCTACATGGACTATACCCCTATACGCAGACAGTATCCGTCTCCGGAAGCCGCCGCCCATCTGATCAAAGACCGTGTGGAGCAGGAATTGGAATTCACCGTCAATGTAGGGATCTCCGATCGGAAAGTCCTCGCAAAGATGGCATCCGATTTCCGCAAGCCCAATCTGGTACACACGCTGTACTCTCATGAGATTCAGGAAAAGATGTGGCCTCTCCCCGTGTCCTCCCTGTTTATGTGCGGTCATTCCAGCGTGGAGTCACTGCGCAAATTAGAGATACTGACCATCGGCGATCTGGCCCGCACTGACCGCTCCATCGTGAAAGCGCACCTGAAAAGCCACGGTATGCTTCTGTGGGAATACGCCAACGGAATCGACGACTCCGAGGTCGTTACCACCCACGCGGATGCCAAGGGAATCGGTAACTCTACCACGTTAAGTCAGGATGCCGAAGATACACAGACGGCTCACAGAGTCCTGCTGTCCCTTGCGGAGTCCGTCTCCCGCAGGCTGCGCGCTTCCGACCAAACCGCCGGTATGATCAGCACCGAGATCAAATATAACACTTTTAAGAAGGTCTCCCACCAGACCACCCTGCTTACCCCGACCAACCACACAGACACGATTTATCGGACTGCCTGTGACCTTTTTGATGAGATCTGGGACGGCACGCCGGTGCGGCTTCTGGGCATCCGCTCCTCCAAGCTGGTCTCCTGCACGGAGCCGGTGCAGCTGTCTCTCTTCGACCTGCCGCAATCCTCGCAGTCGTCCGCTTCCCGCACAGAGCCTTCCTCCAAGAAAAAAGAGCAGCTCGATGCCGCTCTGGATTCTATCCGAAAACGCTATGGTGCGGATGCGATCATCCGCGGCAGTCTGTTGCAAGACCGCCCTCCCCGGCAGCACTAAAGCCGGCTGCTATCGCCTCCTGTTATCACGACCGGCCGCGTTGTTCCGATGCTTTTGCTTTGTCTTGTCCTTTTTAACACTATAACCGAATGAACCGATTTCTTTCCCTACCCCCAGATACCTGCCGTGGGAATAGACTAACGGCTTTGCGTCGTTTAGCAGAAATCTGCCTGTCTCATCCATATACTGTTCGTCCACATGAACCGCAAGAACCTCAGCAAGAAACATATGGTGGGTTCCCAGCTCAAGCTTCTGCGTCACACGGCACTCTATATTCACCGGGCTCTCCGCCACCATAGGTACCTGCACATGCCCGCCCCTGATCTGCGTCAATCCCGTCTCTTTCCATTTATCTACATCCCTGCCGCTCTTAACACCGCAGTAATCCGTTGCATAAGCGAGTGATTCCGTCGTCAGATTGATCACATATTCTCCCGTCTCCTCTATCATATGGTAAGAATAGCGTTCCGGTCTGACGGATATGGACACCATGGGCGGATCGGAACAGATCGTCCCCGTCCATGCCACGGTAAACACATTGGACCTGCCAGCACGGTCAGCCACACTGACTAAAACCGCCGGCAGCGGATAGAGCATATTTCCCGCTTTCCATGTTTGTCTGCTCATCGTAAACACTCCGTTTCCCGTATCCGCATCGCTACATCGGAATCACAATGCCAAACAGCTTGATCAAAATATCCGCAATCACTCCGATCAAGATTAAAACCGCGATCGGCAGCACCGCTCTGCTTCCCCGGTTCTCGATCTGGCTCTTCCTAAGCTCCTCTGTCTGCTTGCTCAGTTCCTCTGCCACAGCCGCTTGCACATTACGGTATACTTTGACATTCTCCCGATGCAGGAAATCGTCCGACTGCTTGAATTTCTCTTCCATAACCTCTCTGATCTGTGCCAGCTCCTGACTGTTTAACGTCTCCGATTTCTCCTGTACCTGCATGGCCTCCAGTCTGGAAATGCATTCTTTCAGCGGCTCCTGTGCCTGCATGGCCTCCAGTCTGGAAATGCATTCTTTCAGCGGCTCCTGTGCCTGCATGGCCTCCAGTCTGGAAACGCATTCTTTCAGCGGCTCCTGTGCCTGCATGGCCTCCAGTCTGGAAACGCATTCTTTCAGTGCCTCCTGAAGTTCCGCGATATTAGTCGCCGTCTTCAGATTAACCTGTCTGATCTCCTGCATGATTGCATCGTATTCCTTCATCTGATTCTCCATCTGCTCCATCTTAGCAGCCTCCGCTGTCATGTTCGCCCGGATCATCTCCTGTGCATTTCTCTTTTGTGCAATTTTATCAATAAAAGTATCCATATCTTTCCTCCGCGCCGCTCCTATCGTGTTTCCCGTTTCTTTCTGTCTATGTATATTGCCAAACAACTTATTGGCATTTTAACACTTTTGCAATGATATGACAACCGCAAAGCGAATGCAGAACGATCCGGTTTTCAATTCTGCCTTCGCTCTCCCATTCTGCATTTTTATATATTTTGCACAACTCGAACGGCTTTTTTTCTTCCTCATTGTAAATATTTACGATAACTTTACACGCTGTTCATAATTTATTCATATTTAAACAGTATACTTTAACTATACCAAACGAGAGAAAATGTAATGTTTATCATTACACACATAGATAAATTTTTTCATAATAGCCCAAGTGCCGCAAGGTGCTTGGGCACTCCTCATTTTATAGGGTTTTCATAAGAGCGCTTTTCCTATGGAAATCGAGTAGGGAAGATTTTCTCCCTACTCGCCGCGCGACCCGTGCGCCACTTTAGTGGCATACTTCCTTTGCACGGGTCTGCGCATTAAAAACGCCGCTTCGTGACCGCAGCCGGTCATCCCGCGACGCTCTTATCCGCTTTCATCCATTACTCCGAATACTCTTCCAGCTCCTGCTGCTCAATATGCTGAATCTCTTCATTCAGCGCAAGCATTCTGGCATCCAGATCCGACACCATCTGCGCACATTCTACCAATTCATCCTTGATATGTTCGGGTGCATTGCCTTCAAATTTATAGTGTATCTTATGCTCAAGACTCGCCCAGAAATCCATGGCAACCGTCCTGATCTGTATCTCCACCTTCGTATCCGCTATACGGTCGGACAGATAGACCGGCACCGTCACCAGCATATGATAGCTCTTATACCCGCTCGCCTTCGGATTCACAATATAATCCTTCACCGAGATCACCTTAATATCGCTCTGATTGCTGATCATCTCTGCAATCTGATAGATATCCGATGCAAACGAGCATATGACACGGATACCCGCAATATCGTTGACATAGCGGATCATATTATTAATCGTAGATTCATAACCGTGTTTCTTTAATTTCTTGACAATGCTTTCAGGCGTCTTAATACGTGACTTAATATGTTCTATCGGATTATACCTGTGTACATGCTGAAATTCATCATTCAGTATCTCCAGCTTCGTGGATATCTGTTTTAAAGCGGAGTTATAGATCAGTGTCACTTCTTTCCAACTGTCGATATCTCCGTCCCGATCTATTCTGATTTCCATACCTTTGTTACTTCCCCCTGAGATTCACACAAATTTGCTGCTCATTACTTATAGTAAACGACCTGTCGCTAACTATATATGAAGAGTATACCATATTTTTTGGTCAAAGTGTATATATTATACAAAAAATTCATAATTATTTAATTTTTATTGTATATTTTTACCTTCGTGATTCTTCACAGCTGTAGGCAGGTAACAATATGACGCAGGAACCGTTGCCGCCTTAATTGTCATCCGAAAGAAAGACCCTAAGAATAATATATGAAGCAAGAGATGAAGTGTGCTGTCATCATTTGCAATTACCGATTCTTTTGCCGCTGCATTATCCAGTGTACCATATTTATATAGAAAAGAAAAAGTGTTTACTTTTTGCGCCGGGATTTGTATAGTAGTATCAAGTTATTTTTTATAAAGGAGTGTATCTATGTTTCGTCTGTGGGCCAAAGAATTTAAAGACAATCATATGCTGCGTGACACCGTCATTGAGGATGCCTCAGCGGAAACGCGCACGCATAAGGTATTTCACGCCTTGGATGAGGTATGCTACCGATTCGATCTGGGCAAACCCATCTGGCTGGATGCTAACGTTCAGGACTTTAAGCGCCACGATAAAACCAGATTTACGCAGGATAGCTTTATCGAATCCATTGATTTCGATTATCTGGAAATCCACGTTATTGAAGAAGACTGACCGCCGAATGGCCATTCTCTCATATTTTTAACATTTCTTCCATATGATCTCAAAAAAATCTCCAAATATTGTGCATAATAACATTGACACTGCATACTTTAAAGAGTAGTATTATAGTATATTCTATGTAGTTTTTAATACTACATATTGCAGTTCGCAATATTAAGTTCAAAATGTCTGCTTTTCGGAAATTCTGATTGCAGCACTACTATATCAAGGAGGGGATTATCTATGCAAATTACAATTCGTGAACCTGGAAGCGCCATCACACATTTCATCGGCATGATGATGGCGATCATAGCGGCAACCCCGCTTATGGTCAAAGCCGCCACAGGCGCAGATCATATAACATTTATTGCCATGACAGTATTTATCAGCAGCATGGTTGCCCTGTACGGCGCCAGCGCCGTCTATCACAGNGTCACCGTTAAAGACAGTATACTAAGAGTATTTCGCAAAGTGGATCACATGATGATCTTCGTACTGATTGCCGGTTCCTATACGCCCGTCTGNCTCGTTGTTCTGGGCAACAAACTGGGCTATACGCTGTTAGCCNTTGTATGGAGTATNGCCATTGTGGGNATGATCATCAAAGCATGCTGGATCACCTGCCCGAAATGGTTCTCCTCTGTGCTNTACATCGCCATGGGCTGGGCATGTATCGCCGTGTTCGGCACCTTACGNAACACANTGTCACACANNGCNTTNCTGTGGCTTCTGGCCGGNGGAATCGTCTATACNGCNGGCGGNATCATCTANGCCCTGAAACTGCCGATNTTTAATGAGAAGCATAAGCATTTCGGTTCCCACGAAATCTTTCATCTGTTTGTGATGGGCGGAAGTATCTGCCATTTCATATTTATGTATCAATATGTAGCNTAAATCGAGTAGGNAAGATNNTCTTCCCTACTCGCCGCGCGNCNCGTGCGCCACTTTAGTGGCATACTTCNTCTGCACNGGTCTGCNCATANAAAAAGAAGGCNGGNATCTTTAATCCGCGCCTTCTCTTTTTNTTACTTTTNTTACTTTNTATTAATCTTCATAGCCNTTCGGGTTNCTGCTCTGCCANTTCCATGAATCTGCGCACATATCCTTGATTCCGTACTGTGCTTCCCAGCCCAGCTCTNTCTTTGCCTTATCCGCGTTGGAATAGCAGGTTGCAATATCGCCGGCACGTCTGTCCTTGATNACATANGGAATCTTCACTCCGGTCGCTTCCTCGAAATTNTTCACGATATCCAGCACACTATAACCTACGCCCGTACCCAGATTATAGATACAAAGTCCCGCTTTCTCCTCGATCTTCTTAAGNGCNTTCACATGNCCGACCGCNAGNTCTACTACGTGAATATAATCACGGACACCCGTTCCGTCCGGTGTGTCATAATCGTTGCCGAACACGCCCAGCTCTTTTAACTTNCCTACNGCNACCTGTGTGATATACGGCATCANGTTNTTCGGGATNCCGTTAGGNTTCTCACCAATCGTACCGCTCTTGTGNGCGCCGATGGGNTTAAAGTAACGAAGCAGGATGACATTCCATTCCGGGTCNGCCTTCTGCATATCNGTAAGAATCTGCTCNANCATGGATTTCGTCCAGCCGTAAGGATTCGTACACTGTCCCTTCGGGCATTCCTCTGTGATCGGAATAATCGCCGGATCNCCATATACGGTAGCGGAAGAAGAAAAGATAATNTTCTTCACNCCGTTCTTNCGCATAACATCCACCAGCGTCAATGTGCCTGCGATGTTNTTCTCATAATATTCCCAAGGCTTCTGTACNGANTCGCCCACGGCCTTCAGTCCTGCAAAATGTATACAGGAGTCNANCTTTTCCTGTTTAAAAATATTCTCNAAAGCTNCTCTGTCCAGAATATCCGCCTTGTAGAACTTNACCGGTTTACCTGTGATNTTCTCCACACGNTCCAAAGATTTCTCGCTGGAATTCGACAGATTATCNACAACNACTACGTCATATCCTGCATTCTGTAATTCTACTACCGTATGAGATCCGATATAACCTGCGCCGCCCGTAACCAAAATTGCCATTTCAATACACCTGCCCTTTCTTCAATCTGCTNCCTTGTGAAAATGTTAATCGGATGAACCCGATACATTTTATCACTNGCATATCCTGTTCTTGTTTTACCCATAGTGTACACTCTCATCCACGTTCTATACAAGTTGCTAATGTTATTCAAATCTGTCAAAATGTTACATAAGCTGCTTGCAGCTTATGAATGGCATGGCTGAACTATTATCAAGCAAAAATCGCTATATCAGCTTTTGAATGTCATCACAACTCAATNCCNTTNTCNCGGCACAGNTCCCTCGCGCTCTCCACGGAATCTATTCCCGTCTTATTCTTGATCGGCGCGAACTCATGATTTCTGACTACCTCGTAGGGCAGNCANGNATCCAGTTCATGAATCATATCCAACACNAGCTGCTCAAACTTGTATCCGTTNGGACTCTCNGGCTTCACTGCCATCCCGCTGTCATCCANATAGGGAATCTTCTTCTCCACGATGTGCAGCGGCAGCTTCCTCGCCACGATCTCCTCCAAGTCTTTTTCCCGGAAAAGATAATTCAGTATGACACCGAAATTGTACGCCGGTTCTCCCTGCGCGTCAGTGGCGCTCATCANCTCTTCCGTCATCTCATAATACTCCACGATGGACGGNCTGCCNTCTTCCAGACAGATCGCNCCCACCTTCTCATCCGGCGCATTCTTCCTGACNACCTTAGCGCCCACCGCGCTTCCCGTGTCAATGGTNGCTCCCACAAAACAGGGATCGGCNATGCGCTGCAGTACATTGTCCACCGCAAAGACATTCAGCCATTCCACACCCGNTTCCCTGATCTTATCCACNACGCCCCATTTCATCATNGACAAAAACCAGCCGCCGTTACCGTTAGGCGACGTAGACATNTTCCATTTTTCTTCCATATATACCTTGCCGTTATAATCNGATGCCGGTGCCATATCCTGCATGAAGAAGGTCACATAATCCGGATTATAACCAAAATATCCTTTTTCCTCAAAAAAAGCNGTNGTCGCCTCATGGTTCTTATCGCTGGTCATAACATANAGNGGAANCCACGCCTCCGCCTGATGTACCACATCCAANAGATTTTCCACCAACCNNTGAAAAATAAATACNTCCTTNGTAAGCCCNATATTATAGACCCCTTTCGGNGCATCGGAACCGAGTCTGGTACCCATACCGCCCGCNAAGAGCACAGCTCCCACTTTNCCNGCCTTGATCGCCTCTATNCCGATCTTGGTATACTCCTCCCGCCTGCTTTCGATTTCCGGAAGCTGCATTACCTCNATCGGGGTAATTTTACCTCTCGGATTCAGTTCTTCCTTATGCAGGCATTGTCCAAGCACTTCCAGATCCGTATTTTCGATCTGTGCAATCAGCGCCTCCTTCTCATAACCGCTCAGGTCGTCATAATATTTCAGTACATGTAGTTGTCCGTATTTCTCCAGTTTGTCGTAAGCTTCCTGATATCCCATTTTATTCTCCTTCTCACTCGCTGATTTCACCCTAGGCTCTACGCCCAGACCCGCAGTACTTGCTCTATTCTGCTGTACTTCTGCCCCGCAGTGTCGCTCGATTCCGCTTCGCTTCTTCTCGCTCGCGGGCTTCGCCCTATCACTGCTCATTGCCATCGCGTACATTTTACCATGAACCCTTCTTTACCTCAATCTTTTATTTTCCCTATCTTCTTTAAGTTACCATTTCAGAATATAGCCAATATTCAGCACCGGATAGTATGTAGTTGTCATGAGGACCGTTTGGATATGTTTAAATCCTTCGGATTTAAACTGCCGGTACTTAGCGAGGTTAAAAGTTGCAAAGCAACTTTCGAGCTTAGTACCGCTGCGTTTGGAACCGAGCGAAAGCGCGTCCTCAGGACAACTACATACTGTCCGGCGCGTCCGTTTTATACACTTGACATGAAATTGTAAATCCCAATTTCTTCAAACAATTTCCCACAAATATATAGCCGTCCAATCATGATATATGTTATACTACATGTAACGCTAATATACAGTCCTAAAAGTTCTAAATATTTGCCGCGGGGCAAATCGCAATAACCCGCCATTAATTTTCCGGAGGATTACGATCTATGAAAAACAGTAAGAAAAAATCNACCCTCACGATCCCCGTTTATCGCCGGCTGCGCACGAAACTCATAGCATCCTTTCTGGTGCCTGTAATCTGCATCATCCTGCTAGGCGTCATTTCATACCAGCGGGCATCTGCTGCAATCATCTCTAACTATGAGAACTCCCTGCAGGAAACAATGACCATGACCAATCAATACCTGACGCTGCTCGTCGACACGGTTCGCTCCAGTTATAAGTCATATCTTTCTGACACCGATCTGGCAACCTACCTTAAGGATAATATGGACGAGTCTCAGGCTAAAAAGTTTGCCGTTGAATACACTAAAGATTTNAAGCGTGAGACAAACACTAATTCCTTGGTGAGTAATCTCTATATTATCTCCGATGACGTAATCTCCCTTACCAGCAGCGCACCGACTACCTCTGCGCTTCTTACGGCATATACACAGACTACGCAGGGCACACAGGTCAATGATCAGCGCTCTTCATATCATCTGTTCGGCAATCTGTGTGATGCCGATGAGGCGCTTGGCACCCATAAGCTGAACTACTCCCTTCGAATCGCTAAATACATACACAACTGCAAGTCTATCCTGCTCATCGACATAGACAGAGACACCCTCTCTGATTCTCTTTCATCCCTGAGTGCAGGCGATGGCAGTTATACCGCACTGATCACACACGACGGAACCGAATTTTATTCCGACGGCAGCGCCACCCGCAACTCCGTGTTTACATCCTCCGATTTCTATAAAGAAGTGGCGGAATCGGAAGAAAGCGGTATGAAATANGTNGANTATAACGGGCAGAAATATTTNTTTCTTTATTCTCCCATGTNNTCCCCGAAATCACCACAGGGAAGCATGATCTGCACCCTGATTCCNGAATCCACCATTCTGGCACAGGCGGCGGGTATCAAAACTGTTGCCATGATTCTTGTCATTGTAGCCGTACTCATAGCGCTGCTGCTCGGTTATCTCCTATCTGCACATATTAACGGTAATATCTACCATATCATAAGACAACTGCAGATCGTCTCAAGCGGCGATCTGACGGTACGGCTGCAGGCCAAGAGCAAGGACGAATTCAAACTGCTTGCNGGCGGCGTAAATTCCATGACGGACAGCATGAAGGCTCTGATCACCAATGTCACCGAGGCAAGTGACTCTCTGAATCTGGCGGCCGGACAGGTAAGNTCCGCCTCCGAAGCCTTCGTCCGAACGGCGGAAGATATTCAGAATGCCATCACCGAGATCGATACCGGCGTGACACAGTTGGATTCCAATTCCGAAGACTGCCTGACGCAGATGGACTCACTGTCCGACAAGATCGGCACNGTGGCNGATGGTACAAAAGATATCATCACCATGACACAGAATACAAGCTCCTCAATCAGTGAAGGAATCTCCTCCATGTCCGTTCTGACGGACAGCGCGAAGAAGACTTCCGAGATTACGGATCATGTCATTCAGGCGATCGAGGCACTGTCAGATAAATCCCGTTCTATCGGGCAGATTGTGGAAAGTATCAACAGTATTGCAAAAGAGACAAACCTCTTGTCCTTAAATGCTTCCATAGAAGCTGCCAGAGCCGGAGAAGCCGGACGCGGCTTTGCAGTCGTTGCCGAACAGATCCGCAAGCTAGCTGACCAGTCCGCACAATCCGCAGGACAGATTCAGTTGATCATAGACGACATNGTTNCNACNACTTACAAAGTTGTCGATATTGCCAAAGAAGCGGAATCCACCGTGGAGTTTCAGGAGAAGGCCGTGTCACAGACTACCGATGCTTTTATCACTATGGATTCACAGGTACATACCCTCTTAGACTCCATCTCGGAGATCTCCGATAGTATGCAGAATATGGAAGATGCCCGCACCGCTACATTAAATGCAATAGCCGGCATCTCCGCAATCTCTGCCGAAACTTCGGCCGGTTCCGGCAATGTCAGCCGAACCGTGAATGCACAGCGTGACACCATCCAGACATTAGATACCGCTGCAAACATCCTGCAGGAGCGCGCAGCNGAACTTACCAATCTGTTACGTCAATTTACNATCTAANAGCCGCGCTGTTTTTCTGCGAACATAGAAGAACGCCGGAATCAAAAAGATATCAGCGAAGATCCACGCAAGAGGATTGGCAAAGCATACTGCACGGAACCCAAAATACGGGACGAGCACGAAGCCTGCCAGTCCTCTTGCTAACATCTCGAACGCACCGGCAAACACCGCAAGCTTACTGAATCCCATGCCCTGAATCAGGAATNGGACAATATTCACGAGCGCAAGCGGGAAATAGAACAATGTATTCGTTCTGATAAAAGCATATGCATTAGNNANAATATCCGTCTCNCCNGCATCCANAAACAGANGCAGCAGGTTAGTTCCCAGCATATATGCAATGCCGGCCGCNANCACCGAATATACCAATCCNAGAATCGTACAGGACTTTAANCCCTGATCTACCCGTTCCAGATTCCCGGCACCCACATTCTGTCCGCCATAAGTCGCCATCGTAGATCCCATTGCATCNAAAGGACACATNANAAGCATACTNAGNTTACTGCCAGCCGTAACCGCCGCCACAGCATCGGAGCCGATTCCGTTGACGGCACTTTGCAAAACCACGCTGCCGATCGCCGTAATCGAATACTGCAGCCCCATGGGAATTCCCATACCGCACAACTTACTCACACAGTCATGATTCCATCGCCATTCGTCTCCGGATAATTTCAAGATAGTAAATTTCCGATACATAAACACAAGGCAGCAGACCCCTGCCAGAGCCTGTGATAACACAGTAGCAACAGCAGCGCCCTCGACTCCCATATGAAACACAATAATACATAGCAGATCGAGGAAAATATTNATNATTGCCGCCATTACCAGAAAAATGACCGGTGTCCTGCTGTCGCCCAATGAACGCAGAACCGCCGCCGTCATATTATACAGATATGTGACCGGAATTCCCATAAAAATAACCACTATGTAACTGTAAGAGCCTTCTATGATATCCGCCGGAGTGCGCATGGCCTGCAGAATCGGGCGGCATAAAATAACAACCGCAATGGTCATGACTACCGCAAAAATCAGTGACAACCACACGCAGTTCGCCACATATCTNCGAAGAATCTCCTCATGNTTNGCNCCGAACTCCTGTGCAATGGGAATGGANAATCCGCTGCAAACACCCATACAGAATCCGATAATCAGAAAATTCACGGAGCCAGTAGCTCCCACTGCCGCAAGCGCGTCCACTCCGAGATAATGCCCCACGATAATGGTATCCACCATACTGTAGAACTGTTGGAAGATCAGACCAAACAGAAGCGGAACCGCAAATCCAAGGATCAGCCGNAACGGGCTGCCTTTCGTCATATCTTTTTCCATAATAATACTCCGACCTTTCTCTTCACCGCAGACATNTCTGCGGAATGANTTACCTGACAATCAGGTATACTCCTCNACTCGATCAACTCGAATTTCTTCAAACCAACATAGCACATTCATATTCCGTCTGCAATAACTATTTTTCCGTATTGACAATCCTGAAGTATTCGGCGTATTCTTATTAATACTACGGTTACATATTAATGTTGATACGGAGGTCGCCATGAAAGACAGATTCTACTCTCAAATATTGAAATTGGTCGTACCCATTGTAATCCAAAACCTGCTCAGCGCCGCCGTCAATTCGGCGGATGTTGTCATGCTCAACTACGTGGGTCAGTCCTCGATCTCAGCAGTGTCCCTTGCCTCAAACTATGCCAGCGTTCTCTTTATGGTATACTATGGGCTGGGTACGGGCGCGACCTTACTGTGCGCACAATACTGGGGCAAAAAGGATCTGCAGGCGATCCGCGTAATTGAGGGAATTGCGCTTCGTTTTTCCCTTCTGATCACCGTTATCTTCTCCGGATTTGCGCTGTTTGCTCCGGATCTTATGATGAAACTTTTTACTACGGATGCGGAACTCATCAGCATAGGCGCCGGTTATCTGCGGATCATGTCGCTGACTTATCTGTGCTGGAGNATTATCGAAATATACCTTGCCGTNCTGAGAAGCGTAGGCCGGGTGACGACCGCCATGGTTCTGAANGTTATGGCTTTCACGATGAATATCTTCCTAAATGCAGTGTTTATTTTCGGCCTGTTCGGTGCGCCGCGTCTGGGAGCAGTCGGCGTTGCAATGGCAACCGCCATATCCCGTATTCTGGAACTGTTAGGCTGCTTCTTCGTTTCGCTTGTACTCAGCAAGGATCTGAAACTGAACCCTGCCTATATGTTCATCCGCAATAAAGCGCTGCTTAAGGATTTTATCACCCTGTCTCTGCCCGCGCTTGGTAACGACGTGTCATGGAGCGTTGCGTTCTCCATGTATTCCGTAATTCTNGGTCACCTCGGAAGCGACGCGGTAGCTGCCAACTCACTGGTAGTAGTCGTCCGCAACTTCGGNACNGTACTCTGCTTCGGAACCGCCAGCGCAGGTGGCATTCTGTTGGGTAACGTTATGGGCGAAGGCGACATGCAGCGTGCGAAAGAGTACGCTTCCAAGCTCTTAAAGCTGACCGTCATAACCGGCGCCGTAGGAGGTATCCTGATCCTCATCGCCACTCCTTTCGTACTGCAATTNGCCTCTCTTTCAGAGACGGCTATGCACTATCTGAAATACATGCTGCTCATCAACACCTATTATGTGATGGGTGCGGCTGTCAATACTACCCTGATTGCGGGGGTGTTCCGTTCCGGCGGCGATACCCGTTTCGGACTGATCTGTGATTCCGTGGACATGTGGTGTTATGCGGTTCCCTTAGGATTCATTGCCGCATTCGTACTCAAGNTGCCGGTGTTNGTGGTCTANTTCCTGNTGTGNACAGATGAGTTCGTGAAATGGCCATGGGTCATCAAACGGTATCGAAGCGGCAAATGGCTTAAGAATATTACGAGAGACGACCTTTTTGCACAGGAAAAAGAAGGGTAAACCGAGAAAGGCACGGTCACGATAATGCAATACTATCTGGCACCCATGGAGGGGATTACCACCTATATATANCGAAANGCCCACGCACGNTACTTCGGCGGAATCGACAAATATTTTACGCCTTTTATCAGTGATAAAAATCTTATCACAGATAAAAATTCTTCCGGCAATAAATCCATAAATCCCAGAGAACTCCGGGATATTCTGCCGGAAAACAACGCCGGAATCCCTCTTGTACCACAAGTGCTTACTAACAATGCCGGCCACTTTCTGGCTGTTGCCGATAGGATCGCTTCCTACGGCTATGACACCATAAACTTAAATCTGGGCTGCCCTTCCGGCACCGTCACTGCCAAAAAGCGCGGTGCCGGCTTCTTAAGCGTTCCCGACGATCTGGACGCTTTTCTTTATGAGATTTATGAAAAATGTTCCTTAAAGATCTCCATCAAAACGCGGCTGGGCGTATCCGACCTTGCAGAATGGGACAGGCTGCTTAATATCTATGCAAAATATCCGATTCACGAAATAATTATCCACACACGTTTACTACAGGAATTCTATAGCGGTATGACGCACCCTGAAGCTTATGCAAAAGCCGCATTGCGTCTGCAGACGGCGGGTACTGCTGATCAGATTCCTCTCTGCTATAACGGAGATATTGTTTCCGCAGAAAGTCTTGATGCGACTGTGTCCGTAGTCAATCATGCCTCTGCACACATAGACCGTATCATGATCGGCCGGGGAATCATTCAGAATCCGTCTCTTGCAGTAAATCTGCAACTGTCTCATTCTGATGTCACCGCATGCGGAAGTAATGANATAATTCCGCCTTCCAATCATGNTGCCTCCAAGGAGGTCTGGCGTGCTTTCCACGATGAAATTCTGGAGGGATATATACAAATTATGTCCGGAGATTCTCCCGTTCTTTTCAAAATGAAGGATCTCTGGACATATATGAGCCATAGCTTTACAAACTATGAGAAATATTTGAAAAAGATACGTAAGGCTAACCGCATTGCAGAGTATATCAGCGCTGTGGACAGACTGTTCAGCGAGCAGAAGATCCTTAATTGACGCTCTTTTATATTCTACAATATAAAAGCCGCCTGTTCATAATCTTTCACGTAGTACTTGATATTCGTCCTGCCTTTTCGGATAATCGCATGTCCCTCCGCCTCCAGCTTTTCCCTCTGCGCTTCAATGCCTCNGGGATACTTCGGGTTTAGCTCTCCGCCAGCCTTCAATGTTCTCCAATACGGTGTTTCATCTTCTGCGCGTTGGTAACTGGCCCACGCTGCGATCGACACAAAGATTCCGGCCGTAATAGGGTCAGTGAAATCCGCTCCATTTTCTTTTGCCAGATAGTCTCTGATCATCCCAACCGTAATCACTTGTCCGTATGGAACTTTCTTCATAATCTCATCATATGTGAGCGGCGGTGCAAAATACATTTTCTCTCCACCATATTTCTTAATCGTAGCCTCATCAGTCACAATCTGTATCTTCGGCATATCCGTAGCCTTATGCAGCATCGCATTAAAATCCTTCTTATCTTCATTCGCCATTCCAAGCACCTCCCTGGCTACATCATAGACTACTTTCTACAATCATGCAATGAGACGGTTTTATAATTTATCTGCTGCCGAGTTCTTCCCACCCTCTCCAAACAGCTTCTTCAGCATCTTACACCCATACGAATACAATGTAAGCCTGCCATGCCTGCCTATCTTCATATAATATCCCGTGTTCGTCCCACAGTCTACGGCAATGACAAGAACCGACAGCGCCAGATTCGGATTGATTACACTTTCCAAGACGATATTATTCTTACCCAGTTCCTTGATATCCTGTTTCTCGCGCTCACGCACCTCATCCATATATATAAACAGAAGCATACACAGATTCTTCTCGTTCTTTCCTAACTGATACAAACGCTCCACCTCTCGCCGCAGAGCATTTTCCACCTCTATATCCTCNGTGATCCGGGCNTANTAACAGACAGAATCTTTGAGNAAAGAAAAACGCTTTCTCCTATAGTATCCGTCCTCCGTATATTGAAATTTGTAATCGAGAAATTTCCGGCCGAGAGATTCCCGTTCCGGTAGCCGTATCTGCACCGGTTCCTGTCTCTCATACCGGTCATTCATTTTCATGCAATCCGAAATGACCAGCGTAGGATACGCCTTGCACAGCAGAACAAGGGCGATGATATTGCCGCCGAAGAAGCCTCCCAGCACAAGCGGCAGAACTACCGTATCAAAATAATCGTACTCCTGCAGAAATGCCGCCCCGATCAGACAGGAAAAGGCAATCATAATCANAAGACATGCTATGATTGCCATAATTGTTGCTTTTTTGATATTCTTTTTTTCATCCGCGCTTTCCGTATTTTCCCTGCGCATAATTTTCCTCATTTCTGCGCCGTGCTCTTATCCCTGCGCATATCTGGTCAAAAACTGCTTCGTCCTCTCCTCACGCGGATGGTCGATCACCTGTCTGGGATCGCCCTGCTCCACAATCACGCCGTCGTCCATAAAAATAAGCTGATCGGACACATCTCTGGCAAAAGCCATCTCATGAGTGACGATAATCATCGTCGTCTTCTGGTCGGCAAGTCCTCTGATNACCTTNAACACCTCTCCGGTCANCTCCGGATCAAGGGCAGAGGTAGGTTCGTCGAAACACAGGATATCCGGCTTAAGCGCCAATGCTCTGGCAATTGCAACACGCTGNTGCTGCCCACCAGACAGTTGGTGAGGATAGTGAGTCATACGGTCGNCAAGCCCCATCTGATCCAGAAGTTCTACCCCATGNTGCTCTATCTGTGCNTANATTTCTTTTTTATTCTGNTTAAAATCCGGTCTTTCTTTCGCCAGCAGTTTCTCCGATAAGGTNACGTTTTCAAGCGCCGTATATTGNGGGAACAGATTAAAGGACTGGAACACCATTCCGAANTGCAGACGNTTNGTNCNCANATCCTTCCCCTGCTCNTTAACAGGCTTNGAGGCATCAAAAAGTGTCTCACCTTTTACGATAATGGAACCCCGATCCGGTGTCTCTAAGAAATTCAGGCAGCGNAAGAGCGTGGTTTTGCCGGAACCCGAAGAGCCGATAATCGCAAGCGCATTTCCCTCCTCAAGAGAAAAGCTGACATCATCAAGCACTTTGGTGGATTCAAATTGTTTGCCGATATTATTTACTTCAAGAATTGCCATCNATATTCCCTTTCTCATAAAAGCGGAAAATGTACGCTCTCCACTTTCTCCNCAAAATCATACTNNCCTTATTNTNTTATCGTAACTGTGNANAACAGGGNTCTGAACAGTTACGTTTTATCTGAAATAGTCCAGTCTGCGNTCAATATANTTAAANAACANNGTTAAAATGCCGACAANNATCAGATAAAATACACCCGTGTAGAACANCGGCCATGTNAATCCGTTGCTNTTCATAAAGGAGTAGCCGGCAAAAGTCANNTCNTATGCGGCNATAATACGCGCCAGNGAAGTATCNTTTACCAATGTGATNANNTCATTGGACATCGGAGGCACCACNCGCTTCACCATCTGCAAAAGCGTTATCCNGAANAANATCTGNGNCTTGGTCATGCCAAGCACNTGTCCGGCNTCNCGCTGCCCCGCAGGAACACCNTCGATACCNCCGCGGAAAATGACNGAAAAATAACANGCGTAATTNATACTGAACGCCACCACGGTNGCAGTGATACGTCCCGCTTCATTACCGCTCCATATATTATGCCCGAGCCAAAGACCCGGACCGTANAATATAATNATGAGCTGCAGCATAAGCGGCGTACCGCGGATGATCCACACTAAAACCTGTATCAGATAACGCAGCGGCCTGAACTTACTGATAGANCCAAATGCCAGAATCAGACCGAGCGGCAGCGCAGACAACAATGTAAAGATGAAAATCTGAAACGTTGTGAGCAGACCGCCTAACAGCGATTGTGTAACACTCCAAAACATAGATACTTCTCCTTCGCCAAACCCTTCTACCGATCCGGTTTCTATTTGAATGCCGAACCGGCAGGGAAAATACATTTTAGTTAGTCGGTATTACGATTACCTGTGCGTTATTGCAGTAAGGATTCGTGCACTCCATAGCAGAAGTTGTCTCTGCGGTAAGTGTCATGCCGTTCCAGACAACATCGATGTTCTTGGATTCCAATTCCATAATCTTGTTATCCCAGTCAATCTCTACGAACTGTGCTTCCACGCCTAACTTCTCTGCTACCAGACGGGCCATATCCGCATCGAATCCGATCCATTCGCCGGATGCATCCTTGTAATCCATAGGTGCAAAATCCGTGATACCCACGATCATAGTACCCTTATTCTGGATATAGGCCACGTCGCTGTCCTCTGCGGATGCAGTAAACTCGGAATCAGGCTGCTCCACTAACGCCTCCTGCACACCGTAAGTAGTAGCCGTCTCCTCCATGGAACCGTCTGCATAGCTCTCCGCAAATACGGAATTGATATAGGAAGCCAGATCGGAACCTTTACGGCATCCCACGCCATATTCCTCCGTGGTCAGCTCATCTGTGTATTTCATGTTCGGATAGCTTGTGCCTTCACCGATCATGGCGCCTGCCATAAGCAGATCGATAATCGCCGCGTCAGATGTCCCGGAAGCCACCTCCATCAGCGCATCCGCCTGAGATGCTACCACGTTGGTCTGAAAACCGTTATCCTGTGCCGCCGCCTCACCAGCAGAACCGGCTTCCACCGCATATACGAGATCAGCGTTTGCCGTATCGGCTGTATCCGCCGCATCACTCTCGTCTGCCGTCTGTGTGTTGTCAGCGGTTGTCTGTGCCGCGTCGCCGGATGCACCGCCGCATCCCGTCAGTACTGTTCCCACTGTCAGAGACAGTGCCAGCATAAGTGCAAGTTTCTTTTTCATAATGTTCTCCTCCATTCCGAGGCACCTACGCCTCTGAAAATAAAAATCCTGTTGTATTTTATCATAGTAGCAGACTAAAGTAAATGGCAACTCCTTGCTTCAGTTTGCTTTCAACATATAATGTTTATAAAAATTGACATTTATTCTTCTAATGTTTATAATAATAAAAGTTATATATCATAGAATTTCCTATATAAAATAAAGGAACAATATATTATGAGCAAGAAATCAGTCATATTGGTGCCACAAACCGAGGAAATATTAGAACAAATGGGCGAGCAAATTAAGTTAGCACGATTACGACGTAAGACATCGGCTGATTTAGTCGCCGAGAGAGCGGGGATTAGCAGAACTACTCTATGGGCGGTAGAAAAAGGCTCTCCCTCCGTTTCAATCGGAATTTATGCCGCAGTGCTCCATGCACTCAACAACATGGACCGTGATCTTCTTCTTATCGCTAAGGATGATGAATTAGGCAGAAAAATACAGGATTTAGAACTTACCGTAAAAAGAAGAGCCCCGAAAAGGAAGGAGAACTAGAAATATTGGATCAACAAAAAACCGTTTTTGTCTATCAGGTTTGGGATCATAAAGTTCCTGCCCTGATCGGCAGATTATATATTGACATCATAAAAGGCCGGGAGCACTACTCTTTTGCATATGACGAGGCGTGGCTCACCGCTTTCCACAGCAGTACGCTAATGTTAGATCCCGACCTGGCGCTGTACAGCGGTCGCCAACACGTTCCCGTGAACAAAAAAATGTTTGGCATATTTGCCGATTCCTGTCCCGATCGCTGGGGACGTCTATTGATGAAACGCCGGGAAGCAATCACGGCGCATAAAGAATCCAGAAAACCGAGAGCATTGATGGAAAGCGACTTCCTGCTTGGTGTCTATGACGGTGCCAGAATCGGAGCACTCCGATTTGCCACACAGGAAAACGGATCTTTTCTATCAGATGAGACTGCGCTTGCTACGCCGCCGTGGATTACGCTCAGAACATTGGAATCCGCCAGCCTTTCCTTTGAAAATGATGAAAGCGGTCTGGACGAAAAATGGGTAAACCAACTGTTGGCACCCGGTTCTTCGCTAGGCGGTGCAAGGCCTAAGGCTACTGTAATGGCTCCTGACGGTTCCCTATGGATTGCCAAATTTCCCTCTAAACATGATGAATACAACAGCGGTGCATGGGAAAAAGTCGTCCATGACCTTGCCGGTTTATGCGGATTGAATATTCCTGATTCCAAACTCGAAACATTCTCTAACACCGGAAGCACATTTCTCGTAAAAAGATTCGACCGGGATGGCGGACGCAGAATACATTTTTCATCTGCCATGACACTGCTCGGTCAAACGGATGGCGACGAAAATGCTGACGGATGCGGTTATCCGGAACTCGCTTCTTTCATCAAAGCTTACGGTGCGCAGCCTCGGAAGGATTTACTCGAATTATGGAAAAGGATCGTATTTAACATGGCCGTTTCCAATACTGATGACCATCTGCGAAACCACGGATTTATACTGACAGAATCCGGATGGCGGCTGTCTCCGTTATACGATGTCAACCCTAACATATACGGTGATCACCTAGCATTAAACGTTGATCGCAATGATAATACAATATCTTTTGAGCTGGCGCAATCCACCTCAAAATTATACGGAATAGACGAGGCCGACGCTGCCGGAATCATTTGCGACATTAAAAAGACTGTAAAAGATAATTGGGAAAAACTTGCCATAAAATATAAATTATCCAGAAGCGCAAGACAATATATGGAACCTGCTTTTATGGAATGTTATCAAAATAATTTCCTATAGCATAAGTTATGTCCCAGGGTGGGAACACGGGATCTTCACGGTCACCCTCGCTCCGCCCCGCGTGCACGCATTCCCTTGAACCCGCAAAGTGCTCTCCGTCTCTGAGGAATCGATGACATTCTCCAGAAGCAATATACCGTCATGCTGCTTTACGATCGTATCGACAATATACAGACCCATGCCGTAGTGAGAGCCTGCGGCATGGCGGCTGCCGTCGTCCATATAGAATTGCTCTTTGGCATGTGCCAGTGCACTTTCCGTAAATCCGCTGCCCGTATCAGAAATCGTGAAAACAAAATGTGTTTCATCCTGTCTTCCCTCAAACAGAATCGTTCCGCCGGCGGATGTATGCTCTGCCGCGTTTGAGAAAATATTCATGAACGCCCGTGCAAGTAACGCCGGTTGTGCATATATTTTCTCCGTAAAATCAGAACATTCCCATTGCAGGTTTACGTGGTGAAGCGCGCATAAGCTGTCCGCCTGTCTCTTAAGTTCTTCGAGAAAATCTGCGACATCCTCATAATGCCTATCGACCGGCATTGACGCGGACGACCTGATCACCTCAATCATCATCTGCACATAGTTCTGCATCTGTAAAGTACTGTCCATGATACAGTCAATATATGCCCTCTGCTCTTCTGTAGTCTCTGTATCATCCAGCAGCTCCGTGTTGCCGCGCACAAGCGTAAGCGGCGTCTTTAAGTCATGGGCCAGCGCCGACATCTGTTCATTCTTCGTCTGCTCCATCCGCCACTGTTTCTCCAGCGATTCCTTTAATGCCATTCTCATTTCGTCCATAGCGGCCAGAATAGAATTGATTTCTTTTACCGGACCATATGAAATTGTAAAATCCAGATTCTGATTCTGTATCCTGTCTGCGGCTGCAGCAAGCGGCGACAACTGTCGTCTGACTGTCACATGAAACCGGGCCGCCACCGATAAGATAATCACGAGAACCATCACCAGAAAAACGACTAACAGCAATACTTCCGGAGACGGCAGATACTTTCTGAGTACGGCAGACCGATACTGTACAATCAGTTGATACCGCAGTACGCAGCATTCCGCTCCTCGCGGAATTGCCAGATAATAAGGCGCCCCGAAATAACTGCCCCCGTTGAACCTTTTACCGTTAACCACATCCCATGCCAGAGCCGCTTCCTTATCTCCCATATCTCCGCTTAACACTCTGCCGGCCTTGTCAAACACCGTATATCGGCACAAATCCGGAATCAGCTCTTCCGACAACTGTTCCGCCGTCTGTATTCTCTCGACGGCAGACCGTGCCTGATCTTCCGCATAGTCTGCCGGATATACCAGATTACTCGCAAGCAGCATTACGAATGCGCACACAAGAGCGAGAACTGCCAGCACGATCCCCATAAAAATATATAAGAAATATTTCAGAAAAAACAGCCCGATAGACCTGCCTGTCACTCTTCCCATTTGTACCCAATCCCCCAAACAGTTTTAATCGGCGAGTAATGATATCCTTCCAGCTTCATCCGAATATTTTTGATATGCGTTGTGATCGTCGTATCATTGCTCTCGCCGTCGAATCCGAATACCTGCTCATAGATCTGCTCCTTAGAGAAGACCTGCCCATGGTTTCTCGCAAGAAACTCACAAATCAAATATTCCGCCTTGGTTAAGGCGATCTCCTCACCGTTTACTACAAGCTGTTTTGCAGATAAGTTAAACCGGGAACCGGCAAAGGAAAGCCCTATGAAATGTTCCCTTCTCTCCCGCCTAAGATGAGCCGCCACCCTCGCGCGCAGCTCGGCCGCCCCAAAAGGCTTGCAGATATAGTCATCCGCGCCTTTCTCCAATCCGTACACCAGACTGCTCTCCTCGGACTTCGCCGTAAGGAAAAGAATAGGACAGTCCACAATACCACGAAGTTCTTCACATAGTGCAAATCCGTCCTTGCCCGGCATCATCACATCTAATAGAATCATGTCAAAGCCGTCTACTCTTATTCCATCCAAAGCCGTTGAACCTGACACAGTTGTCACATTATGCCCGTCCTTATTGAGAATCCTGCTGATCATTGTCAAGATCGCCGCATCATCGTCTACCACTAAAATATTTGCCATATGTGCGTAAATTCCTTCCCTACGTTTTTTCACGTAATTCTTATTCAGCTTCCGTTGCACTGACTCGACTGCCAGTGCAGCACAGATTTGCACACTGCTTCGTTTGTGCCCGCAACAAACTGCTACTCATTCCAGTTCACGCCTTCCCATCTGCAGCTCCACATCAAATACAGAAAAAGCGCCGTTATCGTTACCGCCCCGCATATCCACATTTCCCTGCCACAATCCACGACGGGCAGCTGCTCCGTACTGTATGCATACATTAGGGAACAAACAATCCTGGAAGCCCACGCCGCGGGAAACAAAATCCAGACGGAGTCACCCAGTCCTGTCAGAAGAACCGCTGACAGCAGACTCTCCGCAATTCCCAGCCCAACGGAGATCCCCTTGTGGAACCGTAGAGCAAGAAACATATGCCATATATATAAGAAAATACTGCCTCCCACCATGGCAAGCGCGGCAATCCAATAAAAGGAGTACCGCACAGCATGCTGTTTCAGGACAAAATAATATCCTGCGCCGAACAACACCGCTGCCAGCGCGACCGATAATGTCCCAAACACTATCAACAGCAGCGGTTTAGAAATAAAAGCGCTTTTCCTGTCAGTAACTGCAAGCATCATCTGATAAGCTCCCGCATAGGACTCCTGCTCTGCTACTATAGCACAAAAAGTTCCGATCAGAAAAGGGTATCCCAATCCGATTATCTGGAAATATGCCTGTACCTTGCTGTAAGCATTCCACGGCGTGACAGCATAATATGTCAGAAAAACGACTGCCATAACGCTGGAAATAACCAGATGCGCTAACCGCAGCGGTGTGTGCTTTGTTTTCATATAGTCAGCCCTGATATATCGCAATAAATTGTGCATTAGATCGATTCCTTTCTGTCATACATTCCCCGAAACCAGCGCGTCGTGGCACACGTAAGCACTGTAAACCAAAACAACGAGATCATGATGCCAGGAAAGATAACGGATGTGCTCATATACCTGCTGTCGGACTCAACGATCAATCCATTCGGCATGATCTGCAGCACGGGACACATCAGTCTGAACGGAACGGACGCCGGACAGACCCACCACAGTTTAGATGCTCCGAGCGTGATCAGACTGCCTACGGTAATCGTCATACATGTACAAACCGCGGCAAACATCCCGAAACGCGCCGACAGTGCCATATACAGAGGTATCTCCCACAGATAGCAGATACTCAGAAGCAGCGCCGCAGCAAAACCATTCGCAACCGGTATCGTCGTTCCGATCAGAATTCCGCCCACAGCCGTACCGACAAAAATCAACAGATTTGCCCACAAAAGTTTTATTGCATAATACAAAATTTTACCCATCCAGCACCTGTCCGGTGCAATCTGCGTCGTCAGCATGTTGGCATAATGCTGCTTTTTCTCTTGTTTAATACCCAGATAACACAGAACAGAGAGCATACCCGGAAGAATCATCGTATACCACCAATTCCATGCATTTACGGAATAGTATGATGTTCCCATACTCAGAAAGAGGGAAATCATCACTTGTAGGACTGCCGCCGACAGCGGCAGAAAGCTGCCGAAAGAATGTCGCAACTTAAGCCGCTCCGCTCGAATTAGTTCTTTCATCTTACGCACACTCCTTTCCCGCATCCCGAACCACTTTCATGAAAAGTGCCTCCAGATCTTCCGTATGATCTACCGCACCGCTGTACCCAAGTCTGCCGCCCGCAATGATTCCGATATGATCGGCTATCTGCTCCACCTCACTTAAGATATGGCTGGACAGAATCACTGTAATCCCCTGTGCCGGGAAGGATCTGATCAATTTCCGCAGTTCCTGTATCCCCAGCGGATCAAGTCCGTTAGTCGGCTCATCCAGAATCAGCAGCCGCGGATTACCCAATAGCGCCAGCGCAATGCCGAGCCGCTGCTTCATACCCAAAGAAAACTGTCCCGCATGCTTCCTGCCCGTATCGGTTAAATCCACCGTTCGTAGAACCTCTTCAATCCGATCCTCCGACAGTCCAAGCATAGTTGTCCGTACTTTAAGATTTTCTTCAGCCGTAAGGTTATCGTAAAGCGGCGGCGTCTCAATCAGTGCTCCGATCTGATTCAGATCCTGTCTTCGCCACACATGTCCGTCGAAGCGGATCGAACCGGAATCCGGCCGCAGCATACCCGTAATCATCTTAAGTGTCGTGGATTTGCCCGCGCCGTTGGGACCCAGCAGTCCGTAGACCGAATTTCTTTCAATCTGAAGCGACAGATCATTTACCGCCGTCTGTTTCTTGAATTTTTTGTTAAGATTAATGGTTTCCAGAATTATATTCATTTGTATCCTGTCCTTTCCTGCGAAGACTGCCGCACGTCTGCCGACATGAGCCCCGCATGCTTTATTAAGAATAGGATATAGGGCAATTATGAAGATTTGATAAAGATAATGTACCGAGTATGCAAAAAAATGATATACTGTACACAAAAGAAATAAATCATTCCAACCGAGGTGACCTTATATTATGAAGAAACACACTACAGGAGCCCGCTCCATAAAAACACACACTAAAATTGCACTTGCAATTGTTACCGTCCTACTGTCCATTCGCAGGATCAGCCTGATTTTTATCAAAAATATTCTGGCGGCAGTTCCGAACAGAAATAATGTGCAACCGGAATCCCCCGCCAGTGCCGAAGACCTTACCGCCGATCCCGCTAAAGCCACATTCATGAAAAACAGAAAACAACTCCGTGCGATGGGAAGTGAATTTGAACAGACCATGAAGGACGCTTCCATCACAAGCGGCGATGGCTTGAAGCTGAGCGCCAAATACCGGATACAGGATACACAGAACCATCGCTGGATCGTTTCCATCCACGGCTATAAAGACAGCCATCACTTTATGCTGCCCTACGGCGCGGTCTTTTATCGAAAAGGATACAATGTTCTACTGCCCGACAACAGGGCGCACGGCGTAAGCGAAGGCAATTACATAGGAATGGGATGGCTCGACAAGGAAGATATCTCCTTATGGATAGAGTGGATCGTCGAACAGGATCCGGAAGCGAAAATTATTCTGCACGGTGTCTCCATGGGCGGCGCCACCGTCATGATGACCGCGGGCAAAAACCTTGACCATGTGGTCGGCTACATAGAAGACTGCGGCTACACCAGTGTCTGGGATATCTTCGCCAGTGTCATGAAACGGGATTACCATCTGCCGGCTTTCCCGATTCTGCATACCTGCCGTTTGATCAGCAGGCGCAGATTAGGCTATGATTATGTCGAGGCATCCGCTCTCACACAGATCAAGAAATGCGACAAGCCGATGCTCTTTATCCACGGAGAAGCAGATGACTTCGTACCTACCGCCATGGGACATCAGGTATACGAGGCATTCCCTGGCAAGAAAGACCTCTACATTGCCCCAAATGCCGGTCATGCAAACGCAATGGACTTTGATCCTCCTGCCTACTTCGCCAAAGTATTTGAATTTATAGACAATAATATTAGTTTCGATTAATTCATCGTAGAAAAGAGGAATATCACAATGTCACCGGAAAAGCAGACAAAAATATCCGAGCATAGTGCAGTGTCAAAGGAACTCGGCGTCCTGCCGCCCAAAACCAAGGTAAAGCACAGCAGGGAAAACATCCGCATTACCTTCAACATGGCATGGCCTTCCATCGTGGAATCTTTCTTCGTGGCATTTGCGGGGTTAGTGGATTCTTTGATGGTCAGTTCCTTAGGCTCTTACGCGGTTGCTGCCGTGGGGCTCACGACACAGCCCAAGTTCATCGGGCTGTCCCTGTTTTTCGCCCTGAATGTGGCAATCTCGGCTCTGATTGCCAGAAGACGCGGGGAAGAGAAGCCGGAAGAAGCCAACCGAATCTTAAGCACCGCCGTCGTTTTCATCGTTGCAGCGGCGGTTCTGTTAAGTATTCTTTTCGTAGCTCTGGCAAGTCCGATCATTCACTTGTGCGGTTCCACGCCGGAAACCCATGACAGCGCTGTGGCGTATTTCAAGATCATCATGGGCGGTATGATCTTTAACTGTATCCAGATGGGAATTAACTCCGCGCAGAGAGGCGCCGGCAATACGAAGATCACCATGCGCACCAACGTGACCTCCAACACGGTCAACATTATTTTCAATTACCTGCTGATTAACGGGCATTTCGGGTTTCCTGCCCTCGGAATCCATGGTGCGGCCCTCGCTACGGTCTTAGGCACCGTAGTGGCGTGTATCATGAGCATTCTCTCTATCCTGAACCCCGACGGTTTTATCAGCCTTCCATATATTATGAAAAATCGGATTTATCCTGCAATGAAAAGCTTTCTCAATCTGGTCAAGGTGGGCTACAGCGTTTTCTTCGAACAGATTCTGATGAGGATCGGCTTCATGCTGACGGCGATCATGGCCGCAAATCAGGGCACAGATGCCATGGCGGCACATCAGGTCGGTATGAATATCATGGGGTTATCTTTCGCCTTCGGAGACGGCCTGCAGGCCGCAGCGGTAGCGTTGATCGGACGCAGCCTCGGTGCCGGGGATGAAAACCTGGCCAAAGAGTACGGAAGTATATGCAGAATGTTCGGCGGTATTATTTCGGTATGCCTCGCCGTGATCTACTTCGTCGGCGCGGGACCGCTTATGAGGCTTTTCTTTGAGGAAGAGCATATTGTTGCCATCGGCATAAATATTATGCGCGTCATTATCTTCGTAGTGGCTTTCCAAATCAGTCAGGTGGTGTACATGGGCTGCCTGCGCGGCGCGGGAGATACGTTCTACACTGCGGTGGCCTCCACAATCAGCGTTACCTTTATCCGTACCGCCGGTTCTTATCTGGGCGGATATGTATTCGGACTCGGTATCGTAGGTATCTGGCTGGGTGTGCTGGCGGATCAGATTTCGCGGTTTGTGTTTGCTTCGACGCGGTTTAAGAAGGGGAAGTGGACGCAGATTAAGATATAGAAAAAGAGTTTCGCAAACTCGAATAACGAAGTAATTTCCTATTACAGATTCGGGGGCAAAAAGTGCTTACGAAAGGCTGAGAGGGCAGATTGCGCAAAATGTTCCCGTAGCTGTCCGGCTTCATCATATGGATTTTCTAAAATATTCCGGTGACGTTGTGGGACGGGACGCAACCGCCCGACATTCGCCATCCGGGCTCAGGTCGGGCTTTTCGGGACATCCGTGTCCCGAAATTGCTGGGTACTGAACGGAATATTAAGAAAATCTCATATAACTCCGCACGACAGCTGCGGGAACATTTTGTGCAATCTGCTATCTTAGTTTATGAAAAATATCTTTTGGCACACGAATCCTATTAAAAATGTTTCACGNACTCGAATATANCGTGNAAGTACATAAGGAGAGCTTATCATGATCAACCGTCTGCTCAGTATCATATACATCTTAATGAATAANGGAACCGTAACNGCAAAGGAACTGGCGGAACGGTTTGAGGTGTCTGTGCGGACAATTTANCGTGATATCGATGCNTTGAGTATGGCNGGNATTCCGGTCTANACGACCAAGGGNCGAAACGGCGGTATCCATCTGACGGAGCAGTTTGTCCTTAACAAAATGCTNGTCTCCAAGAAAGAACAGCAGCAGATTCTTGCTGCCCTCGCCAGCCTCAGAGAGACNGGCACTCATGAAGAAGAGGCGATTCTGAACAAGCTGGGGGATTTTTTCATGGAAAAGCCCGAAAACTGGGTTGCCATAGATTTGTCCGATTGGAGCGGNCGAAGAAAGGATCTNTTCAATCAGATCNGGGATGCCATTTTGAACCGGCATGTGATACAGTTTGACTACTATGGTCAATATGGTGAAATGAGCCACCGCTNTGCGGAGCCNGTCCAGCTTCTNTTCAAAGAATATACATGGTATGTGCGCGCTTACTGCAGNACGAGGCAGGCTATGCGTCTGTTCAANGTACTGCGGATGAAAAGAGTTGTAGTGCTCGACGAAACTTTTGATGTNCGCACAACTGNCCAAAACACCGNTGNCTATTCGGACATTCCCGCGGACATCCCGCTNCCGGAAATTACTTTATGGATCGATAAAAAAGAAGCCTACCGCNTTTATGACCGTTTCGATGAAGAAGAGATTACCGTACTGCCCGACGGACACTTCGAGATTCATTACCGNTGCACGTTAGACGATTGGGTTTACGGTATGATCCTGTCTTTCGGGNCTTCGGCNAAAGTNCTGGCNCCTNAGTTNGTACAAACGGAAATGCAACGCCGTATCGATGAAATGGCGAAATTATACCGGTAAGGATTTACCAAGCCAAAAGCCTCTCCTTTTCACTTCCTCCATCAATACCGGTTGTATCTCCGGATAAGTCCACCGCTGCGGCAGAGCCTCCGCGATAACGACTTGCTCAATCTCGCTGTGCAGCTCTTTTTCAAATTCCCATGCTCGTGCATAGTAGAGCATGCCGAAGCTTTCCTCGCCCTCAAAGTTCTCCGGTGCCGTGACAGAATAAATGCAAATCGGCCAGAGGTCGAACCGGGTGGCGCCGGTCTCCTCATACAGTTCTCTTCTNGCNGTNTCNTCGATCGTCTCTCCTTCTTCNCNGTGTCCGCCGGGCACTTCCAACGTCTCCCGTTGCCGNTGTTTGCAGAATACCCANCGTCCTTCNTNCTCCGTTATGATTACCGCAAACTTCAACAGTTTATCGTCCACCGTATCGTAAAATCTGATTTCNGNCATGNTTCCTCCTCTTGCNAAGTNTTTATGCTTTTTAACACCCGAATCCTATAAAATAAAAATTTGCTNAATTATATGACANGCTGATGTCATATTTAATCTGATATCATGTTTTCATAATACACCGCAGCCCGNTGAATTGCAAANTACTNCCATANNGCACATACCAAGGNTCGCGGAAANCAANTCACAGGAGGACAATAGAATGGACANANAAACAGAATTGAAAATCTGCCAGAGCTGCGGCATGCCGATGCAGGAGGATCAGTACGGAACCAACCAGGACGGAAGCAAGAACGAGATGTACTGCTGTTACTGTTATAAGGACGGTGCATTCGTGCAGGACTGCACGATGGAGGAAATGGCGGACTTCTGCGCACCCTTTGAGGTCGANGGCGGACGNAGCAAGACGATNGANGAAGCNAANNCGGGGTTGATGCAGTACTTCGCNACATTGGGGCGGTGGAAAGCGTAAATTTNTCTGCTCTGNNNTANGAAANATCAGCATATATTTTTAGGCAAGATATATGCTGATNTTTTCATCCCTGTNTGATTCTCGGATTTCTGCNTATATNTCTTCCTTAATCTTAGTTACGCTTGGAGNCAATACTAGTGGTGGTTGNCCAAATGAAGATGTNATCTGTGCAATTAAAAGAGTGATTCGACTCATCAAATTACCAGTTACAAAATCTCCATTTTCTCTAAACTCATCAGCCAGATCCATTTCACGCCAATTATACTCATTTNTTTTTTGCGGATCAAATNGCAAATCTGCTCCAAATGCTACCGATAATCGAAACATTTTCTCCGGATCAAAAGTTAAGCTTCTGGTAACAATTATCCTAATTTCGTTGTTTTCGTTGATCTCTGCATTTATATTATCTGTACAATTTATAAAAAACTCTTTTTCTNATATGGCGCTATCTATTCGATCATAAGTTATTTTGTGCAAATAAAATTNTTGTTCCTGCAAAAAATACTCAGATANATTTNTTATCATTTATTATGACCTCNTTTCTTGATATGACATTTTAATATTTGAAGAAGCATATCCACTAAAGGGAATAATCTTTGATTCCGGCATGATCTGTTCCGGAGATTCTTTATTATAAATCCTTTGAGTTGCTAATGCGAATGATAAAACACGAATTGTTTGTTGTAACTCCGTATTCGTTACCACTGTTTCCCCGACATATGTTTGGATTGCCCTTTCCACTGTAGCATTTAAGGATTCTCCATTTTTTGATGCCAAAACAGCTATTTTTTTATGCAATTCCGGATCTATTCTAACATTAAAAGTTCCCTTGTATTCTTTATCAGGTTCCTTTCCTACTTCCCTACAAAACTCCAAATAATCATCAACAGCCGTATGAAACTCTTCTTCAATTGCTTTGGGATCATTGCTCTCAAAATTGACAAAATCATTTATCCCTTCTATTTTTCCACGCAATGTATATGTTTCAGCATCAAACTCAATTGTTGTATGGTATCCCTTGTATTCTAAAATATTTTTTTTAATCATAATTCACCTATATCCTTTAAGTAATCAACCAAATCACTTACTGCACCTCTGTTCATTTCATCTCCCGGATGAGGCTTGTGTAACAAAATCACAGCCTTATCTTCTTCCCTGAAAAAGCAAACTCTCGACCCTGATGTTTTTCCTTTATTCCGCTCTTCAAATCCAATCTTGCCAAGCAAATATTTTGCTTCTGTGTAAGTATAGTCGGCAGGCTTTTGTAATATGCGTTCTTTTGCTTTTTCATATTTACTCATTAATTATAGCGCTCACCTCTTTTGCAACTAATCTTTAGTTGCATATTACATTCTTTTATAGAGTATGTCAATGCCTTAAATAACTATTCACATAAAAAATCCGACAGGCTTTGTTTTTGATATTAACTTTCGCTAACAAAAACTATTTACATTCTCCCTAGAAGAGCATTTGCCAAAGAACACTAAATTGTAATATACTCTTTATGGTGATAATATGAATCTACTTTTCTTATGCAGTCAAAATAAAAGGCGTAGTCTGACCGCAGAAAGGATCTTTGATGGTCAAAACGGGCATCATGCGCGTTCAGCGGGTACAGAGCAGAACGCAAGAATCAAAGTTACTCCCGGGCTTCTCGGATGGGCGGATATCATTTTCTGTATGGAGAAAAAGCATTTGCGAAGAATCCAGGCAAAATATTCTGACATAATTGCCGATAAGCAATTGGTCTGTCTGTACATCAGTGATGATTATGAATTTATGGACAGAGAATTGCAGGAACTGCTTAGAAGTTATGTTGATGAATATATTCAGTAATATTTCCTGTTGCAGATAGTTATTCCTTTAAAGCCTTTTTTGCATACAATCCGCAACTCACATTTTCCTTGCCTTAATAACGAAAACCGTGGGCAGCATCAATGCTTTTTTGCCGAAATCGTTATCTGCTGCCATTGCCTTTTCCCTGTCGATTTCTTCAACCAGTTTTTCGATAACAAAGCCGTTATCTGCCAATGCATTAATATATGTACTCATCATACGGTTAGACAGCATGATCTCTTTACCACCCATTCCGGCGCGATACCACTCTTCATTAAAATAGGAATTACTGAAAATCAGGTTCCCGTTCTCAATTGACACGCATTTATGGATCGGATGCGACCAGCCAAATACAAATGCCCCGCCTTTTTTTAAATATGAATATATATGCCTAAAGGTTTTATCCAAATCCGTCGTCCAGCCGATTCCGTAAACCGAATAAATCAGATCAAAATATTCGGTTGGGAGCCCGCATTCTTCTTCCATAGGTGAGCAGACAAGTTCTGCATTAACTTTCTGTGATTTAAGATAATTCTTTGTACGTTCAATTTGATCTGCGGATATATCCAGTCCCCACAGTTCGGCGGCACCTGAATCAGCGGCATACTTTAACGAGCGGCCGTTACCGCAGCCGATTTCAAGCACTTTTGACCCGGACAGATCTCCGAGTAATTTCAGCTTGTCCTCTGACGGAAAAAAATTTCCCCAACTGGGCAAAGCGGTTGCGCCTAAAAATTCGCTGCCTATGGTACTCCAAAATTCTGTATTTGACTTATGCGCTTCATCTGCAGACATCTCGACATTATTCACACAACCTAAAACTTTGCCGCCAACAATGTTCTTTTTCATTTTTTCCGCTTCATTTACGAGTTCCATCATATTTTCCTCTGCCTTCTTCTTATAGTTAGCGTCGCTCAGTTTTTCACCCGAAAACAACTCATTAAGGCTGATGTTAAGAATTCTACTGATGGGCTGCATGAAGGATAATTCGGGCATGCCATTGCCGCATTCCCACTTACTGACGGTTTTATCACTAATGCCCAGAGCATCAGCAAATTCGCGCTGGGTCATTTTCTGCTGTTTTCTCATTTTTGCAATAAATCTGCCTATTTTAACCTGATCCATGTCGGCACCACCTTTGTACAAATTTCTATGAAGATATTATATGATAGCCGGCAGAAGAATTGCACCTACGAATCGTAGAGTTTATAGAAAATACTTATTATGTATTATTGTTACTGTTACAAGGATTGCGCTTTCACGTAGGATTGCACGATGGAGCAAATGGCAGACTTCCTGCGCGCCCATTTAGGTCGAGGGCGGACGCAGCAAGACGATTGAGGAGGCAAAGGCGGGATTGATGCAATATTTTGCAACGTTGGCACGTTGAAAAGTGTAAAATTTTCTACACTACCATCAGAAAGATCTGCATATACTTTAAGCAAGATATATGCAGATCTTTACATCCATGTGTGATTCTGACTTTCTGTGCATCCATCCTTTAAGAGATGGTAATGTAATAAAGAGATATCTGTAACTTACTTATTGCCTGTGTATTTAATTTTTTTATAATTTCTCATTATCCCTATCTAATACATCAATATTGTTACCTATCTTTATTAACTTTTTCACATCTTCAAAAAGCAATAATTTATTCATATTCTGCTCTTTAGATAAATATGTACATTTCATATAATATTTCTCATTATATTCTTTTCGAAAAATTGCCAACACCTTGCAGGTCGGCTGTGTCAATTTTCGTATATCTTCATTGTATAGTGTTACAGGAAAGTCTATGCTTTTTCCCGTACGAAATCCTACACTTAATACTGCTTTCGTATTTCCAACAAAATAATCTGCCTTAATGAAAATTCCACTATTGATAAAGTCTCCAACCATACAGTTGTTATATAGTAAATCCGGAAGATATGGAAGCACTATAAGTTTTCTATTGGCATTTCCTTTTAAATCCAATTCAAATTCTGTTGTTTTTAATTTCTTGTTAATACACTTCTCGTAAAAACGTGGCGCGGATAAAGCACTTTTTACACCTGTCATATGAAGATAGTTAAAATCACGAAATCCTACCTGTACAGTTCGAATATTTACATTTTCTTGATATACAATTAAAAAATGCTTATCTTTTATTTTTTTTTCAAAATCTTCTGACACACTTGTCATTATTTTTAATGCTTGCTCTTTACTGTAATTTTTCATTCAAACCTCATATAGTCACAAAAAAGGCTGTCCTCATGGACAACCTTTTCTTTTAATAATATGCTGATTTTTCTGTTGTCTGCCAACTGTCCGCCCTACCATATGCGGCTTACTTGTGGAGTTTTTCTGTTGCTCCCCAACTGTCCGTCCTACCATATACGGCATATCTGTCAGATTTTTAAGGTGTCAGCGCACCCAGACAGACGTATCTGTCTTGTTACTATTATTATATGAAGCAGTATTTTTTATGTCAAGGAAAATTTATTAACTTTCGCTAACTCCGCTAACCAAAAAACATTAGAATAAAAATATACTGACTTTAAATAATTCCACGCAAATACTGACCGAGCTAATACCCCTATTCTTTCAGTTTTTCCACCACCACAAAAATCCCTTGCCCTTAATCGTAAATTTCACTATCTTAGTTCCGCCGCAGTCATTTTTCCCCCTGATGGTCACTGTCGCGGTTCCCTTGTTAATATTATTGCTATAACTTTCAATCTCATAATTTTCCTTGGAAAGCTGCTTCCCATTCATCTTGACTTCTATGGTATCATTTGGCTCTATAGCTTTCCCCGTATATATCTGCGCAGGTATCTTTACCGTCGCTTTGCTGATATCCGCCTTAGCAATACGGTATACACCATATATGGTGCCATAATAATTTATGTTCTTTGCATTGACGGTCACCCTGATTGCAGTTCCTGCCGGTATAACATCTTTCACAGATACTACAGTTCCTGCCGTTTTAACTGTTCCGTCAGCAAGCTCTGTATTCTCCTCGTATGCATATGAGATATTCCTATCATAGTCTTTACCGACACTCAAAGCCTTTCCGTCAACATCTTTTACTGTCACCTTTGTTTTATAGATATTTACCTTATTCTGCCATACTTTATCCACAGCAATCAATGACAGTCTGCTAATATCCGCTTGAGTAATCAAATAATTCTCTATCACCTGTCCCTTAAAATTACCTTTACCTTTAATAGTTATGGTAGGAAGTTTAGAAACATTTCCCCCACTATTAATGCTGGTGTTATTCTTATAACTTAAAGTATAATCAACCTTTTCTACTAATTCTTCGCCATCAAAGGTAATAGCAGGTTTCGGCTTACTACCTCCCTTCACATAACTGTAAGACTCGTCAAGTGTAATTTTTATCTTACTATTCTGCTGCGAAAGCTGCGCTTCATTGTTTTTGATGTCATATGGTGTTATTTTAAAAGTTTTCTTTAAGGTGCCTGTATAGCCGCCTTTTCCTGTAAAAATCACTGTTGCAGTGCCCGCATTCCGGTTCTTCTGCCATGCAACCGCATAATCAATTCCCGGCATTAGAGATTTTACTGTCTCGATCCCATGATTCTTTACTTTGAGACTCAGCTGGAGTTGAGGGGTAATATCTCTGCCTTCATAGGTAAATTTCTGACCCACAAGCCCCGTAACGGTCGCTTTGCTTATGGGCGTTCCCGTAATCTTGAAGCTGATACGTTTCGTTCCACTGTATCCGTTTTCTTCTATACCTGTAATAAGTGCATAAGCCGTCCCCACCGTCGTATTCTGACTGTAGCTCACCGTATAATGCTCATCCTCTGTCAACTTTGTCCTGCCATCTTTCACCGTGAGCACCGGCGTAATGACATCGCCCGTGTATGTTTGGCTCTTAATACCAGCTACGGACATTCTGTCCATCAGTTTCAAGTCTTTTGTGACTGTCAACTGAATCCTACGCGTCCCGCCAAAGTTCCCTTTGCCGACCATCTCAATATAATACTTCCCAACCTCCTTCACGGAATCCAGTTTTTTTCCATAGCTGTCATAATAAGTAACTGTATAATCTGCCTTATTCTTTAACTTTTTCCCATTCCACAGAAGCACCGGAATCGGTTTCTGCACACCGTTTGCTTTATAGGCAACCGCCATATCGTCTGCTGTAAAGGTTTCTGCGCTAATATCTAACGACAATATCTTAAATGACAATGTCTCTTTTCCGCTGTAATTTCCCCTCGCTGTCACTGTGATCGTGGGTGCTTTCTTTATATCGAATTCCTGATCAGAAGAATCATATCCATATGCTTTAGTATTCCTTGTATAGGCAATCGTGTAGTCTTTTTTTTCTTTAAGCAGTGTCTTGTGATCATACACCCGCACCTGTGGTCTGATCGCCTTACCGGTATAATCATACCCGCTTTCTGCAAGTCCGGCGACCCAAAAACCTTCGGGAATGACACCATCATCCGGTATATCCTCCGCAGGAATATTCCCATAATCACCTACTATCAACATGCCCTTTATATATTTGATATTGTAGTTATTACCTGCATCCGCGTCATACGGGATAATTTCATATTTACCCTCTTTCGTCGTTGTTATTTCATCCGTGCCATACTTTAGTGAAGGTTCTTTGACCAGTGGCTCATTTCCTACAAGCCCCTCAACCGTATAATTCAAATCTGATACCTCGGGCAATTGTCCACCCACATTTATTTCAATCGACTCTGCTGTAACCGTTACATCTTTACAAATAATCCGGAAGCTGTAGGATGCTTGATTCAGAGCATATTGATCTGCATTCGTTCCTGTAATTTGAAAAGACAACGTATAATTTCCTGCTTGAGAAGGCGCATTCACCGTTTCTGCATAGATACTGCCATCCGCAGTCGTTCCTGAATAGGAATGCGTTAGCACTATATCCGATATCTGTTTTCCTGATACATCAGTCACAATATCAGTTCCAGTATATGAATTGGGAGTGCCGTCGTATATTTTATCCCCTATTTTTATGCCTGAGATATATACGACATGTTTACCTGTATCGCCACTCCCAGAATTGCTTTTCCTGTATAAAGCAATACTGTAATTTAAGTTCATCGGAAGATTTGTATATTCCGTGCCATTTTCGTCATACCATGTACCGAATTTAGGAAGTGCAACTGCATGCTTACAATTTTTAGGCGTTCGTATATAGGATAACCCATAACAACCTACCAGCATATCAAGGTCACTCATATTACGAGCACTACGCATATCAAAATTGCTTAAGTCCAAGCTGGGCAACTTATTGCACCCATTGAACATTGACCCCATATTCGTGACATTACCTGTATCAAAATTACTAACATCCAAGCTGACTATATTTTCACAGCCATTAAACAATTGTGCCATATTAACGACTTTTCCGGTATTAAAACCACTTACATCTAAGCTGGTTAAACTCTTGCATCCCCCAAACATCGCGTTCATTTTAATTACTTGTTCTGTATTAAAATTACTTACATCTAAGCCGGTCAAATTCTCACAACAATCAAACATGCATGTCATCTCAACTACTTGACCAGTATCAAAATTACTTACGTCCAGCTTATCCAGACGCTTGCATTCACTGAACATCCATCCCATATCAGTAACCTGAATGGTATCAAAATTACTCACATCTAGGCTAGTCAAATTCTCACACCATTCAAACATACACTCCATATTAGTGACCCTACCAGTATTAAAGCTACTTACGTCCAAATTAGTCAGATTTTTACAATAGGAAAACATAAATCCCATATCAATTACATTAGCAGTATCAAAGTTACTTAAATCTAAGCTGGTCAGACCTGTACACTCCTCAAACATACTACTCATATTGGTTACTTGACTTGTATCAAATTTTTTTAAATTCAAACTGTTCAAGCCTATACACTGCCAAAACATAAAGCTCATATTCGTAACCTGACTTGTATTAAAATTGCTTAAATCCAAATTAGTCAGATTTTTACACTCGGCAAACATACTGCCCATATTCGTAACTTGACTTGTATCAAAACTACTTACATCTAAACTATCCAAGCTTTTACATCCCGCAAACATACCATCCATTCTAGTTGTTTGACAGGTATTAAAATTGCCTACATCTAAACTATTAAGACTTTCGCAACGCGAAAACATAGAATCCATTCTAGCTGCTTTGCGAGTATCAAAATTACTTACATCCAGACTGGCTATACTCACGCATCCTTCAAACATACCTGACAAATCAGTTACATTACTGGTATCAAAATTGTCTAAATCAATACTCGTTAAATTTGAACACCCCATAAACATGTCTCGCGTATATGTTGTACCCGTCAGATAGATTTCAGCCGACTTAATCTGTTCTCTCCAGCTGCTCCAAGGTATCATGCCGTATGAGCAAAACTCACCAGTTCCTGACACTATCAGCTTTCCATTCTCATCAATAACCCATGTAGTATTTTTATAGCTCCCACTTGCAATTTTTTCCCCGCTCCTTGCCGACGTCATGTCTGACGCTCCAGCCTCAACGCTTATCTCGTCTTCAACGCTATCTAACGAAGTGGACATCCCCTCTTTCTGTATAGGATCATCTATTTCGTCCCCCAGATCATTCCCTTCATCACTTGAATCTTTCCCTAACATTTCTGAGTCATCAGCTGAATTTTCCGATACGGTAGTCTCAATTGTATTTTCCCTTACTCTCTCTTCTTCCTCATGTTCCTCTTCAACCTCTGTAATTTCCGCCGTCTCTGCTACGCTCTCAGTCACTTGAACAATCTCTTCCGCATTGACATTGCACATCGGTGCTTGCACTAAGGATATTAACAATACAATTGTCATTCCATTCGTAACAAAGCGTTTTCTTAATTTCATTCCGATACCTCCCAAATTCCTTTCAAACCCTGCCTCATCCTTTTTATAAACTATAATTGCTTATTTACTTCTCTGAAAACTATAAAATGGATTTACCGAAAGTGTTTCATAGATGATTAATGTATTACCTTTTAATTCATACTCATAAGTATCACTGTCGCCCACACAGGCAAAATGTAATATTCCATCCGATGGTATATCCCAATTGCCAGTACTTGTATAGTACAGATAGTGTGAATCTGAATCATAAAATGTCCCATCAGCATTAAAAGTCAATATCCATTCATCGTCTGTTGTACAACTCCACGTACCAACAAGAGTATTTGTATTACTCGTTTTCATCAATTTTACTACTCCCAAAATTACTAACACTGTAACACCTACCAATATAATAATTTTTACAATCCTTGTGTTCTTTTCCATCTGATTTCTCTCCTTTCCCAAAAAACAAATTATAACTAAAATGGTTTGTAAATAATAAGATCAAGCCGCCAACAACATGTAATATCAATACTCCATTTTTATCCCCCCTATTTGACACTTAACTGTTTCACAAAGTAGACTTTCTGAAACACATTCTGTATAATGAAAACAAACTAAATTTTCAGCGATATTTATATTAAAAGAGGCAATTCAAATCTGTTTCACGTTGTCTACAATTTGGAACAATTTTCCTCATTGCTATCCCTATACTCCACGCACCTGCGGTAAAAAGTTGTATGATTCATCCCCAAAGTTTCCGCCGCTTTTCGAAGAGAAATCTCCCCATTCACCCACATTCTGCAATATTCCTCAAACCGTTCCGGCAGCTCTGCTTTCCGACATCCAAACCGAACTCCTTTTAACTTGGCCGCCGCAATCCCTTCCGCCTGACGCTGTTTTATAAAAGTCCTCTCCGTTTCCGCCACATACGCTAGGATCTGTAACACTAAATCGGAGATAAGTATTCCTGTTAAATCCTCATGTCCGTAATTAGTATTCAAAAGCGGCATATCTATCACCTGTATATCTGCTCCGATACTTTTCGTAATAATCCTCCATTGTTCTAAAATTTCACCATAATTCCTCCCAAGGCGGTCAATGCTCTTAATTACGAGTACATCCCCTCTTTTCAACTTCTTTAATAACATCAAATACCTTGGCCTTGAGAAATTTTGTCCGGACATTTTATCCATATAAATATTTTCTTTCTTAATCTGCTGTTCCTGCATTGCAAGAAACTGCCTTTCCGGATTCTGATCTTTTGCAGAAACCCGCACATACCCATATCGCTTCATACAAGTCTGCCTCCTTTATAATTTTTTTCATTATAAATTGCAGACCATGAAACAAGTTTTTTGCCTTCTTTTCTTTGGAAATAATGTGTACTTAAAATAAGTTCATTTAATGCATTATAGCATATATAGGACTTAAAATGTACTTAAATTAAGTCTTTCAAATTTAGGAGAGTGTTATGGAAAAAGATAAGCATTTAGGATTACGGATAGATTCAGAAACACATGAAAAATTGAGAAGTCTTTCAGAATTCGAGGGCCGTTCCATCAATGGAGAGGTTCTATATTTGATACGGCAGGCGATATTGCAGCATGAGCAAACGCATGGAAAATTGAATTAGTCCGTTATCAATTGAAGCAGCTCTGCTCACCATTAAAATAATTACCGCATAACACAAAAAATGTGCCTCATCAGTCACACCATGACTTTTGAGACACATTCCTTTTTCAATTAATTAATGTTTACTCAGCCGTAGTATCCTCAGTATACTTCACACCCAGCTCAGAGATCGTACCGTCAGCAAGTTTCGCTTCAACTGCCTTATTGATCATATCCAGAAGTTCTGTATTGCCCTTCCGGACTGCGATTGCATATTCCTCAGACTCAAATGCCGCGGAATCCTCCACGATCTTAAGACCTTCATTGTCACTGACATACTTCTGCGCGGTTGCGGAATCGATAACGACTACATCACACTTGCCGTTTACCAGCTCCAGAACAGCTTCTGTACCTTTTTTGAATGCCTCGTAAGGATAACCCAGATCCTGAACGCATATTTCACCGGTGTATCCCTGTATAACACAGATCTTCTTATCCGCCATATCGGCTGCTGCCGCGATGTCGGAATCTTCTTTCACGATCATAACCTGTGTTGCCGTATAGTACGGTGTGGAGAAATCAACGGATTCCAGTCTTTCTTCCGTCACTGTCATACCTGCGATCGCCGCATCGATCTGACCATTCTGCAATGCGATAAGCAGGGANTCAAACTCCATATTCTCGACNGCCGCTGTCATACCGTTCTCTTCGGCGATCTGCTTTGCGATTGCCATNTCGATACCGTCATACTGATCGATCACGCCANTNCNTGCAACGAACTCAAAAGGCGGNAACTCAGCATTGGTNCCGAATGTGATAACGCCCTCNGTCNTCGTAANTGNCGCNGNCTNCTCTTCNNCTGCATCAACTGCATCNGTTTCATCAGCCTCATTAGCTTCATTGTCTGTGTTCGCTGCGTCCNCAGTCGTNTCGTCCACTGCTGCTCCNGNGTCTGCNGCCTGATCNGCATTGNCNCCGCANGCTGTCATCATCATNGCTACAGCCAGCATGAGCGCTGCTACTTTTGTTGTCTTTTTCATAATAATCTCCTCCTAATATTAAAATGTATCCCGGNAACTGCCCATCTGATACGATCAGGCANTTCCCTATATCTTAAGCCGATCCGCCAAGCGCATGACACACTCTTCNTCANAAANANCNTTCNATTGAAGAGCNTCTCATGNCAGACGTTCGNCATGATACCACTGCTACAGAACTTTACTTAAGAATAATTTCGTTCTCTCATTCTTCGGATCATTGAANACTTNNTCCGGCGTGCCGCTCTCCATCACTTTTCCCTGATCNATAAAAAGCACTCTGGATGCCACNTCNCTNGCAAAACCCATCTCNTGGGTAACGATCACCATGGTCATGCCGGANTTGGCAAGATCNTTCATAACATCCAACACNTCACCNACCATCTCCGGNTCCAGCGCTGAAGTCGGTTCGTCGAAAAGCATGATCTCCGGATTCATGGCCAGNGCCCTCGCGATCGCAACACGCTGTTNCTGCCCGCCGGACAACTGNGCCGGATAAGCGTCTGCTTTTTCGGACAGATTAACACGCTGCAAAAGTTCCTTCCCTTTCTCAACGGCTTCCGTTTTCGTCATTTTCTTAAGAAGNACCGGCGCCAATGTAATATTGTCCATAATAGTCAGATGNGGAAAAAGATTAAACTGCTGAAACACCATCCCCATCTTCTGTCTGACATGATTCACGTTCACTTTCGGCGCGTTGATCTGCTGATCGTCCACATAGATTTCACCGTCGGTTGCNTTCTCCAGCAGATTTAANCATCTNAAGAATGTGCTTTTACCTGAACCGGACGGTCCGATNACAACAACGACTTCCCCCTGTGAAATATGTTCGTCTATTCCGTCCAAAACCNTCAGGTCGCCNAATTTTTTATGTAAGTTTTTTACTTTGATCATAGAACGCNCTCCCTCCTACCTGACATCAGATTTTCTCAACTGTTTCTCGACTTGGCGAAGTAACAGCGTCAATATCTTGATCAGCACATAGTAGATCACTGCAGTTCCGACCAGAGGCATAAATGNTTNANATGTGGCGCTCTTGATAAAATCGCCNGCCTTCTGGATATCCATCANNCCNACATANCCGACNATNGCCGTNTCCTTGATGAGNACNATAAACTCNTTACANAANGCNGGAAANATATTCTTNACCGCCTGCGGNATNACNATNCTNGTCATTGTNTGAAAGGCATTGAGTCCAAGNGATCTTCCNGCCTCGGTCTGNCCATGANCCACCGAGAGAATACCNCCCCTGATNATTTCCGACACATAGGCACCGGAATTGATACCAAAGGCGATTGCNGCGATAATCCATTTATTGAGATTGACCNNNGCAAAAACAACAAAATAAATGATCATCAACTGGGTAACGGAAGGNGTACCCCTTATCACGTCCGTATATATTCCGCCGATCACNTTCGGCAGTTTCCTCTTGGACAGGTTACACATCGCAATCAGAATACCGATNATANTACCGATAACGACTGCCAGAAGCGAAACCTTNATCGTAACGCCGANACCGCTCACCAACAGTTTATAACGGTCTTCTTTGATAAAACATTTATAAAATAAGTCACAGAAATTGGAAAACCACTCTTGAATCCCTGNCATCTGNCTTCATCCTTTCNCTTAANTNAACNCGCATTATATCACAAAGAATGTGGGTTGAAAAGCATAAATATAAGGTAATTAGTGAATAATCAGCATATTCCGATGAAAATATGCATATTTAAATCCTTTTTGTATCATTTTTGCATCATTTCCCATTCACATATTGCCATTTCCATATCACCGTGCCATACTGATGCATACCATATTAATAATTTGATGAAAACATCTATATAATAAGGAAAGTAACCTTAAGTTTTCAACAAGGAGGACTATCATAATCATGAAAACCCGTATAACAAATAGACGTGACACTGTTGATAAGTACCAATCTCTGCCCAAAAACGGAACGGGGAAAATCGCAGTCTGTACCCTGCTGCTGTATGCGGTAATCTGCTGTACGGCCTGCGGCGCTAACGGAGCTGATTCCGATTCCGGAACAAATGACACTGAAAGCGGAGCGCAGCAACCGAGTGAGGCAACGGACAGCAGCCTCGGTCAATCCGATGAAAATGCAAATCAAGGCAGTGATGAGACGGATAGTGCAACCGCAAATGACACCTCTGTCAGTATTGGAAAATCCAACATAGACATTCAAATGCAGACGGAAGAAAACAATAAATCCACGGAAGACGGCACGGTATATTTCTACAAGAGCGTTATCTATCCCGTCGTCACCATGGAAGGAAATACGGAGGCTGCCGATAAGATCAATGCCGACATCCGCTCCCGGATCGATTCTTTTAATGCAAACAAAGAAGTGGAAGACATGGCAGAAGAAATGTTACAATACTTCGAGGAAGAGGATAATGATTATCCCATGCTCGGTTACAGTGCGGGGCTGACGTATAAGACCGTCAGAGCGGACAGCAACGTGATCTCTTTTACGCTGACCTATGACTCCTTCAGCGGCGGTGCGCATGGCAATTACACGATGCAGGGAGCCAACTACAGCGCCAAGACCGGCGACCTGATCTCCTTCTCGGATCTGAGCGACGATCCCGCCGCTTTTCGGGAAGATACGTTATCCTATAATCAGAAATTGGCGGAAACCGACTCCTACGCCGAGCGGATGTTTTCAGCCGACGACATTACAAACGGCACGTTAGAGTCCGTGTTGTACGCCGACAACGCATGGTATCTGTCCACCTCAGGTCTGGTCTTCATAAGCGATCCTTACGCCCTTGGACCTTATGCTGCCGGAATTATTGAATTCACCATTCCTTACAGCGATCTGGCGGATATGGGATTTAAAGAGTCCTATACTTATTCGGACAGATTTGTGATGAAAATGCAACCGCATGAAACCTACACCGCCGACTTAAACGGGGACGGTGCGGAAGACTCTGTTACTTATTATCCTGAAAACCAAAACGCCGACGGAACATATGATTACACGCCTCATCTGTTCATAAATGACATGGATCTTGCAGAAGACGGCGATCCGGAAATACAGGAACAGCTCGCAAACCTTATTGCCGCATGGGCGGAGGTCTTTCTCTACGACTTGATTCCTGATGACAATTATATCGAACTCATGTTTGTAATCGGCGAGGCAGAAGGCGATGATTACGTTTATTACAGCCACTTCTATCGCTATACGGAAGATGGCTCTCTCATCTACCTCGGCAAAGTCAGCGGCGATGCCGGTGACCCTACCATTGATGTGTCACTCGATACTTTTTGATATTGTTTATGACTTCTTCGAGTTCCTTTTCCTCTGAAATAAAAAGTCGGGCGGATGCTTCTATGGCAATGTCGCTTACCTGATTATCACGCAGGAAACGCCGTTCTTCCTCATCCGCCTGTCCCACCTTACAGGCATTCACCACATCATTCAAACCGCTGAAATAACGCATCAGTTCTTCAAATACACTTCCCCTGCCGGAGTCTGTCCTGCCGCATTCCTGTTTACTACCATCAGCACCGCTCTCCTCGTGGGCAAGGCGTATCCGGTCGATGACACTCTCCCCGTACTCCTGCCGCTCCAATTCGCAGACGGCGATCACCTGCATGGACAGCTTCAACTCCCCTGTGATATCCGAAGCCTCCATCAACACATCCGGCCGCTTCTTAAGCACACCCAGAAAATACTCTTTCGCTCCGTCCAGATCCCCTTGCATGAAATACTTCGCCAGCTTCTCCTTCATCTGGCCTGTCTCGTATTTCTCTGTCGTCATGCCCACCTTGCACTCATATACCTTAAGCCCCTTCACTTCCGTCCAGACAAGCAGCAGGAATTCCGATATAAACCCAAAAACCCGCTTATGATAATCGTCATAGCCGCTGGGATCGATCTTCTTTTCCACCTCATGAAAAATAGAAAAAAGCCACGCGGCATACTCATCATACAGTTCCTTAGAGCTAACCATCATATTGCCGAAATAAGTACCGTTTCCATGTACCAGTCGCTCGAAGGTATCGTAATACTCCGGATACATCTGTCGGATCACCTCACCTGTTGTGACCAGATCAAAAATATTGTAATCGCTTGCATAGCCGTCGAAATAAGAATAATTCAGTTTCAGCTTCTTGGAAGTTATCATGTCATAGTCTTTCAGAATCGACAGATAATCGTTTGCATTGAAAATCCTGCCCTCTTCCGTACAAAAATACCGGCGATAATGACAAATACCCACATAGTCCGTGGTTCGCACATTCTTCCACACCCAGTATACTCCGGTCAGTTCTCCGTAATAGCAATTCTTCGCAGATATGTTATCTCCCGTATCATCCCCGGCATAACCGTAGTCCGCTCCCTGTGCGCGTCCGACATGCAGCGGCACGTAGATCGGGTCACGGGGATCCGGAAATTTCTTGTGGGTCATGGTGAAGATTGTAACTGACATTTGTAGCTGCCTCTTTCCTTTTTATTTAAAAGCAGTCCGGCACTCGCCATTCTGACATTTTCATGCCGTCATTCTTATCTTTTTCCATCATAACTGTAAAATGTGACTGGTGCAAGATTTTATAGAGCAAATCATCCAAAACTTCTCCTTGACATTTCCAATCAATATGATATCATAATGATATCAAAAAGAATATTTGCCAGAAGCGACTGACTACACGCCGTCAAAACCCAAAACACACGTGCTGCATCGCCGCTTCGGAACGGAGGAAATTATGCAAGAAACTAACTTAGAAGAAAAACTCATTCAGGACAAAAAGAACGGACTGCCTGTACTACTCGTCACCCTGCTGCTGTACGCACTGGCTATTGCAGGAATTATCATCGGTATCATCCATTTTGAAAACGAAACAGATACCACGCTCACAACCACCGTTTTTGTCATAGGTATGCTTTACGCATTCTTTGGCTGGATTCTCTTCTGCGGTCTGAAAGTTTTGAAGCCGCAGGAAGCGTTGGTGCTGACTTTATTCGGTAAATATGTGGGAACGCTCAAGGGCGACGGCTTCTACTTTGTCAATCCCTTCTGCGCAGGCGTCAATCCGGCTTCCCACACTAAGTTAAGCCAGAGCGGTGATGTCAAGGGTGTCGGCGGACCTGCCGGTACGCTGGTAATTGCCGAGTCCGGTGTAAGTACCGCGCAGGAAGCTCCTACCAAGAAGCTTTCTTTGAAAATTATGACTTTGAATAACAGCCGTCAGAAGATCAATGATTGTCTGGGTAATCCGGTGGAAATCGGTATCGCAGTGACATGGCGAATCGTAGATACTGCCAAAGCGGTTTTCAACGTAGATAACTACAAGGAATTTCTGTCCTTACAGTGTGACAGCGCGCTTCGCAATATTGTGCGCACCTATCCCTACGACGTAGCCCCTAACGTGGATACGACCGGAGACGGCATGGCCGACGAAGGCAGTCTGCGCGGCTCCAGCGAAATCGTAGCCGGCAAGATTCGGGCAGAGATCCAGACCAGAGTAGAAGAAGCGGGCATCGAAATTGTAGAAGCGAGAATCACCTATCTGGCATACGCACCCGAGATCGCCGCAGTCATGTTGCAGAGACAGCAGGCATCTGCTATCATTGATGCAAGAAAAATGATCGTGGACGGCGCGGTAGGTATGGTTGAGATGGCATTAGAGCGATTGAATGAAAAGCATACCGTGGAACTTGACGAGGAACGCAAAGCAGCTATGGTATCTAATCTGCTGGTAGTTCTGTGCGGCAACCATGATGCACAGCCAGTAGTCAATTCCGGAAGCCTTTATTAGAACGGAGGATTTTATGGGCGATTCAGGTAAAAAACAAGTGCCCCTTCGATTATCTGCAAAACTCTATGATGCAATCGCGGCGTGGGCGGAAGATGACTTCCGCTCCGTCAACGGGCAGATCGAGTATCTGCTGACAGAGTGTGTGCGGCAGCGCAAGAAAAACGGTAAGTATGTGTCCGATGAAATTGATGTGCCGCCGGAATTGGATATAAAATAAACCTTTAACAACGTCCTATGGCACTCCCCAAATTAAACGGACAAATATCCCTGCACTTATGACATGAAATCGTCCATGTCTGCAAATTTTCATCATCTCCGAAGGCATGATCCCAGCACACCTGCTGCTTAAGCTCATACTCATCCAATGCACCGACCGGGCATACCTCCACGCAGAGATTGCACTCATTGCAGATATTCTCTTTCAACTCGTCCGGCACCAATTCCTGCTCACACAGAACCGCTCCCAGCCAGATCATACTCCCGAACTCCGGTGTGATCAGCAGTGAATGCCGCCCAATCGTCCCCAACCCTGCTGCCTGCGCCGCATGCTTCTGTGAAACAACAGAACGCCATCTTCCCGTATTGCCATCCCACACGCTCTCATTGGTCGGAATCGGCACACATACAACACCTCTTCGCTCCATCTCAATGCAGAAATCCAGCGCTATAGCATCCATCTTCGGCGTGATGGAGTTGCGTACTCTCGTATACGGAATCGGACTGTTACAGCGCAGTGTTCCGATCGGGAATCTGCACCCAAATGATATCACCGACCTGCAGGATGGCATAACGTCCAGCGGATGAAATCCCTTCGGCGCATCACGAAATCTGTCCATGCTCGCAATACCGCATAAATCTGCCCCTAATGACAGCATAAGTTCTTTGACCATTTGGCTGTTTACTTTATGACTTGCCGATGTATCTATGTTTGTATGTATTACTTCTGACTTTTCTGTAATCATGTTGCTTTCTCCCATATCTTTGTGCTCCCTATCGAAACGCTTCTCTTCATTATACTCAAAGATACTCATAGCTATCGCCTCCGCACGATTCTTAGCCCATTTCCTGCGGTTCATCATCCTTGCTATCGTTTCATTACTTTAACACATTTTAACGAAATTGTACATATATTCTTACTTTTCCTAAGTTACATGGAATTTTAGCAATATCATGCCAAACATCCCAAAAGATATGGTAAAATAACATATATGCCGACAAAAGACAAAAGAAACCAAGCAATGTCGGGACGATGTAAATGATTAAGCGTATACTGTAACCACAGCAGGAGGTTGATCATCATGGAATGGGCAGAAGCAATTAGTGAAGCAGTCAACTATATTGAAAGCCATATCACAGAGGACATCACAATATATGACGTGGCAGAGCATGTGAATATTTCCCCCTTCTATTTTCACAAAGGATTCAGCATATTGTGCGGGTACTCCATTATGGAATATATAAGAAACCGCAGAATGGCGCTTGCAGGAGAAGAACTGATTACCAGTGATATTTCGGTTATAGAGCTTGCCATGAAATATGGTTATGATTCTCCCGACAGCTTTACCAAAGCCTTTTCCCGCTTTCATGGATATACGCCTCTGACAGTGCGCAAGAATAGAACAATGATTAAAACATTTGCGCCGCTGAAACTAACAATTTCATTGAAAGGTGGTTACATTATGGATTACAGAATTGTCAGGAAAGAAGCCTTTACTGTTTTAGGCGCGTCAAAGGAGTTTACCTATGAAAATGCAAAACAGGAATTACCTTTGTTCTGGCAGGAGCATTATTCCTCGGGAAAAGGCGAATATGTCTGCGGAATGTTCGGTATTAACATTGACCCGCAAATGGGAAACGAAAAGTTTGAATATATGATCGCCGATGTCTATAATCCGTCCGTAGATATTCCGGACGGACTCGCAGTAAAGACGATCCCCGCTTTTACGTGGGCGGTTTTTCCGTGCAAGGGCGCTCTTCCGCACTCTTTACAAGATGTAAATACGAAAATATTCTCCGAATGGCTTCCGGCATTGCAGGATTATGAATTTGCAGCAGGATATTGTGTCGAAATGTATGACGCGCCAAACAAATATCCCAACGGGACAAATGATGAGAATTATTACACAGAGATATGGATTCCTGTCAAAAAGAAGTAAGTTGTTTCGGAGGGATATCGAATGAACAAAGAGTGGTCAGAACTTTGCAAAACCATGCAGGCGCAAATCAAAAAAGAAACAACATTTCAAGAGGGTATAGATACCCTCTTGGAACTACGTGGGAAATTAGCTGATGAACTTGATCAATTCAAAGCGGAATTAAGCCGGGAAGAATTTAATGCGATTCCATTCATTAACGTAAACGGCTACCACAGTAAAACGATTGCGTATTCCATATGGCATATTTTTCGTATTGAAGATATCGTTGCACATACCCTCATCAGTCAGGACGAGCAGGTTTTCTTCGCAGGAAACTACCAAAAATATATTGGTGCTCCTATCATCACGACCGGAAACGAACTGGTAAAACAGCAGATCGCTGATTTTTCAAAAACACTGAATCTGGATGAATTATACAGGTATATTACGTCCGTAAGAAACAGCACTGATGATATCCTTAAAAATCTTTCCTATACAGATCTGAAACGAAAGATGACCGATACAGATAAGGAACGTTTGAAATCATTAAACGTTGTAAGTGAGGACGAAAATGCCTATTGGCTGATAGATTACTGGTGCGCCAAAGATGTCAAAGGGTTAATCCAAATGCCTTTTTCCCGCCATTGGATCATGCACGTTGAAGCATGTTTGCGCATCAAAAACAAGCTGCATTCTTAAAAGCGGTGATCTTATATCTCCCACAGTGACAACTGCTCATACCCCTTATTCTCCGGAAATTCCCGCAGATAGGCAAAAACCCGCTCCATGTCACTTACGATATTGTTCTCTTTGCAAAAACCGTAAAAGTATCTCATCAGCTCTCCCTGCCGGTCACTGGGAATCTCATAGGCATAGCCGAACTTACGGTGATATTTCTCGCGCAGTCCCGGAAAATACTTATCCAGCGCCGCATAGTAATATTCCCGGTCCCCCTGTCTGAGCGTAAGTCCCATCCCGAAACAGATGATTCCATACACGCCGGCCTTCCTGCAATATTCCAGAATCCCTTCTATATTCTCCCTCGTATCATTAATATAGGGCAGGATCGGAGACAGCCACACCACCGTAGGGATACCGTTCTCTTTCATGATCTGCAGCACCTCATAGCGCCGTTTCGTCGTACACACTTTCGGCTCTACGATACGGCACAGGTCTTCATCGTAAGTCGTGAGCGTCATCTGTACCACACATTTTGCCTTGTGGTTAATACTTTTTAAAATTTCCAGATCCCTCAGAATCCTGTCAGACTTTGTCTGCACCGTGACTCCGAAACCGTATTCATCAATCAGTTCCAGACATCTTCGCGTAAGCCGAAGCTGCTCTTCACAGTGCATATAAGGATCGCACATAGCTCCTGTGCCGATCATGCATTTTTTACGTTTAGACCGCAGTGCCTTCTCCAGCAGCTCCGGCGCGTTCTGTTTGACTTCGATATCTTCAAAGTCATGTTTCATCTGATAACATTCGCTCCTGCTGTCGCAGTAAATGCAACCGTGCGTACACCCTCGATACAGATTCATGCCGTTATGAGATGATAATATACCTTTAGCGTCTACAAAATGCATTCCGTCGGTTCTCCTTTTGTTCTATCTGTCTTGAATCATACGCCTGAAAACCCGACAGCAGTATGTCATATTTGTGCAGATCCCTGCAGTTTTCTCTCGCATATTCTAAGACAGTGCAGACATGTCGGCACGATATAGACACACGCCGAAAGCCATGCCGACTGATCCGCAAAACAGATCGCCGTGAAGCCGAACACCGGCACGAAACACAGGCTGACTACGATCCTTGCCACCATCTCCGCCAGTCCTGAGAAGATCACGCGCCCGGAAAAACCGAGTCCCTGCGTACACATACGACAGACATTCAAAATACCGAGACTCCAGAAGAAATATCCCATGCACCGCAGATATTTGGCGGAAGCATCCAGTATCGCTGCATCCTCTCCCGATATGAACAACATCGACAGTGTCCTTCCGAAAAAGATAATCACCAGACCCGCCACCGTTCCATATAACACACCGATCGCAGTTCCCTGTTTGATTCCCGATTTGATACGTCTCATCTTGCCAGCGCCGAGATTCTGACTGCAAAAGACGGAAACGCCCGTCGCCAGCGCATCAAAAGGACACATCACGAACTGTTTGATCCTCATACCGGCCGTAAATCCTGACACATATATACTGCCCAAACCGTTATTGGCGGACTGCATGACCATACTCCCGATGGCGGTAATGGAATATTGCAGTCCCATGGGAATTCCCATCGCCAGCATCATTTTGATCGTATCTCCATCAATATGACACTCCTGTCGTTTTAATCGCAGGATGGGAATCTTTTTTCTCATATAAATATAACAAAGTATACCGCTTACTGCCTGTGACATGATCGTTGCCAGAGCCGCGCCCGCACATCCCAAGTGAAGGACAAGAATACAGAACAGATCCAAAACGATATTCAGCACCGTAGAAAAGGCAAGAAACATAAACGGCGTTCTGCTGTCTCCCACCGACCGGAATATGCCTGCCAGCAAATTATACAGTAAGTTAAAAGGAATCCCCATAAAGATGATCACCAGATACCGGTAAGCATTCGTATAGATGTCCTCCGGCGTAGAGAGCAGATGCAGTATCTGCGGGCACAACAATACACAGGATACCGTCAACACTACCGCAAAGATTCCGGCCAACACCATCCCGTGAAAAATATCGCTCCGCATCTTGTCATAATCCTGTGCGCCGAAACTGCGCGCCACCGGAATGCCGAATCCGCAACAGACCCCGATACAGAATCCCAACACAAGAAACTGCACACTGCTTGAAGCGCCCACTCCCGCCAATGCATCCGCACCTAAGATACGCCCTACAATCGCGGCATCTATGATATTGTAAGTCTGCTGTAACAGATTTCCGATCAACAGAGGCACCGCAAACTGTAAGATCAGCGGAAGCGGTTTCCCCTCTGTCATACTCTTGGTCATATGTATTCTCCCATCATTCACACGGGAGCGTAAATCCCCACTGCTCCCTGACCGCGTCCAGAATCTTCATCAATCGAAGCGTCTCGCTATGCGGCATTTCCTCACACTCAACCTGCCCGGCTCTGATCGCACGTACACAGGCAAGCGCCTCATACTCGTAACCGTTGATCTGCTCCGGCACCTGATAGCGGGCGGTCATTTCTTTTTGTTCATTATAAACGCGAATTTCCTGACAGTTATTGATCTCATTAAATTCAATATAACCTTTGTCACCGTTGATAATCCCACGGTTTCCCATATACGCCAGCATATTGCTGTGCAAGACCGCCATCTTCCCATCCTCAAAAGTCAGTGTGATCCCGTTCATCCAGTCTACGCCCTGCGGTGACATGACAGCGCTCGACTGAATATCTTTCACCGGACTCTTGCAAATCTGCAACGCAAGATTGATCGGATAGACGCCCAGATCTAAAAGTGCGCCGCCTGCCAATTCCGGATTACTCAGCCGCTCGACATGGGTCAGCGGTGCACCGAAATCCGCCATGACAGAATGCACTTCACCGATAACCCCCTGTGCGATCAGATCGTCGATCATCTTCCTGCTGGGCATATATCTGGGCCAGAATGCCTCCGCCAGAAGAAGCCCTTTACCTCTCGCCAGTGTGATCAGTTCTTCCGCCTGCTTCGCATTCACGGTAAAAGCTTTTTCCAGCAGCACATGTTTCCCATGTTCCAGACACAGCTTCGCATAAGGATAATGGTGGGAATGCGGCGATGCCACATATATTAACTCTACCTGCGGGTCCTGCACCATCTCCTCATAAGAACCGTAGGCTTTCTCAAATCCCCATTTATCTGCAAAGCTTTTCGCTCTGTCATAATTTCTGGAAGCAACCGCATAGCATTCGATTTCCTCAAGCTGACTTACCGCCTCAGCCATGCTGTTAGCGATACCGCCCGGTGCCAAAATCGCAAATTTCATTTTATTCATTATCATCACCTTTCTTCAACTTACCGATCCGTTCCACGACCGCCTCAGCCGCATAACTGATCGCAATACCGCTGATCATGCCAAACAGCACATCGCTGGGATAGTGTACTCCCACATACAGCCGGGACAGTGCGATCAAAATAGCCAGAACAAGCGCCGGAATCCCATATTTCTTAGGAAGCTCCCGGAACATAACACATGCCACCGCAAAAGAACTGCCCGCATGTCCCGACGGGAACGAATATTCTCCCGGTTTCGGCACCAGATAAGTCAGGCCTGCTATCACCTCGTAGGGTCTGGTTCTGGCGACAAGATTTTTCAGCAGTATATTATTCACTAGCAATGTACCGATCAGCGCCGCCGCCATCATACAGCCGATTTTCCTCGTCTTAGGAATAATCAGCATAATAAGCGTCAGGAATATCCATATTCCGCCTCCGTTTCCGAGTGTTGTGATAAACTTTACAAACGGAGTCAATATCGGAACTCTGATAAACTCCTGAATAAATAATAGTATGTTACCATCTAAATTTAATAACCATTCCAACATAGCTTCACCTCACTTTTCCCATTATAACACAATATAGGAAATACCACACCGTAGTTCCATACTATTTTTTTCAGCTTATATTAAGTCTCCCAAACACCTTCCGCGCCCCAACCGCAATGATCAGTGACACGATCGCCGCAAACAATACTACCGCCGCCTCGCACCCATCACACAGTTCAAACAAGAACCCGTACATCGCATTGCCGAAGGGCTGTGCGCACATCGCGCCTGTCATCGCCACGGCAATTACTTTGCCGACCAGATTCTGCGGTGTTTCCGTCTGCATAAAGGCCATCATCTGCACCGTAAATACAGTGGAGACCACCATAATCGCAAAACAGCACACTGTAATCGTCAGATAAACCGCCATGCCCGAATCCGACTGTATAAGTGCGAAACCGATGGGAAATACACAGACTGCCCCCGCAATCAACAGATTACCGGCTTTACTGATCTTCAATTTGTCCGCCAGAGCGCCGACACCGATGCCGCCCACGATACCGCCTGCTGCCAGTGCCCCCTGCGCATAACCGTACAGCCGATTCGCCTGCTCTGCCGTAAAAGGAAGTACTTCGGTAATCAGATAGGGAAGGCCGACTATAATCATAGCGGATAAGAACAGATTAATGCTGCAGACTATGAGAAGCCCCTGCCCGATGATCGGCTTTTGCCTGCAAATGAAATAAACGCTTTCCTTCAAATCTTGTAGTGCCGTCCCTATGATACTTCCTGCCGGCTCCTGTTTCCGATAAGGAATCCGAATAAAAATCTCCATCACGGCCGACACCACAAAACTGGCAACACTGATCTCCAACACCGGAATGAGTCCGTATGCACTGTACAGAATACCTCCCAACACCGGCCCGAGCAGCGACGCGAAGGAACTGATCACATTAATCACCGCATTGGCACGCATAACCTCATCCTGCGCCACCAGTACCGGAATACTTGCCTGTACGGCAGGCTGGTAGGCTCCCGCAATTCCGTATAAGAGCATTAATACGATCGTAAGCAAAAGCACCAGACTGACATGATCCATTAACAGCATAAACAGCAAGATCAGCCCGGCCGTGGAAAAATCCAGTATCACCATAATATTCCGTTTATTGACCCGATCGGCAATCAGCCCGCCCACAGGCGACAGCAGAACCGCCGGAATAAATGATATCGCCATCACCGTCCCGTACAACGCGGAAGAGCCCGTCTGATTCAGTAAATAAAGCGGCAATGCAAACCGAATCGCCGCATTGCCGAATAGGGAGATAATCTGTCCGATTACCACCAATGTAAAATCTCTTGTAAACAGTTTCTTCTCCATGATAATAGTCTCCTTCTTCCATCCGTTTTTCTATTATCATAGAGTTGCAACTCCGGTTGCGCGACACATTTCGGGTGTCAAATCCGCTCCTATAGGTTGCGCAACCGTCAGTTCTCTTCGTGGCGGATTCCCATTTTCTTCCGCTTCACACCGTCTCCCAGTCTCACAACACAAACATGAGAAACATTACCACATACGCCTTTCGCAGATCTCTGTTAACCACAAGGTACACACTGCCCAGCGCCACACCGAGAAAGACTCCTATTATACCTGTCAGAATATCTTTCGTAAACAGGTGCGCAAGTCCCCATGTCACTCCACAGATGATTCCGCCGAACGGAAAGTTCTCCTTATGGAACCACACTTCGCACGCCTTCTGTCCGAATACGATAATCAACAGAAACAACATCGTCTCGAAGGCATAATATATGTACTGGAAAGTGAAAAGTAAGAGTCCTTTTCCCGCATATTCCAGATATACTTTAAAACCGTCCCAGATCATATAATCGACTCCGAATGCTGCAGCAATAAACAGCACACATGCGCCCACTCTTATAAGGCTTAACTTATCTCCCTTTTGTGTCAAAGGAAACTGATATTTCGTCCCCGATGTCCTAATCAGAACAACTGCAAAGATTCCCCACGTGATACAGGTCAGAATCCAGTGTATAATGGTCTGTCCTGATGTCCACTCCTGCATCGGCGCACCGTACAGCACAGGTTCCAACAGATATGCATACAGCACCTCCATGCCCAGACCGCCGAACGCATACAGTCCAAGTCCCATATAATCCATTCCCGTTATTTTCATTTTCCCTTTATCCGCCATGCTTTTACTCCTCCCTTATCCGCCTGAGCGCACTGTTGACTTTCTTCACCTCATGAAACAACGCCGCATAATAGATCACTACGCCTATGGCATAGGGAATGCTGAAAGACAGGAACATGTCCCGATACCCATTCTCATGCAGCGGCGCGAAGAATCCCGATATCCATGTAAAAAGCATCACGCCCCCGATCAGCACCAGATACTGTACAATGATCACCAGAAGCAGCGGGTATTTCTGGAACCGGTAATACTCCGACAGCACGAAATGCGCCAGTGCCGCCAGCACAAACATTATCAACAGATTCCCCTGATAATTCCCCCATATTCCCCGCACAACATATTCCACCGCAAGCTTCCCTAATACAAGCAGCGTGTAGATAACACACACCGTTGAGAAAAAATTTTGTTTAGCAATCTTTTTCATGGCACACCTCCTGTATGTGATACAAAGCGTCAAGAAAATTCTTCTTGTATGTCCTGTTTAAGACAATCACCTCATCATTATCCATCACCAGCTTCAGCCGCATGTTCAAGTCCGTACTCACACGCTTCACCCTGTACAAGTTCACAATCGTGTTCTTACTGATCTGCACAAATCCATTGCCGCTGAAGCAGTCCAAAAAATGTTTCATACTGTAATCCAACTGATACACATCACCTGCCTGATAAGCAAAAAGCTTACGGTCAACCGACTCCAGATAATAGATACTTCCCGGCTGCAGCACGCACACTTCATCTTCCTTTTTCCCCGTAATGCTCTGCAGTGAGGAAAAGAAATTACGAATAACCTCGATCCGTTCCGTCTCTTCCCGATAATGTATATCAACCCGATCTTCCCGCAAAGAAGAATCTCTGCTATAGCTTACGCGCATCTCATCACCTCTTTTTTACTTTATGGCTTTTATTCCTATATCCTGCCTCTCCGTTTCTGATTCGATTCTACCTTTTTTCCAAAAAAGCGCAAGGACTTCCCGCACAAGCTACAATCTGCACTGCACATTTTGCGATTTACAGCCGCCTGCACTCTGTTCGTAACATGTATTTTCTTAATAATTCGGTGGTTTGTGTTTTCTTGAAATATAAGAGATAAATTCAGATAAAAGATTCTTAATTTCCGGGAAATACCGCGCAGACAGCGGATATTTCCCGGAAATGTCCGAATCAGTATTTAATGTAGATAGTTGTGAAGCACTTCTATAAAATGCTCTATGTCAAGCGGTTTCGCAATATGTGCATTCATGCCGCTCTTTAATGCCGTTTCTTTATCTTCCTCCAGCGCATTGGCTGTCATCGCAATAATCGGAAGCGTCTTTACATCCGCTCTCTCCAACGATCTGATCGCGCGCGTCGCCTCATACCCGTTCATGATCGGCATCTGCACATCCATCAGGACCACATCGTAATAATTCTCTTCGGATTTCTGCACCATCTCAACAGCGTCTGTTCCGTCCGGAGCAGTCTCCACGATAAAGCCGCTTTCCGTCAGGATCACTTCCGCAATCTCACGGTTCATTTCAATATCTTCCACGACAAGTACACGTTTTCCGCTGAAATCGGCCTGTGTCCATACCGCCTCCTGCTTTTCTTCCTTGTCACTGAAATGATTTGCCGCAAGCAGTGCACTCTTTAAATCCGACATAAAGAGAGGTTTTGCACAAAAAGCGGTAATCCCGGCTTCCTTGGCGTCCTCCTCAATATCCGTCCAGTCATACGCCGTCAGAACGATAATCGGCATCTCATCCCCCACAACGCTGCGGATCTTCCTAGCTGTCTCGATTCCACTCATTTCCGGCATCTGCCAGTCAATGATATACGTGTGGAAAGAATCTCCCTCATCCCGTGCGATCTTTGCCCGGTGTACAGCCTCACGCCCGGAGGTCGTCCATTCCGGCCGCATACCGATCGTCTTTAACATCTTGCTCACGCTGTCACAGACATTGAAATCATCGTCAACAACAAGCGTGCGCAATCCCTCCAGTTCCTTAATCTGCTCCGCATTCTTCTCCACATCCTGTAGCTTCAGCGTCAGATTTACGGTAAAGGTGCTTCCCTTGCCGACCTCACTTTCCACCGTGATCGTACCGTTCATCATCTCAATAATATTCTTGGTAATAGCCATACCGAGTCCGGTGCCCTGAATGCCGCTGCGCGTCGTCGTGCTCTCTCTCTCAAACGGCTCGAAGATGTGCTCCACAAATTCCTGCGACATACCGATTCCGTTATCTTTAATAATAAAAACATAATCGCCGTAGCCATGCTTGAAGGTCGTATTCTGCATAATGCGGAAAGACACTGTTCCGCCGGCAGGCGTATATTTGATCGCGTTGCTCATCAGATTGATAAATATCTGATTCAGCTTCAAGGGATCTGCGATTACATCTTCGTTGGTAACTTCAAAGGTATCAATAAACATATCCAGCTGTTTCGCCTTAACCTGCGGCTGTATGATATTCACCAGATTATGCATGAGCTCCGAAATATTACACTCTTGGTCATGGATCTGCATCTTTCCGCTTTCAATACGGCTCATGTCCAGAATATCATTAATCAGACTGAGCAAATGATTGCTGGAGGACAAAACCTTCTGCAGACAGTCGCTGACCTGCTCCTTGTTGTCGATCCTGCTGGCAGCAATCGTTGCAAACCCGATGATCGCATTCATAGGCGTCCTGATATCATGGCTCATATTGGACAGGAAGGTGGTCTTCGCCTGATTCGCATGCTGTGCCTGCATCAAGGCATCCTGCAAAGCCTGCGTCTGCTCACGCTGCCTGATGACCTGTTCCGTGATATCTCTTGACACTACCATCACAATCAAATCCCCGGTGATATCATCCTGTGCTATGAAGAATGACTGGCGCACGCACACCTGCCCCTCTTCGTCTCCCATCTTACACCAGAAATCGATATCGACCTCTCCCTCTCCCTGTTCATAGCTCTTTTTCAAATATTCCACATTCGCTGTTCCGGCATATTCCTCCAAAGATTCCGGAAGAATAAACTGTTCCCATCTGTCAAAGAACTCGGAAGCTTCACAAGGAGCGCTGAGTCCTGCCTGTTCCAGCAGCGAAATCTGTCCCTCATCCGTCACGCGGACAATATCCTGCTCAATCAGATCTTTAGTCAGGTTAAACTCAAAAGTGCAGAAGGAGTTCGATGTGACCGCAAGCCTGTACTGCCTCTCCTTACGGTTCATGGCGGAGACTTCTTCCTGTCTGCGAAGCTCTCTTAACTTCATCTCTGTAACGTTCTGGCGGACATAGAGAATCTTAGATACCCTGCCATCTCTGCGTTCCAGACAAACCGCGATCAGGTGCTCCCATGCTTCTTCACCGTTACGCATAACATGACACTCATAAGTGAAGGTTTCCTTGTCTGCAAGACTTTCTACAATGGAATGAATTCCGAAAGCCTGCCTGAACTCTTCCTTCCCCTCTTCTCCGATAATATCCCTGCTGTGAGTCTCTACTATCGAAGCGTAATCTCCTTCCGTAGCCAGTCGATTGTCTAACGGACTCACGCCCGCAGTATAAAAATATGTATCCGTCTCCAGATCCACCACAAAATACCTCGAAAGGAAAAGTGTATTCAACCCTTTCAGCACATAGTTGACACGCTGATTTTCACTCTCCAGCTTTTTCTTCTCCATACCCGCCCGCAGAATCATTAAAACAACATAAACCGCGCACAGAATAAGCAGGATTACCTCCAGACGAATCCCCGCAAGATTGGCCTTTTCTACCATACTCTGCGTAATATTCTGCGGAAATGTCTGTATCAGGACATATTGGTCGTCAAGAAGATAGGTAACACAGAGATTATCCGTTTTGCTGCCTTCATGACATACGAATGAACCGTGCCCGCCATTCCGGAATACGGCTTGTGCAGACGCAGCCGTTTCACTGTCAATGGTACCTGACTCTGTCAGACTATCCAATATATTTCCCTCATGACTCTCTCCGTCGGTGCTGGCGATCACCCTGCCATCCGGCATACACAGAAATATATCAGCAGTCTCGCCGAAGTACGTAGCATAGAGCAGATCCTTGAGATACACCTCCGCGGTATAGGAACCCCGGACCACGCCGATAATCTCTCCCTCAAACCGTACCGGCGCGAAGAAACTGATTCTCGTTCCGCCGTCCTCAAAACGAGGATCAAATATGACAGAGATACCGCTCTCCCCGTTTATGCCAAGGCTATAGTAGTCACGGTCTGTCGCATCGGCCGTCCTTCCATCGGAAGAGTGCGCTATTCCGTCCATGTCCGTAAACCGGATTGCATCGAATGCGGAATTCATCTCTATCTCTTTCAGCGTCGAAACATCAATCGTAGGGCTTGACAGACCTTTGCTTATGAAATATGCATACGAATTAATCAGATTCAATCCGCTCCTGAATTCCTCTTCGATCTGATATGCTGTCTGGTGCACTGCATCTTCGGCATAGTTCCTGTTCTGTTCCGTAATACGTGCCCGATTCTGCTCCGTATACCAGTAGAATAAAACAATCACAAATATCAGCAAAATAACCGCGTACAAGACCGACTGCAACAGCTTTGTTCTTTTTCCCATAATATTTTCTCCTTAATAGCGTAAATCACATATCGAAAAGTCTCTTTGCGTATGTTTACCTCGGGTTTTCTGTGACTTCCGCTTACGCTTCACTCACAAAAACACCTCGCGGAAACACCTTCTGAACAGTTACAAAATTTCTTTATGATTATAGCAATATATTTATGTTTTTTCAATGTTTTACAGTACAAGATAAGTACCTGACGGCTGTCAAAACAAAATGTACAAATTTAAAAACATAATGCTTTTTTCTTCATATAGTGCTATATTATAGTTGCATAATGGTTTCATCTGCTTTTTACGACAGACGTACCGGAAACGCCGCATATAGATAACAGGCGCGTTTCGAAATGGAGATATCATGTTTGGGAAAAAAAATACCGTTGAACAAGGATTAAAAATTATCATAGTGGGCTGCGGCAAGGTCGGTAAGACGCTCATTGCACAGCTGATCAAAGAGGGGCACGATATTACCCTGATCGACAGCAATCCGCAGAAAATTCAAGAGCTGACAAATCTGTATGATGTCATGGGCATCGTCGGCAATGGCGCCAGCTTCAGCGTACAGATCGAAGCCGGCATCGAGAATAGCGATCTGATCATTGCAGTCACCGATTCAGATGAGCTGAACCTGCTGTGCTGCACGGTTGCCAAGCGTGTCGGTAATTGTTCCGCTATCGCCAGAGTCCGCACGCCGGACTACAGCAAAGAAGCCAACTATCTTCGTGAGAAATTAGGTCTTGCCATGATCATAAATCCGGAACTGGAAGCGGCGGCGGAGGCCGCACGTATCCTGTTTCTTCCCACCGCGCTGGAAGTGAGCACCTTCGCGCACGGGCAGGCAGAAATGGTCAAGTTCAAGGTTCCCGACAACAACCAGTTAGACGGCATGACCATCGTCGAACTTGGCCGCGCGCTGGGCAAAAACATCGCCGACAATATTCTGATCTGCGCCGTGGAGCGCGATCGTGACATTCATATACCCTCAGGTAATTTCCGCATACAGAAGGGAGATCTGCTTTCCTTCGTCGCCTCCAGAGCGAATGCAAAGGCCTTCTTAGAAAAAATAGGTTTCAAGACACACGCGGTTAAGAACACGATGATCATCGGCGGGGGAAAGTCCGCATACTATCTGGCTTCCCAGCTTCTACATATGGGAATCTCCGTGAAGATTATCGAGAGCAATCCGAAGCGCTGTGAAGAATTAAGCATTCTGCTGCCTAAGGCGATTATCATCAACGGAGATGGCACGAACGAGGAACTTCTCAAGGAAGAGGGCATCGAGTATGCGGAATCCTTCGTTCCTCTGACCGGTATTGATGAAGAGAACATCATGCTGACGCTTCATGCCAAAATGGTCTCACAGGCCAAGGTAATCACGAAGATCAACCGGATCACATTTGACGACGTAGTAGACAGTCTGGACTTAGGCAGTGTCATTTATCCGAAATTCATTACCTCTGAGACGATTATTGCCTATGTGCGTGCTAAGAAAGATTCTATGAACAGCAATATAGAAACGCTCTATCACATGTTTGATTCGCGTGTTGAAGCGATTGAATTCCGTGTGGAGAAGGAATCCAAGGTCACAAATACCCCTTTGGCTAAGCTTTCTCTTAAGCAAGGGCTGTTGATCTCATTTATCTATCGAAACGGCTCCATTATCATCCCCAGCGGTCAGGATTCGATCGAGGTCGGTGACACGGTTATGATTGTCACTACGCACACGGGATTCAACACGATACAAGATATACTGAGATAGAGGATATGTAGAAATGAACAGTTCAATTATTCGATTTATTTTAGGGTATGTTTTAAAAACGGAAGCGGCATTACTGCTGCTTCCCTGTTTGATCGCACTGGTTTATTCCGAAAAAGAAGGTTTATGGTATTTGCCCGTAGCAGCACTTTGTCTGCTGCTCGGAATGCTGATGACGCGGCACAAGCCCGCAAACTCTGTCTTTTACCTGAAGGAAGGGTGTATTGCCACCTCTCTCAGCTGGATACTCCTCAGTTTCTTCGGTTGTCTTCCTTTCTGCCTTACAGGTGAGATCCCTTCCTTTACGGACGCTTTATTCGAGACGATCTCCGGCTTTACTACCACCGGTGCCAGCATCTTAAGCGATGTGGAGGCACTCTCCCACTGTTCATTGTTCTGGCGCAGCTTCACACATTGGATCGGCGGCATGGGCGTTCTGGTTTTCCTGCTGGCTATCGTTCCCTTAAGCGGAGGTTCCAACATTAACCTCATGCGCGCGGAGAGCCCCGGTCCCTCCGTAGGTAAACTGGTGCCTAAGGTAAAATATACGGCACGAATCCTCTACCTGATCTACCTCGGCATGACCGTAATAGAAGCGATCCTGCTTCTCATCGGCAGAATGCCTTTATTTGATGCGGTATGTATCAGCTTCGGCACAGCCGGAACCGGTGGTTTCGGTATTAAAAGTGACAGCATGGCAAGCTGCTCGCCCTACTTACAGTGGGTTGTTACGATTTTCATGATTCTGTTCGGCATTAACTTCAATGCCTATTATCTGATTATATTCGGAAAGATCAAGAGAGCCTTAAAGATGGAAGAAATCCGCTACTATCTGTTGATTATAGCGGTCAGCGTTACGATTATTTTCCTCAATATTCTGGGCACCTGCGCCGGTGCGTTTGATGCGCTGACACAGTCGGCTTTTCAGGTTGCCTCCATTATCACCACCACCGGATTCTCTACTACCAATTTCGACACATGGGCGGCTACTTCTAAAATCGTTCTCGTCCTGCTCATGTTTGTGGGCGCCTGCGCGGGCAGTACCGGCGGCGGCATCAAAGTATCCCGCTTCGTGATACTTTTTAAGACAGTAAAGAAGGAATTCACTTCCTATATCCATCCTAAGAGTATTAAAAAGATCAAGATGGACGATAAGCCCGTTGAACATGAGATTATACGCACGATCAATGTATATCTCATTACTTTCACTCTTCTGTTCGTCCTGTCCGTATTCCTGATTTCATTCGACGGTACAGATCTGGTAACGACTTTCACGGCAGTAGCCGCCACCATCAACAACATCGGTCCCGGTCTTGCAATGGTAGGGCCGATGGAGAACTTCGGCTTCTTCTCACACGTATCCAAGTATGTCCTTATGTTTGACATGCTGGCCGGAAGACTGGAACTGTTTCCGCTGCTGTTGCTCTTCCATCCGACGATCTGGAAAGATTTGTTTGCTTATAAGCGAAGTGTGCACAGCCTCAAGAAAGGTAAGGTTGTCGGGAGGTGAGGATTGCTACGTGTGCCAAGGCCGCCTCTTCCCTATCCAGCCCTTTTCTTCCCAATACTTTCGATCCGCTTCATTCCATCCTGCTTTCTGCAGCATGCGCATAACAGAAAAGATTACTCTCGTTTTCACAGACGGTTTTACCCGGCCGTGATTTTTCCTGATTCTGTGTGCCAGTGCGGTAGTCTTCCTCTCCACACGGTTTTTAGTCTTATGGCTTACGCGGTTCCACGACGTTTCCCGCACAGCCACTCCATACTTATATATCTTGCCGACTCCCCAGAAAAACATGCTGTCCGCCATATCTTTGTTTGTGCTTTTCATGCCTGCACCCGCAGCCGTGGAGATACATACTGCCTGCTTGCGAAACATCTTTTCCTCCGGACGATGCACCATCCACCGATAGCCATAGTGATCTAAGAATGCTTTCATTGCGCCCGTTGCGTGATATACATACACGGGGCTTGCCAGAATTATGACATCTGCGTCATCTAAAGCCTTCGTAATCGGGGTAAGCTTTTCATAGTGCGGACACAATGTTTCTGACTTTTCAAAACAGGTTGTACATCCGACGCAAAAAGAACCAAAATCTCTCGGCAGAAAGAATTCGGTAACTTTTCCCTTCAATTTTTTTGCAAGCATTGTTGCAATGTGATATGTAGACCCCTGATGGCTCTGACCATGGATAATAATAATGTTCATTTTCATGATTCCTTTCCCGTAAATCAAATCTGTGCCATAGTATATGCTGCTTTGCCTAATATATTGCTTTTCGTATACGCTGCTTATCTATATGCCGCCTTATTCAATAATAATTCGGCATCGGCTCATCGGGATATTCTCCCAACATATTGAGCACATAGGGCCACTTGCCCGCGTCCTCTATAATAAATCCGTAGATTACGCCCATATGGCGGTGCCAATGCCTGAACTGTCCCAGAATCAACCGAAATCTGCTCATATCGCAGTTTTCGGGGTTCTCTGAAAGTTCGCCGTCATGTAGTACCGTGATATAATTCTGTATCTTCCCACGTATTTGATAGAAATACTCCTCCATCTGCTCTCTGCTTATGGACTCCTCTTCCGGTATGACATTCAGATTGGCTAACGTATCGGTGTGAAAAGAAGGATTCTGATACGTTCCGTCACAGGGATTGATATACCATCTGTCCATGGAGTACAGCGTGTGGTACAGGAATTTCCACATGGGAATCCCGTCATAACGCTTATTCCAGAGTTCATCGGGAATACATTTCATGAGATTTTCCGTTTCCCACAGCGCTCTGTCTGTTAAGTATCTGATATCATCGCATAGCATTTGTCGTTCCTCCTTTTATCACGAATGAGCAATTTCTTACCGCTTTATCAATTCCTCCCCAACCACTCTCCAAGCCTCCGCTAATCTCTCCAACGAATATCCTGCATTCGCCGGGCTGGTGGAGGGCAAAAGCTGCGCTTCCCGCCCGTTTATCGGGAAAATATATTTCTGATACAACTGATGTGCCTTACCGCCGTTCGTATAGATCGCTCGGATAACCGCCGTAGTCAGGATCGGTGATAAGTCATTCGGCACCACGTTCCGGATACTCGCATCCGAAGAACCTGTGATCTCACAGCTTGCAATCACATCCCAAACCGCGATATGGTTCGCAAGCAGCATGGCACGCTTCTGCGTGATATCTTCCGGCACCGCACAGCCAAGCACCTGTGCCATAACACGCCAGAAGCGGTTCTGCTTATGTCCGTAGAAAAACTGCTGTTCCCGCGATTTCACAGAAGGGAAACTGCCCAGTATTAAAACTTTGGATTCGCTGTCGTAGACTGGCGGAATTGGATGATTTAGCATGGTCAACTCTTTAGGTCCTCCCATCTGCTGTCCCCTTTCAGGAAACCATATGTCTCCTCATCCCGGAAAGCCTTTACTATATCCTCTCTTAACTGCGCCCGTAACTCCTCGCTTGTGCCTGCGAAAGTCATATGTTCAAACAGCGAAGACTCCGTAAAATGGTTGATATCATCAATGTTTGTGAGCATTTGCTGCATGGTAGTAATCACGGTCTCCGCATCCTGCTCCATAATCGCAAGCTCATGTCTCCACAAAACCTTATGGTACTCTCCCATATCAAAAATTTCCTCAAGGTCACTCGCTTTCTCAACGATCATCCTTACCTTATCCATATTCTGATCCTGCTGCGCCAGCATCCCGATGCTTCTAAACAGCAGGATCGTCGTCTGATACATGGACAACAACAATTCCTCATAGGCCTTATATGCCTCTTCCCTTCTGTCTGTCCGACTGTATATGACTGCCTGCTTCCGCTTCCTCTCGGGGTTTTGTTCGGAGAAATACGTCAGATACTCTTCCGCTTTATCATACTGCTTTTTATCCAGATAAAAGTGGAAAAGCCTATCCGCCGCCATGGTACGAATCTGTTCCTGTTCACTTCCAAGTGCCATAGTATACCATTGATTGATCGTGGTCTCGTACCGTTCATCTGTATCCGCCTGTTTCATTCGTTCCGCACCTAGCAGGACTGCCGCTTCCAGATACAACGGTTCGCAGTTCGGGTACTGCTCGATCTTTTCCTTCGCCCATTCAAATGCTTCCGCGAAGGGCTTCTCCCTTAACATCGAATACACCGTTTGAATAATGTCCTGTATTTCTTCCTGCGTCAGTTCCTCGCGGAAGGACAACAGCGTATCTAATGAAATATCCAACAATCTGGCAATCGGCGCAAGAAGTGTAATGTCCGGCATGGAATTGCCGTTCTCCCATTTATTGACCGCCGGAGCTGTCACGCCGAGGCGGTTCGCCATCTCCTCCTGTGTCATATCCTTTTTCTTACGATATTGTCTGATTACTTGTCCGATCTGCATATAGAGTACCTCCTTTGGATGTTCCGTTTTATCGGTTGGTTTCAATATAGCAGATTAAGATTGTGTCTACCATTGAGCATCTGTTAACGAAATGGAAATTTAATTAACTGTTGCTCACTATTTCTAATATCCCACTTCTCTTTCGTCCAATTCTGCCTCTTCATCCGAATATCCCTTGCCTATCCGTTATCTCTTTCGAAATTTCTTCCATACTATCTGCAACATGGAACAGAATATAATATTTTTTTAACCTTAGATAAAATCACATACAATATATTGTTGTTATTTATCCTATTTTATTACTTTTCGTATACTTTCAATTATACAACTTCTTGTTGTGTAATAATAATCCAAACAACATTTTCATTCCTACAAGAGGTGCCGACACATGAAAGAACTGCGTGAACTGATACGTGACTTACGAGATGATCATGATTTGAAACAGAAAACAGTTGCCGCCCATCTCGGCATCTCACAGCAAACCTATTCTAACTACGAGAACGGTCGCCGTGAGATACCGATCTGGGTCGTTGTTGCTCTGGCGAAATATTATAAAGTCAGTACCGATTATCTCCTTGGCACAGACAGCTCCTATCTGGGCAATACCAACCTCAAAAATCACTATCTGGCGAACGTCACTATGCATGATATTATGTATGATATCCAGACACTAAAAGGCAGTTCCCGCAAAGATCTGGTCCGTTATATACAATATTTGAAATATCTCCAAAGAACGCAATAACTATACCGCCTCACTCTTTTGCTTTCTCAGCAAAACACAGATTCCGACCAAAAGCACCACGCTCACACCCAGACCTCCCTCCGGTCCGAACGCACCGCCGTTAAAGATCTCTTTGCCATCAATCATGGTACTGCGTAGAACAGAGCATTCTGTAATTATACCGCTCACGCGCAGTCCCCAGAAATTCCCCTGCACCAGATTCCAAACGCTGTGCAGGGCCGCAATTCCCCAGATACTTCCCCTTTTCAGGAAATAGAGCGACGCAAACACACCGAACAATACCAGATTAATGAAGGCAAGAATGCTGATGCCATTATTCAACAGGTGCAGTGCGGCAAAAATTACCGCATTGGAAAGCACTGCCACCCACATGGAATACCGTCTGCCGATAGACACCATGAGATATCCGCGGCAGAGCACTTCTTCACTCATACCCTGAAGCATATAGCCCAGCAGAAACAGCATGAACATTCCCACACCGAAAGTCTCTGAAAATCCCTCAATCTTCAGCGCTCCGGTCAACACACAGATCAATATCGCCGAGGAGAACAGCACAAATCCGACTCCTAATCCGATCAGGTACTCCCGTCCGGCTTCTCCCTTTGTAAACCCAAACGTATCTATTTTTCTCTTCTGAATAAGCTTACAGAATAATATGGTGACAAGCGTCATGCCAATCGTCGCAAACAAAGAAAAGACCATATACAGGTCGGAACTGCCGATCTGACTCGCGGCTAAAGTTGCTGCCTCAAGATCATTTGCTGTCACCGCTGCACGATAATCCTCGTTCATCGCCAAAAGAATAACTTCCCCCGGCAGCATGCAGAAAATCTGCCCGATGGAACTGACAATAAACACCGCCAGAAAGACCAGAATCTCCAGAAACCAGTTCATACCTTTCTGCGCTTCCTGCGCCTTGATCACCTGTTGCGGTTTTTCTAACTGTAAGCTTATCAATTGATTATCCATCATTTCCTCCAAATCTGAGCTTTTTATTAAAATGCACCAGTATCACCACAGAGACTACGGCTGAGACCACCGCCAGCCCTATCCGCACTCCGGATTGCATTTCCGGCATAAAAGTCATAACAAAATCCGGAAGATTCGCAAAGGCATGTGCTACAACGGCCGGATACAGCGACTTCGTTTTCACAAAAACAAGGCCGAAGCATGCGCCCATCAGCGCCGCTCCGAATGCAAGCACCACACCGCCTGCCATCAGATGTGCAAGCCCGAAACATACCGTACTCATAAGGATCGCCGCCCAATCGGAAAAACTCTCTTTTAACTGGTTGAGCATGATCCCACGGCAAAGCACTTCTTCCATAACCGGCTGCGCAAACAATAATGTAAACGCCATCACTATGCCGCCCAGCCCCGGAAGCATATCCGAATAAAAAGAGACGCTTTTTTCAATCTGTTCCGCATTTGCAAACGATACATCATAGGTGGCAAGCGCCCACGCAGACGAGAGCAGAAATGCCGCCAACGCCGGATATATATATAACTTCACTCCGACCCGAGTCATGCTCCACGCTTCCTTTATACTTTTCTTACGGATTTTGTTGAATAAAGCAAAAAGGGCGAGCGTCACCACGTTAGATACCAGTGTGATGAGCAGCAGATGATTCATACTGAAATCAATCAGACCGTTTTGATCCCGAATGCCCGATAAGGCACCGATCATCACGAATATCATTTGAATCACCAATTGCAATATAAAATATATAATCAAACAGAGTAGAGATTTCCCCAGATTTTTCATTATAATAATGCACCTTTTCCTGTGGTCCGCAAACCTATTTATACTGTATACCATAATATCATTTATCCCACAAAAAAGCACTTAAATTTTTTGCCTCATGATCAGCCTACAAGATCAGCAAAGGGGATAGCACACATTGCTATCCCCCAGTTCTTACTTTGTTCCGCCAAATACGCACATAGGTTCATCTGCCCGGCTTATCTCTCACAGTGAATCCGAATTGCCTCGGCTGTGAATTCTGCTGTTCCGACACCGCCGACGCGGTCAATATTGTCAGTAAACTCTCCGCCGCCGGCATACATCTGTCCGAGACTAAAAAGAATATCATCGGAACATTGATAGAAATGCTCCGTGATATAGTCCTGTAATTTCTTCACATGACTTTGAACCGCCGCTGATTCCGGTGCCGTATCTTTCAGTTTTCCAAAGTCTGCAAATATCTGCATAAACTCCCTCATGACAACCTGAGTCTCTTCTTTACTTCTGCCCGCCGTTTTCTGTTCATATTCCCGATAGGCGGCCGTTTTGCCCCACTGCTCCTTTGCCTGCTTTGCATATTCATCGATCTTACGCGTATCAAATACTGAAAAATCCATTTTCTTCACTCCTTTTGCTTGTATTTCACGGGCAAATCCGATCAAATCTTCCAGATGCTCCTTTTTCATGGTAAGCAGCGCGATCTGTTGCTCCAATGCCTTATTTTTGTCAAAATCCGGTCGTGAAACTATTTCTTTGATCTCTTTCAGCGGAAATTCCAACTCACGAAACAGCAAAATCTGCTGCAGCTTTTCCAAGGCTGTATCGTCATACAGCCGATAACCGGACTCCGTGTGTCCGGACGGTTTTAAGAGTCCGATTTTGTCGTAATATTGCAGAGCGCGTATACTCACCCCTGTCAATTTACTGACTTCATTTACTGTCATCATTGGCATTCCCTCCTCCCGTGTAACTATACCATAAACTATTACGCTGCGTAGGGGTCAAGTGGTTTTTTCCATTCATTAAAAAACCGCTACTAAGAAATTTCCTAATAACGGCTTCATTACACATTCTATTATAAATCATACTTGTCTCGTCTTTTTGCTGCTTCCTTATATACCTGTTCATCGGTTCTGGCAGAAACTACGATAATCTTCATTATTTCATCCACACGCTCAACCTTATAGACAACTCTAATTCCCAGATCCCTGAACTTTATTTTCATAAGATTCGTAAGATTTGTCCCACTTTTATTTCCCAAAGGTTTTCCATATCCACCTCCCTCTATAGATAAGGGATTTTGACTAACTTTTCGGATACCCTTTAACACTTGTACCTGAGCTGAATGATCGAGTTTCCTCATGTCCTTTTCTGCTTCATCTAAAAACTCAATTCTCCATGTCATTCGATATCTACGTCCTCCGTATCCAAAAGTTCATCTTCGCTGATTCCTAAATTACTCATTACAGAATCCATTGAAATTGTTTTATTATTTCCATTATCTTCCATGCGCTTATTTGCTTCTAACAGGAGAAAGTAATCTTCCTCAATTTCCGTTAATCTTGTATATTCTTCTGGTGACAAAATTATTGCGGAAGGCTGATTGTTCTTTAAAACAATTAATTCCCTTTCAGAATGAAGTCTATCAAATATCTTTGCTGCCTGACCTTTATTGAATTGCGAAATAGGAACAAGACTTTGCAAAAGATCTGCTGCAATTGCCATAATAAACACCCCCATTGCTTTATTCTACTTTTATTATATGCAGAAATTAGGAAAAAAAGCAACAGCAAAGCTTGATAATTTATTGTTAAATATTCATTATAATTTATTACCCTTTGTCAAATTCCCGTTAAGTCATATATAATCATTACCAAATATACCATTTCTCTGCAATGTAAAACACATTTGGCAGACAGCTTCTCACACATCTGATATCCTAAAAACAGATCAGGAGAGGCTTAGAAGCTCTGCAGGCCGGGAGGTGCTCAAATGGAATTAGGCAGTCAGATTAAAAATCATCGAACAAATATGAATTTATCTCAGGAAGAGCTGGCAGAAAAAATCTATGTCACGAGACAGACGATCTCTAACTGGGAAACCAATAAAAGTTATCCCGATATTCACAGCCTTCTTTTGTTAAGTTCGCTATTCAATGTCTCTCTTGATCAATTAATCAAAGGAGATGTGAAAATTATGAAAGAAGAAATTAATAAAGAAGAAGTCCAATACTTTAATCGCGACGGTGCAATATTTTCCATACTGCTGCTATTATTTATTGTATCGATTGTTCCGCTTGCGAAATTATTAGGTTATTACGGTTTGACCATTTCCGCCATAATATATGCCGTAGCAATGTACTATGCTTTAAAACTGGAAAAAATGAAAAAGAAATATGATATTCAGACATATAAAGAAATCGTTGCTTTTACAGAAGGCAAAAAGCTGGATGAAATTCAAAAAGCACAGGAATCCGGCAAGCGTCCTTATCAAAAACTCCTGCTTGTCCTTACGTTCAGCATGATTGGGTTTGCGGCCTGTGCATTATTTGCTTGGGTGCTGTGAAAAAGAAATATCCAATAGACAACTCCCCAACCGGAAGTTGTCTATTGATCATATCTATTGATAAATCCCCAAAAAAGACGTTATTTTTCCATGTGCATACTCGCCGTCAATGATCCCGAACTCCGGGTCATAATATTTATGATCAAACAGCAATGTCCAATGAGTGTACCCCTCATTTGTATGCACCGTTAAAATGGAATATTCATATGGTACAGGGTTCTTTTTGGATATACGTGTGTTCCTTTCAGCATGTTTTACTCCGTAAAAGTCCAATATTTCAATCAGCTGCCCTATGCTGGTGGGGCCGCTTGTTTTCATATCCTTAATTACTTCCTCGATATCTTTTCCAGTAATCATTGCAATACATGCCTGACCGCATGTTTCAAAAGTCGGCTGCATAACCAGTTCCATTTCCGTTCTCCTTTCCGCTTTTGTTGTCAACTATTGGCCTTACGAAAAATTTGTAAAACTATCGGTTTTAGAAACACTGTCCACATGAATATATACGTCCATGCAGGTAATCCCTTCCTTTTCATACACATGTTCAAAGCAGGACAATATACCTTCCTTCGGCTTTTCGCAAAATCCATTTGCCCCCAAAAATTCCAATATTTTTTTATAAGCATTCGGAATACGGCCTGAACCCGCTTCAAAAGGATCATATACTGTAATTACCGCATACTCAGCTTCTTTCTGATCAGCATATTCTACGCCCGGACAGCCGGTTTCAAATCCCTCCGGTAAAATATAGGCCGCCACATATCCACGAAGCCCAAACCTGTTCTGCAGTTCAGATATAAGAAACGGAAAATCCCATCCGATTCTCATTGCGTCCGGCTGAAACTCAAGCAGACCAGATCGCTGCGCCCAATTATCCATGTAAGCATTAACATCATCTTCCGGATTCGGCGTAAGCATCACGTATCTTGCCATCTTAAAAGCTTTTACTTTTTTTACTGTGATTTCCGAATAATTCTTATCACAGACACCCATATCGTCTTTGACCAAGGCATCCAATTTGCAGGAAAACAGATCACTTAAGGCGATCAGCTTACTTAATTCCGGAATAATCTCATCTGCTTCCCATCTGGATATTGTCTGGCGGGAAACAGACATAATCTCTGCTAACTGTTCTTGTGTAATCTTCTTCTCTTTTCTCAAATGCTGAATATTTTTTCCTAAATTCATACAGTCTTTCTCCTAAGCTCATACATTGATGAAGTTACCACCCTCATGTTACGAATTCATTATTGCATAGCGAATCAGGAAAAAACACCACACTAAAGACGACGTTTCACCAAGCAATGTCATCCGGCAGTTTACATTACCGCTTTTTTTATCACTTCATAACTCAAAACCGCACCGTTTTCCACCGGATACTTCTCATGCCAGACTGTATGATATCCCATCCGCTCATATAGATGGTCTGCCACAGCGCTCACTCCCCGTCATCTCCGCTCTCCAAATCGTCAAACATCGCCTTGACCGTCGGTGCGTTCTTAGTCAGCTTCTTAATGCTCAGATCCTCCGCCTTATTATTCGCCAGACGAAGATTATTCTCGGAAGAAAGCAGTGCCTCCTTTGTTTTCTGCAAATGCGTAATCGTCTTATCGATCTCGTCGATCGCTGTCTTGAATTTATCGCTGGCAAGTCTGTAATTACGTGCGAATCCCTCTTTAAATGCATTCATATTCTCCTCAAAATGAAGAATATCAACCTGCTGATGTTTCGCCGCCTCAAGCTCCTGACGATACTGCAGGGAATTCAGCGCCGCGTTTCGCAGTAAGGTAATGATCGGTATGAAAAACTGCGGACGCACCACATACATTTTCTCATATTTATAAGAAACATCTACGATACCGTTGTTGTAGAGTTCATTATCGATCTCCAGCAGTGAAACCAGCACGGCATATTCGCACTTCTTCTCCCGCCTGTCCTTATCAAGTTCTTTCAGGAAATCTTCATTCTTGTGTTTGGTGGCGGTCTCATCCATCTCATTTTTCATCTCAAACATGATGGAAATAAATTCGACGCCTCCTGCAGCTTCCCTGAAAATAAAATCCCCCTTACTTCCGCTTCGCGCATCATTGTCTTTTTCAAAATAAGCATTCGGAAATGCAGTCATCCGCAGGGTATTAAACTGCGTCAGGCAGTGCTGTTCCAGACTCTCGCCTATCATTTTCGTGGATTGGCGTGCCTTAAAATCTTTATAATATTCGATCTGCTCGTCCTTCAATCGAAGCTGTGTCTCATATTCTTTCTGCAGGGACTGCTGCTTTAATTCGCTTTCGGAGTCCTTATTAGACAACCGGCTTTTCAGTTCCGTAATCTGTGCAATCTTCTCGGAAATTTCCTTGTCCTTCTCGTTGACGGCTTCACTCACCGCCAGCTTCTTCTCCGTCTCTTTTCCGGAAATCTGCGCCTTTAACTTTTCAATCTCCTGCTCCCGCCTAAGAAGCTCCGTGTCCTTAGCGGAAAGCGCTTTCTCGTACTCTTCTTTCTGCTCCATCCGTGCAAGCTTCAATTCGCTTTCTTTCGCCTCCGATAAATCCTTCCTGCGCTGCTCCAGCTCTCTCTCGAATTCCTGGTCCCTGACTTGTTGCACAATCTGCGCATATCCGGACTCATCAACAACAAAAACCTCACCGCAATTAGGGCACTTAATTTCCTGCATCACGTTTCCCTCCATTCATATTCCTTATGTTACTATATTTGTATTCTTTTTTCCAGAATAAAGTGGAGTGCTCATATATAGTATTAAAAACTACTAAAAGCAGTTAATATACCTCTTCGTCGTAATGTTTATATTCAAAAAGGATTGCATTCACTGTGCAAACGTAGTATTCTATATATCAATACAAGAATTCTTGTTTCTATAAGAATTTAGATGTCAAAAATGTCACTACGAACTATTATTGGCAGATTACACAAGAAAACATCTTGTGTAATCTGCCCACAGCATATAAATATATTAAACGAAGAAGGTTTTACAACATGCAAGAAACATTTCACATTATCAGCGACGGCTCCTGCGATCTGCCCACGGAGCTGGTACAGGAAAAAAATATCACAGTAGTGCCTTTCTATGTCTCCTTCGATGACGAGCATTATTTCAAGGAACACGTAGAGATCGACATCCGCGATTTCTACCAGCAGATGGTGGATCGAAAGGGCGTTTACCCCAAATCATCCATGCCCTCCATTCAAGATTACGAGGAGGTATTCCGCTCATATGCAGAGGCAGGCACTCCCGTAATCTGTATCTGTATCACCACGAAATTCAGCGGCTCCATGCAGTCTGCACTCAACGCCAGAACACTTGTGATGGAGAAGTATCCCCATGCACAGATCACCGTTATCGATTCCGCCATCGACACGGTCCTGCAGGGTCTGTATGTGTTGGAGGCTGTAGAATTGCGGGATCACGGCGTAAGCTATCAGGATGCAGTCACACGGTTGGAAGAGATCAAGAGCACCGGGAGAATTTTCTTTACGGTGGGAAACATGGAATACTTAAGGCACGGCGGAAGAATCGGGAAAGTAGCAGCGCTGGCTGGCGGCGCTTTGGATATACGCCCTATCATCACGCTAAAGCAGGGGGAAATCTTCCCCTCCGGCCTCGACAGAGGACGCAAGCGTACCACCAGGAAAGTCATGAACCTTCTTCTGGAATATCTACGAGAAAGCCGTCTGGGAACCGACTGTTACAGCTTGGCGGTGGGATACGGCTATGACATAGAAGAGGGTATTGCCTTCCGCGATCAGGCACTAGCCACATTGCATGAAAAAGGATATGAGATCGACGAAATACCCGTCTATCAGATCGGTGCTACCATCGGCGTGCACACAGGACCTTATCCGCTTGGATTCGGAATTATCGAGAAAGGGCGTCATGACTGACGCCCCGCTTAATGGATTACGAAAGGTTCACCATGGACTATAAGATACGCAAAATATACCGACAGGAATATCCTCTGCTGGATGATTTTCTATATGAGGCAATTTTCATTCCGGACGGTGTGGAGCCTCCTCCAAAAACGATTATTAACTCTCCCGATTTGCAGGTTTATGTTGCGCATTTCGGGGAGTCAAAAGATGATCTGGGATTAATCGCAGAGGCGGACGGTAAAATCGTAGGGGCTGTCTGGGTGCGCATTATGAATGATTACGGGCATATAGACAACGAAACACCCTCTCTGGCAATTTCCCTTTATAAAGAATATCGGGGATTCGGAATTGGCACCGCTATGATGAAAGAAATGCTTGCCTTACTGAAATCCCATGGATATAAGCATGTTTCTCTTTCCGTTCAAAAAGCCAATTATGCAGCAAGAATGTACCATAAGATTGGCTTTGAAATTGTGAGGGAAAATGAGGAAGAATACATTATGGTGTATAGTTTGTGAAAAGAGGAAAGGATGTTACCTTATGAGAATTCGACCCTACATAGCAAGCAAAGATTATGAATATCTGGCTCAATGGATTGATACCGAAAGAACGCATGCCTTTTGGAGCGCAAATCGATTCCCATATCCTATCACCCCGGAATCTTTCCATGCTTTTTTAGAAACAATTGCAACTGACTGGACAGACAGTGCGTATGTCGCAACTGATGACAACGGACAGGTCGTCGGATTCTTCTGTTATTCCGTCAATATTGACGACAATATCGGATTTCTTAAATTTATAATTGTTGATAAGTCAAAACGTGGAATGGGCTACGGAAAAGAAATGCTGAATCTGGCATTGCAATATGCTTTTCAGATAACCGGAGCAGAAGCGGTTCAACTGAATGTTTTTGATGAAAATATTTCCGCAAAAAAATGTTACGAAAAAGTCGGATTTGTCGAACGGAATATAGACAGAAATGCATTCGCATATAAAGACGAACTGTGGAGCCGGTGTAATATGATAATAAAAAGGGACACAGGGAACTGACAGTAAATTGTTCCCACGATAGACGTTTTTGGATAGCTTCTTTCCCTTGCGTGCAGTCTCAATCTGTTTTATAATGTCCTTGGCATCAGTTCTGGGAGGAGTACGGCAACGTATCGCCAGTGTCTCGGTTCACACATTGAATATCCCGGAGGAACACTTGGCGGCTGATGCCGCTATTTGTATCTGTGCACACTTGTCACAAACTCGTTATGTGCAAAAACCGTGCGCAGAAATGAGGATTACAATGATAGGAATATATTTCAGTGGTACAGGCAATTCAAAATATAGCATAGAAAAATTCTTGGAAGAATACGGCGATAACACCCCTGCGTTTTCCATAGAGCAGACCGAAGCAATCACCCATATTAAAAATCATGATGAAATAGTAATATGCTACCCTGTTCAGTTTAGCAATATCCCAAAGATTCTCCATGATTATATTGTTACAAACCGTCAGCTCTGGAAAGGGAAAAAAATCTTTATCATTGCAACAATGGGGCTATTTAGCGGTGATGGCGCCGGAATTCTCGCACGCCTATTAAAAAAATACGGTGCAATTATCATCGGCGGTTTACACTTGAAAATGCCGGACAGCATAAGTGATGAAAAGGCTTTAAAAAGGGATCATGAAAAAAATGTTGCATTGGTAAGAAATGCAGAATTAAAAATCCATAAGGCCGTTATACAAATCAAAAGTGGCAGGCCGCCGCAAGAAGGCTTGGGAATTCTATATCACGCAGCGGGATTGTTTGGACAAAGGCTGTATTTTTACAACAAAACAAAAAGCTATACAAACAAGCTGAAAATCAGTCGTGAAAAATGTGTCGGATGTGGCTTGTGCGAAAAACTATGCCCTATGGAAAATATTGAATTAGTGGGTAATACTGCTGTTGCCGGAAGCAGCTGTACCATGTGCTACCGTTGTATCAGCAAATGCCCGAAACAGGCAATTACCTTGCTGGGGAAAAGAGTTATTGAGCAAAACGATGTCAATAAATATCTATCCCAAGAAAAATGATGAATAAATCCTTGACAAATTGCATCATGCACTCCAAACAGGCGTGTACGCGTCCCATAGAAGAAACTATTTCTTACTCCGCAAAAGCACAGTAGGGTCCCACCGTGATCTCCGTCACCACGTTATTCTCCACAGAAAACCAGATACTCACATTGCCGAAACCTTCCCCGGTAATGAGACAGTTTTCCACCTCTCCATAGGGAGACGCATAAAAGCCGTAAGTCTTTAAATTTTCCCATGCGCCGTCCACTCTGATTCCGGGATAGATGCCAAAGATGGTCACATCATCCACCTGCTCATCCTTGTAGCCGATGTGCCCTGCGTTCAACGCCTCAAAAGGAAACACCTCTCTGCCGTCCTTCAAACCAACCGTCCACTCCTCGACATTCGGTTCCGGCTGTTCAAGCTCCACATCATACTTTTCAGAAAGAAGGGTCTGCGCTGCATCCAGAAAATAATCCTCATTTAAAATCATTAATCCCAAATCGGAAGCTGTATCTGTCCGCTTCTTTCCAACCTCGTCCGCTAGAAGTTTTAAATATGACGGTGTAAAAGCCTCAAAGGATTCGTATGTCATGGGCTGATACTCTATGGAAAGCTCCTTGGCGCCCTCCGTAATCCTTCCGAACCATTCGTCGAAATCGGCCTGATTGTACTTGTAATCCTCGTATTGACAGGAATACTCCTCACCCTCTTTACAGATATGGTACATCGTACCGTCACCGTCCGTATCTAACTCGTCCGGGAAAGGCTGTCCTTCATACCACTCCTCTCTGAGTACCTTGTCCCAAGTATCCACAGAACCAACCACCACATAGGAATCACTTCCCGCTTCATATCGATAGAGCGTAAAGGGCCAAAACTCCCCAGGTCCCTGATTATGCGACCATTCCGCCTTGATAATACCGTTATCGTAATAGGTGAGTGCCGGAAACTGTGTAAATTCCCGCTTTAGTTGTCCGAGAACAGGATTATAGTCATAGATAATCTCCTCCATACCTGCCATACATGCATTCGAATAGCTGACGATCAGTTCCTCTCTGCCGTCGCCGTCAATGTCTGTCACGGCAAAGTGGTTGTCTCTCATCTCTCCAAACCCGGCATCCAGAGATGAGGTATCCAGTTCACCGTCAGGAAGCTGCCAAGCCGCTATAATCTGTGACAGAATACCGCTGTAGTAATGTCTCGTCTGCGCCTCATACAGAACCTGTGTTTTCTCTGCGTTTTCCTCGTCAGAATCCTCCGCAATATCCGCATCTGTGCTGTCCAGGACGCCCTCTCCCTCCAATACAGGAGCTTCCGCCGCTTCAGAGAGCGCGGTCTTATCATCCTCAGGCAACTGCTCTTCCTGTTCTTCTCCCGCTATTTCGCCACCCTTTGAAACATCGTCCTTGGAACTACACCCTGCAAATAAAATGACACCGACACACAATAACGTGGCAGTCACTATTTTCAAACTTCCTTTTTCTTTTTTCATATTTATAATTCACCTTTCTGTGAAGCTTGAGCCTTATACTCAAATGTTTTTTAGAGCATAAGCCTGTCAATGAGTCCAGAATCCTGCCAAATGCACAGGCAATAAGTTGCACTCTTATCAAATATTCCCAGCAAATTAGTTATTCATCTGATCAAGTATGATTCTGACCGCTTCCCGCAGTTCATCACTAAATTCAGCCAAATCATCGCTGATAATAACCTCGCGCATAATAAGTTCTGCAATATCGTACACCGCACTTGTTTTTTTCATTTCAATAGTCACACCAGGGTGCTTTGTGTCCCTCTTTATTCGATCCTCAAGTTTCCAAAATTTTTCAGAAGGATTTCCAACATCCGAACTTAATAGCGCTATATACTCCTTATTAAGATGATCCATATAATTTTCTTGCCAAACAACTATCTTTTCTCTATAAAGCTTCCAATCACTTTTTGATATTTCCATTCTTAACTCTCCTATTACCCAAGTATTTTCCAAGTTCCGTCCAATATCAAACAATACATTAGTGTCTTTTCATATTTCTTACGCTAAAATACTTTTTTTGTGTAAATATCTGTCCCATACCCATCGGCAACTTTTGTATTAATTTTTCCATACTAATCTGTTTTGCTTTATCCAATATCATCACATTACTAATTTGATTTATCGTATCCTTATCTTGACATATTCTAAAAAGCTTTTCAAAGAACTGATGCACTGAAAGAATCACATTATCTCGCAACATATTATCTAAATAAAATTGCATCATATTTTCATAAGATAAAATCCCATTTTTCAATTCAACAAGTAATAATTCACTTTCTCCTGAATACTTCCACTTCGAAAAATCTTCCAAGTCATTGATAAATTGTGCAAACATTTTATTACTGAACGACCAATCAACATTATCAATTCTTGTCACAACTTTCCCATCCGGATATTCATCCTGAGGCCAATATGCCCCATATCCCGGCAAATAAAAGTTAACCATCTTCCCTGTGCGAAAATGAAAATATTCCAAACTATTCAGAATGCTTTTCCCGGTAACCAGATCAGGTCTTGTTATAAGTATTCCTATCGTGTCATCCAACACTCCATAGCGTTCAATATTCCTATTAATATCTTTTAACATTTCTTGATAAGTCAGTGCCTCAAACATCTCGGACTCCTCCCAAAGTATCTTCATAATATTAATCTTAATCAGTTATGCTCAACTTGAACTACTTTCTCTGATTCGATATCATCTATTACCTTTTTCAAATATGCCATATTTCTTCCTGCTATCCAATTAGCTGGTCCAATTTCTCTATAATTTTCTCTTTCTCACCGCTACCATTTGTCTGAAATCTTAATAAGGGAATTTCGTATAACTCCAATATATGATTCTTCAGTAAATCCCTCGAAGCTTGCACTGTGTCTTCTTTGTGATACTCATATCCATCAACTTCAATTGCTAAAACAGGCTTTTTACTAATTCTGTTATATAGCAGGAAATCTATATGTGTAGCCGGGTTCATTGCATACTGACATTCCTGTTCGTTTAACAGCACCAGGTCCCTGATCAGCATATTCATCGGGAAATGACAAACAGTGTCCAAACCTGAATACTTCTCCCCAGAAAGTATCTCCTCGATTAGTGAATGCATCAAATTTTCCGAATCATATTCCGAGATTTTCTTATGCTTTTGTAAATAAGCTTTTCTTTCTTCTGTGTATTGTTTATACAAATAATCAAAAATCGAGTATATCTTGCTGTCAGCAACTTCAAAATTATTATATTGAATATAATCTATCAAATCGATTATATTCCGTTCTTTTACCTGTTGATTCCCTGTCACCACTAATATCAGTTTATTTTTTGCCCTCGAAACCGCTACATTGATTAAGTAAGGATCATCTGCAAAATCCGAAATTTCATCATCTACCGTTGATATAATAATCGTATCTTTTTCTTTCCCTTGAAACTTATGTACTGTTGCAGCATCTATGCCTGTAATCTCCCTTTCCAGCGCTGCCACCTGATTTTTATATGGTGCAATAATCCCTGTCTTTTCTGCGTTTGCAACATGTTTAGGCAAAATTTCATTTTTGATTATGTCTATCTGACGCTGACTATAATGATTGCGCTCGTGATTCCCCGGCACTGTTTTCACTACCTTTAACACATCCTCTTCGCCTTGATCTCTTGTCATTATAATCAATTCACCTTTATAAAATTTTTGGTTGCAAAAATTAATTATTTTAGGATGACATCTATAGTGTTCTCGCAATAGCGTTTGTGCCGCATTAGGCATAACATCCAAGACAGACTGCAAAAAACTATTTGCAAACCGATATCCTTCATTAATATTAAAACTGTTAAATATTTCTTCCGCCTTTACTTTTATATCCTCTGTCACAACATTCGGAAGTTGCTTTGTATCCCCTACGATAACAACATTTCTCACGCAGGACAGCGCTAAAGCACCGGTTGCAATGTCTACCTGTGATGCCTCATCCATAATGAGATAATCATACACCACCTCTGTACTCAAGCTATTTCTTGATGAAAATGTTGTGCTTAAAATAACCGGATACTCTTCTAAAACATCACAAGATTTTTTCCACAAATCATCTTCGTCAAATATTCTGCGTTTTTTCTTACTTTCGTATTTTCTTGCCAATTTATCTTTCAAAACAACCATTGACTGATTACACAGATCGTCAAGCAAATTCTTATCAACGCTATCCAGATATGTCTCAATCTGTTCGATTTCTTTAGCCAGCTCCGCTTGTTTTGCATGATAGCTCATAGCTTGGAATATGGTAATTATTTTGGCAATATCCTGTTTATATAAGCTCATATCCCTAATGCCGTATCTAAAAAAGGCATTGAGCTTAAACCAGATTCCTATTTTCTTCTTTTCCTCTGAACTTATCCGGCACTCTTGCCACAACGTCAACCATTGCTTTGAAGAAAGCTCTTTCTTGAATCTAATACCGTCAACATCAACCGCTGTCTCCTCCGCATATCGGTTAAAATACTCAAGTTCAGTCGTCAATTGAGCATATTCCTGTCTCAAATATGCCAATCTCTCCTGCTTTTCAAAAAAAATTCTTAGCTGCATTGACTTTTCAGAAATGTTTTTCCGCAAATCAATTTGATTTTCTTCTGCTTTCCATGATGTAAAATCCGGATACCGACCATCCTGCTGCCCAACAAATAATTTCTTATTATTTGAACTGCCTAATGTTGCCGCAATAAAACCCAAATTATACTTCGGTGACGACAGTTTCTCATATACATTCTCCGTAGCTGAATTATTATTGGAAACTATCTGAACAGTTTTTCCCTGCAGCAATATATTGGCAATAATATTTAATATAGTTTGTGTCTTTCCGGTACCGGGCGGTCCCTGAATTACACTGACCTGATTTTCCATAGCATTCTTTACAGCCTTGTATTGACTGTTGTTACACCCAAACGGAAAAATCGGTATGGATTCACGTTTTACATTGTGATCTTGCAATGAAGATGGATTTAAATATTTTGCCATTGCTACATCGTTACCCACAAAAGATATTTTCTCAAACTTTTTAGCTAACATTTTTTCGCCGGTTTCTTCATTCTTAAGGTCACTTAAATTTGCGATCTGCTTTATATATTCAAACACATCCGCTGCCCGGCTCTGTTCTAAGCATGATTCAACAATTCTAAGCTCACTTTGACAATAATCTCTCTCACCACCATCTCCGAAACAAATATGCCAGTATGAATTACCTCTGCCTTTAAATACATACATAGCTTCTATGTCAAAAAACTCCCGCCCTTCCCGGCTGATAAGATACTTATTTGTATTTAACACTGTTGGTTCCCTTAAACACTCCACATTTGAACATGCGTACGAATATATCTTTCCGTTGTTAAATTCAACATCCATCTTTTGTGTGTCGGCATTATGCCGGCAAGATTTCACTTCAGATGTTTTTATTTCACCTTTTATAATAATCATTTGTTCTCTGGCATTCATTTGTTTATCACCTTCTATATTCAGTAACCCGCTTTATATAAAATACAAGAAATCATCCATAAACAAAGACAGTGAGGAAGGCTACGACTACTTCCGACTGAAGCTGACTAACACCGTTCCTTATTGAAGCGAAGTTAATCTCAAGATTGACTTTCAAACTGCTCCACTCCTTAATACAACATTGCCGTCACAGGAAAGTTTAAGAACTTCACCCGTGACGGCATCAACGCCAAAACAATCCACTTCGGTGCCACGCCCGGCAATCTGCTATGTATATCATCTAACAGGCACATAATCTATTTCCGACATCTCATCCGTTGCTTCCAATTTGAAAATAACAGGTCTTAATCCATCGTTGCAACTACAAATTGCAACTCCCGGTTTCCTGATCCAATCTCCATAATAAAAAACATATTGGTCCGCTCCATGCGCCAAAGCAAACACATACTGATAGATAGCCTTCCATGCTTCATCGCACAAACCGTCAGGTTTTGCATAATCTGCATAAAATACCTGCCCGGCCTTCATCATAGGACAGGCGGTAAGTCCTTCAGCACCATACTCTTCTGCAAGTTCTTTGTCTAAAGTTGTTTTCAACACAGTTATCTTTACTTTCTTCATAGTGGTTTTCCTCCGCGGTAATTTCTGATTTATCGCTTTTATATCCCAAAATCAGTCAATCAACTTATCCAATAACATTTGATAATGTTTCTGACTAATATGCCTTCCTGCTGCTTGTAAACCGTCAACACACTTTGTTACTTCATCTGCTGTCAGTTCATTTTCTTCATAACCCGCCATAAGTATACCTATCGTCCCCATAATCTTAAGGCCCATCTGAAAAGATACCGCTCTTCCTTTTGCTTCATCCATAAGCAATACATCCGCGTTTAGTTCATCCGTCAAGATAATAGCCTCACTCTCCCCCTGATCAAGTCCGGTTGCTCTTTTAAGTATATTGGCCGATTCCGGATTTTGTACAGTCTTAACTATAATAAACTGCTTTCGCCTAATCTGATCAGCTTCAAGCTTAAAACGTTCGTCTGCGGTTAATTCATCAAATACTGCCTGGGGTATCAGAACCTGTCCAAATAATTTTTCAAGCAAACCTATGCGGTCTATTTTGAGAAGCGATATCAATGGTGTTGTATCTGATACAACAATCATTCCGTTGCCTCCTTTTTTTTCAGCTGCCTAAAGGTTTCCAGTTCTGAATCAAGTTCATCCATTGTCATATCCAAATACGAATATCCTAATTTGTCATAGATATCAATCAGCTCAGATTTTCTGATTCCCAAAATTTCTGCAGCCCCACCATGTGATATGGTCCGATTTAATATATGCGGATACAGCAAAAGCGCATTTCTGGTAAGCTCCGTTTCTGAGTTCATAGAGTTTAAATATTTCGACATACCTACCGGCACTCTTATTGTCACGGATTCAGTCGTCACCATAACATTACATCCCCCTATAAATTTTCTATCTATTTCCAAAAGACACTTCTCTATCAAACACTCATTATTTGCGACTTTCTAAATTATTATATACAAAAAAAAGCTGTTTCTTCAATCAAATTCTCACTTTCCTCAATCGCCAAAGAATTGCTAACTCTTAACTATTCACTTATCGCATGAATGTCTGTATTAGTCATATATTTATTACTTATTCCGTTTACTTTCTATTTCTTTTGTCATCTCTATTAACCTGCGGGTAACATCCGCGCTCGGACGCACGATCGGGGAATTGTCGTCGCATGTATCATCCGCTTCTACTATTAAAACCATGGCATCTTCTGTAAGCGTATGGGTATGATAAGTTCCTCTCTTCACATCATAGGTTTTATATGGCTCCATCTCTATGGCATGAATATTCTGAAGTGACTCATCTTCCGCCACAAATAATATACAATGCCCCCTAAGCAGGACAAATGCTTCATCCGTTAAGGAATGCTGCTGAAAATTATTAATGTTTTCCGGCAAAAGTTCCTCATGATAATTTAAAATAGCGACTCTCCAATCTCTGCATGTCAAAATGGGCTGGTATCCGATACCTTCATATTCTAATACTTTTATCAAATCATCCACTTTAATCTCCTCCTTGTTTTTTCATTTAAATTAAATCATATTCTGGCAACACTGCCGTCACCGGTAGAACCATTTTTCGAAATCATGTCCCTGATTTACGTCTCTTATATTCCTGTTTCCTCTCATACATCATGACATCCGCCCGCTTCATCGTGCTGTACAAACCACCGTCATCCACGCCTTCCTGATATACTGCATAGCCCACGGAAACACTGACCGGCACAACAAATCCCTTGTTGTCCAGTTCCTGTATATGCTGCTGTAAAAGTTGCAATTTTTCATTGATTTCATCCTGAAAAGTATAGGGCGTCCACGCACAAAACTCATCTCCGCCGATCCGGTAACATTTACCTTCCTCAACAAAAATTTTCTTTAAAGTGTCCGCCGCCATTTTAATATACTGATCCCCATAGTCGTGACCATATGTATCGTTACATTTCTTCAAATCATTCAAATCAAACATGTAAACAACCGTTGGCAGTATCCTTTCCTCTCCGGTTGACTTGTCCGGTGCCATACGCTTTTCCAGATCTTCCCTGAAAGCAGTGCGGTTCGAAAGCCCCGTCAGTTCATCTGTAAAAGCAAGCTTGCGATAGAGTGCACTTTCCCTTGCCTGCTCCATCAATTCGCGGGATCTTCGCACATTTGCAACTCCCATCACTACTATATAAAAGAAAAATCCAATACTGCCCAAGGGTATTCTCTTGTTACTGAATCGGTATAGCACCAATTCCAGTACGGTACTTACTAAAATAACCGTCACGCAGATACTGTTGATTTTAACCAGACCGGTAAACTCGTTCATTACAATTTCATGAATGGTCATTCCCACAATAACTGCCACAAACAACAAGATGCAGATATGTGTCAAAAACAAAGTTTCCCGCAAATCATATATTCCCATGATCTGCAGAATAAGCCGCGTGCCAATTACCCCACAGTTAATGTAGCAGCAAAAACTCCACAGTTTACTCTCCCCCTTATGGTACATATGACGCAGAAACAACAGAAACGGAATCAGCATGGTCATCAACATCAAATGTGTCACAAATACAATTATCATGCTGCCCGGAAAAATCCAATCCGGTATCTCCGACTCATTGGCAGACCAGACACCCAGCATCATGGCAAATATAGCGAACTGTATAATGACCTCCGCATCCTGTCCTTTTTTTACCACCAAAAGACCGTACAGCAACATGACAATGCCTGCCAGTGCAATTATTCCGGACAAAACAAGCCGTACCAGCCGTCCTGCCAGAATTTTATATTCTATCTCCCTATATGTGCCATAATAAAAATTTCCTGACGGCTTGCCGTCACGATAAACCGGAGTTACTTGAAATATGATCTCTTTGCCGGCATCGTTCTCTGTCAGAGAAATTACATTCCAATAATGGCCGGTAGTTTTAACCGCCCTGTCCCTCTCCCCGCCAAGTGCATACACTCTGTTTCCATCAATGAATACCTCTAAGTACATATGTGCAGTATTATATACGATCACCTTCTCATTCGTATTCTCCAAAGGTAAGACCCGACTGTAATAATACACATCACCTTCCTGCCTCATCTCCATCTGGTCATCCCATATGGCAAACTCCTTATTCACCATTCTGATATCTACATTATTGTGAAATGAAAATGCGGCGAAAACAGCATATGCAATTCCTATTATTAATACCGCAACGTAAATTCCTGTAACTCGTTTCTCCAATTGTATCTCCCCCGATTAACCGTGAGCATTAAAATTCATTTTCCAAGCCATACCTTTTCTTTATGATATATTGTATACTAAAATCACACTTTCCTCAATCTGGTTCTTTACTTTGCATCAGCTATCTACATTTGAAATTATTTCTTTCTCTCCAAATCGTGCCATTGGGATTAATATGAGAATTGACAAAATAAAGGAGCTGTGATAGATTATCATCAATAACATAAGAAAAGCGATGACGGAAAAGAGTAGTTTAGTTGGAAACATCCAGAGAGAATAGCACTTGGTGGAAGCTATTTATGCGGAAATTAGACGAAAACCATTCCAGAGCTGTAATGCCGAAATGAGTAAGTGTTACCGTATGCCTGCGTTAAAGGATAGGATTTGATAGAATCTGAAGTGAAAAGTTAAGGTGGAACCGTGCTGAGCGCACCCTTAAGACTATAGGATTATGGTCTTATGGGTGCTTTTCTTATGTTGTTGCCAAATAGTGAAGGCTTAAAAGAGAAAGGAGCAACAAATTATGAAGGTTCTACTAAAAAATGGAGAAATGGCAGAAGTAAACTTTGAAGAACAGGAGGGCAAAAAGGCATTTTGGCATACGAGTGCACATGTGCTTGCACAAGCCGTAAAACGTTTATATCCGGAAACAAAGTGTGCCATTGGTCCGGCAATTGAAAATGGATTCTATTATGATTTTCAGTTTGAATTTTCATTTTCAGAAGAACATTTAAAGACAATCGAAACAGAAATGCGAAAGATTGTAAAGGAGTCTCTCTCCTTACAAGTCTATGAGAAGTCAAAAGAAGAAGCTCTTAGCTTTATGGAGAAGTCAGGTGAAAACTATAAAATTGAGCTGATCCAGGAACTGAATGATGCAGAGCAAATTAGCTTCTATAAGCAGGGAGAATATGAAGAGTTCTGTGCAGGACCACATATTTCCAATGTGTGCCAGATTAAAGCAATCAAGCTATTGTCAGTGGCCGGAGCCTATTGGAGAGGCAACGAAAAAAAACAAATGCTTACGAGAATCTATGGTATATCTTTTCCAAAAGCGGCACAATTGGATGAATATCTGCATATGGTTGAAGAAGCAAAAGCAAGAGACCACAGAAAATTGGGAAAGGAACTTGGAGTATTTACGATTTTTGATGAGGGACCGGGATTACCGGTATTCCTGCCAAAGGGAATGATATTGAAGAACCTACTGATTGATTATTGGAGGAAAATCCATCGCAGAGAAGGATATGCTGAAATTTCTACGCCCATTATGTTGGAAAGAAGTCTTTGGGAGAGATCTGGGCATTGGGACTTTTATGGAGATTCCATGTACTCTCTTAAGGTTGAAGATGATGATTATGCAATCAAACCAATGAGTTGTCCGGGTGGAATGCTGGTGTACAAACTGGAACCGAGATCATATAAGGAGCTCCCTATGCGAATGGGAGAATTAGGGCTGGTGCATCGCAATGAAAAGTCCGGAACATTACACGGTCTCATGAGAGTACGTTCATTTACACAGGATGACGCTCACATTATTATGCGGGAAGATCAGGTGATGGATGAGATACAAGGTGTTATGCGTCTTATTGATGAAGTTTACCGGAAGTTTGGTTTTTCATATGAAATTGAATTATCAACGAGACCAGAACATTCCATAGGAAGTGATGAGGATTGGCAGCTTGCTACGGAAGCATTAGAAAAAGCAGTGCAGGGAATGGATAAGTCTTATGTAGTAAATGAAGGCGACGGTGCATTCTATGGACCGAAACTTGATTTTCATCTAAAAGATTCCATAGGCAGAACATGGCAATGTGGAACGATACAGCTTGATTTCCAGCTTCCGCAAAGATTCGATATTGACTATATTGGGGCAGATGGAGAGAGGCATCGCCCAATTATGCTGCATAGAGTTGTATTTGGCTCGATAGAACGTTTTATTGGTATTTTACTAGAACATTATGCGGGGAAATTTCCTGCGTGGATTGCGCCTGTACAGGTTAAGGTTCTTTCTGTTTCAGATAAATATAATGATTATGCTAAGAAAGTTGTAGACACTTTGGAAGAAAATAATATCCGAGTAGAAGTGGATGCCAGAAGTGAGAAGCTTGGATATAAGATCCGTGAAGCACGCATGGATAAGGTGCCATATATGATTATCGTAGGCGAAAACGAGAAAAATAATATGTCTGTATCCGTAAGGCAAAGGGACGCAGAACCTGATAAACAGGACATGGGAGAAATGAGTCTTGAACAAGTGGTCAATTTAGTAAAGGGTGGGGAGAAAGGAGCAAGGATATAAAATGAAAGCAACAATAGTTTTAATTGCAGATAACGATGCAGAGAATTATGGTAGAAAATTGATGTTGGAAGCACATAGGTATGGAAAGACAGGGTTTGAAATGGCAAGACTGCCACAGCATGTTTCCTTAAAGCAGCCATTTGCGATTCCTGATTTAGAGAATATGGAAGCATTCTTTGATGGATTCGCAAAAGAACTTTGTCCATTTGATATTGAATTTGTGGATATGGATGTATTCCCATCTAATGTATTAGGCGGAGTCGAATCCGGATGTATGAGCTTGCGAGCAAAAGAGACACCGCAGCTTGTAGGTGCACAGAAAAGGTTAAACGAAGAATTATATAAAATGTTTGGACCGTGTCCGGCAGACCATGACAATGACTATGTTTTTCATATGACGTTTGCTATTGGCGGTGCAGACTATGAATCATATCAAAGGGCTTATGATGAATTGAAAAAGAGTGATTATCATCAGACATTTAGGTTTAATAAACTGGGTTTACTATATTATGACGATGATAATATTACTCCGGGAACATATTTCTGTTATAAGGTTTGTGATATATAATACTTCGGCGGGTAGTGATGTGGCGGGCTATTTCAAGAATGATTCGGGAAGATAATATCCCATCGTGGAAGACCATAGAAAAGGCTGGTTATGTGCCAATAGAATAAAAGGAATCGGCACTTGCCGCCTATCTATGCTCTTTCTTCGCTTCCTGCTGTATCCTTTTAGGATTGCGACCGGCTTCTTTCACATCAGCTGCCACAGCCGAACGAAATCGTATATCTCATAATCTTTCGGTTCAGCACCAAACGTGATCTTACATACAGATAGCTTTCCCTCTGATACCCGTTCGAACACGCCCACCCAAAAACTAATGCTCATTAATAACAGCCTTGATTCGTCTGACACCGGCAGAGGATGCCTCTTCCTTTTTAATTTTAAAAGAAACAAGTTCTCCGGTATTTTTAGCATGAGGACCACCACAAATTTCTTTAGAGTATCCGGGGATTGTGTACACTTTTACTATTTCACCGTACTTCCCCGAAAAAACACCGATAGCTCCTTCTTCATAAGCTCTCTTAGGAGTCATCTCTTCCAGAATGACATCAATCTTTTTCCGGATAGCTTCATTTACGATCGCTTCTACTTTTTCCAATTCCTCCTTTGTGACTTTCCGTCCGAAAGAAAAATCAAATCTTAAGCGTTCAGAAGTAATATTACTACCCCGCTGGAACACTTCATCCCCAAGAACCTTTCTTAATGCTCCGTTCAACAAATGTGTTGCCGTGTGAAGCCTGGCTGTCTGCTCATTATTATCTGCCAAACCTCCTGCAAACTTACCTGCCGCTCCCTGTCTGGATTTGTTCTGGTGTTCCTCAAATTTCTGCCGGAATCCAGCCATATCCACCTGATATCCTCTTTCCAAAGCCAGTTCTGATGTGAATTCAATGGGAAACCCGAAAGTATCATACAACTTGAATGCCAGTTCACCACTAAGAATTCCGCCTTGTTCTATACTATCAAGGTATCTGTTTGCCTTCTTTAGCCCCTCATCCAAAGTCTTTGAAAATAAATTATATTCTTTTTGTAACTGTTCCAGAATAAACTCTCCTATTTTCTTCAAGTTCCGGGTAAACCAGCCCGTATTGTTCAATAATCACTACGGATAGTTCACACAGGTAATTTGCATTAATGTCAGCCTTCTTGAACAATCGGATAATTCTTCGAATCAGCCTTCTCAAAATATAACCCTGCTCTGTATTAGACGGACTAATCTTCATCGGATCACCAAGAATAAAAGTAATTGCTCTGGTATGTTCACAAATAATTCTTTTATCTCGCTCAGGGATGGCTTTTCCTTCTTTTTCAAGAATTTCTTCAAGCGTTTGCATAATAGGGATAAACAACTCTGTATCGTACACATTTGTTTTCCCATTAAAAATAGTCAAGACACGCTCCAAGCCCATTCCTGTATCCACATTTTTCTGCTTCAACTCTGTAAAAGTACCGTCAGCCTCTTTATTGAACTGCATGAAAACATTATTCCAAATCTCAACATATTTTCCGCATTTACATGACGGTCCGCAATTCGGACCACATTTAGGTTTGTCCATATCGTAGAAGATTTCAGTGTCCGGTCCGCAAGGACCTGTCTGTCCGGCCGGTCCCCACCAGTTATTGTCTCTTCCATATCGGAAAATCTGGTCACTTTTAAGTCCAAAGCTCTTCCAAATTTCTTCCGCCTCCACATCGGCCGACACCAATTCATCGCCTTCAAATACCGTCACCGCCAGTCTTTCCAACGGAATATGAAGATAATTGGTCAGAAAATCAAAACTCATAGAAATGGATTCCTGTTTAAAATAGTCCCCTAACGACCAATTCCCCATCATTTCAAAAAAGGTGCAATGTGTATCATCTCCTACTTCATCTATATCTTCTGTCCGTACACACTTCTGAACGTCTGTAAGCCTTTTTCCTCCGGGATGTTTCTCACCCAGTAAATAAGGTACCAATGGATGCATTCCTGCAGTGGTAAACAAAACCGTCGGGTCATTCTCCGGGAGAAGTGATGCTGACGCGATTTCCTTATGCCCCCTTTCTTTAAAAAAGTTTACGTACATTGTTCTTAATTCATTTGCTGTCATGTTTCATTCTCCTTTCTGACATTTCTCCAAAACAAAAAACCCTAAGCTGATATAATATCAACTTAGGGCGAACTTTCATGTCCGTGTTACCACCTAATTTCAGATTTCTCTGCACTCTGTCAATACAGGATTTCTCCGATATTGCTTCCTGCGTTAACGGGGGAACTCCGTTGAAGCCTACTAAGATATATCTGTTCGGTTCACAGCTCAGAGGCTGCTTCAATATTAGTTCATTGAAGATTCGCACCAACCATCTTCTCTCTGTGAAATCCCTAATACCTACTATTCCTCGTCAAAGCCTTTTTGTTTTGAATTGGTTGGAAGTATAACACTATAGAAAGCATTTGTCAAGCAGCTTTGAGCTTTGAATTTTTTCGCTTTGAATTTGCCGCTTCAAAATATCGAGAAATAGAACCAAGACAAATCCACTATTGTCTCCTTGATTATCCTTATAATATGGCGCTACTCACTAATATATTTCTGTGTGAATGCGCAAACAGCAAAACATTTGCCGCACAAATCCTCTTTTATACCGGTTTGTTCTGTCATAATCTGCACCTGTTTTTGATAGCATTTCTGTTCGTCAAACAGCTTGCTTCGTGCCATTCCTGCTTCCCATAAGTTTCCGGAAAGTGCCTCTGCCGGACAGCATGTAACACAAAGAGTACAACTGCCACATCCTGATTTCGTAATTGCATCCGCAGTCTGAAGCGGTGCATCCGTCAAAATCGATGATAACCGCACTGCACCACCATATTGTTGAGTTATCAGAAGACAGTTCTTCCCGATCCACCCAAGTCCTGCCCGTGTTGCTACGGTCTTATGCGGAAAGTTTGAAATCCATTCATCACGATCAATTTCCACTACATCAGTTGTCATTGCAACGGCATTGTATCCTTTATCTGCCAGATACTCCGCTCCGTTTGTTACAATTCTGTTTAGTCTGTCATTCATCTCATTATATGCGTCGTAATAGGCTTTATTTGGTGCTATTTTCAGGGACCGCACTATATCAGCCGGCACAGGAATAGCAACCGAAACCGCTCTTGGATAGATTAGACTTTTATCCACACTCATGTCCGCAAACCCGACAAGCGCTGCACCACAATCGTGAAGGTAATTATAAAGTTGATTTGTAATTTTCATTGCCACCACCACACAATAAACGTGAAGTCATATTCCTGCCTTCAACAAAGAATACATCTTCATGTCAATGACTTTACCATTCTTAACAGCGTTGCTTCTCAGTGTTCCCTCATACTGAAATCCTGCTTTTTCAAGCACTCTGCAAGATGCGGCGTTATACGCAAATGGCTCTGCATAAATGCGGATAATATCGCTCTTCTCAAAAACATACTCACAAATTTGCTTTACGGCTTCAGTCATAATTCCTTTACCCCAGTATTCTTCTGCAACGTAATAACCCAATTCCGCAGTCTGCCTATGTATGTTTCCCTGTCGAAAAACTCCGATACTGCCAACCACTTTGTTATCTGCCGTAATAGCAAATGCAAATGTTTCATTTTCATCTGCAGAAAGCATTGCAGAAATAAACTCAATTCCGTCCTGCTCTGTATAAGGAAAAGGTAACCCATCCCGAAGATTATCTTGTATTTTTCTATTGGAAAGAGCTGCCGCTAAATCTGCTGCATCTGACAATTCCCATTTTCTTATTTTACAAATCATTTTCCATTTCCTTAGCAAATTAATACTCACTCTGTATACATTCTACTTTATATATTCTATAATAAGATTTACATTTTCCTCAACAGACTTTGTTCCATCAATCCGTATAACCGGGCATTTCAATGACCTTACCCATTCTTCCACAATGTTCTCCGATCTGGATTCAACCAAATGAAAGAATTTTTCTTCCTGCTCATACAAATCTCCGCCTGATAACATTCTGTTACCGAACTTCTGAAAAGAACGTTTTTTAACTCGTTGCAACCGAGTATCCTTTGGAACATCCAGCAATATAGCATACTGGAAAAAAGAATAAATATCTTCTCCATAATCTCCTTTAACAGAAGCAAGAACAAAGTTTTCATGTGTTTTCATCTCATGTAACAAAAGCTTTTCAACATCTTCACGCGTACGTGGAGAAGCATATATGTAATCAGGGTCTGTTTTGGGAAAGTACAGGTCCTCGATGTCTATAAAATAAAAGTGCAGCTTCTCCGCAAGGACTTTTCCAAGCGTACTCTTTCCTGCACCATTTAAACCACATATAATAATCCCCATAAAGCTCCCTCTGCCAAATTACGAATTATATAGAACAGGGCAGTCGCTTTATGACATATCTTCATCCGCCCTCTTTTTAATATGATTTCCAATAATCTCTGACACATCACTGATCGTGATAAAAGCCTGCGCATCTGCCTCTTTGATCAAATGCTTCAATTGATAGATTTCAAGCCGGTTCAGTACGCAGTAGAGAACCGCCTTCTTTCCGCTGATCAGGCCCTCGCCTTCCAAGATCGTCACGGTGCGTCCCATTTTCTTATAGATCTCATCCGCGATCCTGCGCCCCTCATTCGTGATTATCATAGCGGCTTTTGCCTGCTCCACGCCTGTCTCTACAAAATCAATCACTTTCGACGTGATAAAATACGTCAGCAGGCTGTACATGGCCCGGTCAAATCCAAACAAAAAACCTGCGGTCGCATAGATCATAATATTGATGAAAAGAACCGTCTGTCCCACCGGAAGATTAAAACGCCGATTCAGGAAGATGGCCACCGTCTCCGTACCATCGAGACAGCCGCCGGAGCGAATGACAAGCCCCACGCCTACTCCCAGAAACACTCCTCCGAAACAGACGGCCAGAAGATATTCCTGCGTCATATCCGTAAGCGGCGCAAATATCTCCAGAAAACTCGAAAATATCGCCATAGCAATCGCAGATTTGACAATAAATTTTTTCCCCAGCTTCCGCATACCGACGATCAGGAACGGTATGTTGAGTGCCATAGTCAGTGCTCCCAGAGGAATCCTGCTAAGATTATTGATCATAATCGAGATTCCCACGATCCCTCCATCCAGAATCGTACATGGAACCAGAAACTCTTCAATGGAAAACGCTGCGATCATCGCACCAACCACCAGCGTCACATAACTAAAAATCTCTTTCATATACTCTTTCGACTTTGAAACATTTTCTGACATAGATACTACCTCCGATAATTATCATATCAATGAAAACCATACCCGTCAAACAGAACTTGGCAGATCTGCTTTTGCAATCAATTACATAAATACTACGCTGCCTAATATATAATTATCCCTAAAACATCAAAGAACAGACGGTATGCATCTACACGATAAACCGAGAATTATCTTTGCAAACCAAGCTCCTTCTCAACCAAAGCGAATGTGTCTTCAATACTTCTACTCTCATCTCTAACAATAACGCGAAAGCCAGAATGGAGAAAATTATCCGGTCTATTAAAAAAGCAATTCACCGATATATCAGGATCAGCTAACATGATTAGCACATGATCATTATCTGATATTTCTTTCAGCGTTTCTATGGAAATATTGGTGTCCACAAATACCATTTTTCCTTCAGAGTTCAGTTTATTCAGAATATGAAGTTCCAAAGTTTCACATTCCTTTGCTACACCTCTTACCCAGGCTTCATCTTCACAAGCAATACCGTTATACTTTTCGGCGAGTCGCTTCACCATCGTAGATTTCCCGGCATATGCAGTTCCGTTTATGAAAAATATATTATCAAGATTCTGTAATCGTATGCTCTTTGCAGAAGTATGATTCATACAATACTCTTCAATTAATATTCTGCTATATTCCTTCATTTTGTCCGTTCCAGCTTTCCTTATTATTCATTATTTCTCTTTTTAAACCTAAACTACAATTTCAAAATCATCAGTCAAATACATTTGCCAAATTTATGATACATCCAAAAGGCACTTTTCTCAATTTATTTCTTTACAATATACAAGACACCAAAATTTTAAGCAAAAAGTATTAACTCCAACGTAACGTGATACTGTATTCTATTCTTACGGAAGCAGAATAGATATGAGCCGGCAATTTCTATCTCACTTCTCCACTAATCAAAGGAGCTGGTAAGCATGAGAACTATAAGCCAAGTAGCAGAATTAACAGGTATCAGCATACGCACTCTACAATACTATGATGAAATCGGACTGTTAAAACCAAGTGAATTAACGCAGTCCGGCTACCGCTTATACAATGATGAAGCGTTGCAGAAGCTTCAGCAAATCCTGTTTTTTAAAGAATTAGGTTTTAAGCTAAAGGACATTCGGGAAATTCTTGAAAAGCCCGATTTTGACAGAATTGCCGCTTTCAAGAAACAAAAAGAATTGCTTCTTCTAAAACGTAACCGGACAGACAGACTTATTCAGCTCCTTGGCCGCTTAGAGAAAGGAGAGCAATGTATGAGTTTTAAAGAATTTGATTTGTCTGATTATATTATTGCCTTAGAAGATTTTAAGTCCAATCAGACAGAAGAAATTATCAAGTACTGGGGAAGCATTGAAAATTACGACTTGTTTATCCAAAAAATCAAAGATGATGAAACTAACCTAGCCAAAATTGCTATTAAACAATTTGGAAGTGTTGAAAAATATACAGAAGCCATGAAATATAATCTGGAACACTTTGCTGAAATTATGGAAAAACAATTATCAGAAGAAGCAAAAGAAATTGCCAAACAGTCTGATATACTATATGGTCAATTAACCTCCGATTTGTCAGAAGATGTTGCTTCCCCCAGAATACAATCCGTTGTGCATGAACTATTGCAGTTTATACAGAAAAACAGCACCAGCATATCCCTCGGTAAGCCTTATATAAACGTTCTTATCGACACCTATTCAAACGATTATATAAAACGCGTAACTGATAGCAAATATGAGAAGGGAGCTTCGGATTATATTGTGAAAGCGTTCCGGTACTACTCGGAGAATAGCACTCCTGAGAACAATTAGAGCCATTTTAGAGCCAAACGCAATAAACAATCCCGGAAGTGCTCAATATCAGCATTTCCGGGATTCTATAAAATCAAAAAGTCAAACTTGAATTGAGTGAGTTCCTTGTCCTTCTCTTTATCATAACAAAGGCAATTAACGCAATAACAATGTATCCAATAAGAGCAATAACTGATGCTTCAATTCCAAACTCACCTCCTGTTATTGCGAAGGATTTCGAATCTAAAACATAGGTCATAACTGAATACTCATTTGCTTTTTCGCTAATGTCAAGACCTCCCCCAATGATTATGATGTTCCAAATTGAATGAACAATTCCACTGTTCCATACTGAATCACTCTCTATAGCAATCATTGAAAACATAATGCCTACCATTGTTCCTGCTACCAAAACTAAAATACAGCTAAGCGTCGAAAAATTCATTCCAATCAAATGCACCGAGGCAAATAGGACTGACGGAACAAGTATTGCTGCCTTCGTGTTCCATCTTTCCCTTATAAGGCTCATTATGACACCTCTAAAGACCATTTCTTCAACCAATCCGGCAGCAATACCCGTAAATACAATTCCTGAGCTTAATGTAGTAAATATCTGATTTTTATCCATTCCAGATGATACAAATTCTCCCGGCAACAATAAGAAAATCCCCTTAACAATAACCGGTAGCGCAATGGCTACAATAATCCACTTTACATTCACTGTGATACGAAGTATTCTGATATCTTTTTTGAGGAATTTACTTACTAATACATTTAGCAGAAAATACGAAAGCAATATATAAAAAATACCGGCAATTATATTGCAGACCCCTATACTAATTCCGGCTAAATGAAACGCACTGGCAACCAGTTGCGCACCAATCTGAGAAAAAATGAGCACAAAAATGGCAACTATAGAACCAATTATTACTTTATTTGTCTTCATTACGCCACCCCTACATTGGTAAACCATATATAATGACATAAATAATAAACGACAATAAATCAACTGCCAATACTCCTATAAATACGTACAGTACATATCTAAGTATTACCTTCATACGCCTTCCATTCGTATCCGTCAATATCTTGTTATCTATCACATCACCAACTGTCATATGTTCTATTTCTTTTGTCGGTTCAATACCTTTTAACAGATAATCGGTTGTTACATCAAAAAAATCGCTCATCAATACAATCTTATCCAAATCCGGAGTACTTTGTTCGCTTTCCCATTTAGAAACAGCTTGTCTTGAAACACCAATTGCCTCCGCCAATTGTTCCTGCGATATTCCCTTTATCTTTCTTAAATTTTGAATTCTATCCGCAACATTCATGTCACGACCTCCTCGTTATTTTTGTAACAAGTATATACTTACAGGCGGTTGCAATTCTATCATCCAAGTATGGAATATTGTAAACTATGTGTTGCTTTTTGTATTTAGTCACTTTCTGGCATAAAATATCACTCAATGAGATTCATCCACATGCTTCAAAAAATGCGGAGCAGTTTCCCACTCCGCACATCATCCTACATATACCAGATCTTTCATGCAAAAATTCAAAGATCATGTATGTCTTTATGCCTGCCGCCTTTTTCTTATCCAGAAGGTAGATTATACTAGTAGCTCTTTATTCTTACGTCTCCGCTGGTTGTATCAATTCGTATGCTGTTCCCCTGCGAATTCTGCCCATGGGTTCCCTGCGCGTTGTTCCCCCTCTTGGAGAATTTCAGGTCATCATCAAAGAACGTGTCAATGTCCCCGCTTGTAGTATCTGCTCTGAACTCAAATGCGCTATCCTGCATAAGCACCATATTTACAGATCCGCTGCTGGTATTGATGTCCAATGTCCCGTTCAGTTCCACGATTTCCAAGCTGACATCACCACTGGTTGTATCAATCGACCCGTTATCATTTTGCCCTTTTACACAGACTTCACCGCTTGTCGTTTGAATCTTCCATAATCCTTCTGATCCATCAATCAAAACATCACCGGAACTTGTCGATACGGAACGCTCACCTTTTCCTTCCATAATTTTAGCACACCCGCTCGAAGATCCCACGGTGACATTTCCGTCAAGATGCTGTACCGTGATATCTCCGCTGGTGGTTTCTATCTGTACATTTCCTGTGATTGTTTCCGCATTCACATACCCGCTGGTACTTACTATGTTTGTCTCCCCGGCAAGCTGTTTTACCGTGATATCTCCACTGGTTGTCGTTATACTTATATCTCCGGCAGTTTCATTCTTGTTTGTCTCAATATTTTCAAACCTGACATTTCCGCTGGTACTTGCCAATAATACATTGCTCGCCGTTACATCCGGCATGGTAATCTCACCGCTTGTAGATGCTGCCATCAAATCTCTTTCCAGTACCAAATCCATTTCGGACATAATGTCTCCGCTGGACGTTGAAAGCGCAAGATCTCCTTTGTAGGAAGCCGGCAGCCAGATTTCAGTGTACCCGGCTCCATATCCAAAATGGAAAAATCCTACCCCAATTCTTCTGCTGCTTCTCCTTTTCCCCTTTATTTCAAGCTTGCTGCCCTTTACTGACACTGTAGACAGCTGATTCTCATTCAGTCCGACTTCATTATACTCTTTTACGGTCAGCACGTCTCCTTGACCTTCGTACAGATAAACATCATTGCTGTTCATACTATAGGAAACAGAAATACTGTCAATCCCATCGATCGACACTTCCTGTTCAAGTACCAAATGCATGCCGACATAGTCTCTCTCATGATCATATTGAAAGGCCCTGTATATATTGTGTCCCGTCATACCATGGGCAAATATCCCGCACAAAAGAACAGTCAAAACGCACAGTGCCACAAGCAGCACAATCTTTATTCTTCTCATATTCCGTCATCCCTTTCACTCGAAATAATTATCTTGCTTTTTCAACTCAAAAATAAGTTTCACAATCGCCTGCACACAGGCTGCAATCAGGAAAATAATCCAAGTGATATACCACTTATAAGTGGTAAAACTGATGATAAAATACAGGACCAATGTCATTGTCCATATGATGGAATTAATAGATTTCCTAACTGCCTTTTCTTTATTGCTGCTGTACTTTGCCTCCTTATACAGCTCTACCATGTCTTCTTTCTCTCTTTTCGTGTAACCGGGATACATGTTTGCCGCATACACAAGCATGACTGTCGGTACAATACATATCAGCAGAGCAAGCACAAAACCAAGCGCTGCCAAATCATACCTGTAACTCCTTGTTATCTCACTGATCAATCCAAAGAAAAAGAATACTGCTCCCGCAAAAATATACAATCCTACCGCAGTGGCTGTGAACATCGCCTTTTTCTTCCTGTCCTTTTCAGACAGAGTAAGCAGATTCCGCTCCTCCACCTCCGGGAAAAGCTCTGTCACATCACCGATGGACTCTACCACATTATGATATGCGTCCTCCTCGGAATATCCGTCTGCCACCATATCATCATATTTATCCATGGCATTCTGAATCATCTCCTCTTTCAAGTCAAGCGCCTTTCTTGTCTTGGGCGCATCTGCAAATAAATTATTAAAATGCAATGTAATTTTTTCTTTCATTGTCCTCTTCTCCTTATAAACTTAATCACTATGCTTTCTCACTGACTTTGCAGTAATCACAACGTTCCGACTGAATTGCTGCTTTCGCTGAATCATATTCTTACGTTCTCAGCAGTAAATGCTTCGACCTGTGCTGAATAGTTACCTCTCGTTTTACTTTAACAGTTGGTCTATTATTTTCTTGGCTTCCTGCCACTCCTGCTTATAGCCCTGATATGCCTTTCTGCCATCGTCCGTTATTGCATAGTAGCGGCGTCTTGCTCCGACCGTCTCATCTCCCCAGTAGGTTTTGATGCTGCCTGCCTGTTCCAGCCGCCGAAACGCCGAGTAAAGAGTGGCTTCCTTTAATTCATAAGCATTGTTGGTTTTCTTCATAATGTCCTTGTTAATCTGATAACCATAGCTGTCCTGTTCCAAAAGATGTGAAAGTATAATCGCTTCCGTATGTCCCCTGAGAATATCTGATGTAATCGACATGCTCATTCCCCCTTTCCCGCATGTTTTAATATATTACATTTCATAGTATCTGTTCTAATGATATACTATACTATATTAATATACCTCGCCTGTCAAGGTATATTATCAAAATAATTATTCTTCATCTGAATATTCCGGATGATTTTCCATCATCTGTCCGGTGGTATGGAAATCACTTTTTAGATTCGTTTTTGTGTATACTGGATAATAATTTCTATGAGAATATTGGTAAAGGCTGCTACG
>JAAUZM010000005.1 GCA_014804605.1 Lachnospiraceae bacterium | reverse complement strand
TCTCCTGTGGCACATAGCGCTGGAACAGGGCGGAGAGCAACACGCCCAGAAAGAAATACAGTCCCGTTGCCTTCACATTGCGCCCGAAGTTCTTCAGATAGCGGAGCAGCAAGTTCGGATCCGTGTCATGGCTTCCACGTTCCCCAAAGTCTGAAAAATTGAAAAACGGTTTGTTTTTGTAGACAAAATGAACTGCCATTCCCGCTGCGCAGCCACACAGGAAGCAGGATACGATACGCACAGCTAACGCTATGCTTCCCAATGCGGTGCTGTAGACAATCAACTGTGGATTGAGCAGGATCGAAGCCATCATAAACGCTGCCAGCCAGTCGTCCCGCATCCCCTGTTTGGAGAAGGATGCCGCGATTGGAATTGTTCCATACATACAAAGGGGACTTGCAATGCCTAAAATACAGGCGGGTACAATTCCAAATATGCCCCACCGCTTTGCATTAATTTTGCCAAATGCAGCATGAATCTTATCCTTTGCAAAAACGGAAATCAGGGAGCCGACCGCCATTCCGATCACCCAGTACCAGAAAATCTGAGACAGCTGAACCTCAAAGTAGTACCAGATATAGATCAGCTCCCGTTTTATGATGCCGCCCATCAGTTCAGGCGGAAAATCCGCTCGGCGTTGACGTGGGCTATTTTTTCCTTTGTTTCTGCATCTAAGTCATACTGTTCCAAAAAAGAAGCGGCATTCTCCGCGTTTGGTACGAAGGGATAATCCTGCCCCCAGAGAATATGATCCGGGTTCAGCGTTTTCAGGCAGAAATCAAAATCATTCTCAAAGAACATACCGGACGGATTCGTGTAAACATTGTTCCAAAAGTAGTATTTCATATCATGCGCAAGTCCCGTGACATCAGGACGTAAGGCGCTGTTCATCCGGTCGAGAAAATAGGGCAGCGTCTCTCCCCAATGCCCCACAATAATCTTAAGGTCAGGGAGTTTGTCAAAAATTCCTGACAGGATCAGCCTCATCAGATGCATTCCCGTATCGTAATGCCATCCAATGCCGTATCCCGCAAAGGTGATTGCCGTCATCATATTCCAACTGCCGGAATAATAGCGGTCAACGATCTCACCCTTCACCTCGCCGGGATGAATATAGACGGGCACATCAAGTTCAGCAGCTTTCTCAAAAATCGGTAGGAAACGCTCACTGTCCATAAATTCTCCGCGAAAAGGACCGTTTATCATCCATCCTTTGAAGCCAAGTTCATTGACACATCTCGAGAGTTCGCTAACGGCAGCGGCAGGATCATCCACAGGCAGCGTTGCGTAGCCATATAGCCGGTCCGGATGTTTGCTGATTCCCTCGTACAGATAATCATTGACAGCACGGCACTGTTCCACCGCACCTTCTTCTCCCAGAAGCTGGGACGGTGTATTATCCGCATAGCCGATGATCTGCACATCAATGCCGCTTTTGTCCATTGCCGCCAGACGGCTCTCCCCTAAATCAGTCAGGACACCGTCCGACGCAAGCTTTGCATTGCGTTTGGAATAAGCCTTTTGCATCTCATTGTCGCCTGGCAGCACTTTTGTATAAAGGTCGTTGACGTCTTTTACGGTAAAATGTTCTTCCACTGCAATAATCTTCATGATTCATCTCTCCTATCGATTTATTCATTCACATAGTTTTCGCTTGCTTCCCACAATTCAACAGCATTCTCCTCATTGTAGGACAATTCAGAGGAAGGGCAGGTGTGGGTACTTCTGTCATAGTATTGACCGGATTCCGTAACAAGCTGTTCGGATAGAACCAATTCCGCCAATGCGGAAGATGATTTCTCCAAATCTCCGAACCGGTGAGGCATAGTAGTTTTTACAAACATCATAGATGCCTTGGTCAACGGCATGAAATTGGTCTTCATCAGCCCCGGATTGAAAGCGTTGACATAGAGCTTTTTATCGCTGTCACAAAGACGGCGGGTAAGTTCATAGGTGAAATACAAATTGCACAGCTTGGAATAAGAGTAGCGAATGCTTTCTTTTGCAAGTTTCTCATTGGGATGCGCAAGTGCTTCTGTACCTTTCCATGCCATATTCCCACCCGGCGCATCATGCATATCGCTGCTGGTGATAAATATCCTGCCTTCCTCCGCCATATGTGGCAGCATCAGCTTAGTCAGCAGAAAATGTCCTAAATGGTTGGTCTGGAAAACCACATCAAAGCCGTCCTCTGTCAGTCCCGTGTGTGTGCCGCTGATCCCGGCATTGCAAAGCAGTGCATATACAGTTCCATATCCTGCCTGTATATAGTCTTTTTCAAACTGTCGTACAGATTGAAGCGATGCGGTGTCCAGCTCCATGCATATAATATTTTGATTGCCGGTTTCTGTCATGATCTGCGCGGCCGCATCTTTTGCTTTTTCCCGATTACGGCAGGCGAGAATTAACCGGAAATTCGTATCGGAAGCGATTTTCTTAGCTGCTTCAAATCCAAGTCCTGAATTTGCGCCGGTGATAATCACTGTTTTCAATGTAGGCTTTTCCATATTATATCATCCTTTCTTCAACATTTTTGTCAGTAATACGACCATTTCGCTGCGCTCAGCAGACGACAGATTTCTCGTGAATGCCTCCTCCAGCCGATCGCCGGCAGCTTCCAGCTCATCACGCAGATCAAGCGCTTTTTGCGTCAGTGAAATTACCTTGCTGCGCCGATCCTCCGCGTTTTCTGCCCGATTGATCAAGCCTTTCTTTTCCAGTGTATGAAGCACACTGGTAACGGACGGATTGGTCATAGAATATGCCCGTTCCAAATCTACCTGTCGGACTGACATAGGCGGAGCAGCATAAAGAAAGACAATGATCTTGTACTGTGTAAGGGTCATGTCATATTGCGACAGAATCGAGAGCGCAGTTTTCTCTAATTCCAGTGATGCCTTTTTTATGAGTATTCCAATCCGATCCATTTCATATGCCCTCATTTTTCATAGAACTCTATGTATTATATCATAGAATTCTATGAATCACAATAAAACAACACTCACTGAATATATCGGCTGAATTTTTCTGTTTTTGCCAAATTGCTCGAAATAGCTATTTCACGGAAATGAAAAGCATAAAACAACAAAAAAAGAGTGGTGAGCCATATGTGGCGGCCTTGCTTTTTATACACTATCTCAACAATGCCATACTCCCTGTTAATTTGTTGACCTTCTTTTTTGCACCACAGATGGCGATCCCAAAATAATTCAGTTCCGTTTCTGAAACACCCTTCATCTTTTCCATAAACTCATCATAGGTCTTGCAGCCCTGCGCCAGATCGGAGAAATCAACCACCGTCAGTTCTGAAAATTCCGGCTCATACAGCTTCTCACGGATAGCTTTGATTACATCCACATTGCCTTTTAAGATTGGCACCGGAAATTCAATAATCCCCAAATGGCCGTTACCTGTCTTGTCATACACATCTGCACCTACAACTTCTGGCATCTGCTTTCCAAGCGTAATGCCCATGATAGCCGCCGTGTTTGCAATAATGCCAAGCGGCAGGTTCTCATCAATCACCATGACACACTTCTCATTCTGTAAATCCATTTTCCAACCCTCCTTTGGAGGATTTCTCCTCCTGTTTTTGTGAAACAATCTGATGATCTGCTCCTCACACCTTTGCGCGGGCTCATTCATTTTTCCGGCTCTCCTTTCCGCTGTATTCAGACAGGAAAAGTCCCGCAACCGCCATAACCGTCCCCACGGCAGAAATCCATGTCACTGGCTCTTTCAGTACCAAAACGGATGTCACCACTGTTATGACGGGAACCATGTAAATGTAAACGCTTGTCTTTACTGCACCAAGCGCCTTCACCGCAAGGTTCCATGTGACAAAACAGAGTGCGGATGCCCCCAATCCCAGATACAGGATATTGAGCAGATGCGTCATATCAGCAAACCGTTCCAGACCGATTCGAAACTCAAAAAGGAATAATGCCGGAACCATGAAAAGGATGCCGTAAAAAAATGTCCTGCGCGTGGTGAGGATGACCGGATAGCCAAAGCTGCTGATCTTCCTTGTCAGTATGGAATAACATGCCCATACAAAAGCCGCCAGGACTGCCAGCAGGTCACCCACAGGATTCAGTTCCATTTTGGAGCCGTTAAAGCTGATCAGCGCTACACCTGCCATTGCCACCACGAAACCGATGAAGAAATTTGCCCGCAGCTTCCCTTCCGATTTCAGGAATAGCCGCGACAGTATCGCTGTGAAAAACGGAGCAACCGATATGATAACTCCCACATTGGAAGCCATCGTGTATGTAAGGGCGATATTCTCCAGCAGGTAATACAAACATATCCCGCACAGCCCTGCCAGTACGAATGTCGCCTCCTGCCTGCGGCTCACAGCTTTCAGCCGATGCGGGCAGACCAGAAACAATGCCACAAAGCCCGTGACAAAGCGGAAGAACAGGATTTCCACCGGCCTGAAATCCGTAAGCAGGACTTTGGTGGATATGAATGTAGTTCCCCAGATAAGGATTGTAAACAGCGCCGCCAGATGCCCGGCTGATTTCTTATTCTCCATGCTGCCCTCCATCCCCGTCTTTTCCTGAAAATATTTCACGGTAAGTCCCCGGTGCAAGCCCTATGAACTGGTTGAAATAATTCGTAAAATGGCTCTGGTCTGAAAAGCCTGTCCTGATTGCCGCCTCCACAGGGGGAATCCCTTCTGAGAGCAGTTTTTGGGCTTCATTGATACGGATCGTCTCAAGATAGCGATATGGTGTGACTCCCTTTTCTTTTGTAAAGGCCCGCAGCAGTGTTGACTTGCTAAGCCCTGCGTGGCGGCATATCTGGTCTAAATAGATGCGCTCCGTGAAATGCTCACCCATATATTCACAGGCTCTTTCAATCTCCTGCCTGCACTCCGGGATACAGCGGTGGGAGGGCTGCCCGTAATTCTGGATAAGATACGAAAGCAGGAACAGCAGGTTTTCCTCCTTCTTAAACTCCCCTGTCCCTTTCATGACCATCTCATGGAGCGGTCGCAGGTGGCAGGCTGCCTCCTCGTCATAAACAACATTTTTTGAGAATCCCGGAAGCTCCCGTTTCCCTGTGACTTCCTCCGCCAGATCGAGCATGATCTCCTTTGAGATGTTGACACCCCGGTAATCAAATGTCCCTCCGTCACTCTGTACGCAGGCATGGCTGTCCCCCGGATTGAAAAGTACGATGCTTCCTTCCTCTATGGCATATTCCCTGTCCCTGCAGGAAAGTACGCGCTCCCCTTTCTCCACAAATCCTATGACATAATGCTCATGGAAATGGCTCGGAAATGGCTGCACGATTCCCTCAAAGCGGTATGCCTCAATCCTTAATTCATCATCATATACCACTGTTCTTGTTTCTTTCTTCATGTGGATTACCTCCGAATTCAATTTTTGAATTTAGTCAAGAGCCATTTTACCTCTTATTTTTTCCTGCGTCTTGTAAAATATCTTCATTTTTCAGTTTTACCGGCTCTATTTCCTGTCGGCATTATCCAATAGAAAAAGCTGATTTTATGTGCATTGGGGTGTTTTGTATGAATATTACTTTTTCCGATAAAAAAGTCTGCCTATGGAAATAACAGACCACCGCATATGAATCAATTCCCATATTAGATACCATATACAATTGGTAAAACATGGACGACAGATGCCATGTATAGAGAAACCCCCGAAATGGTTGAATTACGAAGAAATAAAGGCTGTATAACAGTTGAAAAATTGGGATAACCAAAAGAATGTACGTTCAAATATGATATTTACTGCTATTAAATTAATAGAAGAATTATAAAGTGTGTAATGTATAAATTATTTCACCTTGTCTTTTGTGTATTTTCAGTTTATGGACTATTCTGCTGCAATTAAGAAAACAACACTGACGGCAAGCCGCACTCCGGCATAATGAATGCATAAATTGATCCATAGTATCGCTTTGTACTCACTGCCTAACGTACCAAGTACAAAAAAAGCAAGAATAAACATGCCATAGTTCACACATAGCCAGATAATGATTTTCTTTGAATTTAGCTGTAACTTATTCATTTCAATTTCAGCGGAATACTCATTTTTATTGACATATTTCCCGCAAAAACATATAATAATATCAGAGATGGGGAACCATCGTCAGGAGAGTTCCTGCCAGATAGTGGAAAACTTTATTAATCAGGAGATTTCCTGCCAGACAGTGGGAAACTTTAAAATCGAAGGGTGATCGCTATGATCGCCCTTTTCTTTGCAGGAGCCACCAATGAGCGAATTAAAACTATATGAAATATCCGAGGAATACATCTCTTATATCAGTACCATTGAAAAAAATGTTTTTTTCTCAAAAGAAAATGACAGGAACCATACACGGAAGTATCTTGGCATTGTATACAGTATTAACGGGTATAACTATTCCATTCCCCTTTCCTCCCCTAAAAATTCAGATTACCGAATAGAAAATGGAGTACAGAAAATCCGCGGGAGAATTTCCCCATCATCCGCATCACTTCCCAATCCTCATCCGGGGAATTGGAATTAAAGGGAACATTGAAACTGAGTAATATGATTCCAGTTCCTACATCGGAATTATTCCTGTATGACGTAAATAATGAACCCGACTTATTCTATAAGGCTCTCATACATAAAGAAATGCTTTTTATCCGTAAAAATAAAAATAAGATCATTCAGAATGCAAAAATTCTCTATAAACAGAAAAAGGAAAACAATCCTGCCATCGGATACCTGAAAAGCACTGTTGATTTTTCATTGCTCGAACATATGCATGATAAATTTATTGAAAAGAAAAACAATTAGTCAGAAAACACCAGATGGGTGTTGATAAGAACGGTGGACTTACTTCGCTCCCACCAGAAACAGGAATGATGGGATTGCGTGATAGGACAGACTTTATGGATATGTTCCAGAAACAGATAAGTGATATGAAGCTGTTGAGCCAGAAAAAAGCGGTGGCATATTACCAGTACAGTATACAGGCATATTAGGATTTTATGAACAAGAAATAGGCATAATGCTTGGACTTATTACAAGGGAGCATAAGGCAGTTCTGAATGACAGAAAAACCGCCAATAGCATATGTTCGATATGAAAAGCAACGGGGGATAAAGCGGATAACAAGGAATTGGTCTCTTCAATGCTGAGTACAGGGGAATGACGGCGTAGTGCCTGTCATTCCCCTGTTTGATATATTTAATCTTCATCTTCCCTGATCTATTCCATCTCCCTGAACGTGCCGGCCATTCCTCCAACAAAGCTCCATTGGCGCTACATATAGGACTTGAGGTTTTCCGTATTTTGCCGGTAAGCTTCACAAGCCATCTGCGGATTATCAAAATGCTCCATAATTGCTGAAGCGGCAAAGTACCCGCTCTCCATCCCGGCTGATATCCCTTCACCCATAGGGTTCAGGAATCCGGCAACCTCCCCGGCGAAAAGGACACGCCCCACACCATAATCTACACGGCATCCCGGACGGATATGCGGCATCAGCCACTTTTCACTCTTGGTCTGCCTGTCAATACGCAAGTGGTGCTGCTCTTCCATATATGCAATGAATCGCCCGTATTTTATTGGATTGCACGAAACGACTATTTTCCGGGAATGAAAAGAATAAAGCAACCAAAAAAGGGCCTTTCAGCTCCTTATCATTTTCCCATATTCTTCTTACCGCTTTACTCATACACTATTTAGCGAAACCCCTATACTTTTCGGCAAAAGGACCCCGCCGATAGACGGTCAGCCTCCGTTTAGATACTAAAAAAATAACCGCGACTTTTGGCAGATGACGGTTACTTTTTTGTGCTGTTTATTTAATCCATTCGACAAATTGCACTTTTGCCAAGCACACCATGTTATGTTAGATCAACCTTAAAAGCTGTACCAACTCATGCGACTCATCCGTATCTGATGCGTTCTGTCTGGTATCAAACTGCGAAAAACGATTGCCACGGTAAAATGATAACAGTTTTTCCTCATTTTCTGCTTCTAAAAATGCTACCATACCGCCAAGCATATATTGTGCATCCTCTATCACATTCCATGCCAACTCGATGAGCTCTTTTCCAGTAATCATGTTATTTACACCATTTGTATAATTTTTCCCAAGCTGGGCAATCAAATATGCCGACATAGTATATGTATCAGAATTCTTGTCCAATTCACTGATACGTAGCAATTTTCTTTTCATGGTATTACTGACAGTTTCGCCTCTGACTGACAAAGGTTTTAATGCAATGGTAAAATATCCTAACAGTTCCTTATTTTCTACCGAAAACACAAGGTATGTAACTGACTGACTCTTTTTCGTAAACTCTATTGCATTTTTCTTCAAAAAATGTTCCACATCCGGGTTTTGGGGACAGGAGAACTCAGAAATCGTCCTAACAAGTTCCGGTTCTCCTGCTTCATCATCAGTTCCCAATGCCAAATAGTCACGAATGTTGATATAGAAGAAACTATCTTTGATCGACATTCGCTGCTTTCCTTTCCCTTACAAATTTTCTCAATTCCTCTTCCCCTTTAATCTGCCTTGCATCTACGGGAGTACGGACAGGACGGTTTTTGGCAGATTCTTCAATCGCATTGATAAACATCTCCACCTGTTCCTTGCCGGAAATGACAAAATTTTTCGTGATGCTCGAAGTTGCCATAATAAACACCTCCTCTGTTAGTATGGTTCTTCTGTTACAGTTCATACTTTCATATCTACATTTTATTATCTTATTTCGGCCAATGCAACAAAACTTTTATGAATTTTTTATAACTCCATTTTCAGCCAGTACGTTTTCTCCCAATTCCGGGTCAATCTATACCAGTCGGCAGACGCCGGAAATCGTGTCAAAAGAATAGCTGGTCCTTTCTTGAAAACTTCATAAACACTCCTCACTTACTGAATGAAAGTCAAAAATAATCCCAGAGCAACAATGCCGGTCATCAGCAGGCACCCAAATACGCTGATAGCTGTTGACGCAATATTTACAAGACTGCGGCTTTCATTGCTCCTGACGCATATAATTGCATTCCATAATGATTTACCTCATTTCTTTTTTTCCAAATTTTATTACAGCAACCGCAAACACCAATATAAAGACCAGCGCCGCAACCGGCAGGAAGGGGAACATTGAAAATGCCATCGTGCTGGATTCCACCGTAAAATCATGCAGGGAGCAGGACACCAGATAGCCGCTGTAGCAATAAGGATATGCTATCCACAAAGGTGTATTTGCGACCAGTACGCCGGGAATGACAAGGAGCAGGTTCAGCCCCACAGAAAGCAGCGGCTTTTCAAACAGGACAGTGACCGCCCACATGGTCCCCACGCAAGGCAGCATTGTCAAAAACAGTCCGACACACCATTTCACCAGATAGAGGACGGGCAGAGTTTCCGTCACACCCATTGTCCTTGTGGCAACTGTCCCGGCAACTACGAACACCACAAAGAACACGGTCATCTCCATAAGCAGATAAAATGCCAGCACACAGAATTTTGCTATGGAAAGCGAATACCGGCTGACCGGCAGGGCAAGCATTTTTAAGATGCCGTTATTCCCTGTTTCCCGTCCCGCAATCATCACGCAGACCACGATCATGGAAAACGGCAGCAGATAGTAGGCGTAGACCAGTGCGCTCTGGATGAACATGGCAGGCCATGCATTTGTATATTCCGGTGTAAAATAACGGCTCAGGTTTGCAACCCCGGAGGCAACCACCAGCAGCGGGGCAATAAAAATCAACGGTACGATCTTTGACCGTTTTACTTTCATAAATTCAATTTTGAGTAGCTCCAAAAAACTCATTCTAACAATCCCTCCTTATTCATATCGCAGGTTCTTTGCCATCCACAGCCCTGCGCTGAGGAAAAGCAATGTTTCAATAACAGCGGCTTTTATCACCGTTATGTCCGGCTGCGCGCTCATGGCAACTGCAGGCTTCAGCATTATGACAAATGGATGGGACAGCAGCAGACCGGAACCCGAATTAGCCAATGCCATGCCACTTAAGAAACCGGCAACACCGATGCCCAGCGGTATCCACATATTGATGGAACGGGACGAGACCAGGACCATAAATGACAGGACTGGCATTGACGTAAGGAACGAGTAGCCTGCAAATCTGACCAGCGTCCCCATTTCAAACGCCCCCTGCGGCAGGTCTGTCATACCAATCTGCATAAGTGCCAGATTCTGCAAAGCGACTGCCACCAGGAACATGGCCGATAAGATCAGGAACTTGCAAAGGTACATTCCCGAAACGCTTATGGGGAGCATATACATTTTTTTGACGGCGTTTCTCTTAAACTCCATATTGTAAACCATGCAGGCGGCAACTACGATGCCGAACATATTTAAAACCATGATCATGCCGTAAAGCTGGGTCAGCAGGACGTCCATCGGCGGAAGCGGAAGCCCCAGCAGTGTATCTTTCCGCACTATGAAGTTGAGAAAGGCATAGGCTGCGCCCAGAATGCCGACAGCCAGCAGCACCGGGATAACGCCCGTCCGTTTTTCTTTCCGAAGTTCGACAGCTAGTGCATTCATAGTCTTGCCCTCTGCTTTCTGGCAGCGTTGTCCTGCTCCACCATGCCCAGGAACACATCCTCCAGATTGGCATTTCCCGCCTGCCCTGCACTGTGCCGCAGCTCTTCCAGGCTTCCTTCAAACAGAAGGTTCCCATGGTTGAGGATGCCGATGTCGTCCGCCATCAATTCAATCTCAGAGAGCATATGGGATGAGATCATTATGGTGCAGTCATAAAGGCCTGGAAGGGACTTCACCAGATTCCTGATCTCATGGATGCCGGAAGGGTCAAGGCCGTTCGTCGGTTCATCCAGGATCAGGACAGGCGGCCTGCCTAACAGCGCACCGGCAAGGCCGAGCCGCTGCTTCATGCCCAGCGAATACTTCTTTGCCAGACGGCCTCCAAACTCCTCCAGTCCGACCAGCTCCAGTGCGTCATCGACAGAATCCCCCGGCAGCCCCAAAATCCGGCGGATGATATCAAGGTTTTCCCGGCCGGTAAGGTTTGCATAAAAAGACGGCGATTCAATAAAGGAACCCACCCCTTTCAGTATGGCGATCCGGTCTTCCGGGAAATGCCTGCCGTCAATGGTAAAACTGCCTTTTGTCGGGGCTGTCAGCCCCAGCAGCATTTTCATGGTAGTTGATTTTCCTGCACCATTAGGGCCAAGAAATCCGTAAATGCTGCCTTTCCGAATGTGAAGCGAAACATTGTTGACAGAAACAAAATTTTTATATTTTTTCGTCAACTGCTCAGTGGTAATAATGTATTCCATATAAACATCTCCTTTCTATGTCTCTATGGTACAACATCAACCCGACATTAACTTTCCCGCAGCCTTACTTTTACCTTACTTTTTTGCAAAACAGCTTCTAAAACAAAAAAATATGCTACAATTAAGGAATCACGGAGGTGACGATTATGGATAATACATTTTTACAAAATAAAAAACTCCTGCTTGTGGATGACGAGCCGGACCTGCTGGAAATGGTTACAGCAATCCTGTCGGATGAAGGCTTTGGGAATATTGTGACTGCGGTTTCCGTAAAGGAAGGAATTTCCGCAGTCCAAAATGAGAAGCCCGACCTTGCCATTTTGGATGTCTGTCTGCCAGATGGGGACGGTTTTTCCCTTATGCAGCAGATACGCACATTTTCAGATGTGCCGGTGATCTTTCTGACCGCAAAGGACGAGGCCGTAGACAGGCTGTCCGGGCTGGGGCTTGGGGCGGATGACTATATTGCAAAGCCATTCCTGCCACAGGAACTGCTGTTCCGCATCTATGCCGTTCTGCGCCGGTGCTATAAGGAAGATACACCGTTTATAAACCTTGATGGCTGCACCATCGACTTTGGCCGGGCCGAGGTCCACAAAGCCGGCAAGACCATCCCGCTGACAGCAAAGGAACATATTTTTCTGGAAACACTCGCCCGCAGTGAAGGCAGGATCGTGACCGTGGACACGTTATGCGAAGCCTTGTGGGGCGATAACCCCTTTGGCTACGAGAACAGCCTGAATGCCCATGTCCGCAGAATCCGTGAGAAGATTGAGACCGACCCGTCAAATCCTGTCTCCCTGATCACGGTCAAAGGATTGGGCTATAAACTGAACACAAGGAAGTGAAGCCATGAAATCACTTGGGAAATATATATCAAAATATCTGGCATCCTTTGCGGGGCTGGTCCTCATACTGCTGTTTATCAATTGTCTGGCTTTTGTCTGGACATTTTATGGGGTTGTGACAAAAGACTATGGCGGCTTTTCGCCACAAAATATGTTGGAGGCTGCTGCTGAATCTGCTTCCCTGGAAGGTATCCCAGACGAAATATCCGGGCAGTTAAGAACCAATCATATCTGGGCTGTCTATCTGGATATGGAAGGGGACAGGGTTTGGGAAATAGACGCACCAGATGGGATACCAGAGCGTTTTACTGTCCAGGATGTAGCCGTATTTGCAAAAGGTTATCTTGCAGGTTACCCGGTCTTCATCAGGAACACGGACGATGGTATGCTGATTTTAGGATATCCGCAGGACAGTTATATGAAATTACCGAGCAACTACTATTCGCTGCGTTCCATCAAAACCTTTCCATTTTTTGTTATGGGAATACTGGCGGCTGATCTTGCAATCCTGTTTTTGGCTTATTATTACTCGAAACGGAAAATCCTGAAAAACGCTGAACCAATCATAACCTCGATTGTAACACTCGGGAACGGCAAGCCGGCTTCCCTTTCCATACGCGGGGAGCTGTCGGGAATAGCAGACAGCGTCAACAAGGCATCTGCCATATTAAGCAGGCAGAACCAGGCCCGTGCGAACTGGATCAGCGGTGTTTCCCACGATATACGGACTCCCCTTTCCATGATTATGGGGTATGCTGAACGGATTGCACATGAAAACAGCGCAGATTCCCATATCCGCAAAGAGGCTGAAATTATCCGGCAGCAAAGTGTCAAAATCAGGGAATTGGTGCAGGACCTCAATCTCGTATCGAGGCTGGAATATGAAATGCAACCCATTCATAAAAGCCCTGTCAGTCTGGCGAGCTTACTGCGCTCCTATGCTGCTGAATTACTCAACACAGGCCTGTCCGATAAGTATTCCATAAATATCGGAATAACACCTGCAGCAGAAACCATTTTGTTCGATTGTGATGCCCGCCTGATTTCGAGGGCAGTCAACAATCTTGTGCAGAACAGCATCAGCCATAACCCGGACGGATGTGATATTGCACTGGCTCTTGACGGTACAGACAAAGGCATTTTCCTCTCCATATCAGATAATGGTATTGGCCTGTCGGCCGAGAAATTGAAGAAACTAAATGAAAAACCGCATTACATGGAAAGCACAGATGACAGATTAGATTTAAGGCACGGCCTCGGACTAATTCTTGTCCATCAGATTACAGACGCCCATAACGGAACAATGAAAATTGAAAGTGAAGAACAGAAGGGATACAAAGTCATTTTAAATTTTCCGATTGACGGAGACAACTAAATAAAATCGAAATTAACGATCCATATAGCAAGCCCCTATACTATTTGCCAAATTGTGTCTATCTATTCCCAATCGCCACGTTATCAGCGGCATCAAAAAAGCCCAAAAAGAGGGATTCACCAACAACTCCGGTGAACCCCTCCAAGCCCGAAATCCCTAACCGAAAGCCACGCTTTCGATTTTTTCAAGCCATCTTATTACACTTTCGTCATATCGTTCAAAAAATTCTACGACATGAATTACTTATTATTAATAGCCGCCTGCGTGGCAGTGGTACAGTAGTGAGTTATCCAATTACTCACCTGTCACTTATAACCGTCTGTACAGAAGCCCTCGTAGGTGGGCGAACAGTCATTCCCCATCAAAGGTAATAACCATCTGACTTTNNTCAGGATGANTAATTATCAATNANTTTATCNTCATTNTTCCAGCTATACAACTTACGNACTTCTGNACCGNTAACTTCTGCCTGATGNTCTGCTGCCAGTTTTCTTAATGCGTTAAAATGAACCTGTCCTCCTGCAGACATTTCCAAAAGGAAATCTTTTGCAAAAGTTCCATCCTGAATATCTGATAAAACCTGCTTCATGGCTTTTTTCGTATCTTCTGTAATAATTTTAGATCCCGTGGTATAATCNCCNTATTCNGCAGTATTAGAAACAGAATATCTCATTCCTGCAAAACCCGACTGATAGATCAAATCTACAATTAACTTTACCTCATGGACACATTCAAAATAAGCATTTCTCGCATCGTATCCTGCTTCAACAAGCGTTTCAAAACCAGCCTGCATCAANGCGCAAATACCACCGCATAAAACAACCTGCTCGCCGAAAAGGTCTGTTTCTGTTTCCGTACGGAAGGTTGTTTCCANGACGCCCGCTCTTGCGCCGCCGATTGCCGCCGCATAAGCCAGCGCACGNTCTAATGCTTTTCCGGTAGCATCCTGCGCNACAGCTACCANACANGGAACNCCNTTACCTGCCTGATACTCACTTCTTACCGTATGTCCAGGTCCNTTGGGAGCAATCATAGTAACATCAACATTCTTAGGTGGNGTGATACAACCNAAATGAATATTGAAACCATGTGCAAACATCAACATGTTGCCTTCTTCTAAGTTTGGCTCAATATCTTTCTTATACATATCAGCCTGCAGTTCATCGTTGATCAGAAGCATGATAATATCAGCTTTTTTAGCTGCTTCTGCTGCNGTANAGACCTCAAAACCCTGCGCNTCTGCTTTTNCCCATGATTTGCTTCCTTCATAGAGACCNATAATAACATTACANCCTGATTCCTTTGCATTCAGGGCATGNGCATGTCCNTGNCTTCCATAGCCNATAACTGCAATCGTCTTTCCTTCTAAAAGGCTTAGATTACAGTCTTCCTGATAATAAATTTTTGCGTTACTCATAATAACCTCCTTATGTAATANGACATCATATTTTATGTTGTATGACAACTATACAANACTTGAGATATCTTGTCAATACAGTTTCTCTTTTCAGACAAAAAAAATGCCACACCTNTTACAGTGTGGCAGNCCNCATTTNTACATATCACTTNTCTAATTCTTCTGTAAGCATTGCGTTATTCAAGTGAATCTTNATTGCNCATTTAACAGCTTCCGGATTCCGCTGNTCTAAAAACTTCATGATCATAGCATGGTCTTCATATGCATCTTTCGCAATAATATGAAGATTATGATCCAAGTCAAAGGTCTTTTCTATCGTTGCAGTCAATACTGGCAAAAACTGTCCGATAAACTCATTATGAGATGCTTTAATAAGCGCTCCATGAAAGGCAATCTCCGATTCTATTCTCTGTTCACCTGTATGACTTTTCTTCAAATGTTTTTGACATTGTTCCCCTAATTCCAATATATGCGCAATTTCTTCATCACTGGCTCTTATACATGCCAAAGCTGCTGCTTCCGGTTCAAAAATCATTCTTGTTTCATATAAGTCCCGCAAGGTTACCTTTTTGCTGCTTATTTCCTGNANNTCAATCCCACTATCCGCNTGNCGCTCCAACTGCTCTACAACNAAAGTNCCTTTTCCTCTTTGTACATTCAANAANCCCTCTGAAATTAGAATATGAACAGCTTCCCGNAGCGTCGTTCTGCTGACTCTTAATTCATTAGAAAGCACNTTTTCGTTTGGAAGTTTATCACCGAACTTATATATATTTTCTGTAAGTATCATATTTCTCAGCTTATCTGCGGTACGCTGCGCCAGACTTTCTTCTTGCATATATTTATTCCCTTTCTGGTATGTACTTCCGTCATTTTCCTTAATTTATCGAGACAAGTATATCATTAAACTATTGATCCTGCAATTAATCCAATCACATTAACACTCAAAAATTGTGTGCGTCCATCCCCAATCGTCACGTTATCAACGGTATCCAAAAAGAGAGGCTCACCAGTCATCCCGGTGAACCCCTCTACACCCAAAATTCCTTATATTACTTCTCCAAGATCGCCGCCTGTGTGGCAGTGGTACAGTAGTGAGTTATCCAATTACTCACTTGTTATTAATAGCCGCCTGAGCCGCCGCCAACCTAGCAATCGGCACTCTGAACGGTGAACAGGACACATACGTAAGTCCNACCTTNTGNCAGAACTCNACGGAAGACGGATCGCCGCCGTGCTCGCCGCAGATACCCAGCTTGATATCCGGTCTGGTTGCGCGTCCTTTCTCTGCTGCCATCTGTACNAACTGACCTACNCCGCTCTGGTCAAGTCTTGCAAACGGATCTGACTCATAGATCTTATTCTTATAGTAATCACCTAAGAACTTGCCCGCATCGTCACGNGAGAATCCGAAGGTCATCTGTGTCAGGTCATTCGTACCGAAGGAGAAGAACTCTGCCTCCTCGGCAATCTCATTTGCCAGAAGTGCCGCTCTCGGAATCTCGATCATCGTTCCCACNTGGTACTTNATGTCGGAATTCTTCTCTTTCTTCACCTGCTCAGCCACTTCTACCACAACGTCCTTGACGAACTTCAGCTCTTTCTTCTCTCCTACAAGAGGAATCATGATCTCGGGAACAATATCGAATCCCTTCTCATTCTTCACCTCGATTGCAGCTTCCATAACCGCTCTTGTCTGCATCTTGGCAATCTCCGGATAGGTAACTGCCAGACGGCATCCGCGGTGACCCATCATCGGATTAAACTCATGCAGGGAATCGCAGATTTCCTGTACTTCTTCCGCAGTCATCATCATCTCTACTGCCAGATCGTCGATATCATCCTTATCAGTCGGAACGAACTCATGAAGCGGCGGATCGAGGAAACGAATNGTAACCGGTCTNCCCTCCATTACTTCATACAGTGCCTTGAAGTCGCCCTTCTGGAAAGGAATCAAAGCNTTNANNGCTTTCTCTCTCTGCTCTACTGTTCTTGCCAGNATCATCTGACGAATCTTCGGGATTCTGTCNGGATCGAAGAACATATGCTCTGTACGGCACAATCCNATACCTTCNGCNCCNTATTTAACNGCATTAGCAGCGTCTGCCGGTGTATCCGCATTGGTACGCACCTNTAACTTGCGGTACTTGTCCGCCCACTCCATGATACGGCCGAAATTGCCGCTGACAGATGCTTCCACTGTCTTAATATCACCTTTATAAATCTTACCGGTAGAACCGTCCAGAGAAATGTAGTCTCCCTCATGGAACTCTTCTCCGCCCAGTGCAAACACTTTATCTTCCTCGTTGATTGCAATGTCACCGCAGCCGGATACACACGCTGTACCCATACCACGTGCTACCACTGCTGCATGGGATGTCATACCACCGCGGACAGTTAAGATACCTTCNGCCGCATGCATACCCTCGATATCTTCGGGNGATGTCTCCAGACGNACCANTANAACTCTCTCACCCTTCTCGTGAGCTGCTTTCGCTTCCTCNGCGGTAAAGTATACTTTACCTGCCGCAGCACCCGGAGANGCCGGAAGTGCNTGTCCGATCACCTGNCCNGCTTTCANTGCATCGGCATCGAATGTAGGATGCAGCAACTGATCCAGNGATTTCGCTTCGATACGAAGCACTGCNTCCTCNGGAGTGATCATGCCTTCNTCTACCAGGTCACAAGCGATCTGAATCGCTGCCGGTGCGGTTCTCTTACCGTTACGNGTCTGTAAGAAGAACAGNNTGCCGTCCTCAATGGTAAACTCCATNTCCTGCATATCGCGGTAATGGTTCTCTAATTTATTGGCNATCTCCATGAACTGCTTAAAGCATTCCGGAAGATCCTCTTCCAGCTTCGTNATCGGCTGCGGTGTACGGATACCTGCCACAACNTCCTCNCCCTGTGCGTTNATCAGNTACTCACCGTAAATNCCTTTNGCTCCGGTGGAAGGATTTCTNGTAAATGCAACNCCTGTNCCGGATGTNTCGCCCATGTTACCGAATACCATAGCCTGNACATTGACTGCCGTACCCCAGTCNCCCGGAATATCGTTCATTCTTCTGTATACNATAGCTCTCTCNTTATCCCANGAACGGAANACCGCTTTTACAGCCTCCATCAACTGTACCTTCGGCTCCTGCGGGAAATCCTCACCTTTATTCTCTTTATAAATATTCTTGAATTTAACGATAATCTCTTTTAAGTCGTCAGCCGTCAGATCCGTATCGTATTTAACGCCTTTAGCCTCTTTGATCTCGTCCAGAATNCTCTCAAAATAAGACTTCGGAATCTCCATAACAACNTCGGAAAACATCTGAATAAATCTTCTGTAAGAATCATAAGCGAATCTCGGATTGCCTGTNTTCTTCGCAAACCCTTCCACGGCAACGTCATTCAATCCAAGATTAAGAATTGTATCCATCATACCCGGCATGGAAGCCCGTGCNCCGGAACGTACCGATACGAGAAGCGGATTCTCCGTATCGCCGAACTTCTTNCCCTGTTTCTCTTCNAGTCCNGCAAGCGCCGTAAAAATCTGCTCTTTAATCTCATCGCTNATCTGCCTGCCATTGTTATANTAATCNGTACAGGCTTCTGTTGTGACCGTAAACCCCTGCGGAATCGGCAGGCCCAAATTCGTCATCTCAGCAAGGTTCGCACCTTTACCGCCGAGAAGATTACGCATATCGGCATTGCCTTCCTCAAATAAGTACACCCATTTCGCCATAGTTTTTGCCCTCTCTTTTCCTTTCTCTGATCTTACTGATCTGCAGCCTGATCTGCTNCAGACTGCACATCGTCAAAATTNCCNTTNATGACAATGTGCCCTTTTATTATTTTACCATATAATTGGAAATTTACCACCCGTTTTTTGTAGTTATTGCCAAAAAATCACAANAAATTCCATCCGAAAGNCCAAATCACACTATATTTAGTNTACGGNCTNAATCCCTCAAAAATAAAAACGTCAAATTCATCCTTCANATCATTAAGCTCCTGCCGGCTTCTGACCGTCCATGCCACCGCAGGATTTCTATAGATTNTTCTGCATATNCTTCTGCCCGGCTCTNCCNTGAACNTATGATTATANGCTATGAAATCNGGTTTTGTGAGAAAATTAAGCAACAGATGCGTNAGGAAAAAATAGCGAANGTTATGATATTCTCCTTCGANCCGGAAATTGGAGGAGAGCTGCCCTCTGANCACTTCATTATGATGAAGCCGAAACCACCATAATACCAAGGGATTAAAGGACTCAATACAATACGCCCCGTCATACCCCCGCAGCATTCTGTCAATCACCGCACACTCGGACACATCTACTTTCTCCGACTTGATTTCGATAATAAGCGGCACGCGCCCCTGCACCATGGAAAGCAGATCCTCCAACTTAGGAATCCGCTCCTTGGAATTACACAACGTAAACTGCTGAAGTTCCTTATATGTATAATCTTCAACTTCTCCGGCTTCCCCGCAGATGCGCTCCAGCTTAAAATCATGGAAGATCACCGGAATCCCATCCTTCGTCACATGGACATCCAGCTCCATACCGTACCCCGCTTGTACCGCCCTGCGAAATGCCTCCATAGAATTCTCCGGCGCCGCCCCGGCATTGTCATGCAGCCCTCTGTGGGCAAAATACCGCTTCTTAAAAAGCCGCGTATCCGGACGATTTACCATCCGCGGCATAAGCGCCATCATATACAAAATTCCCGGAGCCGCCACCGCCCCGGTCAAAGCTCTTACTTTTCTCAAGTTCATCTCAATCATACCTGCCATCTTAATTGTTATAATTCTATCTCGATTATATTCTTCTCCCATAAAACTGCAAGTATTTTCTAGCAAGAGTCTTCAGATCGCACAAGGTTCTCTCATAAAACTTCACAGGCAGATTGCGCAAAATGTTCTCGCAGTTGTCCTGCGCAGGAATATGAGATTTTCTTAATATTCCGTTCAATATCCAGAAATTTCGGGACACGGATGTCCCGAAAAGCCCGACATGAGCCCGGATGGCGAATAGAGGGCGGTTTCGTCCACATTCTCAGCCGAATCGGAATATTATAGAAAATCCATATGACGGAGCCCGACACAAGAGAACATTTTGCGCAATCTGCCCTCCACAATTTACATCAACCCCTCAAATCATAAGAATATACTGCATTCCTCCTCTCTTTTCAGTTGAAAAACCCCACCTTTTGTGTATAATGATAAGGTAGCTTTCTAAAATCAATCGAGAAAAATGAGGTTTTAATATGATTCAGGCAAATAATGTAACCCTCCGGGTAGGCAAAAAAGCCCTCTTCGAGGACGTTAACATCAAATTCACGGAAGGAAACTGCTACGGGCTTATCGGCGCCAACGGTGCAGGCAAATCCACCTTCCTTAAGATTCTCTCCGGCGCGCTGGAGACGACAAACGGAGACGTGTCCATCACACCCGGACAGCGGCTCTCCGTGCTGGAACAGGATCACTTCAAATATGACGCTTATCCCGTCATGGACACAGTCATCATGGGCAATGAACGTCTCTATCAGATTATGAAGGAAAAAGATGCCATCTACGCCAAGGAAGACTTTTCCGATGAAGACGGTATCCGAGCCAGCGAACTGGAAGCCGAGTTCGCCGAGATGGACGGATGGGATGCGGAATCCAACGCCGCCATGCTCCTTAACGGCCTCGGTGTAGGCACNGANCTGCACTATAGTATGATGGCGGANTTAAACGGTAATGAAAAGGTTAAAGTGCTGCTTGCNAAGGCGCTNTTCGGCAATCCGGATATCCTGCTCTTAGACGAGCCCACCAACCACNTNGACTTAGATGCCATCGCNTGGCTGGAAGAATTTCTGATCAACTTTGAGAACACCGTGATCGTCGTTTCCCACGACCGATATTTNCTGAACAAAGTNTGTACGCACACCGCGGATATNGACTACGGCAAGATCCAGCTNTATGCCGGCAACTATGATTTCTGGTATGAATCCAGTCAGNTGATCATCAAGCAGCGCAAGGAAGCNAANAAGAAGAAAGAGGANCAGATCAAGGAATTACAGGAGTTCATCTCCCGNTTCTCCGCCAACGCCTCCAAGTCCAAACAGGCGACTTCCAGAAAGCGTGCGCTGGAGAANATCGAGCTTGACGACATCCGTCCTTCCAGCCGGAAATATCCCTACATTGATTTCAGNCCGGAGCGCGAGATCGGTAACGAAGTCCTCACGGTAGAGGGAATCAGCAAGACGATTAACGGGGAAAAAGTNCTGGATAATATTTCCTTCATCGTAGGACACGATGACAAGATCGCTTTCGTGGGCAGCAACGAACTGGCNAAGACNACATTATTCAGGATNCTCATGGGNGAGATNGAACCCGATGAAGGNNCTTATAAATGGGGCGTTACCACTTCACAGGCATATTTCCCCAGAGACAACACGGCGGAATTTGACAATGACTACACCATCACCGACTGGCTCATGGGCTACTCCCCCGTTAAGGACGTGACCTATGTCCGNGGCTTCCTCGGCCGTATGNTNTTNGCNGGCGAAGACGGCGTGAANAAGGTCAAAGTGCTCTCCGGTGGTGAGAAGGTNCGCTGTCTTCTTTCCAAAATGATGATCAGCGGCGCCAACTGCCTNATTTTCGACGAGCCCACCAACCATCTGGACATGGAAGCCATTACCNCACTGAACGAAGGTATGAAGAANTTCAAGGGTGTAGAGCTTTTCTCCTGTCATGACCATCAGGTTGTACAGACCACGGCGAACCGTATCATGGAGATTCTGCCNGACGGCACGCTGATCGACAAGATCACCACATACGACGAGTATCTGGAGAGCGACGAGATGGCGAGAAANCGTACGGTCTACACGAGTACGGCAAGCGAAGAAGAGGACGATTAAGAATCCCGCTCCGGCATTCAGGATGAGTACGCCACCAACCTATGAGGAAGATATATGCGACAGGTAGACTTACACACACACTCAAATAAATCCGACGGAAGCTACAGCCCTACAGAGCTTGTGGATTATGCCATTGCCAAGGGCTTAAGCGCTGTCGCACTGACCGATCATGACACGATCGACGGGCTCGCGGAAGCCGTTCATCATGCCGAGGCACTGTCACGATCGGGACAACCTTCCATCGAGGTCGTTCCCGGCATCGAGTTTTCTACCAAATATGAAAGTCAGGATGTACACATCGTCGGTCTGTATATCGCTTACGATTCNCCNGTTTTCACCGNCANGCTGCANCAGTTCATAGATTCCCGCACNGGNCGNAACATTAAGATGTGCAATAANCTTCGGGAAGCCGGCATCGACATCACTTATGANAAATTANAAGAAAAGAACCCNGATGCAGTAATCACCAGNGCNCACTATGCNTCCTATTTATTNGAAAAAGGGTATGTAAAGAGCAGGCAGGAGGCCTTCGCGCAGTATCTGGGCGATCACACGAAGTACTTTGTNCCGAGGGAAAAGGTNACTCCCGCGCAAGCNGTNTCGCTGATTTTACANGCTGAGGGNATCCCTNTTCTGGCACATCCGCCGCTCTATCACATGGGAAATGAAAGACTTGACAAACTGGTTTCCTCCTTAAAAGATGAGGGACTCATGGGAATCGAAGCACTCTACAGCACTTACACCGGGCAGGATGAGCGGGATATGCTCAGGCTGGCCTCTAAATATGATCTGCTCTTAAGCGGCGGTTCCGACTTCCACGGCAATAACAAACCGAAGCTCGATCTAGGTGTCGGATACGGCAGATTATTCGTGCCGGAAGAATTCTTAGATAATATCAAGAAACGGATATCGGAAAATCGCGTAGGCGAAGCCCGGGATTGAACAAAGCACAATTTGTGACAGAAAGAAAGGATATTTCTCCATACCATGAAACTTCTATTTACCGACTTAGACGGAACACTCTTAAATAATGACAGCCAGGTATCCGACGGCACGAAAGCCTTCTTAGACGATTTTCTCGCTGCCGGCAATAAGCTGATCCTGTCCTCCGGACGCCCGAAAGACAGTGTCCTTGAGGTAAAAAATAATGCCGGTCTCACACAGAACGGCATTCTGCTGATCTGCAGCAACGGCACACAAGTATACGACTGTGACAGCCGCACGACCATCATGGAAAAACGGCTCCCGCTGCCGTACGTGTCCTATCTTCAGGAGCAGGCCGCCCGATATGATCTGCACATCCAGACCTATCGTGAAGATGCCATTGTCACACCCGCAGAGGACCGCGAAATCACTTTTTACCGCAGACGGATCCATCTGCCGTTTATCGTCTCGCCGAATCTGACGGATGCGCTGACCGAAGCACCCTACAAGATGCTTGCCATCAGTCTCGATGATTTCGATAAGCTGGAATCTTTCCGCCGTAGTCTCGCCGACTGGGCCGAGGGTAAGATCCAGACCATCTATTCCAGTGATATATATCTGGAGCTTTTTGAGCATACCGCAGGCAAGGGCAATGCCGTCCGCTTCGTATGTGATCATTTCGGCGTACCTCTCTCGGATGCCTATGCAGCCGGAGATGCCGACAATGATATCTCCATGCTGGAAGCCGCCGGATGCGGCATCGCCATGTCCAACGCCACCGACAAAGTCAAACAGGCTGCCGATATCGTGACGGAGTTAGACAATGACAAGGACGGACTGGCTGCCCTGATGCGAAAACTGCTGTAATCAATCGAACTTATCCCTCTACGATCAGATATCTGCCGTCGCCGACTTCGAACACCTCGTCGGCTTCCAGGATTCCTTCCTCATCGGCACCATCCATATCCACGCCCTCTTCCTCGAAGAACTCCCACACTTCCTTCACGGAATCCACGACTACCGCCATGCATTCTTCCAGAAAACTCTCCGCACCCTCTAATGTTTCCGCCACCGGCTCCGGATAGAGCTGTGACTGATGATCCAGAAAACACTGTAATACTTTCTCGTCAAACATAACCCTCTCTCCTTTCAGATTAATCCGCGCTTCTTAAGTTCCTGACATACTCTCCCCACGGGCAGCCCCACTACATTATTGTAATCCCCGCAGATTCCCTGTATATATGCGGCGCACAACCCCTGTATCGCGTAAGCGCCCGCCTTATCCATAGGCTCGCCGCTGTCCACATACCGTTTGATCTCTTCCTCGCTCATGGTATACATGGTCACGTCCGTACATTCGCTGAATGTGGCATACATGGCGGACATATCCTTATATTTCCATGCTAACGTCACGCCGGTGTACACCTGATGGCTGCCGCCCTGCAGCTTATTTAACATTCGNNCGGCGTCTTCCTTATCCTTAGGCTTTCCTAAGATCTCACCCCAGCNGGACACCACCGTNTCCGCTCCGATCACGACGAAATCTTCTCTGTTCTCCTCCGTCAGTCTGCTGCAGACATCCACCGCCTTCTGATAGGACAGCTCCTCCACAACTTCCTGCGGCTCCGTCNTTGTAATCTTTTCCTCCACCGTACTCGGCATTGTCTTGAAGGAAATTCCCACCTGCTTAAGCAGCTCTTTCCGNCTGGGCGATGCCGACGCTAAATATATTTTCATAATCCCTACTCATCTCCATGGTGCATTTCCGGAATAAAGACGCGCTTATTCTCCATATTCTTCTCCGCTCTGGCGGTCTCTCTGGCTTCCAGNCAGAAGGTAAGCTGTGCATTGAACTCTTCCCTGCCGCGTCTGCCCGCCTTCTCATAGCTGCCGTCAGGCTGCAGAATCGATGCCTTCACGGTATCCCGCAGCTGGCATTCCAATATATGACGAAGCTTCTCCTGTAACTGCGGCTTCTCCACCGGGAACAGAATCTCCACCCGTCTTTCCAGATTTCTGGGCATCCAATCCGCACTGGCACAGTAATACTCGGGCTTACCGTCATTTTCAAAATAAAAGATTCTCGCATGCTCCAGATAATTGCCTACGATAGAGCGCACCGTAATNTTCTCGCTCACGCCGGGGATTCCGACTTTCAGACAGCAGATACCGCGGATGATCAGATCGATCTTCACCCCCGCCGCGCTGGCCGCATACAAAGCCATAATAATATCCTTATCACACAGCGAGTTCATCTTGACGATAATGCGCGCCATCCTGCCCTGCTCGGCATATGCTTTTTCCCGGTCAATTAAGTGTAAGAACCGGTCCTTCAGCCAGAGCGGCGCTAAGGACAGCCTGTTCCAGTTTCTCGGCTCGGAATATCCGGACAGCATGTTAAATACAGCCGTGGCATCCTCTCCGATCGCCTCCGAACAGGTAAACAGTCCGATATCCGTATACAGCTTCGCCGTAGAATCGTTATAGTTTCCCGTTCCCAGATGAACGTATCTGCGTATTCCGTTTTCCTCTCTCCTGACCACCAGCGTAATCTTGCTGTGGGTCTTTAGGCCTACCAGCCCGTAGATAACATGGCAGCCCGCTTTCTCCAGCTTCTTCGCCCAGACAATATTGTTTTCCTCATCGAAACGTGCCTTTAGCTCCACCAGCACGGACACCTGTTTGCCGTTGTCCGCCGCCTGTTCCAGCGCCGCAACGATGGGCGAGTTACCGCTGACACGATAAAGCGTCTGCTTGATCGCCAGCACATCCGGATCCTTCGCCGCCTGCCTGATAAAATTCACCACCGGCTCAAATGTCTGATAAGGGTGGTGCATCAGAATATCACCCTCCCTGATCTTCGCGAACACATCCGTCTCCGCATTAAACTCCGGCACCGGCTGGGGCTTTAAGTAACTCCGTTCTTTCAGATGGTCAAACCCTTCCAGTCCATACATTTTCATAAGGAAGGTCAGATCCAGCGGCCCGCTGATGGCATAGATATCTCCCTGCTCGATCTGAAGTTCATCCCGGATCAGCTTTAACAGCCTGTCGTCGATGCCTTCCTCCACTTCCAGACGGATGACCTGCCCCCACTGTCTTTTCTTAAGCTGCTTTTCGATCTCCTGCAGAAGATCTTCCGCTTCCTCTTCCTCGATCGTCAAATCCGCATTTCTCATGATTCGGAACGGATAACTGCAGACAATATCATAATTGAGGAACAACTTATGGATATTGCGCTCGATCACTTCCTCCAGAAGAATGATCTTCGTCCCCTCGCCGGAAGGAATCGTCACGATACGGGACAGGACGCTCGGCACCTGCACGGTAGCAAATTCCAGTTCACCCTCGCCGTTCTTCTTCTTCATAAGCGCCCCCAGATTCAGGGATTTATTCCTGATCAGCGGAAAAGGTCTGGAAGAATCCACCGCCATAGGCGTCAGCACCGGATAGATGTTATCCGCGAAGTACCGGTCCACATAGGCACCATCTTCTTTGCTCAGCTCTTCGTGATGCCTGACGATATGCAGCCCGTTCTCGGAAAGCTGCGGAAGCAGGGATCTGTTGTAAATGGCATACTGCTGTTCCACCAGCGCATGCGTCTCTTCATTTACCTTCTTAATCTGTTCCGCCGCCGTCATACCCGCAATATCTTTCTTCTTATATCCGGCGTTTACCATATCTTTCAGGGAAGCCACCCTTACCATAAAGAACTCATCCAGATTAGATGCCGTGATACTCAAGAATTTCAACCGCTCAAAGAGCGGATTTTTCTTATCTTTCGCCTNGCCCAGGACTCTCTTGTCAAAGAGCAGCCAGCTCAGCTNTCTGTTCGTATAATATTCCACATTTGAAAAGTCCATCTCGTCCCTCTTTTCTGCCATCTCTCTTCTTCCCGCCGCACTNNANGANCGGGGATATATCAACNNCTCAGCTCTTCTGCCTGATCACCGGCCGCACACTGTATACNTCTTCGAAAAANTCTGCGCGCTTCGTAAACAGCCCTTTTTCCAATGTAATGTCCAAAGAAGCNTCCACCGTGATGATCAACTGCTCGTCTTTGAGCGCGGTTTTAACATTCTTAAATTTCTGCTTGTGACTNCGGTCCAGCCCGTTTGCAATCTTAAGAATCGCCGTCAGCTTGGCGATCGTCAGATAATCCTTCTTGTCAAGNGAACCNTCCCTGCCCATCGCTTCATAATAATCGAANTCCATGTGGTTATATTTGACCACNTTNGCTACGATCTCCCGCTCCACGTGGGACAGTCCGATGATCTCCGTGGACATAATNATATTGTAGGAACATTCCCCCAGATTCACCAGACTGATGTATTTGCCACAATCATGTAACAGCGTGGCAATCCGCAGNAGAAGCCGCTCCCGCTTGCTTAAGCCGTGCACCTTCTTCATNCTGTCATATATGGTCAGGGCGATCTGCTCCAACGTCTCNCTCCTGCGCCTGCTGCCCATGTACCGCTTACTGATATTCCGGGCACAGGCTATGATATCCTGCTCGAAATCATGTCGCTCTCTGATCAGTTTATTCTTCTCGCCGTACTCATATGCAATACCGTCNCACAGACTCACCCCCGGCACCCAGATCAGTTTGGCATCCATCACTTTAGCGATTCTGTTAAGCAGCACCCCTGATATAAAGAGCAGCGGTACATTCTCCTCCGGCATGCCGAGTATGTGCGCCACATCCTGCACCGACTTGACACGGATACGCTCTAAGAACTTATCCATGGCGGAGGCCTCCACGCTGGTATGCTCCAGCCCGGCCACATTCCTGCCTACGACCGCGGATATATAATCATCTACCACGATAATATTCTCAATCACCCTGTCCTTGAGATACAGCTTCTTGAANACGGCTATCTGAGAACTGACGATCTCATCCAGCATACTTTCATTCTGCTCCGGTCTGATGTTCAGCCTGCCCAACTGATCCTGCAGNCTGAGCACCCCCAGCTTCATATTCTGGGTGGTCACCAGCGTNTCCTTNTCAAAAAGCGATATCTGTATACTGCCGCCGCCGATATCGACGATCGCGGTACCTTTCTCTATGATCTTATTAAANGCATCCCCNCCGGAGGCAATGGATTTGTAATCNAGAAACCGCTGNTCGGAATTGCTTAAGACCTCTATGGTGATCCCNGTCCGCTGTGCGATCTGATCCAGCACGATCATCGTNTTCTCTGTCTCCCGGATCGCGCTCGTACCGTACGCCTTATAGTCNTCCACCTGATAACTTCGCATGATNCCGCCGTANTCGCGCAGAACCCTGCACAGCTCATCTACCCGCTCGGTACTGATCTTACCGGTGGCAAAAGTATCCGAACCCAGATCGATCCTGTGTCTGATATGGTCGATCTCCCTGATTCCGTTCTTCGAAGAAATCTCAAAAATTTTCATCGCCAGCTCATAAGAACCGACATCAATCGCCGCGAATGTTTTCATGCTGCTTCCCCTATCTCACACTTTTATATTTGACCGCGAAGATAATCTATAAACTGCTGCGCGGTTCTGCCGGACAGTCCGCCGTGGGACAGCTCCCACTTATCCGCCTCTGCGAGCAGCGTCTCTTCCGCCATGGTGATGCCGTAACGGGCCGCCAGCCCCTTGACGATCTCCTGGAACTGTTTCTTATCCGGCCCGCAGAAGAAGATCGTCACGCCGAAACGATAGACTAAGGACANCTTCTCCTGTACCGTGTCGCTGGCATGCATATCCTCACGCCTGCCTTCTTTATCCTCATAATTTTCCCGAACGAGGTGCCGCCTGTTGGATGTGGCATAGATCANGACATTGTTTGGCTTTTTCTCGAGTCCGCCCTCGATCACGGCCTTCAAATACTTNTATTCCGTCTCAAACTCNTCGAANCTTAAGTCNTCCATATAAATGATAAATTTATAGTTTCGATTTTTTACCTGCGCAACTACATCGTTCAAATCCTTAAACTGATGCTTATAAATCTCAATAATACGCAGCCCTTTGTCATAATATTCATTGGCAATCGCCTTAATACTGGTAGACTTGCCCGTCCCTGCATCCCCGAAGAGGAGACAGTTATTCGCTTTTCTGCCTGCCACAAANGCATCTGTATTGTCAGTGAGCTTNTTCTTCGGAATCTCGTATCCGATCAGATCATCCAGCTGCACATGAGAAATATTGCGGATCGGTTCAATTTGTGCGCCGCTGTCCGTGTGCACAACGCGGAAAGCTTTATGTAAACCAAATTTGCCCACACCGTACTCATAATAAAACTGTGTCAGCACGGCCTTCATTTCCAGCGCACTCTCGCTTGCGGCAAACTGCTCGGCAAGCCGGCTGATGCGGTCTCTGATTTTCGTGCTGTACACCCTGCTGGACCGGATCGGGCTCTCATAATCAATGACGATACCGAACTCCGGAGCCTTCAGTACATCCATCATCGCCGTAAAATCAAAATCAAAAAGCTCTTTATAGATCGCGATATCGTGCAGCACCAGCTGGTTGATGCTGCCCTCCACCTCTCCGCGCATTTCACACGCCACGCTGTAGCTGTTCTCATTATTAACCANCAGATCNGTCAGATANCANTGCCACAGATTTCCCGANAAACCGTGAAGCGCCGCCATNTCNANNAGACCGTGCATACAGTCNTANAACANCGGGCGGCTCCTGCCGTCTCCGGAGCGGTAATGATCCATCAGCCAGACCATATCCNTNAGTATNGTTCCGTCTNCCGGTTCTTTATANATGATCAATTCTTCTTCTCTCATATCATACCCTCTCAATCCGCCTTAATAGTTTCCTAAAATCCTCATGTTCTGNGNNTCTTCCCNCAGACCGCGCAGGGCGTTTTTCACCGCACCGTCCGCCAGATTTCCCTCAAAATCAATGAAAAACCGATACTCCCAGTTCCTTCCCTCGATGGGACGGCTCTCGATCTTAGTCATATTCAGATTATTATAGATGAAATGCGACAGTATGTGGTAGAGAGAACCGCTTTCATGGGGCACCTCCAGACACAGGCTTACTTTCTTCGCATCTTTTAAGAATATCTTCTGGTTCGTAACGATGATAAACCGCGTGGAGTTGGTATCCGACTGATTCACACCCCGTTCCAGAATGTCCAGTCCGTATATCTTCGCCGCCTGCTCGCTGGCTATCGCCGCCTGACTATGATCCCCGTCCTCACTGACCTTGCGCGCCGCAAAAGCATTATTCTGCATGCTGATCTGTTTCCAGCCGTCATGCACATTCAGATAACGCGCGCTCTGCATCAGAGACTGCGGATGGGAAAAGACCGTCCGGATCTGTGCAAGCTCCGTCCCCGGCAGTCCCAGCAGACAATGTTCTATCTTAATGATCTGCTCCCCCACGATATAGTTTTCATACTCCGCCAGCAGATCATAGATCTCATTAACGATCCCCGCCGTGGAATTCTCAATCGGAAGCACTGCATAATCCGCACTGCCTTCCTCGATCGCACACATGGCATCCCGAAAACTGTCTACATGAAAACAGTTAATATTCTCCCCGAAATATCTCATCATCGCGATCTGGGAATAAGCCCCTTCCGCTCCCTGAAACACCACCCTCGCCTGTTCCGTATCTAGCTTGTCCACACCGATAAAAGGCAGTTTACCGTGAGCTCCCTGCTCCGACAGTTTATTATACTGCAGCTTGCGGCTCATGGCCATGATCTGCTCGAACAGCTCCTGTACACCGTAGGCATTGAACTCGCTGTGCGCCAGAGAACGTACTTTATTAAGCTTCTCTTCCTCCCTTGCCTTATCTAATACCTTCTTCCCCGTCTCTATCTTATAATCCGCCACCTGCGAACAGATCTCCATGCGCTCCTCATAGAGCTGCACGATCTTCTCATCGATCTGATCCAGTAGTCCCCGTAATTCCAATAAATCCATTCTGCTTATCCTTTCCTATTTATTGATTTCATCTTACTCCAAATCCCCCTTGATAGCAAGACGGTTTCCGACTATAATAAATCTGTTAGAACATTATGTATTGCATAAAACGGAGGATACCATGACAACCAAACAAAAAAATATTCTCATCATATCTATAACAGTAGTTATTTTCATTATTCTTGTCGCATGTGTAGTGATTACCGGTCACGTTACCTTAAATGACGAAGCGACCGTCGGAAATACGGCAGGCAATCTGAACAATAACGGTTATTTCTGTGAACACGAAGGACGGATCTATTTCGCCAATGCTTATGATAATTATTCGCTCTACTCCATGAATCCGGATGAAACGGACGTCAAGAAGCTGCGCGGCGGCTCTTCTTCCCACATATGTGCGGGCGGCAAATATCTCTATTATGCCGTGGAAAATCAGTCCGGAGGCTCTGATCTCGGTTCCGTGCGCGGCGCTTACGGCATTTACCGCTGCCAGTTAAACGGCAAAAATGCTACCGGCATGGATCGCTGCCATGTCGCCACCATGCAGTTGTGCGGCAATTATCTCTATTATTCCAAATTAGACCCTAAGAGTTCCATGTCCTTAGAGAAGATTAAGATCGACAAAAAAGACAAAGCAACGATCAATCCGAATGCCATTATCAACCCTGTTTCCTACGTGGACGGCACCATCTACTACTGCGGTACGGATCAGGATCACTATCTCTACGCGCTCAACACTGCCAACGACACTGCCAGTGTCGTATGGAAGGGGAACCTCTGGAACCCCATCTATCAGAACGGATATGTGTATTTCATGGATATCGGGAATAATTATCGGCTGTGCCGCTATTCGATGTACGATGACGTGGTGGAAGTGCTGACCAATGAACGACTCGATCTGTTCAACGTCTACGGCAATTACATCTATTATCAGACAAATTCCAAGACTGAACCGGCGCTAAAGAGAATGTCCATCGACGGCAGTTCACAGGAGATCGTACGGGAGGGCATCTATCAGAATATCAACATTACCTCGGAATATGTGTACTTTAACGCCTTCGGCGAATCAACGCCGGTCTACAAGACGAGTACCTACGGTCCCGTCAATGTAAACACCTTCGATGCCGGCATGCAGGCGGCATTGCAGGAAATGGAATAACTATTCTGCCGTAATCTCGAAATGCTGCCGCAGTATATCCTCGCGGTACAGGTTTCCGTAGATTGCGTGCAGTTTATCTGCCATGCACCTTAGCGCATATCGATCCATAAGCGGCATGGCCATAATACGATAATCCACACCCCACAGCCGGCTCCTTGTGGTACTCATCAGGCAGCCGGCCGCAGTATAGAAAGAGATACGGCGTTTTCTCACGTCCCGTGTCTCTTCATTTATGTCCGGCAACTCATCATCCTCTACCTCGATCACCAGCGCATTCCACTCCGCACATCCTTCCCGCAGAAGCGCCAATGCACGTGAACCGTATCCCTGCCCCCGCCGTTCCCTGACAACCGCAAAATAATCTAATAATAACAATCGCTTTTCTACATCTGCCACAAGAAACGCATAGGCACAGAGCGTTGTCCCCTCATAGAATCCATAGGCATGGTAGCTGCCGCGTCCCCATGTTTCCTCAATCACGTCAAAAGGCTTGATCTCCTCCGGCGGAAAATCCGAATGCGCATAAGTCCCATAGATCTCACGCGCCTGTTCCAATGTAAGGCGCTCTATGTGAACGTTTTCCATAACATACGTCACTTTACTATCGTCTGTTTCTCTGTTTTCTATCTCCATATCACACATCTTTCCTTCTTTCTCCTTAACACATGCTTGCCCGGCGTCATTTACAAGCTCCTCATACATCTGTCCGATGCTGCTCCCCAGTACAGGATGTCTCTCATAAGGTGCTATCTGTGCAAGCGGCTTTAATACAAAATAACGGTTATGCATATCCGCATGCGGAATCGTCAGTTCCTCAGTATGCATGACGCAGTCCTCGTACAGCAGTATATCCAAGTCCAGCGTTCTCGGTCCCCAGTGGATCTTCCGCTCCCTGTCATGGGCATACTCGATCTCGTGTAGTTTCTGTAAGAGCATAGCAGGCGTATACAATGTGTCCAGAGCTATGGTACCGTTTAAGAAATCTTCCTGAACCACACCGCCGTAGGGCTGCGTTACGATCCAGTCGGAGCATTTTATTACGTGACACATGCTATCTTCCCGCAGCGCTTCCACCGCACCGTCAAGATGTGCTTTCCGATCCCCCATATTAGAGCCGCAGGACAGATAGACTCTGTGCCACCCTCTCACAACCTTCACCGAAACCGACTCAAAAGGCAGCGGAATGGGAGCCTCCGGTTTACGGATCTCCAACGTAACCCGCCTGATTAACGGGAACTTAAGTAACACTGCCTCCGCTGTTTTCTCCGCCACCGTCTCAATCAGCTTATATGTATGTTCCGTGACAAAATCGTTCATAAACATACAAACCTCTCCGTAATTCGTGGAGAGGTCTAAGTCGTCCAATGTACCCGCATTTCTTGTATCCGTTTCCATAACAGCAGTAATATAAAAACTCTGCCCCTTTTCATTCTCTTCGCGATACACCCCATGGTGCGCATATACCCGTAGATTTTCTATTATGATCTGATCCATATTTACCCCTTTATTCAGTCGTGCCGCTTTCCACCATTGTTTCTGCCCAGGAAATACTGCCGCCTTACATTCTGTATCCGTCCCGTATAGCCTCCGTCATCCTGATCGCGCGCAAATTCTCCTTCACATCATGCACGCGGACGAACATCGCGCCTTTCTGCACAGCATATACGGTTGTTACGATCGTACCTTCCAGCCGCTGCTGCACAGGCAGATCAAGTGTCAATCCGACCACAGACTTCCTGCTGGCTCCCAGCAGGACCGGATAACCGAGCGAATGTAAACTCTCCAAACGGTCTATGACTTCCAGATTCTGTTCATAGGATTTCCCGAATCCCACGCCGGGGTCCAGAATGATACTGTCATCGGATATTCCTGCCTCATGGGCAATATCAATCGTCTCTCCCAGGTCACGAAGCACTTCGCCCATATAGTTCTCATAGACGGCCTCTTTTCGATTATGCATGAGACAACAGGCTGTCTTGGCCTGCGCAATCACTCCTGCCATCCTGGGATCATATTTCAGCCCCCAGATATCATTAATCATATCAGCACCTGCTGTAATTCCCTCCTCCGCCACCTTAGACTTATAGGTATCCAGCGAAATCACAGTATTAAATCTTGATTTAACCATCTCGATTATCGGAATGACGCGCTCGATCTCCTCCTCATCAGATATCTGCGTATAACCGGGTCTGGTGGATTCTCCCCCGATGTCCAGAACGTCCATCCCCTCTGAAATCATCTGTTCCACGCGATATAATGCTTCATCGACTGTATGATACGCACCGCCGTCCGAAAACGAATCAGGTGTTATGTTTAAGATTCCCATAACATATGTATGTCCGGTTGTGGCAAAATCCCTGTCTCCTATTTTCAATACATTTCCCTCTTGCTAAATCATCATTTAATTTTATTTGTCAACTATTGTCGTATCATTTCGAAAAAAATCTGCCGAAGCTGCGGATCATTTTCAAAACATCCCCTCGCTGCCATCGTCGAGGTCTGACTTCCCGGCTTTGTAACGCCTCGCATGGTCATGCACATATGCTCCGCTTCCACCATCACCATCACGCCCTGCGGTTTTAGGTATTCCATGACCGCATCTGCGATCTGAGCCGTCATCTGCTCCTGTATCTGCAGCCTTCTTGCATATACTTCTACCGTGCGTGCCAGCTTGCTGAGTCCCACTACTCTGCCGTCCGGCAGATAAGCGATATGCACCTTGCCGTAGAACGGCATCAAGTGGTGCTCACAGGTAGAATAAAATGTGATATCCTTTTCTACGACAATTCCGTTGCATTCTACCGTAAATGTCTTTGACAAATGTTTCGCCGGATCTTCATCCATACCTTTATAGATTTCCTCATACATCCGCGCGATCCTGTCAGGGGTATCTTTCAGACCTTCTCTGGTCACATCTTCACCGATTCCCTCTAACAAAAGCCGCACCGCTTCTTCAATTTTTTTCTGATCTACCATGAGAGTCTCTCCTGATCGTATCTCTATGTTCTACCACGTCGATCAGCTCTCCCAGATAAGAGAGCGAACCGAATGCGATAACCACGCAGTCTTTATCCCGTCCTGCCAGCAAATAAGCGATCTCCACCGCCTCCTGCACACTGTCCGCTACCGTCACGTTGTCGTGGTATTCCCGCACTGCCTGCGCCAACTCATAACCGTGTAGCGCACGATCCGTAAGCGGCGGTGTCACAGTGATAATATGTTGCGCCAGTTCATAAGTATTGCGGATCACCTTATCATACTCTTTGTCCCTCAACATACCCATTATATAGATGATCCGTCTGTTTGTAAAATAAAATCTGATGCTTTCTGCAAGTCGCTTCGAAGCATCCTCATTGTGTGCTCCGTCCGCAATAAAAAGCGGTTTCTTACCAATCACATCAAATCTGCCCCGCCAGCGTGTCTGCTCCATGCCCAGCCGCAGCTTATCCTCTGCGACCGGATACCCCGCCCTGCCCAGCGCGGTCAGCGTCTCCAGCGCCACCACAGCATTCTCGATCTGGAACTGCCCGGCCATCGTGATCGCAATATTCTTGTATTTATCATAGCTGAAATGCTGACCGGTCATGCCGTATCTGACATTCTTTGCTCTGGATGCGTCCGCCGTATATAATTTGGCTTTGCGCACAAGCGCCGCCTGTCTGATCACTTTCATTGCTTCCGGTGTCTGTTTGGCGGATATTACATAACACTTGTCTTTAATAATCCCCGCCTTAGCCGCCGCAATCTGCTCTATGCTGTCCCCCAGCACTCCCATATGATCCATGCTGACAGAGGTAAATACGGCGGCTAATGTCGTCGTAATCACATTCGTCGCATCCAGCGCACCTCCCAGCCCGGTTTCCAGCACTACGATATCGCACTGTTTATCCAGAAAATAGAGAAATGCCACTGCGGTCTCCACCTCGAATGCCGTAGGATGCGGAAGCTCCTCCGCCGCCATTGCCTCCGCCGCTTCCTTCACCTGTTCCAGATATTTGCACAATCCGGACTGGGTAATCAATCGACCGTCGATCTGGAACCGTTCCCTATACTCTTTCACCGTAGGCGATATATATCTGCCTGTCCGGTATCCCGCCGCAGACAAAACCGTGGAGATATAGGCAAGCACCGAACCTTTTCCGTTCGTGCCGGCGATATGAACGAATTTCAACTGATCCTGCGGATTCTCCAAGCGCGCGCACAACTCCCGCATGGTCTCAAGACCCATAACGCTGCCATATTGCTGCAGATCTTCTATATATGCCATCGCCTCTCTGTAGTTCATGCGCACGCCCCTCTCATATGGATGTATAATTTCCCGAAATCGGGATATCCTTAATGATATGAAAAAATTTATTCACAACTATATACACTGNGGGCTTCTGGGNTGGTTTCTGGAGATGATCTTCACAGCCTTNCACGCTTTTCGCAAAAGNGATCTCCGTCTGCCCTGTACGACCTCCGTCTGGATGTTCCCCATATACGGACTCGCCGCCCTGCTTGCNCCGTTTGCCCGCCTNATGCGCGGACACAACTTCATATTCCGNGGTCTGGTTTACACCGGCATGATCTTTACCGGAGAATTTCTGACCGGTCTATGGCTCANGAAACGCGATCTNTGCCCTTGGAATTACGAGNGATCNCGTTGGAATCTCGCCAAGGTAATCCGCCTCGACTACGCTCCCTGCTGGTTTACTGCCGGTCTNCTGTTCGAGCGTCTNCTAATGGAGAACGAAGAGTCCGGCACCTGACATTCCCATCAATGGTCTGCCTATGTCCCTGCCANCATANGCGCTTANGCATCAATGTCGTCTATATCCGCNGCATCGATATTGAGCGTATTGAGTGTGCGNCGCCTTCTGCGCGCCTCCTCCGAGGCTTTCAGAATATAATTCTTGATCTCTTTCGCATGCTTAATGTGAGACAGATATAACTGCGGNTGCGTGTTGTCTCCTGTATANCAGGCCACCGTTCCNAGCTTAAAGATACGCTCCGCAAGGCTGACNTGCAGNTCCACATCCTGNACCTTATANAAATAACANTCGTTTTCTTTTGTGTTGAGAAGTCCGTCNTTGATCGTAATAACCTCGTCAGTCACCGTATACTTCGTNAAAGTAAACGGCAGTCCCAGAAACAGCCAGCGCTTACGCTCCACATATTCCTTCCTGCTCTCCTCATGCTCCGGCTCCTTTGTCCGTTCGTCCGCCTGTGCAGACCCTTCCTGNATGGTATCTTTCTTCAACTCTTCCATAGTTCGCCACTCCTTTATAACAGCCCTGTCATGTGACCGTTCCCGGTTCATTTCACTGCAATANTGATATAGTAATATCCTTCTAAACCTANCTTTCACTATAACATACCCCCATCCATTCCACAATATAAAAACTGTTGAAACCCNTNTCCCTTTATGGTATGATATACAAAATATAGNTATAATNANTATACGGCACACACTATAAGGAGGGTTATTGCATGACTGCAAAGGAATGTATCTTAGGGCGCAGAAGCATCCGCAAATNTAANGCAGATCCGGTTTCCCATGAACTGCTTGCNCAGATCGTCGAGACGGCTTCCTATGCTCCCAGCTGGAAGCATACACAGATTACCCGCTACATTGCAATTGAAGGCGAACTGAAAGAAAAAATTGCAACAGAGGGCACCTCACTTTATCCGCCGAACGGCACGATCATTTCCAACGCACCCGTGCTGATTGCTGTGACTGTTATTAAGAACCGCAGCGGATTCGAGCGTGACGGTTCCTACAGCACACCCCGCGGTGACGGCTGGCAGATGTATGATGCCGGNATTGCTTCGCAGACTTTCTGTCTGGCTGCTTACGAGCAGGGTCTTGGCTCCGTTATTCTCGGACTGTTTGATCANGANACCGTTGCATCCTTGNTGCAGCTTCCCGAGGACCGTGAGTTAGTTGCATTGATCCCTGTCGGTTATCCCGATGAAGCACCCGTTGCTCCCAGAAGAAAACCCGTAGAAGATTTATTATCTTATCTGACATAGTATCATATTAAAATAGAAGAGAACATTTCTCTTCTATTTTTTTGAGTCATAGGAGNGCAAGCCCGAAATANGCCGGGTAATTTCCTACTATAANAAAGAAATACGCTGCTTTACGCGCGGAACAAAGAGAAAGGAANATNTATACACATGAGACATTTAATGAATCCGCTTGATTTTACTGTGGAAGAACTGGACAGGCTGTTCGATCTGGCCGATGATATCGCTGCCGATCCNGCGAAATANGCGCACACNTGTGACGGCAAAAAGCTGGCTACATGNTTCTATGAGCCNAGNACCCGGACAAGACTGAGTTTCGAGGCCGCTATGNTGAATCTGGGCGGNCAGGTGCTTGGATTCTCCGANGCCGGTTCTTCCTCNGCTTCCAANGGNGAGAGNGTGTCGGACACGATCCGTATCATCTCCTGCTACGCGGACATCTGCGCCATGCGCCATCCCAAGGAGGGCGCTCCCATGGTAGCTGCCGGCCGNTCCGGTATCCCTGTCATCAATGCCGGAGACGGCGGACACCAGCACCCGACACAGACACTCACCGACCTTCTNACCATCCGTGCCCTGAAGGGCCGCCTCGGAAACTTTACCATCGGACTGTGCGGTGATCTGAAATTCGGCAGGACCGTACACTCTCTNATCAATGCGCTGATCCGCTATCCGGACATACGGTTTCTCTTTATCTCTCCGCCGGAACTGCGGGTACCCGACTACATCACGGATATGCTGTCGGAACGCGGAATCGAATATGANGAAGTGATCCGNTTAGAAGACTGNATGGCCGATCTGGATCTCCTCTATATGACCAGAGTGCAGCGTGAGCGCTTCTTCAATGAGGAAGATTATGTTCGTCTGAAAGATTTCTACATCCTGAATAAAGAGAAACTGACACTGGCGAANGAAGATATGCTGATACTGCATCCGCTTCCCCGCGTCAATGAGATCTCNGTGGAGGTGGACGACGATCCCCGCGCCGTATACTTCAAGCAGGCGCAGTACGGCGTCTATGTCAGAATGGCGCTGATCCTGACATTATTAGAGCTTGTGCCNGTATAGGCTTTTCATATAAAATTACAATTGTTATAATATAAGGAGTATAATCATGTTAAACGTAGGAAAAATCGAAGAGGGNTTCGTNCTCGACCATATAGAGGCNGGTAAAAGCCTCTCCATCTATCATCATCTGCAGTTAGATAAGCTGGATTGCACCGTGGCGATCATAAAGAACGCCCGCAGCAATAAGATGGGTAAAAAAGATATCNTGAAAGTAGAATGTGACATCAACACTTTAGATTTAGACGTGCTNGCCTTTATCGACCATAACATCACCGTCAACGTAATCAAGGATGGGGAAATCGTCGATAAGAAGGATCTGGTACTGCCTAAGGAGATCAAAAACATCATCAAATGTAAAAATCCCCGTTGTATCACTTCCATAGAACAAGAACTTCCTCACATCTTCATCCTTGCNGACGAAGAGAAGGAAGTTTATCGTTGCAAATATTGTGAGGAGAAAGCAAGCGACTCAGCCGCCCTGTGGTAATTTATATGCCTGTACTTTCTCGCTGTAAGNNCCGTTTACTACNTCCTCAAACTCCTGCTTTGCCAAAGACAGGCAATGCATAAGCTTCGGCGAGAAAGTTCCGCACTCACCATTGGTGATCATACGGTATGCCTCCTCTGTAGTGAAAGCNGCTTTATAACATCTCTCATTAACCAGTGCATCATATACATCGGCTACAGACACNATCTGGGCGGAAATCGGAATNTCTTCCTCTTTCAANCCGTCCGGATAGCCTCTGCCGTCATATCTCTCATGGTGNTGTCTGCATATCTCATAGCTGACTTTACCGTANTCGCCCTGCTGGATATCCGCCAGCATATCAATGACCTCACATCCCCTTGTCGTGTGGGATTTCATGACATCAAATTCCTCCGGCGTCAGTCTGCCCGGCTTAAGAAGAATCGCATCGGGTATCACAATTTTACCTACATCATGCAGCGCAGCAGCAGATGTGATCATATTGATGGCGTAGCTGTCCAGATGNTACTCCGGATACTCCTGCGCAACATACCTTGCCAATATATTGGTAAATGTCTTCACNCGCTTTACNTGGTCNCCGGACTCCAGATTACGGAACTCTACTACGTTACTCATGACATCTATGATACGATCATTGATGCTCTGCANCTCTTCCGCCTGCTTACGCAAAACTTTAGTCTGCAGTTCCACCATCTCCTCCAGATGCCGCTTATTATAATACAGCTCGATCACATTCTTCGTACGCTGCTTAACGATAAAGGCATCGAAAGGCTTCTTGATAATATCAGTGGCGCCAAGACGATATGCCTTGCGCTCGATCTTTGTGGTCGCCTCACCGGTAATCAGNAGAACCGGTATACTTTCGATCCACTTATTTTTCTTCATCTCCTCCAGCACCGCTACGCCGTCCATAACCGGCATAACGATATCCAGAAGCACAACGGATATTGTCTCCGGCTGCTTGGCGATGATCTCCACNGCCTCTTTTCCGTTNGCTGCCTGAATCGTGTTGTACTCATGAAACATCTCGCACAAAATTTCTCTGTTGATATCTACGTCATCGACAATCAAAAGTGTTGGTTTTTTCATTTTCCCTCTTATCCCGTCATTACTTTCTGTTCAGTAAAAATCACTTGTTTACGGTAGTTCATAATTTATCAACATTATATTCTACTTTTTGATCTTATGTCAAGGAATGTATAGGTTGCGCAGCTGCTATCCAATACCCTGCGTCCTTTTTTATACCTGCGCTACATCCTTCATAGAGAAGCTGATCCTGCCCATCTTATCTTTACCGAGGCATACAACCGTAACCTTATCTCCTAATGTCAGCACGTCTTCTACATGGTTGATTCTCTCCTTCGCGATCTTGGAGATGTGAACCATGCCTTCTTTACCCGGAGCAAATTCAATGAATGNACCGAATTCCTTAATACTTACTACGGTTCCCTTGAAGATCTGTCCTTNCTCAAAGTCCATAATGATNGTCTTGATCATATCTACTGCTTTATCCATCATCTCTTTGTCCGTACCGCATACGGAAACCTGACCTTCATCCGTAATATCGATCTTCACGCCCGTGCGTGCAATAATTTCATTGATTGTCTTACCNCGNTGACCTACTACATCGCCGATCTTCTCCGGATCGATCTGAATGGAAATNATCTTCGGTGCGTAAGGTCCCACNTCTTTACGAGGCGCTGCGATTGCCGGAACCATNCANTTTGCCATGATNAACTCTCTNGCNTCGCGGCATCTTGCAATGGCACCTTCCACGATCGGTCTTGTCAGACCATGAATCTTGATATCCATCTGGATCGNNGTGATACCGTCGTGNGTTCCCGTTACCTTAAAGTCCATNTCNCCGAAGAAATCTTCCAGTCCCTGAATATCTGTNAACANCACNAAATCATCATCCGTATCACCGGTCACAAGACCACAGGAAATACCTGCCACCATTTTCTTGATCGGCACACCCGCTGCCATCAGTGACATNCANGAGGCACAGGTGGATGCCATGGATGTGGAACCGTTAGACTCAAANGTNTCGGATACGGTACGGATCGCATAAGGGAACTCNTCCTCGGAAGGAAGTACCGGAANNAACGCTCTCTCGGCCAGTGCTCCGTGTCCGATCTCNCTACGTCCCGGTCCGCGGCTTACCTTCGTCTCACCTACGGAATAGGACGGGAAGTTATAATGGTGCATATATCTCTTACATGTAATNTTCTCATCCAGACCGTCCACTCTCTGNACNTCGGATAAAGGCGCCAGTGTACATACGTTGCAGATCTGTGTCTGTCCGCGGGTAAACATAGCGGAACCATGTACTCTNGGGATAATATCCACCTCTGCCGCNAGCGGTCTGATCTGGTCAAGCGCACGNCCNTCNGGNCGCTTGTGATCTTTTAANATCATCTTGCGNACTGTCTTCTTCTGATACTGATATACCGCTTCGCCAAGGACTGCAAGATAATCCTCGTTCTCNGCAAAAGCTTCCTCCAGCTTCGCCGTAATATTTCTGATATTCTCCTCGCGCACCTGCTTCTCATCGGTAAATACTGCCGTCTCCATCTCCTCAGGTGTCACGATCTTCTTCATATCCTCAAACATCTGCGCNGGAATCGCACAGCTCTCATAAGTGTGCTTCGGCTTTCCTACCTCTGCCACGATCTTATTGATGAACTCGATNATCGTCTGATTGATCTCATGAGCCTTATAGATTGCCTCCAGCACCTTGTCCTCCGGCACTTCATTGGCACCCGCCTCGATCATAATGACCTTCTGCGCCGTGGAAGCAACCGTCATCTTCAGATCACCCTTGTCCCATTTCTCCTGTGACGGATTCACAATCAGTTCGCCGTCAACCATTCCCATCTGCGTCATGGCACATGGACCGTCGAAGGGTATATCGGAAATACAGGTAGCGATCGCCGTACCGATCATTGCCACCAGCTCCGGACGGCATTCGGGATCCACGCTCATAACCATATTGTTAAGCGTCACATCATTGCGGTAATCCTTCGGGAACAAAGGTCTCATCGGTCTGTCAATGACACGGCTCGTAAGAACCGCATTCTCGGACGCTTTACCCTCTCTCTTATTAAATCCTCCCGGAATCTTACCTACGGAATACAGCTTCTCCTCATACTCCACGCTGCAGGGGAAGAAGTCAATCCCCTCTCTCGGTTTCTCCGATGCCGTAGCTGTCGATAACACCGTAGTCTCTCCGTACTGCATAAATGCGCAGCCGTTCGCCTGTTTGCCGACTCTGCCGATGTCCACGCGAAGGGTACGTCCGGCCAGTTCCATTGTGTAACTCTTGTACATAATCTTCTCTCCTTTTCATTTCGCCTCACGCCGGTCCGCGTAAAGGCATAATCTATGTTTTAGGTAGAAGATGCCGAAACTACAAATATCCCCACAAATCATATCGTCCGTTATGTTTATACTGATATTTGTGGTCTCGGATGCCTCTTCCACCTAAGTAACCATAAGTAAATTCCTACGGAATTAACTTTGCGAGATTCGCTTCGCGAACTCGTGCCTGAACGATCATTTCCCTATAAAATAAGAAAAGGACGGATAAAGCTGGACATAATCCAGCCCTGTATCCGTCTATTGTCTCATCTTATTTTCTCAAGCCAAGTCTCTCGATCAATACACGATATCTCTCAATATCCTTATCTTTCAAGTATGCGAGTAATCCTCTTCTCTGACCTACCATTTTCAGAAGTCCTCTTCTGGAATGATGATCCTTCGGATTCTCCTTCAGGTGCTCTGTCAGCTCCTGAATTCTCGCTGTGAGAACCGCTACCTGTACCTCCGGTGAGCCTGTGTCGCCGGGTGTTCTGGCATACTCGTTGATAATTGCCGTTTTCTTTTCCTTAGAAATCATATTTTTCTCCTTTCCTGTCAGGGATCATATCTCATGTAGTTGATCCTCTGCAACCGCCGGACACTAAGATTGGGTCGGAGCTTCCCGCCACCGAGTGTCGGCTGAATTCATACTGATCTATTGTAACATACTATACTGCACATGTAAAGTGTTTTATCAATCGTATAAGATCCTTACCGCTTTGATCGGCGACCTGTAGGATATATTGGATATCTTAATACCCGTCTTCGGACTGCTGGCATGGATGACCTGTCCGTTACCGATACAGATCGCCACATGGTTGATCGCCTTTCCGTTGCCGTAGAAAATCAGATCGCCCGGCTTTGCTTCCGATACCTTGATCGTGGTGCCGCAATTCGCCTGTGCCACAGAAGAGTGCGGCAGGCTGACACCGTATTTTTTAAAGACGCTTAAGACAAATCCTGAACAGTCCGCACCTTTCGTCAGGCTTGTTCCGCCCCATACATACGGATTNCCGAGGAACTCTTTTGCATACTGNCATANNTCTACACGGATATCNGANACNCCCTGNCCNTANANGAGTTCCGTCATCGTNATNGCCGTACCCAGNTCAGAGGTGACTTCCACNTACTCTGCCGANACGAACACTTCCTGNTCATCCAGATATACCTTGACCCAGTCTCCNTCTACTGCGGCCACTTCCAGTTCCTCNCCNNNTGCCACCAGCGTGATCACTTCCGAGTCGGTNTTCGCNTCCGCTCTGACCTTAAGTCCATCCGTGTTGACACGCGCCATGGTCGTAGCCAGCTCTTCCGCCCGCCGCTTCGCCGGAATCCCCGTAAGCAGGTATTCGAGGCTGACATACCCTTCCACCTTGCCGGACTTGATATGCGCCCATGTGCCGTCGTCATCCAGCACCTCACATGCCGCATCCTTAGGAAGTTTACCGACCAGCTTACCGTCCTCCGCCGCAATGGCNCGGACATTCAGATTATTGTCCACGTGAGCAATACCCAGATTGGTATAGCCCCAGTTTGCATTCTTAGCCTTCTCATATGCCTCGGCATATTCTTGTTCTGTCTTAGTGGCTTCTATGATCGCACCGGAACCTATGCTTCCTCCGCCGAGAATATCCTGCAGGGAAGTATCGTCCGATTTGGACGCAGCGTTCTTATCCTCTTTCTCATCCTGCGATGCCTCGTCACTGCCACCGTTCTGCGCAGCGTTATTGCTGATGCTGTCATTATCGCCGTCATTCGCTTCCTGACTGCCCGACTTATCACTTTCTTTATCTTCACCTGACTTTTCATCCGCCGGTGTCTCCTCCGATATATTGATCGTTCCGATCGCAAGCGCATCAGGTAAAGAGGCCGCCTGCGCCTTGATTGGCGTAAACAGGAGCATACACCCCGTAAGCAGCCACAGAATCTCTCGTCTCTTCATATCTATTCAATCCTCACAATACGGCAGCTCATACCGCTGCCGTACTTAACATTTCTTTATAGTTTGTAACAATTTCGTAATATTTACGAAGCCATTATAGCAGGTGCATCTGCATCTGTCAAATATCTTTATATATTCCCTTCCCCATAACTGTTGGAAAAAGCAATATTCACGGCATGATCCGCAACCCTCTCAAGTCCCGACACAATATCCGAGAAGAGCGCACCGGCCTCCGGTGAACACTCATTGTTGGACAATCGCTCGATATGTTTCTGCTGCAATTCTCTCTCTTTCTCATCGATGGCCTCTTCCAAATGCAGGATGTCCTCCATATGATCCTCCGTACTCTTGACGAACATCTCGATAGAGAACCGCAAAATGGTATTGACCATGTTCATCATCTCGCCCAGTTCCTTCTGCGCTTCTTTAGAGAATCCCACGCCGGTCTTGATCCTGCGTTCTGCCGCCTCCGCAATATTCTCCGCATGATCACCGATACGCTCTATATCATTCACCACATGGAAAAGCGCGCCGATGCTCTTCAAGTCCTCGATCGGCAGCGTTGTCTGGTTGATCTTAACCAGATAATTGGTTATCGCATGGCTTAAGAAATCTATGTTTTTCTCCACTTCCCGTACTTCCTCGATCTCCTCCGGCTCTAACGTCAACAGAACATTCATGGCGCGGTTTAAGTTCTCATCGGCAAGAGAAGCCATTCGATCCAGCTCCTTGATTGCCTCCACGACTGCTGTCGCAGGATTTAACACCACTTTCTCGCCGATAAACTTAAGCTGATAGCTGTCCCGATATCCCACCTTCTTATCGTCGCCCGGTACAACCAGATAAGTCAGTTTCACAATGCCCTTGATAAACGGCATCATAATGATAACCTGAAATACTTTAATCAGGATATGTGCGTATGCAACGACACGTCCCAGATTGTTTCCCGCCAAAACCGTGAGCGTATCTACGATAGACCCCACACTAAACAGGAAGATAATATAGACAATGATCGTACCGATTACATTAAAGATCAGATGAATAGCCGCCGCCCTCTTCGCATCTTTCTTACCGCTTAAGGAGGCAAGTACGGCCGATGTACAAGCACCGATATTACAGCCCAGAATCACGTACATGCCGATATCCATGCTCATCATTCCCTGATTGGCAAGCAGCACCATGATACTGACCGTAACCGAAGAACTTTGAATCACCGCCGTGAGTACAGCGCCGAGAATCACCGCAAGAATCGGTGACTGTAAAGAAGCAAACATATGTAAGACTGCCGGAGAATCTTTCATTCCTGCCATCGCTCCGGACATTGTACCGAGTCCCATGAACAGGACGCCGAACCCGATAATAACTTCTCCCCATCGGGAAATCCTCTGCTTCTTACAGAACATGATAATCAGCACACCCGCCAGCAGTATGACAGGTGCCGCTTTCTCCAATTTAAAAGACACTAACAGCGCCGTCACCGTCGTACCGATATTGGCACCGAAAATCACGCCTGCCGCCTGTGTCAGTGTCATCAGTCCCGAGTTTACAAAACTGACCACCATGACCGTGCATGCCGATGAGGACTGGATCACCGCAGTAAAGAAAATACCTACAAGAATACTCGTAAAGCGATTCGTCGTCAACCGCTCCAATATCCCTCTCAATCTCGCGCCCGCAACCTTCTCGATGCTGTCGCTCATAATGCGCATACCATACAGAAACAGTCCAAGACCGCCTGCCATGGATAATACAATAGATATGTCCATCTGATTTCAGATTCCCTTCATATGTACTGATTCCCACATAAACCTACACGATTCTATTNTATCGNAAATNANGTATGCTGACAAGNCCCCATTACAAATTCTCTTCCTGCCGCAATATCCNTCTNCATCTGTNTGCGCAGNGCNTCCGCATCCTCGAACTTCCGCTCCGGTCTTCGGAAAGCAAGCAGCATGACCGTGATATCNTTGCCGTAAAGATCTCCCTCNAAATCATAGAGATAAGTCTCGATTCCGATCCTGCCTGCGGNGCTCACCGTAGGCTTNCAGCCCACATTGGAAATNCCCCGGTACTCCCTGCCTTCTTCTCCGATCACAACCTTCGAATAATAGACACCGCTTGGCGGAAGCAGCTTGTCCGCCTCCGGAATCAGATTCGCAGTGGGCATCCCCATNCTNCGCCCNANCTGNCTTCCNTGNTCCACGCGNCCGCTCACACTGTAGGCTTTNCCCAGCATNCCNNTNNCAAGCTCCATGTCCCCTCTGCGGACCGCCTCCCGAATTGCGGTAGAACTGATCTCTTCCCCGCCCNCCAGCCTNACCTTNTCGATCANCTCCGTGCGATAACCNTACTGCGGCGCATACCGCTCCAGCAGGGCNTAATCTCCCNCCCCGTTCTTGCCGAAAGATACGTCCGGNCCGGCACAGACATAAGCCGCCCGCATCTGNTCCGCCAGATATCTGCGCACAAACTCCTCNGGNTCNGTNGCGGCAGTCTCCCTGTTTAACGGAAANTCAATAAGCACGTCNATTCCCATCTCTTCAAANANCCGNCTCTTCTCGGCTTTCGTGGTCAGTTCCTTCTCCTCTCCCCCGAAAAANGCCGCNGCAGAAGTATCAAAAGTAAACACCGTGGCAAGCAGCCCCTTCCTCTTCTGCTCCAAAAGCCGAAAAATCAGCTTCCGATGTCCCAGNTGAACACCATCAAACTTGCCAATAGCAACNGCGCTCCTATCCTGCANTACAAATNCCGTNGTNTGNTCNATAATNTGCATACCCTTATGCCCCTACTTTCCCGTTTTTGTAGCTTTTCCTCATAATCAATACCAGCACAGAGGAAAGTTAATATCTTAAGGGGCCCCTCAAAAAGCGTCAGCGCTTAGCGAGGTAATGNGTTGCAAAGCAACTCACGAGCTTAGCGTCTGCTACGCTTTTTGCGGAGCGAAAGCGCGGCTCCGTAGATATTAACTTCCCTCTGTGCGTCCGTCTTCAATAAATCCCAAAACGCACCTCATCCCAAAAACATCTTCACCGGCTTCAACACCCCCGCCATACTCCGGCAGACATATATACCATAGAATATCCCGGCTTCGTCATAGACCCTGACCTGCTCTCCCTCTGCCAGATCCGTGAATACAACAGCTTGTCCCGATTGTGCCAGCTGTTTCTGCGGCGCACTCCCACGCACTTGTACTGACTGCTTCTGCCGCACGATCCGCGCGATTTGCGCTGCCCCCAGTTGATTACCGTTCTGTACCATCCTGCCACCCTGTTCATTCACGATAACAGCCGGATACTCTTCGAAGATTGCGTCTGGCGAAATAATAACGTTGGATATTTTATCTTCATCCCGCAGTCTTTCCAGTTCTGCAAGCGTCAGGGCATCTTCAATTCCGAAAATACCTACCCGGCTTCTTATCAGAGACTCCATGACTCCCCCGCAGCCCAGACGTCCACCGATGTCATGGCACAGTGTTCTGATATAAGTCCCTTTAGAACAGACAACCCGCATCTTGACAATCGGAAGGTTCATTTCAATAATCTCAATCTCCCCGATCCGAACCGTTCTGGGGCTGCGCTCCACCTCTTTGCCCGCTCTCGCCAGCTCATACAGCTTCTTTCCGTTCACCTTAAGGGCGGAATACATGGGCGGAATCTGATCATAACTGCCCTGAAAGTCTGAAATCGTCTCCCGCACCTGCTCCGGTTTCAATGCTGCCATCTGCTCCGGATCACATTGCGATAACACCTGTCCTGTCATATCCTGCGTGTCGGTTATCATGCCCAGACGCAGCACAGCAACATACTCTTTGTCCCAGTCAGTGAGCAGATCACAGAGTTTGGTGCCCGAACCGAAACATACAGGAAGCACGCCGACCGCCTCCGGATCGAGTGTTCCTGTATGTCCGATTTTCTTCATTTTGCAGATACCACGGAGTCTGGCCACCACATCATGAGATGTGAAGCCCGCCTCCTTATATACGTTTATGATCCCGTTATACATAATTTCCTCTCCGTCATGATACCGCTCTTTTCCATGCACGGCCGTATCTTACGAATTTTTATCCGCGGCTTTAAGCTGCTCCGCAATCTCTACAGAAAGATTGTTGATATTATCATGATATGTACCGTTCATCGTGCACCCTGCGGCACGTACATGCCCGCCTCCGCCGAACTTCACTGCCACGGCGGCCACATCAACTCTGCCATTGGACCGCATACTTACTTTATATTCCAGCGTGCCCGTCTCATACATAAAGATAGAACAATCCACGTCTTTCACAGACTGCAGATGATTCACAATACCGTCTAAGTCTTTCGGGGTCACCCTGTAGAACTCCATCATACGGCGCGTAACCATGCTGACAATACACCTGTTATCCATAAACCGGACGCTCTCCAATATCGCTCTGCCCATGATCTGTGTTTGAAGATAAGTCCTTTCGTAGAATGTCTCTTCAATGATCTCTGAAAAATCAAATCCAAATTTAACCAGTTCTGCCGCGATCTGCAGAGTACGCGGTGCTGTGTTGGAATACCGCAGTACGCCTGTGTCGTGAATAATACCGATATAGAGTGCCTTGGCAATCTGCACGTCAACCTTCTCCGGGTCCATCAGCTCATAGAGCAGTTCCGCCGTAGAACTCCGTTCCGGCTCCACAATGTTCACATCTCCGCACCCTTTATTGCTGACATGGTGATCCACATTGATCTTCTTATGCGCCATGCTATAGATCGCCTGCGCCTCTCCCAAACGATCATCGGTAGTATCCAGCGCCACGAACACATCGTAAACCTGATCTGTGTTAAATTCAGATTTAATATCTTCAATTTGATCGATACAGCCGAATATTTCCGCCGGTTTTTCCAGATATGCGTCGATCTGAGCCTCCGGCATCTCTTTTTTCAAGTAAAGATATAACCCCATCACAGACCCGATACAGTCTCCGTCCGGTCTTACGTGTCCGCTGACCGCTACCGTCTTTGCACCCTTTAATTCATCAATTATCTTCATCATTTTCTACCATCTCGTCTTTTTCTGCAGATTCACTTTTTACCACCACTTCATCTATCAGTTTAGACATATTCACACCATATGCAATAGACTGATCCATGATGAAATTTATCTGCGGCGTATTGCGCAGATTAATCGTCTTCGCAAGCCGGTTACGGATATAGCCTTCCGCACTCCGAAGTCCCGCCAGCGTATCCGCCTGCGCCTTCTCATCACCCAGTACGCTGATCCACGCCTTGCAGGTCTTTAAGTCGGGAGCCACCTCCACCGACACCACCGAGGTCATCGGGGCAATTCTTGGATCCTTGATCTCACCCCGAATGATCTCCGCCAGCACACGCTGCACTTCTCCGTTGATACGGGTATTTTTAACACTGTTCTTACGCATGTTGCATAATCCTCTCGTCACCGCACGGCCGACGGCCGTACCGCAACATCCTTTCTACCCGGATGAGACATATCATAACACATGCTATCTGGGTACTTCCACCATGATATACGCTTCCACGATATCAAGCTCCTGCATTTTATCGAAGCCGTCAAACACAAGACCGCACTCGAATCCCGCCTTGACTTCCTTCACATCGTCCTTAAACCGCTTTAAGGATGCCAGCTCGCCCTCATAGATCTGCTCACCCTCTCTGGTGATACGGATCTTACAGCCTCTCTGGAACTCACCGTCCAGTACATAGGAACCTGCGATATTACCGATTGCCGACGCCTTAAAGATCTGACGCACTTCCGCATGACCGATCACTTTCTCCTCGAAGATCGGATCTAACATGCCCTTCATCGCCGCCTCAATATCCTCGATCGCCTGATAGATGACCTTGTACAGTCTCACATCCACGCCTTCGCGCTCTGCTACAGCCTTCGCGGTTGCATCCGGTCTGACATTGAAACCGATGATGATCGCGGAGGAAGCGGAAGCCAACGAAACATCCGACTCATTGATGGCACCAACGCCGCCATGGATGCATTTTACTACGACTTCCTCATTGGTCAGCTTCATCAGACTCTGTTTGACAGCTTCCACGCTGCCCTGAACATCCGCCTTAACGATCAGATTCAGCTCTTTCAGATTACCTTCCTGAATCTGGTTAAACAAATCATCCAGTGACATTCTGGTCTTAGTATCTGCAAGCATCTCCTCCTTATGCTGCGCCTTGTAGGTTTCTGCATAAGATTTCGCGCTCTTATCATTTTCATGCACAATAAATACTTCTCCCGCACTGGGAACATCGGACAGACCCAAGATCTCAACCGGTGTAGACGGCGTTGCCTCCTTCACCCTTCTGCCCTTATCGTCAATCATGGCTCTTACTTTGCCATGACTTGCACCTGCGGAAATAAAGTCTCCCACATGCAGCGTACCTTTCTGTACCAGCACAGTGGCAACGGGACCTCGTCCCTTGTCGAGCTCCGCCTCGATCACCAGACCTCTGGCATTTCTGTTCGGGTTTGCCTTCAATTCCAGAATTTCGGCCGTTAAAAGGATCGTCTCCAACAGATTATCGATACCTTCACCCGATTTTGCGGATACCGGCACGAACTCCGTCGATCCGCCCCAGTCTACCGGAATCAGCTCATATTCCGTCATCTCCTGTTTGACACGGTCAATATTCGCGCTGGGCTTATCGATCTTGTTTACCGCCACGATAATCTCGATTCCCGCCGCCTTGGCATGGTTGATCGCCTCAATGGTCTGAGGCATAACGCCATCGTCCGCGGCAACTACTAGTACCGCGATATCCGTAGAATTGGCGCCGCGCATACGCATCGCCGTAAACGCTTCATGTCCCGGCGTATCCAAAAATGTAATACTCTGCCCGTTCGCCTTGACCGTATAGGCACCGATTGCCTGCGTGATGCCGCCCGCTTCCTTATCCGTCACATTGGTCTTACGAATAGCGTCAAGCAGGGAAGTCTTACCGTGGTCAACGTGTCCCATAACACAGATAACCGGCGGTCTGCTTACCATGGAAGCCTCGTCTTCCTCATCCTCCTTTAACAGCTCTTCGATTACATCGACCTTCACTTCCTTCTCACAGATGATCTCATACTCAATCGCAATGTTCTCCGCATCCTCGAAGCTGATCTCAGAGTTCAAGGTCACGATCTGCCCCTGCAAGAAAAGCTTCTTGATGATCGCAGAGGGCTGTATCTTCATTTTATCTGCCAGTTCCTTAATAGTCAGCGATTCCGGAACCGTGATTACCTTGATCTGCTCTTCCGCAGTCTCTTCCACCTTCTTCTCCGGCTTAATAAACCGGCCGGCTTTATTGCGGTTCTTTACTGCTGCATCATCCTCTTCATAGATCAGATCTTTCTTCGAGCGTTTATCCCTCTCCTGATTTGCCCTGCGCTTCTCATCATCCCTGTGCTTCTCCACGTCCTTGATAGGCGTCTCGGGCATAAAGTCCTTCTGATTGTTATTCTTCCTAAATCGATTGTCCGACCCGCCGTTTCCTCTCTGAGAGCGGTCAAAATTACCCGGACCGCGGTTAGCGCCTGCACCAGCGCCGTTACTGCGGCGATCGCCCTGATTGTTGTTATAATTCGGCCTATTCTGGCCTTCAGGTCTGCGATTTTCTCCTGCATTTCCTACACTTCCTGTTCTCTCCTGTCCCTGTTTAGCCTTTGCTGCCTGCGCGTTTGCCATATTCTCGCGTTCCCGCTTCTCCTGCTGGCGCTGCTCCATTCTGCGCTCCTGCTGTTGGCGCTGTCTCACCTCATAGGGCTCTGCAGTCACCGGGATCGGCTTCTGGGTCGGTCTGATGATCTTATGGGGTGCATTCTGCGCCTGTACCGGACGGCCGCCGTTTCCCGACGGTCTTCTGTCATTATTACGATTACCGCTGCCAGCGCCATTACCATTACCGCCCTGCGCCGGACGCTGCCCCGGCATCTTGGAATTGTGGGGGTTGCTTACGAAGATGATCTTTTTCTTCTTGGGTGGCTCCGTCTTAGGCTTCCCATCCGGCCTTGTCTGGTCCGCTCTGTCTTCCGCTTTCACAGGTTTGGCAGCTGCCTTGGGATCTTTGGCATTTTCCGTCCCTGAGGTCTTCGGTTTCTCTTTCACTTCCGGCTTTGCCGCCGCAGAAGCTTCCGCCTTTGTTTCCACTTTTGTTTCCGCCACTGCCGCGGCTTTCACTTCTGCTTTCTTTCCGTCGTCCTGCGGTTTTGCGGCGGTGCCAAACTGCTTTTTCACCTGTTCGATCGCCTCATCCTCGATGGAACTTTGCGCAACCTTCACTTCATATCCTTTATCCTGCAAAAAAGCAATCAGTTCCTTGCTCTGCCTGCCTAACTCTTTTGCCAGCTCATGTACTTTCATTTTTGCCATGCTCACTACCTCCAACTATCTCGAATCTAATAAATGTTTCTGTATCGAATCTGCAAATCCNTTATCAGTCACAGCAAGACAGGATCGCTCTTCCTTGCCGATGGCATGCCCGAGTATNTCTTTTACGCTGTAATACTCNTAAGGCACTTCATAGAACTCACACATATTACTATATTTTTTTCTGGTGTTATCCGAAGCATCCTCAGCTATGATAACNAGATATGCTTTCCCNCTCTTAACTGCTTCCTCTGTCGCAAATCCGCCACTGACAACATTTCTGGAGCGGGTGGCCAAGCCCAGCATAGATAACACCCGATCTTTATTCGGTCTGNTCTGCATGCTCGCCCTCCTCAAACTCCTTTTCCAGATTCTCATATATTTCTTTCGGAATGCTCATCTTAAAAGACCGTTCCAGNCCTTTATTCTTCCGCGCCCTNATCAGACANTCCCTGTNCATGCACAGATAGGCACCCCTTCCGTTTTTTCTGCCGGTCATATCCAGGACGATCGTTCCCTCTTCGCTGCGCAGGACNCGCATCATCTCTTTTTTACTTTTCATTTCGCCGCAGCCCACACATTGCCGCATGGGAATCTTCTTCGCCATCGCTTCGTCCTCTCTGTCTACGCTTCCGGATCGGNCTGTTCAGGATCTTCCTCGTAGCTTTCCTCATCGTATTCCGCTTCNTCGGAATCTACGGAATCATAATCCTCTTCTTCATATTCTTCCTCGTANCCCTCCTGCGTGTACTCCTCTTCCTCATAACCTTCCTCATCATACTCGTCNTCATCATAGACATAATCCTCGTAGCGGAATCCGGGCGCGTCTTTCGCCTGNGTTTCGCTCTTGATGTCGATCTTGTAACCGGTCAGNCTNGCCGCCAGTCTGGCATTCTGTCCCTCTTTACCGATGGCAAGTGACAGNTGATAATCNGGTACTACGACCTTCGCCGTCTTNTCGTCGGGATCGGCAAAAACCGCAACGATCTTAGCCGGAGACAACGCNTTCTGNATCAGATTACCGGGGTTCTCATCCCAGTTGACGATATCGATCTTCTCACCGCATAACTCATCCACGATGGAATTNACTCTGGCNCCGTTAATNCCGACGCATGCGCCCACCGCATCCACATTCGGATTATTGGAGCGTACTGCCAGCTTCGTCCTGCTGCCCGCCTCTCTGGCAATGCTCATGATNTCCACCGTGCCNTCCTTTATTTCCGTCACCTCAGNCTCNAACAGTCTCTTGACAAGNTCNGGATGNGTACGGCTTACNAGAATCCTCGGTCCTTTAGGTGTATTCTTCACTTCCAGAATATATACCTTAATTCGCTCGGTAGGTCTGAAATTTTCTCCTCTGACCTGCTCGCTCTCATTTAAAACGGCATCCGCTTTACCCAGATTGATGGANATATTCCTGCCGATGTAGCGCTGCACGATACCNGTCACCACATCNTTTTCCTTCTCNTAATACTGATTGAAAATAACGCTCCGCTCTTCCTCACGNATCTTCTGNAGAATCACATTCTTGGCGTTCTGTGTCGCAATACGGCCAAACTCCTTGGATTTGATCTCCACGTGGAGCATNTCGCCCANTTTCGCCTTCTTGGAGATCTCCTGNGCATCCTCCAGAGAAATCTGCANCACATCGTCTTCNACCTCTTCCACGACTTCCTTCTCCGCATAGCANAGGAAATCACAGGTCTCCCTGTCGATCTCCACCTTGACATTGTCCGCCTTGCCGAAGTGGTTCTTGCACGCCGTGATCAGAGAATTCTCGATCGCCTCAAAAAGAGTTTCCTTGCTGATCTCTTTCTCTTTCTCCAGAATGTCCAATGCCTCCATCAATTCCTTATTCATTTTCCGTTATCCTCCTATGTTTATTTCCTGATTCTGTATCATATTATTTTCTATACGCTTCCGCTGTCTGTCCGGCGGATTTCCGAAATATTCTGCCTAGAAATCAAGTGCCAGTCTGATCAGCGCAATCTCTTTCCTGTTCAGGATACGCTCTGCGTCGGGTTCATCCGCACTGTTCCCGTCTCCGCCGGCTTTCGGTTCTTCTATCGTAACCGTATCTGCGTCATAAGCCTTGAGAATGCCCTCAAACTCTTTATGTCCGTCAATGGGCTTATAGGTTTTGATCTCTACCGCCTCACCCAGACTCTTCTCCAGATGTCTATCCTTCTTGAGCGTTCTGCCGAGTCCCGGACTGCTGACCTCCAGAATATAGGCATCCGGTATGAAGTCCTCTGCATCCAGCACATCCGACAGNTCACGGCTGACATTCTCACANTCCACAATATTCACGCCCNCCGGTTTNTCGATATAAGCGCGCAGATACCAGTCGCTTCCCTCTTTGACATATTCCACATCNTAGATCTCCACTCCGTGCTTCGANACGATGGGCATAAGCAGCTGCTCTGTCCTGGATTCGTACGTCTCTCTCTTTGACATGTGTGCCTCCACTTCCTTATTCATATAAAAGAGTGGACTCGCAAGTCCACTCTTTATCTTAGCATTTATTCTTAATACATATGGTATTGTAGCACTCTTTCGCGGTATTTGCAAGGAAAANTTAAATTAGNCANGNAATAAAAAATGCCACAAACCTCANANNTTCAAGGTTTCCAGCATTTCATCGGGTTGGGCTGNTATTCACAGTCAACAGCTCGTAGGGGAATCGAACCCCTGTTTCCGCCGTGAGAGGGCGGCGTCTTAACCGCTTGACCAACGAGCCATCTGTTTGACACTTGCTTATTCTATTATATTTCCGAAAAGATTGCAAGTACTTTTTCTATNTTTCTTNTGAAAAATTTTCTCAANNTTNNCNAATCCGATACTTCCGACNGAATTTTCCTTNCGTATGGATTACAGNACCTTGCTCANGAAATCTATCGTACGCGCTTCTTTCGGATGATTTAACACCTCGTCGGGCGTACCTTCTTCCACAATATAACCGCCTTCCATGAAAATGACACGGCTTGCCACCTCGCGGGCGAAACCGATCTCNTGNGTCACGACCACCATGGTCATGCCTTCTCTTGCAAGNTCCTTCATAACCGCCAGCACNTCACCCACCATCTCNGGGTCNAGTGCNCTGGTAGGCTCGTCAAAAAGCATGATATCGGGATTCATCTCAAGNGCCCTCGCNATCGCCACACGCTGCTTCTGTCCGCCGGAGAGCTGGCTCGGATATGCCTCCGCACGATCTCCTAATCCGACTCGCTCTAAGAGCTGCTGTGCCTTGACTTTCGCCTCTTCCTTAGACAGCGTCTTTAAATGCACCGGCGCAAGCGTCATATTCTTCATGACATTGAGATGGTTGAACAGATTAAAGTGCTGGAACACCATGCCGATATTCTCGCGCACCTTATTGATATCCGTATGTTTATCGGTCACATCCTGCCCGTCTATGATGATCTGTCCGGAGGTTACCTTTTCCAACTGGTTCAGACAGCGCAGNAGCGTGGATTTGCCNCTNCCGGAAGGTCCGATCANCACNACGACCTCTCCCTCTGNCACATCCAGACTNATATCCTTAAGCACTTCCAGCGAACCNAAATTCTTTTTCAGATTTCTGACCTGAATCTTATTCTGCGGAGAATTGTTTGCTCCTGAAATTCTGTTATCTGCCACGGTTCACCCTCCTCTCTATCTTCTTGGAAACCTTGCTGAGCGTGATNATCACCACCATGTACATGATGCCGACGATTGCCCATGTCTCCAGACACTTCATCGTATTACCCATAATCGTCTTGCCCACATTGACAAGCTCCGGGAAACCGATAACAGACAGGATCGAGCTGTCTTTGAGTGTAATGATAAACTGATTAATAATAGAAGGGATCATCGTACGGATCGCCTGCGGCACTACGATCAACGCCATGCCCGCACTGTAGGACAGTCCTAAGCTTCTGCCGGCCTCCATCTGTCCCCTGTCCACGCTNTGGATACCTGCACGAATGATCTCCGCCATATAGGCGCCGCAGTTCATGGACAGTGCGATCGTACCCGCCTGCAAGGCATTCATTCGAAANCCTGTAATGCCGATGCTCTGAATCCCCGCAGGAATACCGAAATAAATAAAATATGCCAATACAATTAACGGCACACCCCGCACCGCATCCACATAGATCGTGCCGATCAGGTTAAGCACCCTGTTGTGTCCCACATTCATCAATCCGAAGATCATGCCTATTATCATCGCAAATATTAAAGAAAGCCCGGTCAGCAGAATCGTCTGTCCGAGTGCTCTGATCAGCATGGAACCGTATGTCTGTATTAACGTCATCATAGGGCAGTATCTCCTTCTTCCGTTTGACTTATCATCNATAGACAGCCGGAAAGTGCATGTTCCTGCCGGTATANGCTACCGGCAGGAATATATCACATCATCCTGTTACAATTATTCGCCTAAATATTTCTCAAGAATCTCGTCGTATTTACCGTTTGCCTTGATGTTTGCAAGTCCGGCATTGAACATATCAAGCAATTCCTGATTGTCCGTGTTCATGATTGCGAAGCCGTAAGGCGCACCATCGCTTTCCATGCCGTTCGGAATCGTAAGCGCAAGACCTCCAACCTTGATGGAGTCAGCCATGATCGGCGTATCTTCCACACATGCCGCGGAATTGCCTAAGATAACGTCCTGATACATGGTCGGTGAATCCTCAAACACGGTTGTGGTAAAGCCATACTCATCTTTCAGGCTGTTGGCAAAGTCCATACCCGCCGTACCGTTCTTAACCGCCACATTCTTGCCTGCCAGATCCTCAAATCCTTTGATGTCGCTTCCATTCGGAAGAACAAATGTCTGTGTTGCATTATAATATCCGTCGGAGAAGATCCAGCCGGAGTCAATACGTTCCTGCTTAATGGTCGCTCCCGCAATGATCGCATCCGCCTGACCGGACTGTACTGCTGCCACTGCCGCATCCCAGCCCAGACTGTTCAGTTCATACTGGAATCCCTGATCCTCCGCGATTGCTGCCAGAATATCCACATCGATTCCTACAAATTCACCCTGTTCATTGGTGAACTCGAACGGACGGAACACGGTATCCGTGGCAACGACCCACACCTTATCGCTTGTCGAAGCTGCCGNTTCCCCATCCTGTGCCGTATCTGCTGCATCATCCGCAGCGGCATTTGTGTCTGCCTGTGCTGCTCCGTTATCGGAACCGCATGCTGTCATGCTAAGCGCCATGCAGCCGATCAAAGCCATTGCTAATAATTTTTTCATAATATCCTCCCTTTCTGTGGCATATGCCCATTAACATGAAAGACGGTGTAAGTATGTTGAGCTACACCGTCTTTGATGTCCATTCNTTAGTATATGGATTTTNTATGCAGTTGTCAAGCACATTGTATACAACAATACANCAATGCAATCCTTTTTCAGAACTATCATTTATGTTAGATATTCTCTGCTGCCNGCAAGATCAGTTCCACCGCCNTATCAATTCCCAGCTTCTCCGTGTTCAGCGTCAGATCAAAATTGCGCGCGTCGCCGTATACACACTTCGTATAATACTCGCAGTACCTCTTCCTCGCCTTATCCACCGCCTTNACATCATTTGCCACCTGATCTGCCGGCACCTGATCCATCATAGCNGTCATACGCNTTACACGCCACTGAAATCCCGCATGGATAAACACACTTAGGCAATGATCGAACTCCCGCAGNATATANTCGCCGTTACGCCCTACGATCACACANCTCTCCTTATTCGCCAGCTCGCGTATGGCNTCTAATTGNGCCTGCCAGAGTTCCTCCTCCAGCGGCTTGTTATAGAAATCAAACAGNCTCTGGGCAAACCCGAAGTTTTTCGGNACCCGCTCGTCCCATTTGCGCACCTGTTCCGGACTTAAGTTCCTGCCGGCAATGGCNGTCTTGAAGATAATATCCTTGTCATAATATTCGATCCCCAGCTCTTTAGCNACCCGCTTACCGATCTCGCCGCCGCCCGCGCCGAATTCTCTTCCGATTGTAATGATTTTTCTCATACCGACTCCCTCCNTTTTCTATCTTAAACTTGCACATTTCTCTGTNCTGNCAGTTNNCTGNCCTCAACTCACAAAATCAAACAANCTGATCTGATTGGACTCCGGCAGCCTCCCGAGAANCCCCAGATCNCTCATCANGTCCACGATCGTCTTAGAAGCTTTCGTACGCTGTCTAAAATCGTCTTTACTGAGGAAAGGTCCGTCCTTAGCCGCCTCCATAATCGCGTCCGCTGCCTTCTCTCCCAGACCGTCTATACTGTTGAATGATGGTAACAGTTTGCCGTCCACGATCTGAAACAGCCTTGAATGCGAAGTAAAGACATCGATAGGCACAAACTCAAANCCTCTGGCATACATCTCCTGCACGATCTTCATATCTTTATAAGTGTCCTGCTCCTTCTTGGAAAGCTCATCGCTTCTGCGCTTATANTCCGCCATCACATTTTCCAGATGCTGCTGTCCCTGACACATGANCTCNTAGGAAAAAGCCGAGGCNCGGATACTGAAATAAGCGGCATAGTAAGCNAGCGGATAATTGATCTTACAGTACGCGATACGCCACGCCATCATAACATAGGCCGCCGCATGCGCCTTCGGGAACATATACTTGATCTTCTTGCAGGAACCGATATACCAGTCCGGAACTCCCTGNGCCNTCATCGCTTCGATCCATTCGTCCTTCAGCCCNTTNCCCTTACGCACGCTCTCCATAATGGTAAAAGACAGAGACGGTTCCACTCCCTTCTGCATCAGATAGATCATGATATCGTCACGACAGCAGATCGCCGTGGAAATCGTCGCCTTNCCTTCCTCGATCAGCGTCTGCGCATTGCCTAACCACACNTCCGTGCCGTGGGACAANCCGGAAATACGCACCAGATCCGTGAAACACTTCGGCTTCGCGTCAATTACCATCTGGATAACAAATTCCGTNCCGAACTCCGGCACNCCCANACAGCCCAGTTTACAGCCTCCGATCTGNTCCGGCGTGATTCCNANCGCCTCCGTAGACTGAAACAGCGACATCACACCTTTATCGTCTAAAGGAATGGTAACCGGATCGATCCCCGTCAGATCCTGCANCATNCGGATAATCGTAGGATCATCATGNCCCAGTATATCAAGCTTNAACAGGTTATGNTCGATCGAGTGATAATCAAAATGCGTGGTNATGATATCCGTCGTCATATCATTCGCCGGATGCTGTACGGGGGTAAAAGAATTGATATCCTCNCCCATCGGCANNACCACNATTCCGCCNGGNTGCTGCCCGGTGCTCCTGCGAATGCCCGTACATCCCGTGACNATGCGGTTGATCTCACATACACGCTTATGCCTGCCCCGCTCTTCGTAGTAATTCTTCACATAGCCNAAGGCCGTCTTATCCGCCAGCGTACCGATCGTTCCCGCACGGTAAGTCTGTCCGCTNCCGAAGATCACCTCCGTATATTTATGCGCCTTACTCTGATACTCACCCGAAAAATTCAGGTCAATATCAGGTTCCTTATCTCCCTTAAACCCTAAGAATGTCTCAAACGGAATGTCAAATCCTTCTTTCCTGAGCGGCGTTCCNCATTCCGGACAGTTCTTATCCGGCATATCGCACCCTGCNCCGCCCCCGTATGCCCGCACTTCCTCGGAATCGAAATCATAATAATGACAATTAGGGCACAAATAATGGGGACTTAATGAATTTACTTCCGTNATTCCCGCCATGTTCGCCACGAAAGAGCTTCCCACGGAGCCTCGCGATCCCACCAGATATCCATCCTCCACCGATTTCCACACCAGCTTCTGCGCAATGATATACATCACCGCAAATCCGTTAGAAATAATGGAATGAAGCTCCTTTTCCAGACGATCCTCCACGATCTTAGGAAGCGTCTCCCCGTACAGCTCATGCGCNCTGTTATAGCAGATCTCCGTAAGCTGTCTGTCGCTGTCCTCAATGACCGGCGGGCACTTGTCCGGCCGCACGGGCGACATGCTCTCTATCATATCGGCAATCAGATTCGTGTTGGTGATGACTACCTCCTCCGCCTTATCGCTCCCAAGATAGGTGAATTCCTCCAGCATCTCCTCCGTCGTCCTAAGATACAGCGGCGCCTGATTGTCCGCATCGGGAAAGCCCTGTCCCGCCATGATAATCCGGCGGTAGATCTCGTCCTCCGGGTTCAGGAAATGCACATCGCAGGTAGCNACCACCGGCTTGCGAAACTGCTCCCCCAGCCGTACGATCTTGCGGTTAATCTCCATGATATCCTCCATGGAATTCACATTCGGTACCCTGTCGGACGCGATCATAAACTGATTGTTGCCCANAGGCTGTATCTCCAGATAGTCATAGAAATCCACCAGTCTGGCGATCTCCGTATCCGGTTTACCTTCCAGAATCGCACGGTACAATTCCCCCGCTTCACAGGCGCTTCCCAAGATCAGGCCTTCCCGATATTCATTCAGAAGACTCTTAGGGATACGCGGTCTTCTGGCAAAATAAGTCAGATGTGACATNGAGACCAGCCGNTACAGATTCATCCGTCCTACATTATTCTTCGCCAGAATGATGCCGTGATAGGTGGGCAGTCTCTTGATGATATCCGGACTCGCCTTACCTTTCTCGTTGATCTGTGCAAGCGTTGTGATACCGTCCTTCTCCATCATGGCGATCAGCTTCACGAAGATCTCCGCCGTCGCCTCCGCATCGTCCACCGCCCTGTGATGGTTTAAGAGCGATACTCCCAGCGTCTTCGCCACCGCATCCAGCGTATGCTTCGACTGTGCGGGCAGCATAACACGCGCCATGCCTACCGTATCTAAATAAGTAAAATCATGTTTTATCCCCTGCCTGTCACAGTTCTCCATGATAAAGCTCATGTCAAANCCGGCATTNTGNGCNACCAGCATGCATCCTTCGCAAAACTGCATAAACTGCGGCAGAACGCTCTCGATCTTCTCCGCCCCCACAACCATATCGTCCCTGATGCTCGTCAGTTTCTCGATCTCGAATGGAATCGGCACCTCCGGATTCACGAATGTGGAAAAGCGATCCACGATCTTACCGCCGCTCACTTTCACTGCCCCGATCTCTATGATACGGTTATTCACCGGTGAAAAACCGGTTGTCTCTATATCGAACACCACAAAGTCCTGTCCGAAATTCTGTCCCTTGTCATTGGTCGCGATCTCATGCAGGTCATCCACCAGATAAGCCTCCACGCCATAGATCACCTTGAAGAAATCCTGCTTGTCGGGATCCGGGTCTCCTGCCTCCTTGCGCTTATTCTTCTCCNCCTTCCACAAGTCCTCCCATACATGGTTTGCATCCGGAAAAGACTGCACCACACCGTGATCCGTGATCGCAATAGCGGGATGTCCCCATTTATAGGCGCGTTTCACGATATCCTTCGCCTCCGATACACCGTCCATATCGCTCATCTTCGTATGACAGTGCAGTTCCACCCGTTTACGCGCACCGNTATCCANGCGGGACACCGTGAAATCCGGTATCTTTTTCACTCCCGTCAGGGAACCGACGGTCAGCTCATGATCGAACTTGTCCATCATGGTCATTCCCTTAAGCTTCACAAAAGCGCCGGGTTTCATACCATCTGTTATTTCACCCACCTGATCATTGTGGGCAAACATCTTGATGGTCATCGTGTCGGTAAAATCCGTTACATCGTAGATCAGAATCGTCCTCTCATTCTTGATCTCCCGCTTATCCATGCCGATGATCTTACCGCGGATGACCACCTCACCCATCTCCCCGATGATATCGCTGATGGGCATTGCTTCTTCGTCAAAATCTCTGCCGTACAGCACATCCGGATTGTCGGAACGCTTGACCGCACGTTTGAAATCTTCCTTCTTACCAAACGACTTACCCATCGGCTTCCTGCCGACGAAACCGGTGCCGCTGTCCGTTTTACCCGTTGTGCCGCCGGCCGCAATTCCCTGCGGGACGCTCTGTATCTGTTCCGGCTTGTTATTATTAATATCACTCGTTATGTTTTCTTTCTGTTCTGCTCGTTCCTCTTCTGTTCGGTCTGCTCCGCCATATCCCGCTCTCGCCGAAATCTCAGCCACCTGCATGGCCAGACGGTGTTCGTCCTCTTCCTTGTATTTTCCCGTGGCCTGCTTCTTGTAGGCCGTCTGCACCTCTATCGCAATCCCGCAGCGCTCATTGTATATCTTCTCCAGAATATGGATCAGTTCCTCCGACTTCCCCTTACCGAGCACCGTGTCCTCCACAGTCAAGAGCAGTCTGCCGTCCTGTGTAAAATCCATATCCGCCTTCTTAAACAGATTGTACTCCACCGGAGAGTATTCCCGCAGCTCCAGCAGGATGCTGTCCCGATAGACCTCCATCAGCTTCCTCGCATCATACTGGGAAGACAGCCTGAATTTCTCGTAGATCTTAATGACCATAGCGGCATTCGGGAAAAACTGCTTCTTGATCTCCCCCTCTACTCGGAACACATCCTCTTTCTGTATCAATCGATCCGAAGAGATATAAATGCGCAGAAAGTCCTTTCTCTTCGTGGAGGAAACCTTATCCACCGTCACCTGCTCGTAGAGATCTTTTAACCCTGTATCCAATTTTAATGTAGGAAACACATCAAAGAATTTCTTTCCCATCTGACAACATACCTTCCTGTTCCGGACCTTTCCTGCCGGAAGCCTTACCTTTCCGCGTTCCTTACGTTCTTCTGCCAGTCTGTTAATTCTTCCTTCAGAGCCGCCAGCAGTTGATCCTCCGGCACCTTTCGCACGATCTCACCATGCCTGAACAACAGTCCCTCTCCAAGGCCTCCCGCGATCCCGATATCCGCTTCCTTCGCCTCACCCGGTCCGTTGACGGCGCATCCCATCACGGCAACCTTGATGTCCAGCGGGATATCGGCTACCATTTGTTCCACCTGATTCGCCAGTCCGATCAGGTCAATACGGGTTCTGCCGCAAGTAGGGCATGATACCACTTCGACGCCGCCTTTACGCAGCCCCAGCGTACGCAGAATCAGCTTCGCCGACTTGATTTCTTCCACGGGGTCTCCCGTCAGGGATACACGGATCGTATCACCGATCCCCTGATGTAAAATCAGTCCGAGACCCACCGCCGACTTAATATTGCCGCTTAGCACCGTACCGGACTCAGTTATCCCCACATGGAGCGGATAGTTTGTCTTTTCTGCCAGAAGTTCATGCGCACGCACGCACATCAGTACATCGGAAGATTTGATGCTGATTACCATATTGTCGTATCCTGACTCCTCGATCATCCTGACCTTATCTAATGCGCTCTCCACGATTCCCTCCGCCGTCACGCCATGATATTTCTCCACCAGCTCCTTCTCAAGGGAACCGCTGTTGACACCCACGCGGATGGGGATATTGCGCTCCTTCGCCACCGACACTACTGCCTCAACCTTATCCCTGCCGCCGATATTGCCCGGATTGATACGGATCTTGTCCGCTCCGTTCTCCATGGCGGCAATAGCCATCTTATAATCAAAATGGATATCCGCCACCAGCGGAATATGTATCTGTTCTTTAATCTTCCCGATCGCCTCCGCCGCCTCTATGGTAGGCACCGTACAACGGATGATCTCACATCCTGCTCGCTCCAGGCGCAGAATCTGGTCAACCGTTGCCTCGACATCCTCTGTTTTTGTGTTTGTCATGGACTGAATCAGAATCGGATTGCCCCCTCCGATCACCTTATCCCCGATCCGTACCGTCTTTGTATGTTCACGATGCATAATCATCTTCCTTTCCTGATATACTATCTATATTTTTATATCATATCATATTTCTTTTGAAAAAGGCATACTGTTTCACGCATTTATCTGCGTGTGCGTCCTAGTTGATCCTTTCCGCCTGCATTTCCGTCAACCACACCTTCTTCTCCACCGCTCGGATAAAAGAACTACGCCGCCGATACCTTCTTCTGCCGCATCTGTGCAGCTCTCTTCTGATTTCCTCCGCCATCTGATACCGTTTCCCGGGATCGTCTTCGATGCACTTGCGGATCACCCGCTCCACCCATGGATGCACAAGCGGCTGATAATCGCGTATTGGCAGCGACGTATAGGGTGGCTTAGACGGGACTGCGGCGGTCAGCATATAATACATTACCTTACCGAGTGCATATATATCACTTCTTTCATCCGCGTAGGTTCTTTTCCCCATGATTTCTTCCTCGATCTCTTCTGACGTTCCATGCTCACGTGGACTCCTCGTGCTCCCATACTGCTCGGGAGCCCCGTACCCCGGCGTCATCGCCATCACAGTACCGTCTTTCACTCCGTAATTTCTTATTGCCGCCGCCCCGAAATCTACCAGCCGCAAATGTCCGTCCGGACAAACCATGATATTATCCGGTTTAAAATCCCGATAAATAACAGGTGGTTTTCTTGTGTGCAGATATTCCGTCACATCCAGAAGCTGTTCCGCCCATACACAAGCCTGCTCTTCCGTCACATAACCGTTCCTGTCTATATAATCCCGAAGGGTAACCCCCTGAATAAACTCCATCACAAGATACCACCCCTCATCCCACAGCAGCTCATAAATCACCGGCAGCATAGGATGCTTAAGCCGCCTGAGGAAATCCGCCTCCCCATTCTCCATGCCGCACTGATTCTCTCCCTGGCCACGCACCTGCTTAACCGCCACCAACCTGTGCAAATCCTCATCCCGCGCCAGATATACAGTTCCCTCCCCGCCCCTGCCGAGCCATCTGATCACTATATATTTCCCTATGCATTCTCTGTCGCACTCTTTCCTCTTCTCCATCTCTGTCTCCTCCTTTCTCTCTAATCAGATTCAAGTGTCCAAAGTTGTATTAATAAATTTTATAGGCAGATTGCGCAAAATGTTCTCGAAGCTGTCCTGCGGAGGAATATGAGATTTTCTTAATATTCCGTTTGATATCCAGAAATTCCGGGACACGGATGTCCCGGAAAGCCCGACAATGAGCCCGGATGGCGAATGTCGGGCGGTTGCGTCCGTTGTCACAACTTCACCGGAATATTTAGAAAATCCATATGACGCAGCCCGACACGAGAGAACATTTTGCGCAATCTGCCACCCCCTGTTTACAACATACAACCGTTAAGCTCAGATTATATTCAATACTCAGCGCCTACCGAACCCCTTTGACATAAACCGCCGACAAATTATCCACCTCTCCCCTCTTCATACACGCTTCCCCGATCTCCCGCAGTCTGCGCTCCGCCTGCATCTCTTCCGCAACCGCACCCGGATTTAAGACATCCGCCAATTCCTCCTCCGTAACATAATGCCAGAACCCATCGCTGCACAACAGCATGGCCTGACCGTTCCCGAATGTTCCCATCCGAAAATCCGGCCTCATATATCCGAAACTGCCTACACATTTTGTCAGTTGGTTTCTCCTCCGCACATGATCCGTGGTCATGCAGTGCAGACTGCCTTTCAACCGCCCGCCTTTGTCTGTTGCGGATAACCTGTAAGCCCTGCTGTCACCCAGATGCCATAGCAGATACGTCTTTTCCCACAGAACGAGAACTGTCATAGTGCTTCCCAGACGAATCTTCTCCCGCCCGGCATACCTTGACAACTGTTCCTGCATATCGTATACCAGCCTGTCCAGTGACCTTCTGATGATCCAGAAGGCTTTCCTCTTCTGTACCGAGCGTAAGAGCGACTCATAGAACCATTCCTGCAGCCGTCTCGTTATATAGCCGCTCGCCGCCTCGCCCTGCGCCAGACCTCCCATCCCGTCACAGACTGCCGCCATCAACACTCTGCCTCTTGCCGTCAGCACTTGTAGCAGTACGACCGAATCCTGATTTTGTTCCGCCTTGCTGCCACGCTCCCAATATACACTTGTCAAATACTTCATAATACCTCCGTCCCGCAACGCAAAATATGATACTCACACCCATATTCATAACTAAAGCAAATCATCGTTACCCAAACTTGAAATCCTGCGGGAATCCCGCTGAAACTATATACTCATGGGTTCCGAACGGAACCCGATAGAGTAAGTATATAGCATTATGAAATAAAACGCAATATATAGATTAATTATATCTTTTTCAACTGCCCGCACATCGTCATTCCATAAGACAAACTTATTCCTTAAGCTCTTTATAGACACTCCCCAGAAACAGCACTACCGCCAGCAAAGCCGTAAGGATATCGGAAACCGGCTGGGATATCAGCACTCCGGTATAGCCGAACAATCTGGATATGGTAAATATTACGACGGCAAAAATAATCCCCTGTCTGCTGGCAGACAATAAGAAAGCGCCCCACGCCTTGCCCGCCGCCTGAAAAATAACAGTCGTTACAAGCACGATTGCCGTAAATACCATTCCGATCTGCAGCATACGNAACATAGGTGTCCCNATGGCAACAATATGNTNATCCGCAATAAACATNCNAAGCAGATANGGTGCCGCAAGCGACATNATCCCNGATATNGCCANAGAGNTACAGCACTCAAANCCATAACAGAATCGNAGNATCTTTTTCANNCTGTCCCGATTTCCCGCACCGTAATTATANCCGATCAANGGCTGTGCNCCGAACGCAAATCCGAGAATCACAAAAAANGCAATCATATTGGTCTTTGTCACNATTCCCATAGCNGCCACNCTGTCATTTCCGTACGGAAGCAGAAANCGNTTAAGNAGNGTCATTCCTATACTCTGACACAGATTCGTNATACANGCCGGAACNCCGATTGACAGAATCTGCAGCACCTCCGAAGGAACTACCCGAAACTCCCTGATATCGACAGACAGCTTTTTCGTNCTGCGAAGCAGGAGCCAGACATAATATGTATCNGTNCAGACATAACCNAGCACNGTGGNAATCGCCGCGCCTGCNGCTCCCCATCCGAAACCGAAAATAAAAATCGGGTCCAGAATGATATTCGCTACAGACCCGATCGCNCCGCCGATCATGGACTGCGTGGCAAATCCTTCNGTCCGCAGTTGATTATTGGGCGTAAACGAAACGATAATCAAGGGCGCNCCCATCACAATATAAGTATAATAGCCGGNTGCATATGTCATCGTATCCTGATCTGCTCCCAGCAGNCCTAANATCGNCTGACGAAACAGCAGCATGAGCGCCGCTACNATAACACCTATTATTATTGCTGCATAGAAACAAAANATACTGATTTTTCTGCCTTCGTCATCTTTCTGCTGNCCGAAAAGTCTGGAAATCACGGAGGCGCCTCCCAGACCGAACATATCTCCNAGTGCAACCATCAATATAAAAATCGGTGCTCCAAGCGCAACTCCCGCAACCAGATCCGTGTTGCCNGTTCTGGCAATAAACCANGTATCTACCATATTNTAGATNANAGATATCATCAGACCGCACACCACNGGCAGACAACATTTAAAATATGCCTTATATACGGGCGCTTTCTCAAACAATTCATTATCCATCAGTATTTCTNTTCCTTCTCNNTCGTCAGTGCACCAGCTTCATAATATCATTGTACATGATAAACACCATCAGAACCATNAACACAACCAGNCCCGCGAANTGTATCAGCCCTTCCTTCTCCGGTGCAATGGGCTTACCTCTGACCACTTCGATAAACATAAACAGNAGTCTTCCGCCGTCTAANGCCGGCAGAGGNAGCANATTCAAAATCCCCAGATTGACGGACAGAAGCACCATGATCTCCAACATNGTCAGAATCGCCGAAGCAGTNCCTGCNCTNTNCTCCGCCTGATCGTAACTTTCTCCTACGAACTGTGCGATACCGATCGGTCCCGAGACTTCGTCCTTCGTAACNTGCCCNCTAAGNAGCATGCCNAGNCTCTTATAGGTCGTCTTNACATAATATTCCACTTCATAGAAACCATACTGNAACACCTGAAGCGGATTGCACTTCAAGTATTCTCCCGCCGCCATAATGCCCATATAATAGCGTCCCGCCTGCTCATCATATTCGGGCGTTACAACCGCTACTCCCTGTTCATCGCCCCGCTTNTAATGAATCTCCAGCGTTTCTCCCTTATTCATGGACGAGATCACCATGACTTCCCGATANAAATGTATCTTCTCATGATTGATCTGTGTGATCACATCCCCTGCCCGCAGTCCCGCCCGCTCGGCCGCAGACTGTTCGGAGATCTGTCCGATCANCGGTAGATCGGCNCCNGAGAAAGCCGTCAGTATTACCGCAACTACAAATGCCAGAATAAAGTTAAAGAACGGACCGGCAAAAACGGCGGCAATGCGCTTCCAAACCCCTGCCTCATTAAAGGCAATCCCGTCGCACACTCTGGCTGGATCAAATGCCTCCTCCCGCGGTGTTTCCCTCGTTTCCCCAGTTGACCGGCGAAACAATCCTCCCGGTTCTTCTGCCTCATCCGAAGCAGCGATACCGTCTTCACCGTCAAACATGCATGCACCGCCGATGGGAAGCAGTTTCAAAGAATATTTGACTCCGTTTTTGGTATAAGAAAGGAGTGTGGGACCCATACCCACCGAAAATTCAAGAACCCGTATGCCGTTCTTTCTGGCGATAATAAAGTGTCCAAACTCATGGGAAATCACCACGATCCCGAAAATAATAAGAAATAGAATAATTGTCCTGATCAATATAATCCTCCATGCCGGAGCATTCTCATGCGATGACGCAATCTACCGCTCCCCATATTTCTGCNTAATATATTCATACGTTNCCGATTCCGCTTCCAGAATCTGCTCTACCGTCGGATCATCGACTACACGATGATTCTCCATCGATCCTTCGATCAGCTCAGGTATCTGCAAGAATGATATCTTCTTCTGTAAGAAGAGCGCCACTGCTTTTTCATTTGCCGCATTAAACACCGTGGGCAGTGTACCGCCCCGTCTTGCCGCCTGATACGCAAGCGCCAGTCCTCTGAACGTATCCGTGTCCGGCTCCTCGAAGGTAAGCTGTTTTAGCCGGAAGAAATCCACTCTCTCAGTATCCATCGGCCTTCTGTCCGGATAAAAGAGCGCATACTGAATCGGCAGTTTCATATCCGGCATACCGAGCTGCGCCATGATCCCGCCATCCACATATTCTACCGCCGAGTGGATAATGCTCTGCGGATGCACCACGACTTGAATCTGATCCAGCTCCACGTCAAAGAGCCACCTTGCCTCCATCACTTCCAGCCCCTTGTTTACAAGAGAAGCCGAATCGATGGTAACCTTTTTGCCCATAGACCAGTTGGGGTGCTTCAGGGCATCCTCCACTGTCATGGAAGATAACTCTTCCCTCTTCTTACCGCGGAAAGGCCCGCCGGAAGCCGTCAGAAGGATCTTACTGATCCGTGCCCTGTTCTCGCCGTGCATGGACTGAAAGATCGCGCTGTGTTCGCTGTCCACGGGTAGAATGGGAACTCCCATCCGCTCCGCCAGCGGCATAATAATATGCCCCGCTGTCACTAACGTTTCCTTATTTGCCAGTGCGATCGTCTTACCCTGCTCAATGGCCGCAATGGTAGGCCTTATTCCGATCATTCCCACAATCGCCGTCACCAATACTTCTGATTCTTCACAAACCGCCACTTCCAGCAGCCCTTCCATCCCACAGGCCACCCGCACCGGCAGATCCGACAGCCGCTCCCGCAGATCTCCCGCCGCCTCCTCGGTCCACATTGCCACAAGCGATGGTCTAAACTCTCTCACCTGCTTCTCCATCAATTCTACATTAGTTCCCGCCGCCAGCGCAGCCACCTCCAGATCTGCTTCTTTTCTCACGATCTCTAAGGTCTGTGTCCCAATAGAACCGGTAGAACCCAGTATTGCTATCTTTTTCATATATTAATCTCCGTTCTTACTCCGTCTGCGAACCCGGCTGTTACAAGACAGCCCCGCTCAGACTGCCGATAATGACTAACCCGATAAAAATAAGCGGTGCCGCGATAATCACACTGTCAAATCGATCCATAATGCCGCCATGTCCCGGAATCAGCTTGCCGTAATCTTTAATGTCATGATCTCTCTTGATCGCAGAGGCTGCCAGATCGCCCACCATGGAAACCAGCGCGCCTGCCGCGCCCAAAAACGCCGCCATAAGTAACGGCAATGAAACACTTGTATACATATTAATGACAAAATGTGTGTAGATTACGAACAAGAGCGCAGCACCCAGCACACCGCCGACCGCGCCTTCCACAGATTTCTTCGGACTCAGCTTCGGAGTCATCTTGTGCTTGCCAATCAACACGCCCACCGCATAGGCGCATGTATCGCTTCCCCACGAACATAGGAAAACAAACCATACAAGATAATTGCCGTCGGAAAATCCCTCCCTGATCAGATAGATAAAAGAAAGAAGCACCGGTGCATACAGCCACGAAAACATAGCGGCCATAACCTGCGGAGCCTGATAGCGCGGAAACGCAAACACATAGATAAACAGAAACAGTATTAATCCGATAACCACTGCAATCATTACCACCGGATATACCACCTCGACCCCGTCTCCGTTCTCGTTCGCGCGATACAGCGTAATAAATAACGATACATAATATGCCGCCGTGAGTGCCATACCCGCCAGCTCGAGCGCGTTCCATTTCCGATCTTCCGTATGTATATTGCATGCCTTAGTCAATTCGCGGTAAGCGATCAGAGAAATAAGGCAAAGTGTAACCGCCAGCACACCGTTTCCTGCAAGAATCGTCACAAGTGCAATAATCACTAATGAGATACCGCTTATAAGTCTCGTAACAAACATGCCCTGCTCCTCCCTACTCGTCCTTGACCAGACCGTATCGTCTGTCTCTCTTATTATATGCCTCAATCGCCTTTACTAATTCTTCTTTGGAGAAATCCGGCCATGCCACGGGGGTAAAATACAGTTCCGTATAGGCAAGCTGCCATAACAGGAAGTTAGATATGCGCTGCTCATTGCATGTACGGATCAGCAGATCCGGCTCCGGCAGATCATGCGTATCTAACTGATCACTGATCGTCTGCTCCGTAATATCTTCCGCTTTCATGCTCCCGGATGCCACACTATCCGCCAGACGCCGCACAGCACGGACGATCTCATCCCTGCCGCCGTAATTAATGGCGATCTGGAAATGCAGACCGGTATTATCCTTAGTCGCCTGCTCCAGCTCTTCCATCCGCCTTCTGATATCCTCATCCAGTCTGCTCTTCTCACCGATGATTCGAACACACATGTTATTTTTTGCTGCCGTCTTGAGACAGGTTTTCATATAATTGCGCAAAAGACCCATCAGGGCATTCACCTCGTCCTGCGGTCTGTTCCAGTTTTCCGTGCTGAAAGCATACACCGTCAGGTACTGTATCCCCATGCGATATGCTTCTTCACAGATCACCTCCACCGTCTTGGCGCCCTGTACGTGTCCGTAATTGCGCGGCATTCCCTTGCTCTTAGCCCACCTGCCGTTACCGTCTAAGATGATCGCTACATGATTCGGAATCTCCATGCTTTTTCCCCCACTTCATCCTATAGAATAAGAAAGAAGGGACAACAGAACAGATATCCTCATTCTGTAAGCCCCTCTCTATACTCTGTCTGTATTTGAGGCATATTCCGCCTCGTTATATAACTGCTATACTGTAAGTATTTCTTTGGATTTCTCTTCCACCAGCTTATCGAGATCCTTGATAAACTTATCGGTCAGTTTCTGGAGTTTATCCTCCAGTTCCTTGATCTCGTCCTCGGAGACCTCTGTTTTGGCTAATTTCTTCAAAGCGTCGTTGCCGTCACGCCTCGCATTGCGGATCGCAACCTTGCTCTCCTCGCCGCGCTTCTTGACATCCTTCACTAATTCCTTACGGCGTTCCTCTGTCAGCTCCGGAAATACCAGACGGATCAACGAACCGTCGTTGGACGGCGTGATGCCCACATCGGACATCATGATCGCCTTCTCAATATCTTTGATCAGTGTTTTCTCCCAAGGCGCAATCTGAATAACCCGGGGCTCCGGAACCGTGATATTACCTACCTGCTGAATCGGCGTGGGTGTGCCGTAATAGTCTACCCTGATCTTGTCAAGAACATGCGGGTTGGCGCGTCCTGCCCGGATTGCCCCGAGATCTGTCTCTAGGAAGTCATATGCCTTCTGCATCTTCTCCTCATAAGGTTTTAATCTTGCATCCATACTGTAATCCTCCAGCTTTTATTTCGGCGGGCAGCGAACCGAAGCGATGCGCCTGTGCCGAATCCTGCCCTGCTTATACGGTCACCTTAGTGCCGTTAAACTGACCCTTTATCGTATTTACAATACTGTTCTCTTCGTTAAGTCCGAATACCCACATCGGCATCTTATTATCTCTTGCCAGAATAGAAGCGGTCATATCCACTACCTGCAGATTTTTCTCAATGACCTCTTCAATCGAGACTTCGGTGTATTTCTTTGCTGCCGGATCGCTCCGCGGATCACTGTCATAGACACCGTCCACCGCTTTGGCTAACAGTATGACATCCGCCTCTACCTCAATCGCGCGAAGTACCACCCCCGTATCGGTTGAAAAATAGGGATGTCCGGTTCCGCCTGCAAAGAAGACAACCATATTTTTTTCAAAATATTTATTTGCCCTGTCCTTAGAAAACAGCTTTGTAAAGGAGCCGCACTCGAAAGGCGTAAGAATACTCGTCATCATGCCCGTTGAACGGAATATCTCGGATACATAGATGCAGTTCATGATCGTTGCTAACATTCCGATCTGGTCTGCTTTCGTTCTGTCAATATTTTCACTGGAACGACCGCGCCAGAAATTCCCGCCGCCGATCACAATTCCCACCTGAATCCCGTCATCTACCAGTTCCTTGACCTGCACAGCCACGCCACGCACCGTCTCCTCATCGAATCCGGTCCTCTTATCGCCAGCCAATGCCTCTCCACTCAATTTCAACAGTATACGCCGCATATTCCTTTTTCTCCTGCTCTGTGTTAATAGAAGCTACAAGTCTTATTTTCTTTTCTTGAATTCCTCAAAGAAGGATGTCGGATTCACATCGGCATAGCACTGGGAACATAATCCCTCTATTACTGCACCGTTGTTAATCTGTACGGATTTGGATTTAATATTACCCATAACGATTGCCGTAGTGTCTAAAATAACCGGTCCCTGTACATCGATGTCACCTTTCACCGCGCCTGCGATAACTGCGCTGGCTGCAGCGATATTACCGATCACTACAGAGCTCTGCCCGATCTTCACGCTGCCCTGACTGTGAACCTCACCCGTGATCTTAGCGCCCTCAGCGTAGATTTCCGCTGCCTTGGAGTCACCCTGAATCGTACCCGTGATATTCAGTTTGCCGTAGATGTCCAGATTACCATTAACGGTACCGATCAGTTCCATAGAACCTGCTGATACAATATCACCCGTTATGGTCATTCCCTCCGTCACTACTGCGGTCTCGTCAACTGCTACGCGGTTGATCGGCTCCTGTGTCTGTGTTTGTGTCTGCTCCTGTGTTTGTGTCTGTGCGTCCATATTCTCCTCTTCCTCTCCACTTAATCCTGCTATTGTATTATCTGACTGTGCTTCGGGTTCCCCGGCCAGTTCAGCTTCCATGACTGCTTCTGCCTCAGGCTCTTTCGTAACCTCTGTCTCCGGTACCGCAATCTCTTCCGGTACGATCTCCTCTTCCGGCTCCGTAACTATCTCGGGTTCCGGCGTTATCTCCTCTTCCGGCTCTGTAACCGTCTCCGGCTCCGCCGCTAAGACTGTCTCTTCCTCAGCTGCCGGTTCCGGCTCGAGCAGCGCTGCCAAGTCTTCTGACATACTCTCGGGTAAAACTTCCTCTTCCAACGCATCATTTGCCGTATCCAGATCCTCCAATTTATCCAGCATGCTGATTAAATCTACGGAATCTATCGTCTCATCCTTTGTCAGCGCCTCATTTGTAAGTAATTCGTCGGGCGACGTATCTTCTGTCTCTGTGCTTCCCGCCATCGCAGCTTCTAAGGCTTCCTCCGGCATCAGCTCATTTACAGCCTGTGATAAGTCTTCCTTCAAATCTGAGAAAAAACCCATTCTCACATCCTCCATTCTTTAGTCATTGCTTATATGATGAATCCGCTCCGTATCATCCGTGATCGGAAGGATCTTCGTATCTTCCATGGATTGAATCGTCTCAATCAGCTCAGGCAGCGCCCGCACCGTCGAATTTTTCTCCGCGGCATCATGCATTAGTATAATCGCCTCATCATAATTCTTCAACTTAGCGGTACAGTTTCTGATGATTTCCTCCGGACTGAGGGACGAACTCATCGCATCGCCGGAAGAGATGTTCCAGTCAAAATATGACATATCCTGCTCGTCCAGATACGCGATCAACTCATGCATGTCCACACGGCTTACCGTATTACTGCTCCCACCGGGAAATCTGCAGTACCTGCACCACACACCCGTAGTGTCATACAGAAATTCCTGCAATTTGCTTAAATCAGCGCTGTAACTTTCCAGTGACTGATAGATCTCATTGTATTTGTGGCTGTAGGAATGCATCGCCAGCGTGTGACCCTCATCCACGATTCTCTTATATAACGCCTGATATTCTTCTTCCTCTTTCCCGACTACAAAAAAGGTTGCCTTCACATCATATTCAGCCAATATATCCAGAATCCGATTTGTGTTGCTGCTCGGACCGTCATCAAAAGTCAGATACACCTTACGGACATTCGTATCCTCCTCTGACTGATCTTCGCCGTCAATCCCTGTTCTCTCAAACTCGTCCACCCCGATGGTCGTGTATAACAGCGGATCCCCGGATGCCTGTGTATTGTCAACACTCACCGTCTGAGTCCCGCCAGCCGCCGCGATTGCCGATTTTGCCTCTTGTAGCTCTTTCTTCGTAATGTATAGGCTGATTCCCAGAAAAATGCAGGTAATCAGCAATACCAATATCGTGGAAAGCGGAACAAAGATGATCAGATTTCTTAACCGCCGGATGCGCTTACGCTTCGCCAGCTCGGCTTCCTGTTCGGCATCACTTTGTGCCATTATCATCTGCTCCTTATTCCATATTCTCTTATACTATATCACATCTCGTGAATTACGAAAAGAAATTTTATGAAAAAAGCTCAAGAAAAATTATCCACACTGTAATTTTGCCCGCTTCCTTCTGTAGTTTCTTCTCCTCCGGAGCCTTTTATACGCGCCTCATCCGCCTTTCTCTGTTCGACCATGACCCTAAAGTGTTCCAGACGCTCCTCATTCACAGCAGACGAGTCCTCCACGATGGCGAACTCATTCATAAGAGATTCAAAGGACGGATGAAGAACCTCTTTAATGGTCTTTTTTATTTTTTTAATTATTCTCATAGTTTGTTCCCTTCACATATAATTATCCATATAATGACAAACTAACAAAATTATACGCAATCTTTTCTTAGATTTCAATTCAATAATCCGTTTCATTTGCTTCAAAAAATCGCGCCAATACTTCTCTGCCCTTTTTTTGACGTAAGTGGTTGCTGTAATGTATACATCAATATCAAAAAAGTAAAACACAAAAGGTGCATGATATTGATTTTCTATTTTATCATGCACCTGAAGTTACTGTTACTATTCAATTATTACATTTCATATTCTTCAGACGGGATGCCCAAAGAAGCTAGTTTATTTTTATAAACTTTTAGTTGATACTCTAATTCCGGATTGTTGATTGCGAACTTGTTTCGCAATCACCTAATACAATGTTATATGGATGCATGAGACAAGGTCAGCAATTCCTCTGCAATACCTTTTACCCTTGCAAAGGACTCTTCGGTCAGACCCGTGATTTCTCCTTCATTGTTGGCATCATCTACAATCTCATCAGCCCTGCTCTTAAAGTTTGAAACAATTTCATCCAGAGAAAGAGCCATATCGCGTACCTGTTCACTATACGACCTGGTTTTGTCGCTGCGCTCTACGATCTGTTCAGTCATGGTTATGGAATTCTTCTGCATGTCCCCTAAAGATTCGGCTTTGACTTTTGCCTCTAAGATCTTGTCAATTCCCGCCTCAACAGATAAACGATTCTGCTCATTGATAGATTTTACTCCATCTAACTTGGCCAGAATCTTGGGTACCAGTTCCTGAATGGAATTACTTGCTACTTTGGACTGTTCAGCCAACTGCTGTACATTACCCGCCACAACTGCAAAGCCTCTGCCCTGTTCTCCGGCTCGTGCCGCTTCAATGCTCGCATTTAAAGCCAAAAGATTGGTCTGTGCAGAAATTCCGGAAATCTGTCCCACAAAATTAGTGATCTCATCGAATTCATTCTCCAACTGATTGATAGATGCACCTGTCTGGTTTGCCGTTTCTTTAATCTGATGCATGGAATCCACTGCCACATCCATCGTCTTGACAAATCCTAAAGTATGGTTGGTAACATCCTCTGATATCTTGAACATTTCTTTGGTATTTAGATAAATACCATCGATAGCCTCTGACATCTCCGAGACACTTTCCTGAATACGCACCACCTGATTACGGCTTTCATCACAATCTGCTGATGTATCACGGGCAGAAGAAACAATCTGTTCATTGGCACGTCTTGAGTTCTCCAGATTTTCTTCCACATCTCCCACCATAGTAACCAGTTCCTCAGAGGCAGATTCACATTTTTTGAGAAGTTCAGCCATCTGCATGCCTTCCTGCTCTTTTTGAGTCTTTTCCAAAAGGGTGTTTTTGATGTAATTTAGGACAGCATTAAATGCCACCAGTGCCATGATTCTGGGAAATACAAAGAACAAAATAATATTTACAATATTCGTATTAATGGTAAGAGTATCTGCAAAAAGTTTTTCTGCTTCTTTGGCTGAGGTTGTAGTAGTCAAAAGTAATGTGTTGGCATCACACAGTCCCCAATAATATCCGCCGGCAACAGAGAGGAAGAAACCACCAATGGTCAATACAAAAGTAAAGGTTTTATACTTTTTCTCAGTATAGACGATGGAAGTTACCATAGGAAAAATCATAAAGAGGGATGCATGATAAGCCAGTTCCATATTGGCAAAGGAAATCATAGCCACCAGCAAAAAAAGCATGATGTAGTTGGCTGCCGCCTTCTCAAAACCAATTACATATTTAGCGGCATGTCCCAGCACCAAAAATATAGCGACACCAATGAGAGCGCTGTTCATAATGGTCTGATCCACTATAAAGATGTGCAGCACATTCAAAATCCATGCTATGACCAAGACAATAAATGCGACGCGCATACATTTCAACGAATAGTTATTAGCTTTTTTAAACTCAACCTCGTTTACCATATTTATCATTCCCCCGTATTCTTCTATTTATCTAATAAGAAAAACCAATAGAATCCCGTGTGGAGCTATTGGTTTTCTTATTATTCCGTATATATTAATTAGTCCTCTGCCGCTGTTCTTCTTATTCTTTCGCTTTATCCGTTTCCTTTTTTCTTCTCAGGATCACGATCACAACCACTATAATAACAGCCGCTATGACCGCCAGCCAGATAAAGCAGCATATTCCTAAGAAGGTCGGGCAGATATGGCACAGTCCGCATTTCGTATTTCCGCCCTGCGTAACATCCGTATCTGTCTGCCTAAATGCTATAGCGTATACAGAGAACAGATCCGTGCTGATGGTAACGGTTTCCGGAGCGCTGTCCATATCGTTTAAAAGGGTATATTCCCCCTCATGGGAGCGGATGATATAAAACTCTCTGCCCTCCTCCTGCAACTTTTCCGGAAGCCCGATGATGATATCAAACGGTTCCTCTGTAGAGGTAACGGCATTCCATTCGCCCATGCCTAATCTGATAAATAGGGAAATATCCATATACATACCGGGCACAAGTCCTGTAAGTTCATCCCGGTTTGCCTCTACTGCGTCTTCTATCACTTCCTTATCCTGCGGCGGTACATTCTCTGAAATGTCCGTCACTTCTATTCTGATCTCTATGGTCCTACCGTCGCTTATAAGCTGTATCTGCTCCGGTGTCAGCGCCGCATTTGCCACTGCTACGGTATCTGCAACGCCTGCCATACAGTTTCCATTACATACCACCGTGACGATGACCGCGCCGTCTCCTATTTTCAGCATGGTACTTACCGTGCTTTCACCTGTCGTTCCGTTTGCCGAATCAGAACCTGCGCCTGCCATACCCGGCAGGTTTCCTGTGGTAATGCCTCCGCCATCTCCGGTATTGCTGCCATCTGTGGTGTTCCCACCGCCTATGATATTTCCACCGCCTGTGATGTTTCCGCCATCTATGACGATCTTTCCGTCCTTTATGATTACAGGTATGATCGGCACATCATCACCGATCGGTGGCACACCGTCTTCGGGGCTTGTGCCATCTCCGGGTTTCTTATCATCACCGGGTTTCGTGCCATCGTCTGGTTTCGTATCGTCACCAGGCTTCTTGTCGTCACCCGGTTTTGTGTCATCGCCCGGCCTCTTATCATCCGTATCTCCCGGTTTCTTGTCGTCGCCCGGCTTCGTATCGTCCGTATTGCCCGGTTTTTTGTCACCTGCAGGCGGTGTGTTGTCCGTAGGCGGTGTGCCGTCACCGGGATCTGTATCGCCGCCGGGGTTCGAGCCATCGCCGGGATCTGTATCGCCGCCGGGCTTTGTGCCGTCATCGGGATCTGTATCGCCGCCGGGCTTTGTGCCGCCACCCGGTTTGCCGCTTCCGGCTTTCTTCTTTACGCCCTCCACCGTCACGGTCTGGTCTTCCGTGATATTCGTAATGGTATAGGTATCGTCCGCTGTCAGTTCNACCGCAACGCCGTTTACTTTCACGGCAAATTTATCGGTCTTCTCNTANCCTTCCGCCAGTGTGAACTTGAAGGTAAAGCTGCCGCCCAATTTCACNGGGCTTACGCTGCCTTCCTCNGCGGTCAGTTTGTAGCCTGCGCCGGTCTTTAAGGTCACCAGACGNCCTTCGCTGTAGCAGGCGTATACGGTCATATCCTCTGTGATCTTTGCNNTGTAGAAATCAANGGGNTCATTTCCGTCTNCATCCTTACACCACTCGCCCGCAAGCGGCCGTCCCTTATCGTCCTTCTTGGACGGTACGGTCGGAACCGGTGNCAGTTTCTTTCCATAATACACCTTTACTTCCTGATGTTTCTTACCGTTTGCCATGAAGGTCACGGTCAGCTGGAAGCTGTCCACCTCCACATCGCCGCTTGGCTTGCTGGCAAAACTGCTGTCGGTAGCNCTCACGCGCACCACATAGGTNTCNGGCGCATCCAGTCCTTTGATCACGCCGNNTNCATCGNTNGTCNTCGTCTCCCACGTCTCGCCGCCGTCCGAGGACACATCATATGCGGTATTCGGCTTCAGATCTTTCAGCTTCGCAAGCTCGGTCGGGTTAGCCGGGTCTACGTCAACGCCTGTGGGTGTCGGCGGCTCCGGTCTTACAGGGATCGGCAGCAGCTCTGCCTCGCTGTCGGACTTATCCTTATCGTTGCCTTTCCTTACGATGTAGAAGAACGTCTCACCCATCCATTTCTCATCTATCTCTATGGTTCCGTCTTCGCCCGCTTCGATAGTTACCACGGTCGGTTCTACTTCTACGTCGTCCTCTTTGTCTTCTTCTTCCTCTCCNGTTTCTTCTTTCACCTCTACGCCGTAGCGCAGTTCATACACCGCACCCGGTACAAGCCCCGTCAGTGTCTCATTTCTGTAATCGATCCGTGCCTCCGGGGTCGGATAAGGCGTTGCCGGTGTCTCCTCCACGGTCACTGCCGTCGGATCGCTCTTAAAGTTCTTCCCTTCCACAGCCTTTACGCGTATCTGATAGTCTCCCGCAGCCAGTCCCGTGATCTGGGTGCCGGTAAAGACAGCGTCCTTCCATGTCTCGCCGCCGTCCGCCGATATCTCATAGGTGGCTCCGGCTGCCGGTGCCGTCAGGGTGATCGTGCCGTCCTCTGCGCCGGGATAGCTTGCGTTTCCTGCGCTCCCCGAAGGTGCCTCCGGACGTGCCGGTATGTTCAGTGTCTGCTCCTCGCTGTTTACGGTGGTACTGCCATTGCCCTGCTGCACAATGGTCAGCGTTTCAGGCATCCAGCCTCCCTCTATGGTGATCGTCCCTTTTGCATCGCTCTGGTATCCGGCGTCGTTGATGATATATACTGTATCTGCTTTCAGTCCGGTCAGTGNCTCCGCNACATAGCCGATTNCTGTTTCCGGTGTCTTTTCTCTGCTCTTTAACTTGATCGTCACGGTCTCCTCGGCGGTATTGCCCGCCTGATCAACAGCCGTTATGGTAACGGTAACGCTTGCTGCCCCCGCNGCCGCCTGTGTCTCCGTGTCCGGAATGGTAAACGTATCCTGTGTGACGATCGCGGTGTTATAATCTTTAGCCACCGTCTTTTCCGCACTGCTGCCGANCTTGTATTNCACGGATGCCAATCCGGAAGCGATCACGCTGCCGTCTCCATCCCCGTCATCGGTAAGCAGCACCACAAGCCCCGGCGCNTTATCGTAAAGGGCATCTGAAAGTATGGTGCCGTCAGGCTTAGTTGCCGTCGCCTCCGAGGGCAGGCGGTCAGCCAGAACGGTGATCTGCGGTGCGTTATCTTCCACGATCACGCCTTTTACTCCATTNCCGTCCNTACCGATGGTCTTTTCANCCGCCATGTTTCCGGCTTTATCGCTGCCTGTGATCTTCACTGTGCCCTTGAAATCGGGGTCAATACTGATCGTCGCCACGTAGTCCGCANTTTGGTCAGAAGCCTTCTCCACCGTTGCGGTTCCCGTAATAATGCCTGCACCACTGTCCGCCGTACTNCCCGTATCATCCCCTGCGCCGCTGTCCGCACCGCCGTCTGCTGTATCTTTTGCGGGGGTCAGGATATATTCCACGGTATCCACGCCGCTGAGNTTCTCTGTCACGGGGANCGTGATGTTCAAGCTGTTTTTCTTAATGATCCAGTTCCAGAGGTTCTTATATCCCTCCTCATANGACGCTTCGCCAAACGNCGGTCCTGTCATATCCAGCTTTGCGGTCAGCTTCGCTTCNGTCTCCNTGCCTGCNGCGTCNACCGCNTTGAANGTATANGTGTGTTCNCCTTCCGTTAAATCATTATAAATATACTGATACCGCGCATTTCCACCCGCATCTTTACCATTTTCCGTGCTGCCGTCTATTCCGCTTCCGCTGNCTGCTGACGCCAGCTCCGTGTACGCGCCGTCGTCCTTTTTGACATACAGTTTCGTCACTTCCTCATTATCGGAATATGTCAGTACGACTGCAAGGCTGTTGTACCACTCNTTTTCNCTCACTGCCGCCCTTGCGCTGTCTGTGAGCTGGGCGGTGAGCGCCGGNCTTTCGTTGTCCGTCCACTTCGCGTAGAGGGTGATACCGGGATTGTCTACGGTAATGCCGTTCCCGTCTTTCATGACGCTGGCATTCGCATCTCCCTTAAAATACCATTCGTTATTTAATTCTGTCTCCTGATACCATCCCGCAACGGCATAGCCCTCCTTCACCGGGTCTTTCGGTCTGGTAACGGTATCGTTCCATGAAAGTCCCGTTATGGGTGCAAGGTCACTGCCGCCGTTTGTGTCAAAAGTAACGGTCAGCGGTGTTCCTTCTTCGATCTGTGCCAAAATATGCTGTCCGTGGGGCGCACCGTCATTTGCACCCGTGCTGTTTGCCCTTGCTTTTACGCGCACAAGGATCTCACCCGCCGGAAGGTTTTCCATCACGCCGCCCGTGAGATTGCCTGTCTGCACCGATGTCCATGTCTTGCCGCCGTCTTTGCTGTACTCCATCGTCGTGTCGAGATTATGGATCTTGCCGTCCTGCTTCCCTTTGATCGTCTCATCGGTCTTTGTCACACCGGGAGCATCCGGGCGTGCATTGAGCGTGATCTGCACATCATCACTGTCCAGAGTGGTCGCAGCGTTATCTGTCGGTCTGTAGATGGAAAGGTCGGAGCCAAACCACGTTTCTTTTATTGCAATGCTGCCGTCCGCCTCTGCACTGACATCCTCGCCGCCGATGTTGTATTCTGCGTTCGCTGTCAGTCCTGTCAGTTTCTCATTGATATAATCGACATTGGGTGCCGGAAGCGGCATTTTCCCTTTGATGTGGAGCGTTACCGCATACTCCGTCTCGTTGCCTGCCTGGTCTGTGGCTGTAATGGTCACAGTGACCGTACCTGTACTGCCCTCCAGTCCGCCGATGGTAAAGCTGTGTGTGGTCAGAGGTTTCTGCTCTGCAGCGCCGAGGTAATCTGCGCCCACCGGGTTCGCTACGCCGTCACCGATCCTCCATGAAATGGAAGCCAGTCCCGCCGCAGTCTCTCCGCCGTCTAAGTCTTGATCTTTTACCGTCACAAAAAGTGCGGGCGCGGAATTGTAATAGTTCTGTGTATTCACAGCCACGCCGTTTACCGCAGAAGAAGCCGTTGCCATCGTGTCGTTTACACCGCGGTCAGCCTTGACGGTGACTACCGGCGCGCTGCTCTCCACGATCACGCCTTCTATACCGGTGCCATCCGCACCAATCTGCATGGTAATCGGTCCGTTTCCGGCGTTGTCCGTGGCTTTGATCTCCACTTTGCCCTTAAAGGTCGCCGGGATGGTGATCTTCGCCGTGTAACCGGCGGACGCGCTGCCGCTCATCGTGGCGGTTCCCGTGGTAGCTGTGCCGCTTGCCGGAGTGAGTGTATACACCACGCCATTATCGGCAATGCCGCTGCTGCCCTCCGTCACGGGAATCGTGATGATCAGGCTTTCCTTTCTGATGATCCAGTCCCAGAGGTGCTTGTAACCGTCGTTGAAAGCAGCTTCGCCAAATACAGGCGCAGTCTTATCCAGCTTTGCGGTCACGGTTTTTTCGGTCGAATTGCCTGCGGCGTCCACCGCCTTAAAGGTGTAGGTGTGTGTCCCTTCTTCTATATCTTCATATTTATATGTATATGATTGGTTAGCCGCGCCATTGCCAATGCCGTTTCCGGTAAGTTCTGTATAGGAGCCGCTGTCCTTCTTGACATACAGCTTCGTTATACCCACGTTGTCGGAATACGTCAGGTTGATCGAAAGATCCGGATACCACTTACTTGTATCCGTAAGCGTATTGTTACTGCCATCCTTCAGCACAGGGGTAAGTGTGGGCGCAACGTTCTCCCGCCATCCGGCATATAGGGTGACTGTATAAATTTTGCTTGCCGTATCATAATGTTTTTCATACTCTGTCCTGTCGGTGCCGAGGAGTTCCCCGACGATCTGTGCATTCTCCGTACCCGCAAAACGCCATGCCTTGTCTGTACTGCCGCCCGGCTGATAATCGGATGCAGACTGATACCAGCCCATGAATTCATAGCCCGATCTTGAAGGATTCGAGGGTTTCTTCAGTGTACTCTTATAGCCGTAGTCTGCCTGGGTGGTATGGACATCCGTACTTCCTCCTCCATAGTTTAGAGCATACTGCACCGTGATCGTACCGGTTCCGGGGTTAATGGTCTTTGTACTCTGCTTTCCGTGAGGGTTGCCGTCATTCGCACTGTCTGAGGTATTCGCCTTTGCCTTTGCCCGAAGCAGGATATCGCCTTTTGGCAGGTTCGTGATAGTGCCGTTTTCCGGCACCTCTTTCCAGTTCTTCCCACCATCGGTGCTGTACTCCCATGTATAGCTGTTCCCCGAATCGATCGTCATATTGATCTGCGCGTCATCTGCGTCCTGCAGAAGCTCCGGTATCACTGTCGCTTTATTATCCGCTAACGGATCCGGGCGCGCATTGATCGTAAGCTCCTGCGCCGCAGAATCCTCCGTATTTGTGCCGTCACCTTTCTTCACGATTGAGACGGTCTTGCCGCAGAGGTCTTTCGTACCACCTCCTGAAATCGGCAGTTCAAAAGGAATCATGCCCTGTCCGTCCGTAGTTACGTTGTAGGTCGTGCCTTCCACTGTAAGTGCATACTGTGTATTCGGCGCAAGGTGCGCGATCGCGTCCGCCGGGTAGTCGCAGACGGCCGCCGGGGTCTGCTCTGCTACTTTACTCCCTTCGGGACCTTTGATCTTGATGGTCACACTCTCTGTCGTAACATGACCGGCTTTATCCGTAACCTCCAGCGTAACGGTGTTCACGCCTGTGTAGGTAGCTAAATTATCTATATAGACAGCATATTGTGCTGTCCCCGACGAATAAGACGTCTTTTTAATCTCTTTTCCGTTTATTAGCCAGCGATAAGACGAAATATTAAAATTATCGATAATACTCCCCCAAATTCTGGTAATGTTATTCTCATTCAGGTAATCCGTTGTATACCACTTATCTTCCAATGGTTCACGATAGTTATTGTCCCCGGATGTACTGTTGGTTTTATCATCACCCAGATAAATCTTTCCATTCGAGGTTTGTCTGATTGTCGGCGGCTCAGTATCCACAAGCACTTCCCCGATATCACCCACCGACGCCGTATTGCCCGCCTGATCATAGAGGGTAATGTCAGTGATCTTGCCGCGCCAGTTATCAGGCAGTGTGATTTTGACTGTGCCGTCCTCGCCCTGTCCTAACAGATTCACCGTCACTGTCTCCGGCTCGCCGTCCTGTTCTCCAGCAGCCGCTGTTAGCGTGGTCTTCTTATACGTTAGCTTCCAAAGTCCGCTGGATACGTTTACTCCCTCACCCGGCTTATCCTGTACCGGAATGCTGATAGTCGGGACTTCCCCGAAAACCTTTATATCATCATAGCCCGCACCATTATTTGCCGTATCTACAATGTAACTGCCGTTTGTGTATTTTATAACCGGCTCTGTGCTGTAGGTAATATTGCCATACGTGGGCAAGGTCATGTCGAGCCTTATCCGCTCCGTTCTTTCCGACATATTACCGGCTTTATCCCACGCTCGGTACTGATAAATATGGTCTCCTTCTATAAGACCTGTCATCTTACCTCGTGTCCAGATTTCACCATTATAAGCGGCATACAGCTTGATATTTGTTTCCATCTTTTGCCAAGCAGTTTGCTCAAATGATTTTTTTCCTAAGCTCTGACCTTCTCGCAAAATCTCATATTTGTCATAATCTCCGTCGTCATGCCAAGTGACTGCATAAGATAATATACCCCTATACCAATCTACACCATTAATTGTCCGATAATTAGCATTAGACTTAGTACTTTTCAGATACTCTGGCGCCTGTATATCCAGCCACCTTGCATAGTACGTCATATCCGCTGCCGCCGTCTTCGGGATCGAGGTATACCGCGTGCCTGTGTAGTTTTCATTTGTATACCAGCCATCGAAAGAAAAGCCTTTCACACCGTCGGGAAGTGTCGGCATGGGCAGGGTCATATTCTGTCCGTAGGTGTAGCTTTTATAGTCCTCATCCGCCTCGTATGCCGTCTCCTGATACAAATCCTCATTACCCCATATTGGGTCATACTCTTTCTTCTGCGGCACCATCAGATGATACTCCACATTATAGACAATCGCCGTCCACTTCGCATAGAGCGTCGTGTCGGTGCGTATCTGTGTCTGGTTGGCAAAGTCAAATGCTTTCGTACACGCCGCGTCGGTGTACCAGCCGCCGAATTCATAGCCTGTGCGGGTGGGGTTGGCAGGCTCTGTCAGCTTACAATCCACCGATGTACTGGTGGATGTACTTGCCTGTTTCGTCCACACAAGCTGGTCTGCAACCGTGCTGCCGCCCTGACTGTCGAAGGTCACCTTGCGCACATAGTAAGTCCAGTAATACTTCGTTCCCCATGAGTTGGGCTTGAAATAAATCTTGTTCGTGCCGGTGGTCGTCGTGGTATAGGAAGCCGTTGCGCTCTCTGTGCCGGGTCCGGCATGTTCAGCAAGCGTCCCGATGGGACCATCCTGCCCTGTGGCAGTCAGCTCACCGCCGGAAGGACCGTAAGATACTTTGATGCTCATGTTAAGCCCTGACGCTGCCGGCTGGCTTGCTGCCGGTCCGCTGATCGTCNCGCTTCCNTTATTGGAATCTTTCTNGATGNGCGTAGCTATATATNCGGTGTTAAATCCGNCCCCATGCNTCCAGCCTTCCTTCACGTTGCCCGCCTGATCAGTCACCCTACAGTAGAGGTACCAGATGCCGTTGTCTGTCAGGTTAATGACCGCGCTGCCGCTTGCAACCGTCTGGGAGCCGAGGCTTGTGAAGCTTGTCGGTTTCTCAAACTTCGTCGTAAAGGCATACTCCACCGATTTTAAGCCGCTGGCAGGACCTTCCTCTCCCGCTTCGTCCTTGTAGGTAAGGGTCACGGGTACCGTGCTGTCGTTATACCAGCCGCTGACCTTGCTTGTTGCATTGACTGTTACGGTCAATGTCGGTGCGGTCGCGTCAATATCCGTCACTTCCACGCTGTATACTTCGCTCACGTTCCCTACATTGTCGGTCATTCTGACCTTGTAAGTCCCGGTCTTATTCACAGTAATGCTGCTGCCTGTAAAAGTCGTCCAGCCGCTGTCGCCGTCGCGCCGGTACTCCTGTGTCTTAATACCGCTGCCGCTTGTACTGCTGTAATTTCCCTTATCATCCAATACCACAGTNCAGTCATCCGTCGCGCCTGTGAGCGTCACGGTCTTTGACCCCGCATAACCCGCAGGGGAGACCGTCAGTTTGTCCAGTACAGGCGCTTCGTTGTCCACCTTGGTCACAAGAACCTCCGCCGTAGCGGAATTTCCGTTATCATCCATCACCGTGAACATATAGTTTCCGTTCTTCGTCACGGTGCAGGTGCCTGTGGTTCCCGTCTTCGGGGTATTGGAATCCGGCGTATAGACGCCTGTGATCGTGCCAGCCACAGTTCCCGTTCCCGCCTTCGCCGTCCATGTGAGCGTGGCGCTCTTTGTCCATGCAGTGGGATTGCCGGTGACGGTGATCGTAGGCAGTTCCGCTGCCGTGGCTTTCTTTAACATCTGGTAAGGACCGGAACGCTCCACAGTTGATACATTTCCCGCGCCGTCCGTTACCCGCACATGGAGATATTTCGCCGTCTTCGTGGTCTCCGTGGCGGTATACTCCGCCTGATAGCTGCCGTCAGCCGCAGCGGTCAGTGTGCTCCATGATGAGGGCGCAGAGGTCGTGTTTGTCCACGCATACTCCACCTTCGCTATGCCGCTGCCTCCGGTATCTTTCGGGGATACGGCTATGGTCAGTTCATTGTATGTAGCGTCCGTCCCCGTGCTGCTTCCGCTTCGCAGGGTGACAGTGGGCTTTTCCGTATCTATTTTCTTCACCTCTACGGTCCGGGATATCACGTTGCCGTAGCTGTCTTTTAGTGTAATTGTATAGACGCCGTTCTTCGTCACCTGAAGATACTTCGTGCCGGACGAAGCGGTGATATTCTGGCTGGAAGTCTGCGGTCCGTCGAAAGTGAGCGTGACGCCGCTTGTCTGCGCGCCCGCATACTGCACCACGATATATTTGGACGTCTTCCATACATCCGCCACATCCGCACTTGTGGCAGAGCTTGTTTCCCGCACGGATAGCCCCGTGATCCCCGGCTGCATAAAAGTAAACGCCTTATACTCGTGGGTGGAAGCCCCCGACGATGCGGTGGCTAATATATGCAGATACCAGGTTTCCGTCGCTCCTGCCGTGCCGCAGGTCTCCGTCAGCGTGGAGCCGCTTGCCGTGGTCTGCCAGCCGTTGGCGGGCAGGTCGGTCGTCTTCGTCCACGCATACTGCACGGACGCCGCCCCTGTCGCCGTAACTGCCGCCTGATGTCTTGGCAGGGAGCCGCTTGTCTTAGGCGTGATGGTCACAGTGGGTTTTGTGGTGTCTACATCGATGTTGGTATTTCTGCTGGTAAACGAAGACGTCGTACCAGCCAGATTACACATATCCTTAATATAGCTGTTATTCGTAATTCCGGTGACTTTCAATGCGCTGCTGCCGCTTAAGTTTACCGAAGATGNTACCGTTCCCGTAAAGTACAGCACGTTGGTATCCGCACCGCCCGCATAGGTCAGCGTGCCTACATTCGTGCTGATCGCGACCTTGCTCAGATCGCCGCTGTTTGTGCTGTCCACGATCTCGTCAAAAACAAGCGAAACGGTGATCGCATCGCCCGGCAGATAAGTGCCGCCCGCCATAGGCGCAACGCCGATGCATTTCGGCTCCACCTTATCATAGACAAGGGCATAGCCGACCAGACCGTCCACATACCAGACGTCGCTGTCTGCTCCGGTTGCACCGAAATAAAGATAGCAGGTATCGCTAAGTCCCAGATTAACGTATGTCTNNCNGTTATAGCTGACNGTAGTGCCGGAACTGTTATATGGATATTGGGAACCTTCACCGCCTCCGGTCCTGGTATCCGGGAAATTATAGGTGTCTCCGGCCGACCAGTAATTCTGCAGGAAGTTGCACATCCAGAGCTGTCCGTCTATCCCTGAGATCGCGGCTCCCTTCTTTTTGCCGTCAAGATCATAGTGTTTATCCTGTAGTGCCTTTTTTCCGAAATAAGCATACTCATAGCCGTCAACATCCTCATAAGCCTTGAGTACATAGCGGTAATACCACCCGCCCGCCGTGGCATTCAGATAGGCTCTCTGGTTGGCATTTGTATAATAAGTCGAAAAAGAACTGTTGGTATTATAATTCTTTTCCTTGTAGCGGTTGGTCAGGAAGCTCACATTCGTCTGTGCTCCGCCCTGCCCTCCTGTCGTATCGGCAATCCTCTTTCCGCTCTTACCTGATGTATCCGCAACCTCCGTCCTTGATTTTTCCGTGGTATAGATCGTCCTGTCTATCGTATAGCTGCTGCTCTTGGTCATGGTGCGGGTCTTGGTACGGCTGCTCTGGTTGATCAGTGCGCCGCCGTCCACCCGGTAGATCTCAAAAGAGTAGGTCCTGTCCGCATTGGAATAGCTGGTCGCCGTGCTGCCGCCGTAAGCTGTGGTCACGCCTTTCTCCGTTACCGTCACCGTCTTGCTGCTCTCCCCGTCCGCAAAGGTAACGCTGCCCGCCGCATGGTTAAAGTGGGTGCCGCCGATGGCGGAGCCGTTTATTGTGCGGTAGTATACGGTCTGTTTTCCGTCCGTGCCGCCGCTGCGGCTGATGGTAAAGGTAGAGCCGGAGACGCCGCTCACCGAGAAGGTGCCGTACTCCGGTATGCCGAAACCGAACGTTTTGCTTTCACTGTATACGACGCTTGTTTTTCCATTTGCAGTCACTTTTGCGTAAGCGCGCCCATAGTATACCACGCCGGAGGACAGTCCTGTGGCGTTTGCGGAAAGCGTTCCTCCCTTGGTCTTCACAACCGTGGAAGTCTTGACAGTCCCGTTCTTTACGTCTAAGGTCGGGCTTTGCATGACGCCCCACACAAAGCCTGTCTCCGTGATCGTATCCGCGCCGGTATGGTCAAGAACAGCTTTTAATACATAGCTGTCCTTGCTGCCCGTGACTGCCTTCAGTTCTCCTATCGTCAGGCTGATGGGCTTCGCCGTCACGATGATGTCACAGGCTTTCGTGGTCTTATTTCCTGCAGCGTTCCNCTGCAAGTTTCCGTCACGGTAACCGTCTTCGTTCCGGGGATGTTAGCGATANCTGTCGGAAGCGTGTAGGTAAAAGGTTCCTCTGCAAGTTTCCTGTCATCGGTTGCTGACAGCGCCTCGTCGAACAGCGCCTTCACCTCTGCATACGCCGTATCCTCCTCCACAGTGACAGGCGTATAAGCAATGACCGGCGCCACCCTGTCGATCTTATCCACCTTTACCGGATAGGTAAAGGAGTGTGTGCTGCTTCCCGTCTTATAGCTCACCGTAAAGTTATATGTGCCGTTTGCCGCGACCGTCCAGCTCGCCGGGGAAACTGTCACATTGGTACAGCCATCCATCTGCCCCGCACTTACCCGGATCTCCACACTCTGATTCGTGAACGTTTCCGGCGTCAGTGTATGGCTGACGACCGGTCCGACACCTATTCCCGTTACAAACCCGAATGTGATACTGTCGGTTGCTTTGATCATCTCAGTAGAAGGATCTTTTAAAATTCCGGTGATCCTGTAAACGCCTGTGGGTGAATCAAGGGGCATGGTAAGCCCTACGGTCTCTGATGCCGACGCGCTGCCAAAGTATGCATCCAGCGAAATACTCGAGGATTCCTGCGTCAGCGTATATTCCGTTGCATACTTTGTATTCCCATTCTGCTTAACCGTCACGTCAGAACGTATCGTAACATTTCCGTCCTTTGTGACTGTATCTTTTATTTTCAACGAAAACTTTTCAATATCGGAGTTCGCCCCGCCATCCAGTATAAGCTGCATCCAATCCACTTTCACTGCACAAAACGCAGAAACGGTTACGGATATGACATTCTTTCCTTTTACCAGCTTCTCAAGGGGGATCTCAAGCACCGTAGTATTCCATGTATTATTTGTTCCCGTAAGATATCCGATCGTGTTGTTGTTATACGATTTGCCGTATCCGTCTGACAAATCCATCGGCTTATAGATATCATCATTGAGATACACATAATCATGTTCGCCGTACTCCTCGTCCACATCATACGCCTTGACTGCCAGATAGGCGCTCTGTGTGGGAAGCTCGTCCAAGGTAAAACTGATTTCAATTGGATGACAGCTATCAGTTTTACTCATATAAACATCTATATCCCCATCCGCCGTTCCCGTGTGGGCATTATTCTCATTATCATCTGTCAGCATCAATGTCTGCGGATGGAGCTTGGGTGCGGCGTAAGTGGCTGCGCCATAGGCATTGGCTGCAAAGGCCCTGCTGCTGTAGGTCTGCGCTGCCGGAGCTGTGGGTTCCTCCACCCCATAATCTTCTACCAGATCTTCCAGCGTAAGGAGCTCCGGCACTTCATCCTGTGCCATACGCGACTGCACAAACTGCGGATAGTGGTAAGGGCAGTCGAAGTCCATACAGTCCGCCACCGTGTCACGGATATGCTCCAGACCTTCCAGACGGGTAAGGAGCGCGGGGAGAGTATGAATACCGGAAGCGGTGCCGGACTTCGTATTGTAGCCGTCCGCGCCGGAAGCTGTGTCCGTGTCTGCATCCGGGTATTTGTCCAGATAGTCGTCCGCCGCCTCTCGCGCTTCTGCAAGCTGTTCTTCGTCGATCATGTCCTCATGCTCTGTGATAATATCCTCTGCCTCATCATAGGTGAGATATTCTTCCGGGTCGGGAAGTGCACGCAGCAGTTCCATCAGCGCACGCAGTTCCTCCGCCTGTGTATCGTCNGCCACGACTGTCACGGTAATTTCGGGCAGGCTTACGCCGTCTGACAGGGCATAGCCCTCAGGCAGAACGGGCGTAAAGGTATAGACGCCTTCCGCATCGCCGTCGTATGCAGGGGAAGACTTCCATGTGATGTTTTCGATGGTGACGCGCTTTTCCTGTGCGTNTGTCGTGCTGTCTGTCTGCGCGTCTGTTGTAGCTGTCGTGCCTGTGGTATCAGTGTTGTCCGTCAGGGTATCCACGGTCAAGGCATCCTGTGGGTTCCCGGACATATATACCGGCATGACAAAGGAACCGGTCTGTATGCCAAAACCGGAAGATATCGTATTCGCTGCGGAATCCGTTGCTGCCGAAGCACCTGTGTCTGTGCTGCTGCCTGTGCTCTGGGTATCTGTGTTGTTTCCTTCCGCGGGCTTTGTTTCACTGTCCGCATCATTATTACCGCCGGAAGTCTCTTCGTCGCCGGGATTCTCCGTGCCGTCTGCGCCGTTCCCATTGCCATCGCCGGTGTTCTCATCGCCGCCATTTCCGTCTTCGTTGCTGCCGCCGCTTTCGTCGCCCTCGCCGATCTCATTGCCGTCGTCGGGGTTTTCCCCGCCGTCGCCGATTTCGCCCGCACCTTCGTCAGGCTCCTCTTCATCGTCTTTATTCTGATCGGAATCGTCGGGATCTTCGTCATCATCCTTATTCAGATCCCCGTCATCGGGCTTCCTGTCATCCTCCGTGTCGTCCTCCGCCTCCACGGTCACATAAGCCTCCAGCGTGTCAGGAAGTTCCAGTTCGGAGATATCCGTCCCCACCGGCACGGTCTGCTTGGCTGTCTCCTCCGGCAGATCCACAAAACCGGTTATCGACATGACCCCGCCGTCGCCGCGCGCTCCCGCCGCAAAGGCGGATATCGTCTCCAATATGTTCGGATAGGTCGTCACCAGCAGACAGAATGCAAGTATGGCTGCTGTAATACGTAACCTTCTCTTTCTCCTTGATCTGATCCATGCTCTTTGTTCATCCATTATTATGTACCTCCCTGCTGCTCCTTACTGCAAATATGGTAAAGCTGCTTATATTTGTCTTTTTAATTTACATAAAAGCCTGATTTACTATAACAAAAAAACCACTTATAAAAGTGGTTTAGGCAGATTTGGTCGGTTTTTAGGCAGATTTGGTTAAATAAGATTTCACGGACCTATTGACACTCTTACACATTCAAGACCGCACAAGCGGAACAGACATCCTTCTCTATCTTATAATCCAAATTGCCGTCATATTTCTGACAGACGGAAAGGATACTGGAAATACCGATACTTTTTCCCGCAGGGAGACGATCGGAAAGTTCCAGTTTATCAGAACAGGTGTTATCACAAACAATGATCATCCTGTTGTCTTGCCGCCGAATATGAATTTCGATACATTGTTTTTCTTTTCCGGATTCCTGACATCCATGCAGGGCATTTTCAAGCAGATTCCCCAAAAGGGCAATCAGGTCGATCTCTCTTATCTTTAGTTCTTTCGGAACATTACAGCGTACCGAAAAGGAGACGCCGCTTTCCCCTGCCTTGCCCGCATAGGCGGAAAGAATGCTGTTTATAGTCCGGTTCTCAGAGTATCTCTTCACCGCCGCTTCCGAAATCTCAGTGCCGTATTCTCCGATATAGGCAAGGATAGCAGAAGTATCGCCTGTTTTTGCATATTCCGCGATTGCTTCCATGTGATGCCGCATATCATGCCGGAGCCTGCGGTTTGCCTCCTCTGCTCTTTGCAGGGCAGACAGCCGGTTAGCAAGATATTCTGCGTTCTGTCGGACTAACGCCGCCTCCGCATCCTTTTTCATATAACTGACATTGCTGAAGACAACGCCATATACCGCGCACATAAGAAAGCTGATCGCGACAAACGCCAAAAGCAGATACCCATCCGGTATGAAATTTCCCGCATTCAATACACTCACCGCGGCCTGTAACAGATAGAATAATAGGGCAATCAGCGCCAGATTCCACCATCTTTTGCCGCTGTCCGTCAGAAACCGTAAGCTGACTGCCGCATACTTCTTATACAAAACCGACACCAGCAGTAATACCATACTGCGCAGCACGATCGCCACATAATATCCTGCCGCTTCCGAAATCTGTGACAAGAATAATCTGACCGTCAGTTTCAGCGTATTATCTAAAATAGTAAATAAGCAGAAGTAAGTGATAAACAGAAAACATTTTTTGGAAAAACCGTCCTTTGAAGCAATGCAGGAATAGAGAAACAATACCACTACGATTCCCATATATGAGAAAAAAGCAACCCATCCCCCTGCTGCATATCCATAACCCATCAGACTGATAGTAACGACTGCATATATGCAGCTATAGAGTACAAATTTCTTCTCAGAATATCTGTGTTCTGCCATATGATAGATTATGATCACATGACAAAGAGCCGTAAGGAACAGTCCCGGAAGCTGGTATAATCCGCTCATTTCACCGCCTCCTTACGGCAGAAATCCATATATGTTTTCTGCACTTCTTCACTGCTCCTTCTGGGGATAGAAATTTGGACGCCGTTAAACATTTCCAAAGCATTTCCGGAAATTCTCCGCACAAAAGCAAGGTTCACGACATAAGAGACTCCCACTTTGATAAATCCGGGATACTTCTGCATTTCCCCAAACATCTGCGATAATTTCATACGCAGCTTAAGAATCTTGCCGGAAGAAAGATGAGCCATCAGATAATGGTTCTGTGACTCTATGGATACGATTTCAGTTACGTGGATCCGGTACATACCATCCACACAGGCAAGGGTAAGGAAATCCTGCTCCTCTGTTTTCTTCACCGCACGGTCAAGGGCAGTGTTGAATTGCTCCTGTGAAAACGGCTTGAGCAGATAATGGGTGGCGTTTATTGCAAATGCGGTTACCGCATATTCGACGCTGGTTGACAGAAAAACAATGCTCATATCCGGGCTTTTGGCAAGCATTTCCTCCGCGGCATCTGTTCCGAGAACACCCGGCATACAAACGTCTAAGAGGGCTATATCATATATTTTTCCTTTTTCCACTGCATTTAAGACATCGATCGCCGCACTGTATTCGTCAATATCAAAGTGTAATTCAGGATGTGCTTTTGCATAAGTATCTAAAGCTGACCTGATTGTCTCCAAGTCCTTTTGTATATCATCGCATATCGCTATCTGCATGTTAACTCCTGCTTTCTCTAAATATTTCTTCTGTATTCTTGTTCCGCACATATTTGGACTTAATAATATAATTCTACAATTTTTTCTTCAATTCAAAAAGCGTCAGGCAATAATTGTTACCTGACATTTATTTTCGCGGGCTTTTTCAGAAAAAGAACAGGTGGAGAACTAGGGATATTAAAAAGGTGTAAAGCCTTAATAATTCAATAAAGACCTTACACCTTAGATATTGTTATGTGGTACTATTTATTTTCGTTTGGTTCTGTGACTTCTAAGAGAATACTATCAAATTCATTCTCCAGTTCTTCTCTTTTTTCTGGTGGCACAAGCTTTAATAGTTTTCTGACAAAAACTGTTAGTCTATTAATGTATCTTAATTGTTTATCTGTCATATTATCTACCTCACTATTCATATTTTCACCACCTTTTCAAATGGTATTATATCATAGTGGAAGGTCTTTGTTCAATTATCAATGTATAGTTTGTTAGAGCTTTTGTTGTTTGGTTACATAAACATATTATTTATATAGCTGAGTTTTCACTTCGGCATAAAAAAGACACCACCACTTATATTACTATAAGCAATGATGTCTTATCATTTCATTCAAATATTTCTTACATCCCCATCTGTTTAGCAATCTTCCTAAGAGGAAGTTGCCTTTTACTTCTTTCTTACATTCCCATCTGTTTTGCAACTTCCTCGGCAAAGTTCTCTTCCTTCTTCTCAAGACCTTCACCTGTCTCGAAACGAACGAACTTCTTAACGGAAAGGTTTGCATTGTTCTCCTTAGCAACATGCTCAATGTATTTTGCTACGGTCTGCTTGCCGTCCTCAGCCTTAACATATACCTGCTCTAACAGACAGATCTCTTTCAGCTCTTTATTCAGACGACCAACGACAGCGCCCTCGATCACCTTCTCCGGCTTGCCTGCCATCTTAGGATCATTCTTGATCTGCTCTGTCAAGATCTCTTTCTCATGTTCCTTATATTCCTCGGAAATCTCATCCGTGGATACATACTTCGGATACAGTGCCGCAACCTGCATTGCGATGTTGGTCAGCGCCTCCTTAACGGCATCATTCACTACATCTGTTGCCGCCTCTACGATAACGCCGATTCTGCCGCCGCCGTGTACGTAAGATACTGCACATCCGTCATTTGCAACGACCTTCTCAAATCTTCTGATTGTCAGATTCTCACCGATGACAGCAATCTTGTCAACTAAAGCATCTTTTACTGTCTTGGAAGTATCCAAGTGCCAGTTCTCTGCAAGGAAAGCATCCAGATCAGCCGCATCAGACTCAACCGCCTGTTTTGCAACTGCTTCCACGTAAGCCTGAAAGTCTTCGTTCTTAGCCACGAAGTCCGTCTCGGAATTTACTTCCACTACTGCCACAGTCTTATCATCCTTAACGGATACACGGCACAGACCTTCTGCCGCGATTCTGCCGGCTTTCTTCTCTGCCTTCGCCTGTCCGTTCTTTCTCAAATACTCAACCGCTGCTTCCATGTCGCCGTCGGTCTCACCGAGAGCCTTCTTACAATCCATCATGCCCGCACCGGTCATTTCTCTTAACTCTTTTACCATTGCTGCTGTAATAGCCATCTATCTGTCCTCCTGATCTTCCTGTTTACAATACAACTTCACTTCAAGCTGTTCCGGCATCCCTTCGCTTCGCGCCATGGATACTGCCGTAACATTAGTCATATGCTTATGCTTCTTCCTCGTCAGCCTCTTCGATCTTCTCTGCTTCCGCTTCCTCAACATACTCCTCAGCGCCCTGATTCGCCTCGATCACGGCATCAGCCATCTTGGAAACGATCAGTTTAACAGCTCTGATCGCATCATCATTGCCGGGAATGATATAATCAAGCTCTTCCGGATCACAGTTTGTATCGCCGATACCGATCAGTGTGATTCCCAGTGTATGAGCCTCCTGAACACAGATTCTCTCCTTCTTGGGATCAACTACGAAGATACAGTCGGGAATTCTGGTCATATTCTTGATACCGCCCAGATTCTTCTCCAATTTCTCCCATTCTTTCTTTAACTGGATAACTTCCTTCTTAGGAAGCACATCAAAAGTGCCGTCCTCGGACATGGTCTCGATCGCTTTGAGTCTGTCGATTCTGGACTGGATCGTCTTGAAGTTAGTGAGCATACCGCCCAGCCATCTCTCATTGACATAGTACATACCGCAGCGCTCCGCCTCTGTCTTAACAGCATCCTGCGCCTGCTTCTTCGTACCTACAAACAGAATCGTACCACCCTGGGAAGCCACATCAAATACTGCCTTGTAAGCCTCATCCACCTTGCCCACAGACTTCTGCAGGTCAATGATATGGATACCGTTTCTCTCCGTGAAGATATAGGGAGCCATCTTAGGATTCCATCTTCTTGTCTGATGTCCGAAATGAACACCTGCCTCTAATAACTGNTTCATTGAAATAACGCTCATGTTTCTTACCTCCGTTTGGTTTTGCTTCCATATATCCNGACCCTGCTGCCACNCCTGCGTCANGAAGCACCGGCAGCCTACGGATATATGTGTTTACTTGGTTATTGTTACCNNNGGNGCGTTATGCACNCACACTTAGATACNATAACANAAAAAAGCCCTCATTGCAAGGGCTTTCCATATTTCTTATCATTTCTTTTTCTTATCATTTTTTACTCAGTATTACTGTTCAGACACATTCAATAACCATCTGTGCGTCCCTCCTTCGATCCCCCATGAACAGCATTACTCCGCCCCCGTCACAATCCGCGCAATCTGCTCATCNCTNGCATCCGCCGGAATCGAGAACNTCCCNGTTCTGAGCCGTTTATCATATCCGTTCTGACANAGAAAANTNTCAAAAGTATCTGCCGACGTAACNACCCCGACATCCGCCAGCTTCCTTGCNACGGNATANGAGCCNTCTCCNTGATTGATCGTGATCGTCTTNACTGTGGCNGATGTAATGATCTCANTGNCANTNTCCTGNCGGCTTCCTGTCTGNCTTTCCGGNNTCTCATNNCCNGNCTCCGNATCNTCNGCCATGTNGTCCGCTGTACCCTCTTCTTCCTGNNCNGGNTCCNCACTGCTCTCCGGCGNTTCCTGTCCGTCATCGNCAGNATCCGGCATATCCGNATCNGCNGGTGTNGAAGNATCTTCNNCTTCTTCTCCGTCCGCTGCCGNNCCGTCTNCCTCATATGACACTGTCAGATCTTCGGNCTTCGGATTCTCCTGNCCNAACTGTGCAACATCCTCCACTTCGNCAGAACCGTCCTGAGCNTCTGNATTCNCTTCCCCNCCGGCTTCNTCATCACTNTTTGTCAGAACCGTATTCTCTACCATTCCCAGCTCTTTGGCTCTGGCGATGATCTCANCATCCGTCATNGCTTTATCGCCTGACANTGCGATNCCCATGATGATTGCAGTCACCGCTATTCCGATTCCCAGACCGCGNAAATAATATTTTCGTTCCATGTATCGTCACCTTTTATCAGTCACTCCGATTCTTACATACCCTCAAACAAATCAATAACGAGCTTCACTTCTCCTAAGCCCAGNCCCAGNTCNTTGGCNATCGCCATATTGGACTTGCCGGCTTTGTGCAGTTCCAGAATCCGCTCATTACTATTACGNCCGTTATCTTTGCCTTGNGTAAACTGAATATCCATCGNNGCCGCATTCTCCTGCAGNCGGTCTTTTCTGGAATNTCTCCTGAGACGNTTCTTCTTCCCGATCTCCTCATATTCCTCCGTCTTCGGNGCNAAGAATCCCATNCTGGCAAACGCCGCGCTGGTNGAGAGCTCNTCCTCTTCNCCNGCCACNTANTCTCCGTCGGGCTGATGGATGATNTCCACTCTTCTGGGNGCNATNGGCGTNAAATCAACACTCTCNTCNGNTTCTTCCTCCGGCATTATTTCTACNACTTCTNCNTNCGGCTCTNATANCTCTTCCGGTTCNTCAAACGGCTCCGTNCCTCCGATTATCNNNGGTANTTCGTNATTCTCCTCCGNCCANGNTTCCCAGACNATATNCGNACTNTCNGNAANANCGGGNTCTTCCTGCCGNACCACAGTCTCCNCNACCGGCTCCGNCTCATCNACNNGCNGTTNTTTACTGATATTTATAATGATCCGCANGGCTTCCTGCGCCACNTTCTTNGCCTGTATTGCAGTTTCCTGCGCATTCTGNATCGTATCGGCNGCCTCATCCGCCGCCTGCAGCACGGCATCGATCTTATCCGCCGCCTCGGAAGCNGTCAGTTCCGCNTCTCTGGCTGTCTGTTTNATNCCNTCCGNTGCTATCGTNGCCNCNTTGATCGATGACATCAGATTNTCATGCTTATCATTCAGCATGTCATATAAGAANACNACCTCCTTATGATTCTTATTGATCTCNTCNAANACGGTATCGGANTACTCNTTGACCGCCATGATCTTTTCATTGGTCACACGCTCCATCGCACGCTCCGNCTTCTCAATNGANTAANTGACGGTTTCATCCACNATATCGGNGATCCTGTCCTTGACGTGTTCCACCTCNGCNGTGACCAGCTTTCTGACTTCNTCCTCGCTGATCAACTGCACNTCNTCATCTATATCCTTCNTTCTCGCCGGCATGAGATATCCNAACAGGAATATNGCCACACCGATGACGATCAGAATAATCTCTGTTGCACTCATCTTNCTTCCGTTCCCTTCTGTGATCTACGCACTTATACGGAAAAGTCAATATGTTCCGCNTTCTTCATGAGCACTTTACCATCGGGGTTNNCNCCNGGTTTCTTCNTNCTTTTCTTTCCGCCGTCACCCTTNTATTCGTTNCTGCCTTTGTCCTTGGCATCAAATTTACGTTCATGGTATTCCGGCTTATCTCCCTGATTGACNCTGTTNACCTGTTTCTCTACNTGCTTGGTCAGCTGCTGNCCGAAATGCGCCTGCTCGACCGCCGGTCTGGANTCNTCGTTATGCTTGATCGTCGTGAAATCCTGCGCTCTCGTGACCTGNCCGTGCATCTCTACCAATCCNACTGCCATACTCCCTGCCTCCCGCTATAGTTCGCAACATCNCNGNCTNCGTTTTCTCTGTCAGACCGAATAGTTACCGTNNTTCTAATAAGGTGCGACCTTCACATCGCCNCGCTCNCTNATAAATCTGCAATAATGCGTATTCTTCTGTACTGTCATGGATACATCCCCGATNCATATTTTNGTGCCGGGATATACCATTCCNTTNACCCTGATCTTNGCCTCCGTNGTATTANNANNCTGTTCCATCAGTTCATTCAGCTCCGCCTGATTNGCCGNCANCGCCNCNCTCTTCTGCTGATTGACNAGCGCCAGNGACTGTATATGNTTCAATTGTTCCTGACTGAATTTAACGCCTTGCGTGACTTTCTGTTTCGCNGCAACAAGCACCGGCTGTACCGTCTGCAGTGTCTTNGTATCTTCCTCTATTAACTTCTGAAGCTCCGCAATCCGNTTCTTNATCTTCGGGTCGGCACCNACTTCCACAANCGTATCCGCCCCCATNTCAGANCCNAGTGTCTTGACNTTAATACCNCCTGTNGCNCATACTCTGCCGCCTGTGATGAANCCTCTCTTACCGTCNACATTCACCTCGCCGCCCGCCATGANCCTGCTGTGCAGAANCGACTCNGAAGCCACATACCCTTCCGCCTGTGCGGTAGCNTTCTCAAGGAANTTAGCGATAATATTGCCNCCGGCATAGAGCGAGCCTTTGCCCNTACCATTCATNCCTCTGGCTATAATTATATTGCCGTCTGCATGCAGAGTTGCNCCNTCCACNACNCCTTTGACTACNATATCNCCGTGTGCCCTGACNTCAAAATTGGTAGTCACATTGCCGTTGATCTGTACGNTNCCTTCATAATCTATATTTCCGGTAGCATTATCTACATTCTCTACCTGCAGCATATCGGACACGAATACNGTNNCCTCTACCAGNTCNACATGNCCNTCCACTAAGGAAGTNATCATCATGCCNTTCTCCGACANCTCGATATTGTTGCCGAATTTCANCACCGCCGACTTCACATCCGCCGGNTTAATCCGTTCCCCGAACAGATCNGAACCTTCNTTNCCCGGTTCTTCTTTGTGCAGNACNGCCAGAACATCNCCCTTCTTACAGNGATTTAAAATATTTAAATTGAAGAAATCCACACTACCGTCTTCCTTTAATGTGGGTTTTGCTTTCTTNTCTGTATTAAACTGATACTCAATATAGGCATCCNGNCCNTGTACAGGCTGAACNCCCTCTGCNATCAGAATATCNTCACAATACTCCTTNTNCTGCAGGAATTGTCTGATCNCGTTTTCTCTGATGCCNNATTTAATNCCCTTGGNCTCCAGATCCCGCAGAATCTCTCCNGCNGTCACTTCATCTCCGCCCTCGGANGCCGCATANAACTTCGCNTANGCNTGCATCTTATCCGGTGTAATCGTCAACTTATAGCATTCGCGNTCCACCGGTCTCTTATTCCTNTCCAGAAGCAGNACCGTCTCCTTGTCTACGGTTGCATCNACTGCCTGTTTNAAAGTAGGNAGGTCACAGGAATAACCCTTCATCGACATNTACTCGATCACATCGTTCACACTGATNCTGTTGCCGCCATCCGTCGGNGGNATCAGTTTAAGGCTGGTCTTATCCNCTTCGTTTACCAGTCTGAAATATCCGTTCATCTATTCACCNATTACCTTCCGCCTGCTTCCGTGAGGATACCGATATAACTGCCCAGNTTAGTCTTCATCTTCTGCAGTGCTCTTGTATGCAGNTGTGATATTCTGGACTCCGATACTTCCAGAATACTGCTGATTTCTTTCAGTGTNAGNTCTTCATAATANTATAGAACGATTACCTTGCGCTCCTTCTCCGTCAACAGTTCCAGCGCCTCNGCAAGTATCCGCTTGAGTTCGTCTCTCTCCAGAACTTCCTCCGGACTGTCGAACTGCGTGCTCNTNGTATGNCTCGCCTCATTAGATACCTCGCTGCCCTGTTCTAAGAATTCATTCAGCGACACNACATTGGTGATCTTCATCTGGGACTGCCATTCCACATACTCNTCACCNGAGATCCCCANNCCTTCCGCGATCTCCTCNTCCGTGGCNTTNCTGCCGCTTCTGGCCTCTATCTCTCTAATNACNGAATCAATTTTCTTCTGTTTCTGCCTTATNGTNCGCGGAATCCAATCCATNTTACGGATCTGATCNAGAATCGCNCCTCTGATACGGAGACTGGCGTAAGTCTCAAATTTGACATCTTTCATACAATCAAATTTATCTATGGCATCTATCANCCCGAATATGCCGTAACTGACCAGATCTTCATACTCNACATTATANCCCAGATACATGCTTAACCGGCCCGCTACGACCTTNACAAGCGGCGCATATTCCAATATGATCTTTTCCCTAAGCTCGGGAGACTGCGTNTTCGCATATTCTTCCCAGAGNTTCTTCTTGCCTGCCTCATCCATATGCGTTACTATTCATCCTTTACCTTCGCTTCCGATCTTCTTCTGGTCGGCCTGTCTTCTTCTGCGAGTTCCTTCTCGATGACTCCGCCCTTTTCCATTTCGGCTTCNTCNATCTGCCGTTCNAATCTGTCCAACATCNCCTTAATTATGCANCCTGCTATGTAGAAACCGATCANCACACANAGCAGAATAATCAGCATCGTCTTCATCTCATAATGCAAAATACGCATCGTGATGCTGGTTGCCGCACCGGCAGTCANCATGACAAAAGGCGGTATCAGCTTACGCTTNTTGGCACGGAATGCCCGTTCTCTCTCTTCCCGCTCTTCTCTTGCTTTACGCTCTGCCGGAGTCTCTATCTCGGANTGTTCATCCTCAATATTTTCTCCGTTTATATCNTCTTCATTCGTATANTCTACNCTTGTATTTAATNCNTCGTTATCCACTTCACGATCCTTCCACCCTATCTATTCGTCCGNTAGATCACGCTTTCCGANNTTCCTACNGCACGNATCACGAAATCGCCTGTCTCCGGNTAAAAAATTACGGTTCTTCCATANTTCTTACCCGTATCCTCNGCCAGAATAGGGATCTTAAGCTGCGCCAGCTTCTTCTTAGTCGCCTCGACATTGCGNTCGCCCACGCGGACCATATCATTCTTGGTCTGNAAAGCAAACATCTGCGCACCGCCNGCGATCTTGGCNACCAGACGACTCCTGTTAGCTCCCTTAGCCACTACCTGCTTTACTAACTCTTCTATACCCGTATCCGCAAANTTCGGAATATTTGAATTAATGCGGATCGCTGTGCTGTCCGGCANCATTATATGCGCTAATCCGCCAATCTTTGTCACCGGATCNCGGACAGCTATTCCGACACATGACCCCAGTCCTAATGTAGTAATGCTATCAGGACTGACGCATACGTTCAAATCGGCCATACCGACCTTTATCACTTTGCCCATAATATGACATCTCCTGTTTACACTTATCAGTCTACACTTCTCGGCACCTTATCCTANCCGATTCCCAANGCCGANAATATCCTGCNATAGGAATTCAAATCCGGAANAAGAATAAAGTACCCATCCAGAACCATCTCATCAAAGAACTGTGTCTGTATCAACAACATTTTATCNCCCAGCTCGCCNAACTGGATCGCCGGAACACTTAAGATCGCGCCCGCCATATCTACCGTCANANCAGGAACTGACGGATANATCACTAAATTAGTCAGNCCGGACAGCGAATTTAAGTAAGCGCCCGTGATGATATTGCCCACTTCCTTAAGNGCCGAAAANTCCATCTCGGAAAANTCATCTCCNGNGATTTCCATCCCCATCANCTTATTTACAAGATGTCTGGCGGCCTGTTTTTCCAGAAGNAACATGATGCTNCCGGTNATATCTCCCTCGATTCCGAGATAGATNCCCGCCATGATTATTTCCTCACCGCCCATAATCTCGCCCATTTCCTTAAACTCCAGAAGCNTGACNTGGGGTACTGACATATCTACCTTNCACTGCATCATCTGCGCAAGTGCGGTAGTCGCATTGCCTGCGCCNATATTTCCCAATTCCTTCAGAANATCAAAATATTCNTCNGACATTTTTTCTAAGGTAATANCATCCACTTATGAAACCTCCTANACGTTTTCAAGTACCACNGAATTNAAATCTAACAGTGAGATCAATCCNCCNTCGCATTTNCCGATTCCNCANAGGAAACTGTCCTTNTCNTCCTTGGAATCATATGCGATCTTCTCGATCTGATCATTATCCAGNGTAACAACTTCCTTGACNTCATCCACGATCACGCCGATGGTGCCCTGCTGNTCCAGTTTCAGAATAATAATTCTGGTAGNTTTTGNCTCTNCATCCGGCTCCAGNCCCATCTTAATGCGAATACTCATNACCGGAATTACCTCACCNCGCAGATTGATAACACCCTTTNAGATANTCATCTACCTTCGGTACTCTTGTAATATGCTGCATTCTNACAATATTNTCNATATATTTAATGTCNATTCCGTACTGTTCATCACCAAGNTTGATCACAATGAACTGTGTGGTTTCCCCAACTNCNTTTAATTCTTCCATGTCNCTGTTCCTCCCTCCGCTTAAATAAGTGTATTCGCATCCAGAATCAGAGCNACTTCACCGTCTCCGAGAACGGTTGCGCCGCTGATGATCTTGCACTTGCTGATGTACTTACCTAAGGATTTGATTACGATCTCCTGCTGTCCGATCANTTCATCCACAACCAGACCGGCCAGTTTATCTCCCTTCTTCACAACAACAACCACCAGATTNTCTTTAGGATCTTTCTTGCTGTCAATATCNAGGATATCATTCAGGCGGATCAGCGGNATAACGCTGTCNCGGATCTGAATCACTTCTTTATTCTGTACAAGCTCNACATCATCGGGCGAAATATCTTCGATCGTCTGTATGGANCCCAGAGAAATAGCATATTTCTCATCGCCNATCTCTACCATNAGCGCCTGTATGATCGCCANTGTCAGAGGCAGCCTGATNATCCATGAACTTCCCTCACCCAGNTTNGNCTTNACTTCTACNTCACCGCTNAGNGCNTCNATCTTNGATTTNACGACATCNAGNCCNACNCCTCTNCCNGATACNTCAGATACNACTTTCGCCGTNGAGAATCCTGCNTGGAACANCAGATCNANNCTGTCCTTNTCNCTCATATTCTCNGCCTGCTCCGGTGTGATAATGCCTTTCTCNATCGCTTTATTNCTGACAGCTTCGGTATCNATACCGTTACCGTCATCCCTTACTTCGATGACAACATTGTTACCNTCCTGATATGCCTCCAGGAAGATAGANCCTACTTCCGGCTTACCTCTCTCCCTACGAACCTCCGCTGANTCCAGACCGTGGTCTGCCGAGTTACGTAAAAGGTGCATCANCGGGTCACCGATCTCATCCACCACNGTACGGTCNAGCTCNGTCTCCTCACCGGACATNTATAACTCCATTTTCTTGCCCAAAGNCTTCTGNANATCACGAACCATACGCGGGAACTTGCTCACCGTGCTNTCNATNGGAACCATTCGCACCTTCATNACNGANTCATGCAGNGATGTGGTCGTNTTCTCCAGATACTCGATCTGCTCGTTCATNGCCGCGCTNGANGTGCCGGAAACAGCCGCNGCNGATACCAGTGANTTCTTCGCAATGATCAACTCGCTCACCAGATTCATNAGNGTATCCAGCTTCTCAATATCTACTCTGACGGTTCTGTTGACTACCGGCTTGGAAGCTGCCGGCTTCTTCTCATCCTTCTTCTTGCCNTTAGCTGCAGGTTTTGCCGCCGGTGCTGCNGGAGCNGNCGANGCTGCNGCTACNGCAGGTGCAGCAGGCTGCTCNACAGGCTGNCTNGGCTGNTCCGGTTNCGCCGCCGGTGCNGCCGNTTCCGCATGATCGATATCCAGNACGTCNCCGATCNCATCTTCGATNTCNGATACGCTCTTTGCNGCACNGAGCACTTTATCAAGCTCAGCACCCGATATGACGATCAGACTGAAATCCAGTTCAAATTTCTCGTCTTCAATATCCTGAGCCGAAGGGTTGGACAGTACGATCTCACCATACTCCTCGACCGCTTTAAATACTAAGAAAGCTCTGGCTGCCTTCAAGATACAGGACTCCTGTACCTTAACAGTCAGGCCGTAGACATTCTTGCCCTGATTGAGAGCCTCCTTAAGCACATGCTTCTCCGTATCTCCGAGGTTAATCGACAGCCATTTCCGATCTCCGGCATCCGCCACAGATTCTGCTGCCACCGCTTCTCCTTCGCTCTGGTCTGCCGTCGTCTCTTCTCCCTCTTCCACGTCGCCGTCACCGCCGTTTAATATATCATTCAACTGTTTGATCAACGGTTCATTATCATTCGTACCCTCGTCAGCATTCTCGCGGATATTTGCGTTATACTCCTCCAAGGCATCGAGGCACTGGAACAGCACGTCGATCATGTTTGCCTTCACGGTAATATTGCCGTTGCGAACTTCTGAAAATACATTCTCCATATCATGTGTCAGATTCTGCATTCTCTTATAGCCCATGGTACCCGCCATACCTTTGAGCGAGTGCGCGGCACGGAAGATCTCATTGATCGTATCCATATTATCCGGTTCCTGTTCCAATGAGAGAATCTGTGTATTCAGGTTCTGCAGGTGTTCATTAGTTTCATCAAGAAAGATTTCGAGATACTGACTTACGTCCATATTATTTTACCCCCACGTTCATTATAATTTCCTGTGCGATCTGGTCAAGCGGCACGACCTGGTCTGCCAGTCCTGCGGTCACAATGCTCTTAGGCATCCCGTATACTGCACACGTGCCTGCTTCCTGCGCTATCACATGGATCTTTTTCCTTGCTTTCAGATGTTTGATTCCTTCCGTACCATCGGCTCCCATGCCCGTCATCACGACACATACGATCTGGTCATATTTGCTGTCCTGCAAAGATTCGTACATATAGTTGGCGCACGGTTTAACGCCCTCTCTGGTGGGCTGATCCGTATAATGGATGCTGTACTTACCCATGGACGATTGTACGTTCAGGTGCTTGCCGCCCATCGCTATATATACGGTTCCCGCTTCCAGTGTATCGCCTTCCGCCGCTTCCTTGACATGAACCTGACTCAAAGTATCCAGCCGCTCGGCTAGAGAGGCCGTAAATCCTGCCGGCATATGCTGTACAACGACTACCGGCGCTTTCAGATTCTTAGGCAGACGCGGAATCACTGACTGCAATGCCTTCGGACCGCCCGTGGAACTCGCCAGCGCCACAACTTTGTTACCCGGCACGGAAGAAGCATGTCTGCTTACCAGCTCGACCATCTTCTTGGAAGTCTTCATCTCTTCCCTGCTGAATACCTTAGCCTGNACCGGCTTGGAATCCGCCACAACCGCCAGAATGCGAAGCAGCTTATCCTTGAACACATCGGTTCTGCAGTCCATCGCATTGTTAGGNTTATGGACAAAATCAAGCGCTCCCAGTTCAAGTGCATCCAGCGTGGTCTTGGCGCCCTCCCGCGTGTCGGTACTCGCCATCATGACCTTCGCCGTAATCTTACGTTTCTGTAACTCCTTCAGCAGCTCCAACCCGTTCATCTGCGGCATATTGACATCCAAAACTACCGCATCATACGACTTCCGGCTCAAAAGGTCTAATGCTTCCAGACCGTTGGTAGCGCGATCCTGTACTTGGAATCGTTCATCGCTATTAATTATATCACACAGTACCCTTCTCATGAGTGCAGAGTCGTCAACAACCAAAATTTTTTTCATTCTGTTATTCCTCCTCATCTATGTTATTATCGTTGATGTAATCACTTTTTTTGCTTCCTGAGCGTCTTGCGCTCTTCGTCGAAGATATACTTGATGATCTCCTCCCTCTCCGAATCGTCCACATTGACATACTGCACCCTGTGCTCAAATACGCCCTTGCGGCTCTCCAGCTCTCTCACGCTTAAGACTTTGCCCACCAGATTATACTCTTTCGCCTCTCCGCCGATCAGCAGATGATATTTACACAGGATCAGGCTCTGTACNTCATAGGCATAATTTGCCACGAATCTGAGTCCGCCNCCGCTGATATCTACAATAATACTGCTTTTTAACGGAAGCTGTGGAATCAATGACTCTTCTAATTTCCTTGCCAGCTCCACCTCTTCGTCCTGAAGCTGTCTGGAATTCATCTCCAGCGCACAGCTGAACCGATAGTACTCTCTCCGCTGATGTTTGCGCAGATTACTGATCAGATCCAGAACTAAAACATACATACTGTTATTTTTATATCGGTCCACAATTCTGGCATAACACTGATACAGTCCGTTATCAGAATAGAAATACAGATCAAACTCGCNGTCTACGGGCAGCAGAATCAGCTTGGATTTCTCCATCGGCATGGAGATCTCTATCCTGTCCTCGGATAAGACATCTATCACCTGACTCTGATAAGTCTTGCGNCCTTCACTTTTCTTTCTCTTTTCGTTGTCCTTGGAACGATCTATAGCCTGTAGATCTACGCGACAGCCCGGAACCACATATTTTTCCAAAAGATTTGCCATATCGCTTTCCTCCTGCTTCTGCTCTCNAGCGGAATTCTCCTATCTCTTAGATATGATATGAGAGAAAAATGCCGCCATACCACGTTTTGTAACATTCCTGTTTAATTCTTTGTTCATCAGCCTTGCTGCAATCGTCTCATAGGCAAGCGCAGACCGCGCCCGCGGATTATCAAGCGATACCGGCCTCTGCTGCATCACCGCTTTCTCAAGCTGGTTATCCTGCGGTATCATTCCCAGATAGCTGATCGGCACTTTCAGGTAACGGCTCACCACCGCCTCTAACTTCTCATACAGTGCCTCCGCTTCCGCCTCACTGAATACCTTATTCGCAATTACTTTAATCTGTGAGGTGTCCGCCGAGTATCTCGGATGCCTGTTAAGAGCCTTTAAGAGTGAATAGGAGTCCGTGATGGATGTCGGCTCCGGTGTCGTCACAAGAAGGATCTCTCCGCTGGCCACCAGAAATTCCAGCACCGCATCGGATATGCCCGCACCCGTATCCACAATAATCGTGTCCGCCATCTCGTCCAATTCTACCAGATTCTGAATAATGTAGCTTAAGTAATCCTTGCTCAGATTTGACATGCCGGCAATACCGGAACCGCCTGAAATAAACCCTACTTCCATAGGTCCCCACGTAATGATATCACGTATACTCTTGCCCTGATAGATCAGATCACATAGATTATGCTTCGGCACCGCGCCGAACATGATCTCTATATTCGCCAATCCGAAATCGGCATCTAATATAATCACCTTCTGTCCCATCTTCCGGAACTGTATCGCCAGATTGATTGCTGTATTGGACTTACCTACACCACCTTTACCACTTGTAACGGTGATCACTCTCGCCAGAGGGCGCTGCGGCTGGATACTTGCTTTGATGATATTTCTTAGTTGTTCAGCCTGATCCATTAGCCTTCCTCCTTAGTTTTTTCCTCCCAAAAGCTGCTTGACCGTACTCTGCGGATTGAATTCCTCAATATCATCCGGCACATTCTGCCCATAAGTCACATAAGACAGCTCAGCGTTCGTGTACAGTCTCAGATTCAGAAGATTCCCCAGCGTAGTGGTTTCATCCAGTTTTGTAAAAATTAATTTATAATCAGTCATCTCCTTATATGAATCCGCAATGCTGATCAGATCCCTATATTTGGTAGTGGCGCTTAAGACGAGGTATACCTCCTTCTCGATCTTTTCATCCACGGAATGGATCAGATTGCTCATGCTTTCCTTTTGCGTATGGTTCTGATGGGAATGTCCCGCCGTATCGATCAGAATATAATCATAATCTCTGAAATCCTCCATCGCCCGCTCGATCTCTTCTACCGTATATATGATACGAAAAGGNACTTCCAGAATATTGGCATAGGTGCGAAGCTGTTCCGCCGCTGCAATACGATAAGTATCAGCAGTGAGAAGCGCCACCTTTTTCTTCTGATCCACACGGAAGATCGAGGCGATCTTGGCAATCGTCGTCGTCTTACCTACCCCTGTAGGTCCGACAAAAAATACCATTTTAATACCGCTTTCAGCCGGTGTGATACAGCTTGGCATACCGAACTTGAGAATCATCTTCTGATAAATATTGGCCAGAGCATAATCAAATGGCATGTTAGGCTTATTGATCTGCCCGATCTCGTCAATGATATCTTTTGCATACTGTTCATCCACCTCGTTGTCCAGCATGGTGTTGTGAAGAAGCTTGATGAATTTATCTATCTCAGTCTCTTCCTCTTTTTCGCTGCCTTTATCGTTTTTATCTTCTTTATCCTCCTCGGGCTTNTGCAGCTGCTGTTCCAGAAGAGACTGCAGGCTGTCCAGCTTCTCCTCTATCGCGCTGCTCTCTTTTCTGACCGTCTCCNCCGTCGNCGGNGGTACAGGTGCCGGNGCAGNTNCNGGNACAGGTGNAGGTGTAGGTGCCGACTCCGCCGCCTGACTGGAAGCAATTACATTNTTGATNGCCGAAACAGCTGCCGTATANTTCTCGCTCTCCTCCTCCAGCGCTACNGTCACCTCNNTCATATGCGGCTTTAAGAAAGACAGGAAACCTTTTGCCTTGACTTCCCTGACNTTCATAACNACCACNCCTTCGCCCANTTCCTGNTTGGCATTCTCTNTNGCTTCTTTTTCTGTTTTTGCGGTAAACTTCTTGATTATCATTATGCTGTCACCATCCCGACGGACTGTAATTCAATNTTGGANTCCACCTCGTTNTANGATACAACGACCAGATCCCTATAATAATCTTCCGTCAACTTCTTAAANTANACCCTCACGATNGGAGACGTGATCACNAAAGGCATCTTACCCAGATCCTCNAGNTTCTTCGTCTCGTTACCCACAGACTCNATNATCGACTTGGTCTTCATCGGATCAAGCGTCAGGTAAGCNCCCTGNTCNGTCTGCTTCACNCTGGCCATNATCTCCTGCTCCAGCTTCGGATCCAGTGTCACCACGCTGGTCGTCTCATTNGCCGGGAAGAANTTATTNGATATCGCCCTCTTAAGNCTCTGTCTGACATACTCTGTCAGAATATCCGTATCTCTCGTTGTTGNCGCATAATCCGCNAGNGTCTCGAATATGGTGAGCAGATCCCTGATCGAGATACCNTCCTTNAAGAGATTCTGCAGNACCTTCTGTATCTCACCAAGCCCAAGCAGCTTCGGCACCAGTTCNTCCACCAGAGAAGGATTGGATTCTCTCANATTGTTGACCAGATTCTGTACATCCTGTCTTGTCAACAGCTCTGCTATGTACTGNCTGATNATCTCGGTCAGATGTGTNGCTATAATGGACGGCGGATCGACTACGGTNTAGCCCATGCTCTCCGCACGCTCTCTCTGNCCCTCGGTAATCCAGATNGCCGGCAGATGGAANGACGGCTCGAAGGTNGGGATACCNGTAATCTCTTCCTCCACATAACCGGGATTCATCGCCATGTAATGATCGAACAGGATCTCTCCNTCACTGACCTGTACACCTTTTATTTTAATAATATATTGNTTCGGATTCAACTGTATGTTATCNCGCAGNCGGATAATCGGCACNACAGTACCCAGNTCCAACGCGATCTGACGTCTGATCATTACGACACGGTCTANCAGGTCNCCNCCCTGATTCACATCCGCAAGNGGNATAATACCNTAACCGAACTCCAGCTCNATCGGATCAACCTGCAGNAGCGANGTGACATTCTCCGGCTGTCTGATCTCCTCCGCNGCCGCCTCTTCCTCATCNGCCTCGTGCTCGATCTCCGCCGTCTCGATGGTGCCNGCCGTAANTCTGCCCACCACGATAAACACCATACCAAGTCCCACGAATATCACGGTATTCAGAGGTGTGATAATACCCAGCGCGGCAATNACCGCACCCACCAGATAGAGTACCTTCGGCACNCCGAACANCTGTCCGATCAGCACCGNGCCGAAATCGGCATCNTTGGAGCCCTTAGTNACCAGAATACCTGTGGACANTGATATCAACAGCGACGGAATCTGGCTGACCAGACCGTCACCGATGGTCAGNATCGTGAACNTCTGCAAAGCATCGTTCATCTCCATGCCCTGACGCCATACGCCCATGGCAATACCGCCCACNATNTTNATAAAAGTTATNAGCAGNCCTGCCGTAGCATCTCCCTTAACATACTTCACGGCACCGTCCATAGATCCGAAGAAGCTTGCCTCCTCCTGTATCTTGTCACGGCGTCTCTTGGCCTCCTCGTCGTTGATCGCTCCGGTATTTAAGTCNGCATCGATGGCCATCTGCTTACCGGGCATGGCATCCANNGTAAATCTNGCGGTAACCTCAGCCACACGCTCGGAACCTTTGTTGATNATCATNAACTGTACGATNATCAGAATAANAAAGACNATGCANCCNACCACAATATCATTGCCGCCCACGTATTGACCGAAGGTACNGACTACGTTACCGGGATCTCCGGTNGTCANAATTAATTTCGTGGAAGAAACGTTCAGCGCGATCCTGAATACCGTTGTAAACAGCAGGATCGTCGGGAAATAGGACATATTCAGCACTTCCGTCGCAAACATACANCCAAACATGATGGTAAATGCAATNGCGATATTACATGCCAGCAGAAGATCCAGAAGCCCTGATTTAATCGGTACGATCAACATGATAAACGCGGCCAGCAGATATATGGCTACGCCGAGATCAGCCTTCTTAAGATTTCCCATGAACCTTTTTCCCCCTTTCTGTNNTTATTTTGTATCTATATTTTAAGTCTTTAATCTTTNTACACTTNTCCCTGTAAATGATATACGAANGCGAGCACTTCCGCAACTGCCTGATACAATTCNGGCGGCACCACNCTNCCCACGTCCACNTTGGCNTAAAGCATACGGGCAAGCGGCTTNTTCTCTACNATNTCAATATGATTCTCTTTCGCCGTCTCNTTNATCTTCTGTGCCAGATAGTCTGCNCCTTTNGCAATCACATAGGGCGCATCNTAGANTCTCCGGNTCGTACTTGATCGCTACGGCATAATGNGTCGGGTTGGTGATGACTACNTCCGCCTGCGGGAGCNCCTGCATCATACGGCGTCTGGAAGCTTCCATCATCCTCTGCCTCTGTTTGCCCTTGATCTGCGGNTCACCTTCCTGATTCTTGTACTCGTCNTTNACTTCCTGNTTNGTCATCTTCATNTCGTTCTTNAACTTCACCCTCTGATAGACATAATCTAACAGGGCGATGATCATATANAAAAGCGANATCCGGATCCCCAGATTCACCACAAGCATGCCNACCTGCNCGATNCCCTGATTCANNGACANNCCATAGAACTGATANAGCGGCGGCATNTTNTTCTTTAAATACGAGTAAACCACATAGCCGATNAGCCCAAGCTTAAGAAGCGACTTNNCAAGNTCCATNANAGAGTTAANGGAAAAGAAACGCTTAAATCCNNTGACCGGATTCAATTTATTGAATTTGGGNTGCAANGGTTTCGTGGTGGGNNTCCATTTNACNTGAANAACATTCGNTATNANAGCTANCAGAAANCCANCCATCAGAAACGGTGCCATAATAAACAGCACCCTCGTCAGGGATTTCACGAAAAGCGCATTGAATGTCTGATCCTGTATATAGCCGTCATACATCTTAGTGTACTCCGGNATCTGGCTGTAGATATCGTANATGTTACCTACAAANTAAGTCCCCATATACTCNACCCAGAAATATATCAACAGNAANAATGCCAACAGNTCAAAGGCANNGGNAATCTCCTTACTCTTTGCAACTTGGCCTTCCTTACGGGCATCCTCCAGTTTTTTGGAAGTAGGCTCTTCTGTTTTCTCTCCGCCCGGACCATCCTTGGCAAAGAATTGGAGATTATACTCTAATATCACGTCATCCCCTCCACAAAAGATACGATCATCCTCTTCATCTCCACGAACACATAGTCCGCCGCATTCGGCAGCATCCTGATCGTCAGAAACATAATCCCGAGTCCCACCAGCACCTTGAGCTGCATACCTACCGCAAACATATTCATCTGCGGAGACACCTTNGCCAGAACGCCCATAACGGCGTTTAACAGAATCATGGTGCAGAAGATCGGCAGGATGATACGGAACCCGATCGTAATATAATCCCCCATAAATATGGCCAGAGATTCCACCAGCGACTCCGCCCGGAATATCGCCCCGTTTACAGGGATCAGCGTAAAGCTGTCAATNAGCGCACGTAACAGATATTGATACATGCCCGTAATAATCATTAATAATGTAAAGAAATACTGATAAAACACACCTGTAAAAGTCGCCTGCTGTCTGGTAGTCGGATCCATCAGCGATACCATGGAAAGTCCGATCTCCATATCTGCGATGCTTCCCGCCAGAGAAGTCACCGTCGCGCAGATCTGTGCGCCCCAGCCNATCAGGAAGCCCGTCATTGCCTCCTTCATAACNANAACCGCATATCCGAGCAGCGTGTTATATACCACCTCGTTGCGNTCCACTGCCGTATAGAGCAGATACGCNAGNAATATACTGAANCCCACTTTAANCCNGCGNGGNACNCCGTTTAGCGAGAAAAAAGGCGCCACATGGACNAANCAGGTCACCCGCACCAGAATCAGCAAAAAATATTCTAAATCCGCATAGGTAAATGTAATATTGATCATGCCAACACTCGCTCTTAATTGATATAGGCGCCGAAGTTAGACCACAGCTCGNTCATATACTGTACCATNTTGTTCATGATCCAATGCCCCATAACAATCAGCCCCAGAAAAATCGCCAGTATCTTNGGAANGAAGGTGAGCGTCTGCTCCTGAATGGAAGTAACCGTCTGGAAAATACTGACGATCAGACCCACACATAACGACACCAGCAAAAGAGGCGCCGNACATTTGATGATCGTNTATATGGCTGTCTGTGCCACGGCTGTGACGTCATCTATTGTCATATCTTACTTCACCCTTCCNTAAAAGTAAATCTGCTCCGCNAAATAACAAACCGAACAGNTTCGATTACGAGATTNNCTTCACNAACTATAGGTTGAAACTTTCTACCAGCCCTTTGATAATCAGATACCATCCNTCNGCAAGCACAAACAAAAGGATTTTAAAAGGCATAGAGATCGTCGTCGGCGGCAGCATCATCATACCCATACTCATCAGNGTGGAAGCCACAACCATATCAATNACAATAAACGGTATATATATNAGGAAACCGATAATGAAGGCNCTGCGCAGTTCGCTGATNATAAAACTCGGCACCAGAACNCTCATCGGTATCTCTTCCAGTTCNCCGCTCCATTCCAGACGGTTGATATCCATGAACAGACTTACATCCTTCTTGAATGTCTGTCCATACATGAACTGTCTGATCGGTGCAGCNGCCTTTGTAAGCGCTTCCTCCTCATTCATNTCACCCGCNTCATAGGGCACCACCGCCTCCGTATAGATCGACGNAAGCGTCGGCTGCATGATGAAGAACGTCAAAAAGAGCGCAATGCCTATCAACACTGTGTTAGGCGGCGCCGTCTGTGTATTGAGTGCCTGCCTCGTAAANTGCAGAACAATGATGATTCTGGTAAACGAGGTCATCATGATGATCAAGGTCGGCGCTATGGCGATCAATGTNAGAATCACCAAAATACGCANCGCACCGTTCACGCTGCCATTGCCGTTACCGTACGTGATCGTCACCGTGTTGGCTATATTCATTTCTGCGAGATCATCGGCATTCTCNGCCGNTCCCGGCGCCCTCTCGTTTGTCCGNTCCTCCGTTGTCCCCGTAAGATTGGATTCNCGATANGGCGTATCTGTCGCCGCCAGAGCCGTCGTCTTCCGACTAAACAATATGCCTGCCANTAACAGCAGGCATANTAANTTTGCCAAATGATATCCGGAAAAATATTTTTTCATTCGTCTCGCCCATCTTCTTTTTCCAGAAAATTCTTTTTTTGCATTTTCTCTAATATTTCCTTGAATCCCTGNGTTTTGGAGNAATTCTNATCAGAGAAAATCAAATCCTGCTCAGGTATCTCTGTCAACATTGTAACAGTATCTTTACANATTGCCACCGCCAAATATTTCCTGCCGACGCGGATAATCTGAACAAGCTTATTATTGGANAGCCTTATCGTTTCCAGGATCTCCATATTGGCATTGGCCGTCTGCCCNTTCTGATANCCCGCTGTCCACTTAGTAACCCAGTAGGTGATCATCAGCACAAACACAAANATAACCAATACCGTCAGAAACTGCACATAGTAATCAGTTCTTCCCGATACTGCAAGTATCATTATCCCACTACCTTCTTAACAGCCTCTAACACACGATCGGCCTGNAAAGGCTTTACGATAAAGTCCTTCGCACCGGATTGAATGGATTCGATAACCATAGCCTGCTGACCCATTGCGGAACACATAATAACCATTGCACCCGGGTCTGTCTCTTTGATCTTCTTAAGNGCCTGAATACCGTCCATCTCNGGCATGGTAATATCCATCAATACCAAATCAGGTTTTAATTCGTTGTACTTCTCGACAGCCTTGGCACCGTTCTCGGCTTCCCCGGCTACGTTATACCCGTTCTTAGTCAGGATGTCCTTAATCATCATACGCATGAATGCTGCATCATCACATATCAAAATATTTTTTGCCATCTTTTTTCTCCTATCCCATTTTATTTGATAATTTCGGTTACCCGAACACCAAAGCTCTCTTCGATTACAACTACTTCACCTTTAGCAACAAATTTACCGTTGACCAGTACATCAATCGGTTCTCCGGCAATCTTATCCAATTCTATAATCGTTCCCGGCGAGAAATCCAGAATATCCGATATTGACTTGGATGTTCTTCCGAGCTCTACCGTAACCTCAAGCGGTACATCTCTGATCAGTCCTATGTTCTCCTGCATCTGCGCCGGATTAAAATCATTGGAGAAACTCTGGAACTGTGCCGGCTGAATATTCATATTAGGCATCATCTGCATTTGCGGCATCCCCATTTGCATTTGTTGTGGCATCATTTGCATCTGCGGCATCATCTGCATCTGTGGCATCCCCATCTGCGGTGCCGCTGCCATCTGCGGTGCTGCCTGCGGTGNCGGTGCTGNCATCTGCGGCGCTGCCGGTGCNGGTGTCGGTGCTGCCGCCTGCGGTGCAGGTGCAGGTTCACTCTCGCCCATCTGACTCTTTAAGAAAGTATCGCATATTTCTTTCGCAAAGTCTATAGGATATAGCTGCATAATTGTGGAATCAACCAGATCGTCAATCTGCATACGGAATGCGATCTTGACAAAATTCCCTTCCAGAAAAGCTGCGATATCTCCGCCTGACTTAAAGACCGTCAAGTCTATCAGACTTGCCTCCGGCGGGCTGATATCAATCATCTTGCCCAGCATTGTGGAGAGGGATGTCGCCGAAGAGCCCATCATCTGGTTCATCGCCTCCGAGATCGCACTCAAGTGCAGCTCTCCCAGTTCTCCGTCCGTATTGCTTCCGTCACCGCCCATCATCAGGTCGGTGATGACCTTAACATCCTGTTCCTTCAACACAAGGATATTGGAACCATCCAGACCTACCGTATATTTGATCTGAATAAATACACATGGTTTTTCGTACTCTTCCAGTACGTTCGCCCATTTGGCCAATGTGACCACGGGAGTCGTAATGTTTACCTTCCGGTTTACCAGAGAATACAGCGTCGTTGCAGAAGAACCCATACTGATGTTGGCAACCTCACCGATGGCATCCTTCTCTATATCTGTCAATAGCGACTCATCCGGTCCGGAATTTCCAGTCGGTGGTGCCGCAGGCGCTGCAGGTTCTTCTGCCGGTTCCGGTGTCGGTGCTGCCGGCTCCTCCGGCGCNGCACCGTCGCTCGGTGCATCCATACCGGTTAAGAGTGCATTTATTTCATCTTGTGATAACATTCCGTCCATGCTTTTACTCCCCCTCTCTTATTACCGACGTTACTCTCACAGCGTTCTTGTCTTTGCTGGTACCCGGTAATGCGGTGAATTTCTTCATATTACCCACATATACGATCATATCCTGATCGACATCGGTATCTAAACGTATGATATCTCCCAGCTGCAGATTGACAAAATCGTTGACTGATATCCTCGTCTTGCCGAGTACGGCCTTGATCGGAACATCTACCCTTCGTAACATTGCCTCGATATACTCCTCGAAATTCTCGTCTTTCTGTTCCTGCATGTTAGCGTACCAATACTTGGTATTCAGCTTATCCATGACACTTTCCAGAGTAAAGAACGGAAGACACACATTCATGAAGCCCTCCACGTCACCGATCTTCATGTTAAGTGTAACGATTGCAATCATATCGTTCGGTGCAATCACCTGAGCAAACTGTGAATTTGTCTCGATCCTCTCCATGACCGGATTAAGATCTATTACGTTCTTCCACGGTTCCCGCATGAGCTGCATACAGACTACCATCATTTTCTCTATGATCGTCATCTCTATTTCCGTGAAATCCCGGTTCTTGTCAAGCGGCTCCCCTGCGCCGCCTAACATTCTGTCTATCATCGCATATCCCAGCTGTGTCGCCAGCTCGATGATGATCGTACCGCCGAGCGGCTGGAAATTTACGATGCTAAGAATAACAGGATTGGAAAGTGCATTGGTAAACTCCGAGAAAATAACCGTCTCGGAACTTGCTACGGTAATCTGTATACTCTTTCTAAGGTATATCGGAAGACTTGTCGATAACAGCCGTCCGTAATGTTCATATATAATTTCCAATGTACGCAGATGTTCTTTAGAGAATTTCGTAGGACGTTTAAAGTCATAATTCTTGACCTGTTTGTCACTATTGTCGTTCATCTCTTCTGCGTCTATCTCGCCGCTGCTTAACGCGGCGAGCAGATTATCAATCTCATTTTGAGATAGTACCTCTCCCACGAAAGTTCACCTCCTGTGGCACTATTTAAGAAATTACTGAATCATAATGTCACTAAACGCCACATTAAAGACAAACTCTGAATCAAACATTTTCTGGATTCTCTCAAGGATCTCTGCTCGGATCTCGTCCTGCTGATCTCTTGCTTCCTCCACCGTATATTTACCTATTACATCATTGATCTCACTCTTGATCAGGCTCTCTCTGGCTGCCATGTCCTCATCCGAACCATACTTCTTATAGCCCTTATCCTTCGTATTCATGGATAACGTAATGGAAGCTATGAAAAAGTGCGAATCGCCATCCTCATCGAGCTTCAGCGGTATCGTCATCTGCTCTGAGATGTCATACGTTGCCGTGTCGGACATCGGAATCGGTTCTCTCTCCGTGTCCTCTCCGTTACCGTTTGCAGAAAGCTCCAGATTAAGCGCCGTTGCAATATTATCCACAAGCGCTGCCGTTTTTCTGGAAGTACTCGTCACACTGAACATCATAATTGCCGTCAATACGATGTTAACGATCAATAATGCCAGTATAACAATGGAAATCAGATTCTTCTTCATGATCGTAATATTCTCCTTTATACACTTATTATATACTCGTATCATAACCGCCGGCTTACCGGATCACCTGTCGGTGAAATATCCTAATACGCACTCAGCGAGTTATATATCTTGATCTCAACCCGTCGGTTTCTGGTTCTGCCCTCNGCGGTAGAATTATCCGCTACNGGTACNTATTCACCTCGTCCCGAATGCTTCACATTCGCAGGATCNANATTNGTAACCGAGAGNAGATAATCAAACACNGACAATGCTCTTCCGGAACTCAACTCATTGTTATTNGAGTATTTCGCTCCCGACATCGGCACATTGTCCGTATGNCCCTCGATCTCAATGGTTCCTTCCGCATACCGTTCCAGAATCAACCCCACCTGATCCAGAACCGGCTTNGCCTCATCCTTGAGAAGCGTNCTGCCGGAATCAAAGAGAAGNGCNCCCTTCAGCGTCAGCTGTACATACTGGGAGGTAATCTCGATGTCGATCTCCTTACCCATGTCCTTCTCGTCAACCGCTTCCTGAATCTTCTCGGCAAGNTCCTCGGACTCTTCCATCTGCGCCTCCTCCAACTGTTCCTGCGCAGCNGCCACATCGTCGTCAACGATCTCGCCCTCGGCCAGCTTACCCGTACTATTAATATACTCATCCAGTTCACTCAACTGGCTGGTACCGTTACTGATCAGTACGCCGTCACCAATAGCGGANGCTCCCTTATCAAACACAGAAAACGTCTGACTAAAAGATGCCACGATCTGTTCCTGTGCAACCTCGTCAATGGTAGACATNGCAAAAAGTAACACGAAGAAACAAAGAAGCAGATTCATCANATCACTGAATGTGGCCATCCACGCNGGNGANCCNTTTGGCGGGTCTTCCTGCTTCTTCTTAGCCATCTGCTTCACCTCCGCCNTCTTCACTTGAGGTATTCCTGTCACCCGGTGCAATGAACGACTTCAGTTTNTCTTCAATAACTCGCGGGTTCTCACCTGCCTGAATCGACAGAAGCCCCTCTATCTCTATTTCTTTGACCATCATTTCTTCATCGTTCTTGCCCTTCAGCTTCGTAGCCACCGGNGCACAGATCCAGTTCGCCAATACGGAACCGTAGAATGTGGTTATAAGCGCAGTCGCCATATTAGGACCGATGGACGCAAAATCAGACAGATCCTTAAGCATGAGAACCAGACCGATCAAGGTTCCGATCATACCCCATGCAGGACCCATCGCTCCTACATTCTCCCAAAAGCCGATCTTATCTTTATGTCTGCCTTCTACNCTGGCAAGCTCCGTTTCCATGATCGCACGTACAAGCTCAGGATCGGTACCNTCTACAACAAGCAGAATNCCNTTCTTCAGGAATTCATCATCAATATCTCCCGCTGCCTCTTCCAGAGAAAGAAGNCCCTCTTTACGAGCAACATTGGAGAGGTCGATAATCTTCTGAATAATTTCCGGAACATTCATGGCGGATTCCTTAAAAATCAGCGTAAAGCTCTTCAGACCCCCAACGAAATTAGACATCGAATAACTCGCCATAATACACATAAATGCGCCGCCGAATGTAATAAGCGCTGATGGTGCATGAAGAAAGCTGGTGACTGCTGAAAAGGTCTTACCAAACACCATACCGAAAATCATCAACGCAAAACATGCNAATAAGCCGATAATTGAAGCTATATCCATCTGTACTCACCCGTTTTACACTAATCTGCAAAAATATCCTTTCTATACGATTTTACTAGATTTTTCACTTCTTGTCTACTTTCTTTTACAATTATTTTNCGCCCNGTTGTAAATGTCAGGACGGTGTCCGGCGTCTCTTCCACTAATTCCAGTAAATCGGGATTAATCAGAATCTTCACGCCGTTAATCTTCGTAACCTCTATCATCCCCCACCCCTNTCTTTCCGTGCAGCCGGATCTTTCCTNCCAATCCGGTCANCTGACTCCTATGTANCATATCCCATANGTCACCCCTCTGACTGTATGGAACTTATATATTCTACCACACATCTTCCAAAACTGCAAAAAAAATATATCATCTTTTCTGTACAAATATGAAAACACACGAAGAGGAACTCTTCGCATATGCGAAAAGTCCCTCTGTTTATGCGCCTTACNGCACTTATCTCTTCAAATTGACAAGTTCTTCCANNAGCGTATCGGAAGTGGTAATGATACGGCTGTTNGCCTGGAAACCACGCTGTGTGGTGATCATTGTGGTGAACTCGGAAGANAGATCCACGTTACTCATCTCCAGTACGCCGGAAGTCATCTTACCGCCGCCCTCCGTGATATCCTTACCGACACCGTCGAAGTCACCGGAGTTCATGGTCGCNGAGTACAAGTTATCACCCGCCTTGGAAAGACCGGAAGGATTCGCAAATTCCGCTACCGCGATCTGTCCGAACAGTTTCGTCAAACCGTTAGAATACGATCCCGTAATGCGGCCATCCTGCCCTACTTCAATACCGATCAGTTCACCCGGAGCTCTACCCTTGCCGATCGTATCGCCGCCCTTACCGCCGGGTGTGATATCCAAGGTACTCTTACCGCCGTTACCGTTGTTCGTAACGGAGGAGAAGTCAATCTCCACATTNTGGAACTGGGTCAGCTCTATAAGCTCTCCGCCCAGAGAAGAGGCGGATGTGTTAAAGACAAGCGTCGCCGTATTGCTGCCCGCGTTTCCGATATAGGAGAACGCTCCCGTATCATGGTCAAACACGAGCGACATACCGTTTGTCTGCGTTCTCTCTGTGATCTGTGCTGATCCGTCGGGCGCAATATACTCGATTGTATAGGTCTTGCCGTCTCCGTCCTCTACGTGATATACCTGCTTTAAGATTTCTTTCTCATCANTCGNCATCGNTAACGTNATCCCGAATACATTNTCATTANGTGNGGCATCAANNGTNGGTGTAAACGTNGCNTCAAACTCAACCGACATCTCGCCTGCCGCACCATCCGTTACAGGCACAACTGTTACATTCGATACACCTTCCAGTCCCATAGCACTGATCGCTGCTGTCCAGTCTGTCACCTCTACGCCGGTCGTTCCGGTGTCCGGTTTGGTATAATACTTGCCGTCACCTTCATTATATACCAGATTATAAGGAGCCGACTCTAACTGTGCCTTGGTCAATGTTACATTGCCGTGTACTGTAACGCTGTCCGCAGCTCCTGCCGTAACAGTGCCGCCGTCCGCCGGGGTCGTGATCGTAACATTCTTACCTGCCGCAACCACAAGTGCATTATTGCTGTAACCTTCCAGAATATTAGAGAAGGGCAGCTCTATATTAAACGTATTCGCACCATCATATGTCGCCGTGCTGTCCGGATTGTAGAGCATCGTCTTGCTGGTCGTGTTGTCTCCGCCGAAATTCGCAATCTGGTTGATATTGCTCAGATTATATTTCTTTACAAGAGACACGCCTGTGCTGTCTAAGATGTCATCGAGCTGTACACGGAATTCATCTTCGCTTCCGATTCCGTGGAAACTCATCTTCACGGTATACGCATATCCCTGTCCATCGAAGATCTGGAAGGTACGGATCGCACCCGCCGTACTGTTGATAGCCGTGTCCGTCTTATCCAAAATACCGGATACATATGCAAGTGAAGTAGCTTCCGGCTTAGAACTCAGATTATCCGGATGCATAACCTGCAGCGCGGACACCACATCCTGTCTGATATCACCGGTCTCCGGATCAACCTGCCATCCCATAACTTTAAAACCGGTATTCGCCATAACCAGATTACCCGCACCGTCTATGGTGAAGGAACCGTCTCTGGTAAAGAAATTCTCGGAACCGTTGTTGACGATGAAGAACGAATCGCCCTCGATCATGATATCCCACGGGTTATTCGTAGACTGCGCGGAACCCTGCGTCGTGATTGCCGTAGAGATTGCGCCCGTCTTAGCGCCCAGACCGATCTGTCTGGCATTGATACCGCCTCGTCCGTTGTCGTTAGCGCCGGACGCTGCCTGTGTTGTCTGGTACAGCAGATCGCTGAATACCATGTTCTGTGATTTATATGCAGTTGTGTTGACGTTGGCAATATTATTACCGATAACGTCCATTCTTGTCTGGTGTGTTCTAAGACCTGCCACACCAGAGAACAATGATCTCATCATAGTGATATGACCTCCTTATATCTGTGTGAAACCGCCTGCCCCCTCTGTCAGTCAGGGGCATTAGCCTCCGTAAAGGTCCGGCTAAATAATTACGGCTCCGTCAATATTGGTAAATACATTTTCATCGGTTTCCGTCTGATCCATCGCGGTGATGACCGTCTGATTCGGTACATTCACGATAAACGCCAGTGAATCGACGATGACTAATGATTCATTGATTCCTTTCGCACCCGCTTTGGCTGCTCCCATGTTCAGGCGTTCCACCTGATCCTTCGTCAGTTCAATATTCCTGTCGTTAAGGCGGTTGGCTGCATGCTTGGAGAATCTGACCTCTCCCTCTGTCCGGATACTGTCCGTCTTGCCGGATAAGATATCCTGAAAGCTCGTGGTATTCGGTTTCGGTGCTCCTGCCTGCTGTCTGCCTGTTTTTAAATATTGATCCTGCAGCTGCTCTATGGAAAGGAATTGATTGCCTTGAATCTTCATATTCTCTCTCCTCCTTGAGATGACTGCCGCTTTAGGCGCTTAACTTTCTCCGGATCCGTCCGTCTTAGATGTATCATCACCGTCCGCATTGGGCGCTCCGTCACCGTCCGGATTCGGCGTGATATCTTTCATTCTCTTAATATATGCTTCCGCTTTCTCGAAATAATCGTCCGTAAGGAAGCCCTTCTGGTAGTCGTCCATGCCGTTGTAGATCTCTTCCAGTCTGTCTACCTTTTCCTTGTTATCAATCGTCAGCAGACTGACATCGGGAAGCTTATTGATAATGCTCAAGAACTCCGCCGCCAGTGCGTATGCATCCAGATATTTCTTATCCGCCACCTTATCCAGATCATCTAAAGAATACAGCTCTCCGCCGATGGAAAGATACGCTTTGCCACCCTCGTATGACACGAAATCCACATTACCCTGTACGGTCGTCGTCCTGCCTGAGCTGTCTGTTACCGACATAAGCACCGTCTGTCCTACCAGACTGGATGCTCTGGAAAGCTCAAGTGTCGCGCTCATATTCTGCATCTGCTCGAGTTCCGAGAACGTTGCGAACTGGGAAATATACTCCGTGTTGGACGTAGGCTCCAAGGGATCCTGATATTTCATCTGCGCTACCAGAAGCTGCAGGAAAGCATCCTTATCCAGACTGGAATTGCCGGTCTTCTTCGCTTTCTCATTCGCCATAGACGTAGCCGATGTATTATCGACGAATTTACCGTCTTTTACTTCCTGTACTACTCCCATTTACTTCATCTCCTCTCATATTAATCCTTCATTCCTGCCCTGCCTTCTAAGCAGTATAGTCTACCGTGCTGCCGCTTGCCTGCATCATCTCCACCGCGATGCGCTCGGAATCTTCCATCTCGTCAAGCTCGGCTTCTTCTCCCAGCTCATCCAGATTGATCCGTCTGGTGCTCTTCTGCGCTTTGCCCTGCTTACCGTCCGCATTCTCCTGTTCCTGTGAGAATTGCTGTCCGTACGCATGGTTTGCAACCGTAACTTCTACCGCATCGACCTTGATCCCCTGCTCTTCGAACTGATTCTTAAGCTGGATCAATTGTGTTTCAATGACTGCGCGGACTGTCTCGTTCTGGGTCGTGAAATGTGCCGTGATCACGCCGTCTTTCGCAGCGATCTGTACGCCTACCGTACCCAGGCTTGCGGGATGCAGCTGTAGCTCCATCTCCTGCGATTCTGCCTTCAGGTTGATCTTCATGTAATCCATGATCTGATTCATGATATCTTCCGTCTGCACCGAACGGTACTCTACGTTAACGGGTTCCGGTGTCTCGCCTGTCTCCATCGCTTTATCCAGCGTCTGTAAGAAAGCATTGCCTGCATGGCTGCCGTCTCCCTTGCCGCTGTCCGCAGAAGCATTTCTCTCCCTCGTCCTATGTCCGGCCTGCACCTCCGTCTTCGGGGCATCTGTCACTTCCTCCTGAACGCTCTTATTGCCGCTCGCATCGTCCACGGTAACTTTTACCTGAACCGTCTTGCCGTCCTTCTGCACTGATACCGTATAATCCTTCATGCCTTCCAGATTTACTTCCGGCACATCTTCTGCCTCCGTAACTTCAGATTCACCGGCATCGGCGATCATCTGTTCCATCAGTGCGCTCACCTCATCTTCGGTCATGCCCAGCTCCTTAGTCAGACTATCCAGACTCTCCTCCACTGCACCAAGCAGGTTTTGAAGATTGCCATAAAGCGCCTCATCGGTCACCAGAGACAACTCGTCTGTGCTTCCCGTAATCTGAAGCAAAAGCTGTTTCAGATTGTCGGTGTCAAACAACTGCACCGCCGTAAGTCCCAGCACTGCCATGGCTTCTTCCACTTCTTCCGGTGTCACATCCATCTCTTTCGCGATTTCCTGCACCAGCTCTTTCGCGGTTTCTTCAATCTCTTCCGCTGCCTGATCTGTCTGCTTATCGGTTCCGGAAGCTTCGGCAATCTTATCATTGTCTTTCTGTCCGGTCGCATCTTCGGCCTTGCCGGAATCAGGTTCCGCCTTCTTAGATGTTTCCTGTGTCGCAGCATCTTTTGACACCGCCGTCTCCGTCTTCGTCGTAGCTGCTACTCCCGTCGTCTGAACCGCAGCCGATGTATTTACCGCATTACCCGCCGCTTCCGTCCGCAGACTGCTGATCGTATCGCTTACCTTCGCCATGACCTGATTGAAGCTGTCCTGTGCAAGCTCATCCTGCTTCATACCTGCCGGGTCTGTCTGTCCAGCGGTGTAGTTCAGCAGAGCATTCACATTGTTTACAGTCATACTCTTTCCTCCTTTCTTCAATTTTCAAGGTTCCTGCCTTTCGGCATATATATATAAAGCATACGGCGTATTCCGCCGCTGCAATATATATCGTCTCGTTGCTGCAATTTCTAAAGTGCCGCGGATATAAATCCCTACGAATCGGGATCCATGATCTTCGTCAGTCTGGCCGCCGTTTCCGAATCCATAACACCCAATATTTTACCTCGATCCTCGGCGCTCATCTGATACAGGATCTTGGCCGCAAGATCCAGATCGTCTGTCAAACTCTCGAAGATCGCCGCCGCTTCCTTGGGTTTCATTTCGGAGTAAGCCTGCGCATAATCCTGAATCTCCGCATCCGCCTCCGCCTGCTCTACCACCTGTTTATACAGATATTCCGCCGTAGCAGGATCCATGCTCTCATAATACTTCTGATAAGCATCCGCTCCCGGCCCTTTCTCCGCATAGACAACTTCCTCATAGAACTCTGTCTTAATCCGCTCGAATTCAACCTGTGCGTCTTCGAAAGTCTGTAAACGCTCAATCTCCGCACGCAGCTGCTCCAGCTCCTCATAATCCAGATTACTGTCCGACTGTGCTCTCTCCAGCTCCAGTTCAAGCTCCCTGATATAGTCCACGGCCTCGCGCAGGCTGGTATAGCCTCCGTAGGCTTCCTCATCGTCCGTAGTTACCACCGCATCCGCGGGCAGAATCTTGTTGATCACCGGAACATCCTTTAAGACCGGTGCAAGCACGCCTGATCCGAACCCGCCCACATCCAGCTTGATCAACAGACACAGGATCGCCAGCCAGATTATAATAATAACGACCGTTACTAAAACTACGGAAACACCGCCCGGATCCTCATCCTCGGCGAGTTGGGCTTCCTGTACTGAAATTTCCTTGGCTTTCTGCTTCGCTTCTTTCTTCTGTGCCTTCTGCTGTTCTTTTATCTTCTTACGTTCTTCTTTTAATCTCTTTTTTTCTGCCTTGGTATCCACCCCGACATTCAAAAGTTCGTCCGCCATTCTTACTCCCCTTTTCCACGCTGCCCGTAAGTATAACTGGTCAGTTCGTCCACCGCCTTACCCTCCGCGGCATTCTCCTCCTTCACGAACTGTTCGAAGGCCTTCTCTTTAAGCCTCTCGTGCATCTTACGTTCCTGCATGATCTCCTGCAGCTTAAGTCTGGCTGCTTCCACGGCTTCCTCAGCCAATGCGACCTGCCCTCGCTGCACTTCTATCATTTCATCCATGACTAACATGGCATTTCTGTTATCTCTCAAGTCATTGACGCTCAGCGCGTCACTGCGCATCCTCCTGCCTTCTTCCAGATAAGCCTCTTTCCTGTCGATCAGCCCCTGCAGCTTCTCTTCCTCCTCAAGCAGCCACATCTGTGCTCTGCCGAGCTCCATCTTCGCCTGATTTTCCAACTGATACTGGATATTCAGGATACTCTGCATCCTATATGCAAACTTCGCCATGACCGGTCACCCCTCACTCTGCAAAGAGCTCCCGCAACATATCTACAGCCTGCTCATAATCAAACTTATCGTTTACATCCTGCAAAAGGAACTCATTCACGGCATCGATCTTAGCGATGGCATAGTCGATCTTCGGATTGCTGCCGCTCTTATAGGCCCCGATGTTGATCAGATCCTCCGCTTCATTATAGGTCGCCAGCACATTCTTAAGCTGCCCGGCCAGTCCTTTATGCTCTTTATTTACGATCTGTGACATACATCTCGAAATACTCTGCAGTACATCGATCGCAGGATAATGATTCTGATGCGCAAGTTTCCGGTTCAACATAATGTGTCCGTCCAGAATACTTCTGGCAGTATCCGTAATCGGCTCATTCATATCATCACCGTCTACCAGCACGGTATAAAGCCCCGTAATGGAACCGCGCTCAGCACAGCCCGCTCTCTCGAGAAGCTTCGGCATCTCCGAGTAAACGCTGGGCGGATATCCTCTGGATACGGGTGGTTCCCCGCTGGCCAGCCCGATTTCTCTCTGTGCCATGGAAAAACGTGTGAGGGAATCCATCATAAGCAGTACATCCCTGCCCTGATCCCTGAAATACTCCGCGATAGCAGTGGCTGTCTTAGCCGCCTTATTTCTCTCTAGCGCCGCTTTATCGGATGTAGCTACTACGACTACGGAACGCCTCATGCCCTCCTCGCCTAAATCGCGTTCTATGAACTCACGCACTTCCCTGCCGCGCTCTCCGATCAGTGCGATCACGTTGATGTCCGCCTTCGTATTGCGCGCAAACATACCCATCAAAGTAGATTTACCTACGCCGGAACCCGCGAAAATGCCGATACGCTGTCCTTTGCCCACAGTCATAAGACCGTCGATTGCTTTAACACCCAAGGGCAGCACTTCATCGATGATCTTCCTGCTCATGGCATCCGGCGGCAGCGCTTCCACACTGTAAGGCGTTCCGTTCATATATTCGCCGTCCAGTCTGCCGAGACCGTCAAGCACCTTGCCGAGCAGCTCGTCGCTGACAGGCACCGTCAGAGGCTCTCCCGTGTTCTCCACGATACAGCCCAGTCCTATGCCATCCGTCTTGCCGCAGGGCATGAGCAGTGTCTTACGCTCCTTAAACCCGACTACCTCCGCCATGATCGGCTCATACTCTTCATCCGTCGGAAAGATCCTGCACAGATCCCCAAGCTTAGCTTCCGGACCTGCGGACTCGATCGTCAGCCCGACCACATTCTCGACACGTCCCATTCTCTTAAAAAACGTATCGTCCGCTATTCTGCTGTATTTATGAAAATTAATCATTGGATTTTTCAAAAGATAACACCCGCAATTTATTAGTCAGCGCCTGTAGCTGCGTATCTATTCCACAGTCAAAGATACCGCCGTCTGTCTCGATCAGGCATGCTCCCTGCCCGAGCGCGATATCCTCGATGATCTCCACCATGCCCTTACCGGCAGTCGCTCCCTCCGTGAGTTCCTGCTTCTGCATATTGACAAAGGGATAATCCTCCTGAGAAACATGTACAATAAAAGTTCTGCTGCTCTCCACCCTTCTTAAAGTGGCATCGATCAAATGCACCAGAATATCTCTGTTATCAGCCAGCTCTATACCGAAAATGTGGCTGTACACTTCCGTGATCGTATCAATGAATCTCGGTTCCAGATTCTCAATCATCCGGTCGTATTCCTCTTCAAGCTGCCGCTTCTCGGCAAGCAGTGCCTGCCTCATATCCTCCATCTCGGCCATAGCCTGCTGATGACCCATGTCATAGCCCTGCCTGTTGCCTTCCTCTATCGCCTGACGGCGCTGCATCTCGATCTCCTGCGCAGCCGCCTCTCTCATTTCATCGATCTGCGCCTGCGCATCATCGATCATTTCCTGTGCCTGCGCTTTGATCTCCTCAAGATCGGGGCCTTTGTCCTGTGGCTGCGCCTTGATGATACCGCCTTCCACACCCTCTGCATGATCGGCCAGAAGTACGTCGATTTCTTCTCCGCCGAGTCCGCTCACAAATTCCGGTTCCCCGTCCTCAGCTTCTTCTCCATAGCCCACAGGCGCATTCAACCTTGCCTGTCTGAGCGCCTCCAGTTCCTCGATTCTGCTCTCTATGCGGGCGTTGCTGTCAATTATACATTTCTCATCGTTGGATACCACAACCCAACTGGATTTATACAAATTCCTAGACAATGATCTCGTCACCTCCACCTCTGGAGATAACAATTTCTGCGGAGTCTTCCAGTTTTCTGATGATATTTACGATCTTCTGCTGCGCTTCCTCTACGTCCTTCATACGTACAGGTCCCATAAACTCCATGTCCTCCTTGATCATAGCGCTGAGACGCTTAGACATGTTATTAAAGATCGCAGTCTGTACCTCTTCATTAGATCCCTTCAGGGCGATCGCCAGATCACCGTTATCCACATCACGCAGCACACGCTGGATCGCTCTGTCGTCCAGAAGCAGAATATCCTCGAAGACGAACATCTTCTTTCTGATCTCGTCCGCAAGTTCCGGCTCTTCGATCTCCAATGTCTCCATGATATGTTTCTCTGTGCCTCGGTCTACCGTATTCAAAATCTCTACGACAGCATCCACACCGCCGATAACCGTGTAATCCTGATTGACTAAAGATGCCACTTTCGATTCCAACACTTTCTCCACTTCCTTGATCACGTCCGGACTGGTTCTGTCCATGACAGCAATACGCCTCGCCACATCCGCCTGTCTGTCCGGCGGGAGCGCCGATAAGATGAGCGCAGACTGTGCCGCCGACAGATACGACAAGATCAGGGCAATTGTCTGAGGATGCTCATCCTGAATAAAGTTAAGCAACTGCGTTGCATCTGTTTTTCTCACAAACTCGAAAGGCTTAACCTGCAGGGATGCCGTCAGCTTGCCGATTACATCCATAGCCCTCTCGGAACCGAAGGACTTCTCCAANACTTCCTTNGCATAGTTNATACCGCCCTCCGCAATNTACTGCTGCGCCAGACAGATCTGATAAAACTCGCTGATCACATCATCTTTCATCTGTGGTGTGATNTTTCTGGTATTAGCNATCTCCAGCGTCAGTTCTTCTACTTCCTCTTCCTTCAAATGCTTAAAGATCGATGCTGATTTCTCCGGTCCCAGAGCGATCAATAAAACCGCCGCNTTCTGGACNCCGCCNGTCAGCTTTTCCTCAGCCGCCTTTGCCATTTATCCTACCCCCAGTCTTCGTTCANCCAGTTGCGCAGCAGATTCGCCACCGCNTCCGGATTCTCNTCCACGAATTTATTGATCAGTCTTCTCTCCTCCGACTCATTCTCAAGCGGAATATCCGCTAACTGTGTNTCGGGNGTAGACTGCAAAAGCGTCTCGACTGCCAATTCTTCCTCTTCGTTCTCGTGTTTCTCTCCACGCATGCTTCTGAGCACCACNAACGCAAGCAGTGCCAGAATCACAACAATCAGAATAATCTGTAGGATATCNGTTGCCGTAATATTAGAACCTTCTGCATCAAAGAACAGGTTCTCACTATAAGCCACCANCGNAATACTGTCTGTCGAAATACCGGTAGCATTGGCAACTGCCGCATAGAAATCCTCTTCTACATCTATTTTAGTACGTTCCGCATGAGCCAGCTTGTATTCTTCCCATGTAACACCGTCCAGCTCNCCCTGAGTCCGCACATCCTCTTCCCTGATAATATTGTATTTGATTAAAGATGCCGTCAGGGAAGACTGACTATAGTCAATCAGTCCCGCAGGTGTCTCAGTNGTAACGATCTCCTCATTCGGAAGATAATCCCTCGACTCCTCAGACTGTGTGGAAGATGAATTGCCGTTATCATCCAGCACATATGTAGTATCGTCNTCATTGGAATCCGTTCCGGGTATTCCGCCCACATTGCTTGTATTTTCCGCACTGAAAATATCTTCATGTGCGGTCATACCCTCCGTNCGGCCGTCCGGTGCGGAATAATTATGATTCGTCCTCTTAGTAGTAGAGAAATCAAGCACCAGATTGGTCGCCACCTCTACATTNTCAAATTCCTTCGTNCCNAGCAGNACCTTGCGCACCTCGCTGATNACNCGCTTCTCCGCCTCTGATTTCACGGAGAGCTGTGCGTTGGCGGCTCCGGATACCGTATAATTATCGTCACCGCTGAACAGCATNTTNCCCTCNNTGTCNGTGATCACGATGNTGTTCGTCGTGTCATTNCCGATCGCCGTTGCGATCGCGCGNGCNAGATACGCCGCATTGTCCGTATTAAACTCATCTTTCAGTTCCANCTGCACCCATGCGGANGATTCCGCNCCCGAATCAAGCAGTGTCCCGCCGTNCTCCGGAATATNGAGTTTTACGACCGCGCTCTTAACCGCCGTAAACTTGGAAATCATGTCCTTTGCCAGATATTCCTGTAAGTACACTACATATTTCTTCTGCTTATCGGATTCCGTGGTGGAAAAGCTNCCGTCCGTCACATTCTCGATTCCGTAGCTTGCCGCCTTGATATTATTCGCGCCCAGAAGCAGATTCGCATCGGACAGCTGATCCTTAAGGATCCTGATCATAAGACCGTCATCCGAAACCGTGTAGGTCATACCCTCGCCTTCCAGCAGATCCCGCACTTCCGCCGCTTCCTTCGTGGTCTCACACTCNCGCAACAATACATACTTAGGCTGTGTCAGCATGGACACGACAAACACGATCGCTATAATTATCAGNGCGACTCCGCTTACGATCAGCGTCTTTTGTTTCGCCGTAAACCGATTCCACCATTCCAGCAGCCGGTTTCCCAATTCTTTTAACTTCTCTAACAATTTATCCACAGCAACTCATTCTCCTTCAGTCTTCCCTTATACCCTTACCTGCGCAAAGCGCGCAACGATCCGCCCGTCTGCTCCCCACAGCCGCTAGATCTGCATATTGATAAGTTCTTTGTAAGCATCCAAAAGTTTATCCCTGATTGCAACCGTATACTGCAAAGCTGTAGATGCCTTCTGCAGGGCAATACTTAAGTCGTGCGTGTTCTCGGTCTCACCGAGNGCCCATTTGATCTTCTCGTTCTCCGCATCCGACAGATAATCATTCGTCGTAACCAGATTATCGATGGCGGTATGTAACAGATTATCAAAGCCCTGATCCGCATATGACTCAGGCTTATTGGTTGCAGCCGTCTTGGCANCATCTTTAATNGCTCCCGAAGACACATTATAAAGTTCTGTAATATCCAAAGCCATTTTCTTCCCTCCGTACACAAACCCTTATATTATATTCTCTTCACTAGCCGTTCAGCATATTTAATCCTGTAGTCGCGATATTCTTGCTGGCTTCAAACGCTGTCGCATTCGCCTGATAAGCGCGGCTCGCATCGATTAAGTTCGTCATCTCCGTGATCGTACTCACATTCGGATAATGAACATAACCGTTCTCATCGGCATCCGGATGAGACGGATCATACACAATATTGCCTTCCGTCCATTTATCTTCGTAGACGCCCGTCACCTTAACTCCCGTTCCCGAATAACGGTCCGTCGCCCGGTTTAACACCTGTCTGAAGGGTGTCTGAGAATTCTTCTCCTCAAAAACAACCACCTTCCTGCGATAGGGGCTGCCATCCTCNGTACGGGTCGTATTCGCATTCGCTATATTCTGGGATATCGTATCCATACGAAAACGTTCCGCTGTCATACCGGTTGCATTGATATCAAAAGCCGTAAACATTCCCATAGTCAATTCTCCTTCTATTTCATAACTGCCTGAAGATTCTTAAATTCCTGATTCACTGCCAGCTCCAGTCCCTGATATACCACCTGATTCTTGGCAAGATATACGCCCTCCGTATCGGGGTCTACATTATTGCCGTCAATACGGTACGAGAAACCTGAATAGTCCGTGTATGTAATAGGTTTCAAGCGGTTCATCTTCACATCCGCCACCTTGGCATCCATACTCTTGTATCTGGAGCTGCGAAGCGCCTTGGCAAGCTGTGTCTCAAAGTTTACATCCTGTCTCTTGTAACCCGGTGTGTNGGCATTGGAAATATTATTCGAGATGGCATCATTACGAAGCCACGATGCGTCCATTGCCTTGTCCAGCACATTGACATAGTCAAAAACATTGGTATTAGCTAGGGTACTCATAATCATACTCCTCCCACATTAATAGAATCCATATTCCATTATAAAGAATTTATCAAAAATTACAAGGTTTTTCGATTCATTTTCACAAATTCCCAATTCTGTGTCACCAAAAAAGGATTTACCATCTGACGANACGCCTCTAAAGTAAATCCTTTTACATTCTAATATCTTCCCTGNTCTTTTAGTTTCTCCACCTCATCAAATACCACATCGTTAAGTACCTTGATATAAGTGCCCTTCATCCCCGACGAACGGGATTCGATCACGCCCGCACTCTCAAACTTACGCAGAGCATTAACAATCACGGAGCGCGTGATTCCTACCTTATCTGCGATCTTGCTGGCTACTAAAATACCCTCCATGCCGCCCAGCTCNTCGAAGATGTGNGTGATCGCTTCCATCTCCGAGAANGACAGNGTGCTAATCGCTGATTTCACCACTGCAAGCTTGCGGTTCTCCTCGGCACTCTCCTCNCTCACCGCCCGGAGCATTTCAAGTCCTACCACTGTAGTACCATACTCACACAGAATGATGTCATCAATATCATACTGCTCATTGCATTTATATAGGAAGAGGGTCCCCAGTCTCTCTCCCGATATCTCAATAGGAGTGATCACCGCCCGGAATTTCTTCGTGTCGATACTCTCGAAGCCCAGCGTCTCCAGATTAACATTTTCCTTCGTGGATAACACCGCCAAGAGTCTCTCATTCAGCATGGGATCGATAAATCCGCCCACGTGGTCTACGATCAGCTCCGTGATGGATTCCACGCTGTCCAGATCTCCGATTCCAAGCACTTTCCCTTTTCTGCTGATCACCAGAACATTGGAAATCAGTATTTCCTTAAGTACATCACAGATATCGTTGAAAACAACCTTGCCCGAATTATTATTGTGCAGGAGTTTTCCGATCTTCCTTGTTTTATCTAACAACTGAACGCTGCTCATTTTCTTACTCCTTACATTTAAGCTGTTGTGTATATAGATTATATATAATTTTATCACAACATTTAAGCATTATCAATGTATTTTCAACACATTTTGTTCAGTTTGTCCGCAATTCAGCTTCTTCGGGCGGAATTATCTGACACATCTTTGATAAATCCGCAGTTCTCATCAGAGCATACGAGCTTATTTCCCTTTTGCAGTAAAATGGAACCACAGCGGTCACAGCGGTCATTTACCGGCTTCTGCCACACCATGAAGTCGCACTCCGGATTATCGATACATCCGTAATATTTCCTGCCCTTCTTCGTCTTCTTTAAGACGATGTCCTTACCGCATTTCGGACACTCCACGCCGATCTTCTCGAAATAGGGCTTCGTGTTACGGCATTCCGGGAATCCCGGACAAGCCAGAAATCTGCCGTGAGGACCGTACTTGATGACCATCTGTCTGCCGCAGACATCACAGAACTCATCGGAGAGTTCATCGGCGATCTCGACCTCCTCCAACTCCTTCTCCGCTTTATCCACGGCGTCCGCCAGATCGGGATAGAAGTTAGCCACCACCGTCTTCCACTTCACGTTCCCTTCTTCCACGCCGTCTAAGAGCGCTTCCATGGTAGCCGTAAAATTCACGTCCACGATGGACGGGAACGCTTCCTTCATCATATTGTTTACCACTTCGCCCAGCTCCGTCACGTAAAGGTTCTTATTCTCCTTAACGATATACCGTCTGGCGAGAATCGTGGTGATCGTGGGCGCATAGGTACTGGGACGCCCGATCCCCAGCTCTTCCATCGCCCTCACAAGAGAGGCTTCCGTATAATGAGGCGCCGGCTGTGTAAAATGCTGCTTCTCTTCCAATCCGATCAGGGATAATTTAGTATCACCTGTTATCCCTTTCATCAGTGTATTATTCTCTTCCTTCTCGTCATCCTCAGTGTACACACTCATAAAGCCGTCGAATTTCACCTTGGATGCCGCCACCGTAAATCTTTGTCCCGCCGCATCGATCTTCACCGATGTTGTTTCATAAACTGCCGCTGCCATACGGCTTGCCACGAAACGCTTCCAGATTAACTGATAGAGTCTGAACTGGTCTCTGGACAAGGACTCCTTGATCTCAAGCGGCGTCCTGCTGATATCCGTAGGACGGATCGCTTCGTGAGCGTCCTGTATCTTCTGCTTACTGCTTGGTCCCTGCTCTGTGTCCGCAGCATACGCTTCGCCGTATCCGGCGGTGATAAACTCCTTTGCCGCAGCTTCCGCTTCCGCAGACACTCTGGTGGAATCTGTACGCAGATAGGTAATGATACCCACAGTACCGTTGCCCTTGATGTCTATGCCCTCGTATAGCTGCTGTGCCAGACGCATCGTCTTCTGCGTCGAGAAATTCAACACCTTGCTCGCCTCCTGCTGCAGCGTGGAAGTGGTAAACGGCAGAGGCGATTTCTTCACCCTCTCCCCGTTCTTCACGGACGAGACACGGTATTCGGCATCTTCCAGCTTCTTTCTGATCTCTTCCAGTTCCTCCTTCGAAGCGATCGTCTTCTTCTCTTCAACTGTGCCGTAATATTTGGCGAGCAGCGGTTTCTTCTCGCCCTCCACCGCGAAGGAAGCCTCCAGTGTCCAATACTCTTCCGGAATAAAAGCATTGATCTCGTCTTCCCTGTCGCAGATGATCCGAAGCGCCACGGACTGTACGCGTCCGGCACTCAGCCCCCTCTTGACCTTCGCCCACAGAACCGGCGATATCTTATAGCCCACCATACGGTCCAGACAGCGGCGCGCCTGCTGGGCATCCACCAGAGCCATGTCGATCTCTCTGGCATGTTTTAAGGATTCTTTAACCGCACTCTTAGTGATTTCGTTAAAGGTAATACGATATACCTTCTTATCCTCTAACTTAAGCGCCGCGAGCAGGTGCCACGAAATAGCCTCCCCCTCGCGGTCAGGGTCCGTTGCGAGATATACCTTCTCGGCTTTCTTCACTTCCTTACGAAGGTTTGCCAGAATATCGCCCTTGCCCCTGATCGTGATATACTTGGGTTCAAAATCATGATCTACGTCGATTCCCAGTACACTGCGCGGCAGATCCCGCACATGTCCGTTACTGGCAGCGACCTCATAATTTGCACCCAGAAACTTCTTGATGGTCTTCACCTTGGCCGGTGATTCCACGATTACCAAATACTTTGCCATAGCATATTCCCCTGTTTTCCTTTTATCGGTCTTTCAACGTGAACCACTATACACTAAATTTATTATGCTGGCAAGAGGAAAAAAATTAAAAATGTGTAAAGATACAAGAGAAAAATCCACATAAGGCCAATCGCTTTATCATTATAAAAGAACCCCCGATACGAATATCAGAGGTTCTTTCTTCCTATTATAATATAACAAATATAAACTGTAACTGACTCTTGTAAGCCGCTTATCCCATGTTACTCTAAGAGGAACAACTGCGCGCGGTTCAATGATACGGTTCCGAATCCGTCCATTTGATACGCTCTTCCGTTTCTGGTAAATTCAGACTCGACGTAAACAAATATTCCTGCATCATTCGTCTTATCATCACTGAGCGTCCGCAGTGAAATAACCGGTGCTTTGATACGATATACTTTACCCGGAACAATCTCCGCCGTATTCGGATCCGTCAGATTGCCTGTTACAACCGGCACAAGCTTATTGTTCGTAACCGTCCAGATCTCTGAACCGAATTGGGTTGCCCTCACTACCTTATCGTCAACCACAAATTCCCTTACACCCATCGGATCTTCATAATAGAAGCTGACCCTTACATTCTTGTTCGCTCCTATATTGCTGTCCGCAAACTTGAAGTATACATCCACGGTATTGTCCAGAATGCCCTCGGTCGCATCATCCGCCGTGTCTCTCCACTCCTGATCGAAAGGCACCGCAATACTCCTCATTACCGACGAATTCTGCGCAAATCCCGATACGATAGACACNTCTGAACNATGTACGCCTGCGCTGTATGCCGCCATAAGCACATTGACAAAGAATTTACATTCATCAGCGCCTTCCTTGTCATCAGGTATCTCANTATCCGCCGCTTTAAATGTGTAATGATACTCCGACTGTGCCAGATACACTATATTACCCTTGCTGTAACAGTAATAATTGTTGCGTGCATCTCTCGGTGAAATACCATATGCAGTATCGGTTCCACCTCCCAGCGTAACCCACGGTGTTACATATGTCGCTGTTCGCTCACTCTTTAAATTATTATCAAAATCCAGCAGATATTCTGAAGCACGCAATCCGCTCTCTGTATTGCTGAGTGCGAAAGCATCTCCCTGCAGCTGATACGGATAGTATAAAATACTTCCCTCATTAATCTTTTCGGCCTTCAAATTGCCATGTTGAGGCTGATACATCTCACTCTTTAACTCAGCATAACGATGAAGATTACTTGCTCCCAGACTGACANAAGTTCTTCCGCCGGACAANCCCAANACTTCCGAAGCCAGACCTACACTGTTACCAACCTTATTCTGGTTGCACACAAGCAGGCTCCTTCCCTCGTTAACATAATCATTNAGGGCCGTGCTGTCCACGGCAACATCATTATCAACCGTTAATACAACGATATCCCACAGGTNCAAATACTTGCCGTTTTCTCCCAGTCTTGTACTTAACTCAGCCGGAGTAACCGTTTCAAACTCAAAATCAAGTCTTGACGCATTCTCCGCACCTTTCAGATAATGCGCAAGCATAGAATCATCTTTCTTCTTGTATATCGCTTCCAGATCAATGCTGAAATTACCTTTATCCTTCGTAATCTGCAGCACGCGTATCGTTTCTTCATAAGAGCTGGTCAGCTCAAAATATCCTTGAGCACTGTCGCGCCTGTATGTATTACCTGCATCTGTCACTTCCAGCTTCCATGGAATAACNCCGGGTCCCATCCCCTTAATGGTGACNTCAATCACATTGCCTTCATTAACATAGTCAACCAATTCTTCTTCTACGCCGAAGACACCGTCATAATTCATATCTGCATACAAGTGCAGCGCCGTATTGCCAAAATACTCTTCGCCTCTGCTATTCTTAATCCGATAAGCNATTCTGCCATGATACTCATCNTTCTCGTCCGGAAGAATTCTCTGTACCTTACTTACATCCTGCTGTGTNCCGGAATCTTGATTATCNCCTTCGTTATACAGTTCCAGCCTCAGCTTTGAAGTTTTCATCCGGGCCATAAATCCGGCATTTGACATGGTATCTGATACGGTAAAAATACTTTCACTATACTTCTCGTCGGAAACTGCCGCGGATAAGAANCTATACATCAGTGTATTGTCGGCAATATATTTCGTATTAATGCTATCTTCCGACACATCACGGGCTGTTCCGTCCTTAAAGCAATCGTTTTCTACCACAATAGGGTATCCCGCCTGCAAATACTCCAGCAAATCCATCATCTTCTGCGATGTGATATCATTGCTGTCATAAGTGCCCGAACCGGACTCATCTCCCAAATGATACACTTTACCATTCAAATCCCCATTATTGTATACAGCCTGTCTCGGTCTATTATTNCTCANATTCANGTTTTGACCNTCAAGNCCGATGAAGATCATATCATAAGTACTATTGATATCCTCCCATTCGCCGTTAAATTCCACAACAGACTTCACATCCGTAGTAACCGTAAAGGGNTTCTTACTGTACAAAATCTGCTTACCCGTCTTCATGGATTCCGTTTTCCAGTACAGCTTAGTGTTTTCTTTGCTGTCTGTCTCCATATGCAGATCGGACAAAGTGCCGCCCGTCGAGAGAGCAATATTCGCCGAAGGCTGCAGCTCCAAAATAGTCAGATCATTAAACTCTCCCATGATNCCCACGGAAAAATTAATAATATACTGAACTGCTCTGGCTTTACTAACCTCCATAGAAATCCTGTCGTTCTCCGCCAAGGTAGTATTCTCCGCCTCGATTGCCGCTAATACATCACTGAATCCCGCCTTTGCCTTAAAACCGTCAAAGTAATCGGCAAAATCATCGCTGACAAGCATTTCATTATTGATAATATATACATTCTGGTTTACATAATTATATTTATTATCATCTTTGTTCGGATAGTCGTCAGCATCGAGGCTCATCTGAATATTGTCCAGTAAATTCTGATTCGTTCCCTCATTTACAGCCTCGAAATAACCGGCCAGATCACGTTTCAGTAATACCTTCGCTAATAACTGATAGTTCGTTCCTGCGTACTTGTCAGTATCTTTCTCTTCGGTGATCGCATAGTCTACAATAATCGGCATTAGCTCTTCCGCCGCACGATTTAAAACCATGCTTACCACGTCTGCGCTCATATCACCGGCAAAGGCCGAAGCACCTTCACCCTTCGAGATATAGTTGACAGCATATGACGGATTGAGGAACAGATTCTGCCCGCTCTCCAGATAAACTAAATCCGCCTGACTAACCATCTCCGCAGTCACTTGATCCGCTCTCACCGTCCGCACTTCAATCTGGAAAGAATTACTTGCGTTATCGCCGCCCGAAAGAGAACTGAACACATACTGTTTCAACCAATTATTTGAAGTCCGGCATCTGAAATAAACCGGTGCATTAAGGACTCTTATTACCATTGCCTCGTTACTGTTCGTATCTTCGGTCAGCTGATAATTACCCAAACCGGAACCAACATAGATAAATGTTGCCTCTGGTGTCAAAGCTTCATCAAGCGAACTGATTCCGCCCTCTTCCTCTTCTGTAACATCGCCCTCCGATGTCCCGATACCTGTAAGCTCATCGCTGCTAATACGCTCAAATGCAAGAATATAATATTTGGTACCGGACTCAACATTTTCTCCTGACTCAGTTGTATCTCCTTCCGCCGGAGCTGCCGGTTCTTCCGGATTAGTTGTTTCTTCCGGCGCAGTCGTCTCGCCCTCCGTCGGAGCTGCCGGTTCTTCCGGATCAGTTGTCTCGCCTTCTGTCGGAGCAGTTGTCTCTTCCGGATCAGTTGTCTCGCCCTCCGTCGGAGCAGCCGGCTCTTCCGGATTAGTTGTCTCGCTCTCCGTCGGAACAGTTGTCTCTTCCGAATCAGGATCACTATTCTCTTCCACCAAGTTGTGCCAACCGTCGATATACGCCACATTTCTGTTAAAATTATATAGAACCACTTCGGACATCAACCGAACAGAATTCGTTCCCGCCGAAACAGCCATTGCTTCGGATGTCCCCGATTGTTGTTCCGGGTCAGACTCCGGTTCCGGATCGGGTGTTGGTTCTTGATCAGGTGCCGGATCTGGGTCCGGTATCGGATCTGGAGCTGGCTCCGGGTCTGGGTCTGGTGCCGGATCTGGGTCTGGCGCCGGCTCTGGGTCTGGCTCAGGATCAGGTGTCGGGACCGGATCGGGATCAGGTGTCGGATCTGGGTCTGGTGTCGGATCTGGGTCAGGTGTTGATCCCTGATCAGGCGTCGGATTCGGATCAGGCGTCTCTGAACCGCCGTCCGTATTACCGGAGTCACCGCCATCGGCATCCTCAGCACCGCCATCTTGACTTCCGTCACTGCTCTGACCCCCAAAAATCTCTCCTACGGTTCCCTGATATACATATCTTCCGTTTGTTTCATCGTAAGTATACAGATCAACATCATCCGAATAGCCTTCCGGCCGCACTGATCCGTCGATCTCACTGATTACAGAAGCCTTATATGCAGCAGTGCCTTCCGGCATCTTAGCAAATTCCTCCAATGATACTGCAAAAAATGTCCCGATTCCGTCACCATCCGGATCATCCAGAACGTATACAAATCTGCCCGTTATACCATTGTTCTTATTTGAATTGCTCCGACCGCCGGACATCTTAATGAAATCATATCCGGTCTTATCTCCATCTCCGGAATATTCCGTATAAGTGCCGCGGAAAATCCCATCAGCCATAGCAGATTTATCTGCATCGGAACTAATCTTATATTCATCGTCTACCGTTACATCCTGATTAGCAAACAACAGCGTTCCGCCGTCTGTCTTTGCGTTCAGTACTCCNCCGTATGCTTCCTTGTANCGNATCTGCGGAAANGCGTCAAATGACGGAACTAACTTATTTAAAAACGTATCTCTGTTTTCATACCGCAGAAAAGCCGGATTTCCCGTAAAAGCGTTTTCCAAATCATCNGCAAACGGAACCTTACCGCCCGCCAAATATCCCATTGTGCCCGTNCTGAAAGGGAATGTCATAGCAGGAATCTCAGACGTTATATTGTCTTCTCCCGAAGACGTCCCATCTTCCGTATCCGNTGTACTGTTAAGNATTGATGTTGATAATTCAACTTGNGANGGAACAATATCCAGTATTATGTACGGATCGTCCTCACCATGCTCTGCTACAATCTTACCGATTCCCGTGAAAGACTCCTTGGCCATAGCCTCCGCAGGGCGTAAATGCTGCAGAATATTATAGGAGCATACGGAAACTGCAAGAATCATCGCCGCAGCAGCAAACNCCGGTTTACGTCCGCGTCCTTTCCTCCNTCTTGCACCGCGTACGGGTTTATCGGCATCCGCAAGCATGCTCTCCGGAATCTCGCCCTTCCTGATCTGTTCGATTTCTTTCTCCTTTGCAAGCGTCTCCCAGTCCAGTTCACCCGGCTGTAACTTCCGGTGCGCAAAACGCGCCGGAGGCTGCGGTTTAACTACGGCAGGCTCGTCCTGTGTATGAACAGCCTTCTTCCTCCTCCACTTCAATATACCGAAAACTGCCGTCCCCACTGCCGCAGCAAGCGAAGCGATTACAATAAGAACAATGTTCTTATTTTTGTTATTCTTATTGTTTTTTATCCAATTTAGTTTGATAGCGCTTCTTCTCTTCTTCATATTAATCGCCCCAATACCTGTTTANAACACTAATTAACTTTTGTCCATTCTTTTCCGGTGCTGCTACACGTCCATTTTCCTAAAGATTCACCCCATGACTCTTTCAGTTCAACCGTGTACATATCACCAGATTTAGTATACGTCAGCGNCCCGTCTATGCTGTTCCACGTTTCCTCTCCGTACTTATCACTCACTTTATAGCACGCCTTTTTCCCCGAATCCGTATATGACCCTGTACCCGAAATATCCGGGAAATCAGCTTCCGACGGNAGCGGCACTTCCATCATCCACTCCTCTCCCCATCGATTGAAGTAAATACGTGCCCTCCAAGTAGATTCCTCCACCGTTGTTCCGGCAGTCACTATGTTCCATTTATCTCCGCCTACCTCACATTTATANGTGCCGAAGTTATTGTAAGTTGTCACTTTTCCTCTTGTTTCCTTTGAGGACAGCTCAATCTTATAAGCCTCCTTCGATCCCTTAGTGGCCGGAAGATAGCTGCACTTCACCGTAACATTCCATAAATCCTTTATTTTATTACCTGATGCCGAAAATACCGCGAAATTTCTGCTTATTTCCTGATTTTCCGAACTCTTTAATGCAAACGGGAAATCACTGGCTGTCGGCACCGGGAANTNCGTCCACTGCTCCTGCCCGTTATCGCGCGGCAATTCCAGATTCAATCCCATACCGATTTTCATCGTAATAGTACACTGTGGCTGCTCATAATAATATGTATTGAAATCTCCGTGGAGATTCGGACTCTTATACATATAATCATATGNTCTTATATTCGGATTATTGGCATATACAAATCCGGGAACAATATGATAAGTACCACAGTCCTCCAGCAGCTTGTCGTTCTTATTGATATCTCTTTTTAAGAACTGGCTGGAATTCGGTTCCACCATAATCGAACCACCCTTAGTCCTATTAGAACCGGTATCATACTGTAATGTATTTCCATCAAATCCGTAAACTCTCTCCCAGTCAGCCGGATCATCTCCCTCACCCTTGTATACAGAAAACTTAATAGAGTTATAAATGGCATTATGATCGACATTGATAACCTCGCCAAGCCACGGTCTGCCCATGACAGTCTCTCCGCCCGTAAGAACAGAGTAAGTCTCATAGTAATCCTTGTTATCATTCGGATAAACCACTCCATTATATCCGACCGTGATCGTCGGCGGATTCAACATTCCGTAATAGAAGTCGTCAGCATTATATTTATCGCCTATATAATTGCCGTTAACAGGATCAACATTGTTAAGATATTCCTGTACGATCACATCTCTNGGATCCTCGTAATAACCCCCGATTTCTCCTTTTGCTTTCTTCTCTCTGGTCTCTTTCGACACCGGATCAAGCACTTGGAAAAATACATAGTAAGAGCGGGTAAGATCAAGTCCGAACAAATCAGGGAAGAATCTCTCATTGGCTCCTGTCGAATGATACATAACTACCTGATCATTCAGAGCATTCGTGCTGTCCAGTTCTCTGACACGCACGCAGATAACATACTGGAAATAGTCAGTCGGTAAATGCTTACGCATATAGTCAAGCGGTCCCGGATCGTTATCCGTTCCGAACTTAAAACCTGACTCAATGGGTACCGCCCCGTTACTTCCCTCAGTCACCNTTATAACCAGCGTCCCCTGCACCACTCCATATCTCTTTCTCGTGGACAGATCGGATGTCGCCTTGATTTCAATCTCATCGCCCTTTTTCGCCGAAGAAGCGATCTTGATCTCCGCCTTGCCCTTATCAGAAGTNTCAATCGTTGCAGNNCCTCTCACGATGNTCCATCCCTCNCTGCCNACTGTTGCCACGAGATCCAGATCTTTCGNCTCATCATCCGGAATACAGGAATCCGCCTCACAGTTATTCCCCAGCAGGTAACCGTCTGCGTAGCCGCTTACCGTAACCGTACTCCCCGGTTTAATGGTAGTCTGCGCGCAGTTTAAAGTAACATCGTTCACACGCTTAACATTGACTTGGACCAGCTTGGCCACTTTATTATTCTGGTTGGCATACTCCTCATTCACACGGGAGACCTTCACCATAAANCTCTTCNGCACTTCGTCCGTGCCAATGCTCAACTGCCCTGCCGGTGAGACCGNTGATGTCGTCGTCCCGGCATCGACCAGTTCCCACTTAATATCCTGATCCGTAGAAGTACTCGCCACCGTAGCCGGAAGTGTATAGACATCCCCCGGCTCNAATGTGACATTCTTCACCGTTGTGATGGTGAATTCATCCGCCTTNTTCATGGGNTCGATATCAACTTTATTGAGCGCAATCCTGTTTCGCACGGTAACATTATTAGATGTGGTATATTCTTTGTTGCCGTTCTCAAAGGTCATGGAAACCATGACTACCCGATTCTCCTCAAACTGTGAGATATCAATGTGCATCTCCCTGACATGCTGTGCCAGAATCGCCTTCTTAGAGTCGTCAAATACCGGNGCCGGATTTGCATCATCGATTACGGTATCGCTTGTATTGAAGTAGATGATCTGGTCNTCTTTACTCCACTCNAAACGATAACTATCGTTATCATTATTACTGTCCTTCTTATTTACAACTACCAGAACCTTCTCATTCGGTTCGCTGCTGAACTCGGAATCTTTCAGAACCTTCTCCGTTCCCGCTCCGTTACCGTAACTGATACTGTCCGTTGTATCAATAATAACATCTGAAATTTGGTTCAGGGCAAGCTGCGCTTCCTGCTGTAACATGATATCCGTATTCGCAGCAGTATAGCCTCTGGAACCGACCACTATGAAGCCGCAGATTGCTAATGACACAACTGCAAGAATTGCTATCGCTATGATTAATTCCACCAGTGTAAAACCTTTTTGATTTTTTCTCATAGTATTAAGATTCCTTTCTGTCTGCTTAACAGATAATCTGTAATTTACGGAAGAAGTTCCATCGTAGTCTTGCCGGTCAGCTTCTCGAAGTGAATATGATAGTTTCTACTGCCGCCGCCTACATAAATATCCCACACATTAGTAGCGGTGCCGCCGCTGTCCAGATTCTCCAGAAACGACCCCGAACTTCTGTTAAAATAAATCTCCCACGCGCTGTCTCTCGTCGGCAGATCATCTGCGCCGTCTGTCGAGCCTACCGCACAGCGTCTTGCCCCGATCTTCTCAGCACCGTTCTTATCGGTCACCCATCCTGCCGATTCCGATGTCCTTGTCTGCAATTCGCTGTATATGTCACCGTCCGCATCCCGGTAGAGAATCAGTCTCACATTGCCCCGTCCTCCGCTCATTGTCATGATCCTGCATTCCGAGATCGCACTTATAATATCATTAGTGCAGGTTTTGGCATTCGCACTGAAAACCATCCCGATAGACAACACTGACGTTGTGACAACCGCGGCTAAAATTGCAACGACAATAATCAATTCAACAACAGAAAAACCACTGTTATTTTTTTCCATTCTGCGCATCTGACTCTGCCCTCTCTGCTGTTACTTCTTAATCCAGTTCTCATACCGCACAATCTTGGAATAATCAATGTTCAGATTGCCGGATTCGTCCACATCCGCTTCTTCATACCCGTTCTTTATCATTCCTGACCCGCTAAGCAGGATGTTTGCCGGAGTATTGGTATCTCCCGTTACCGAAGACTTCCCCTGAAGAACAGCATATACGCCTTCTCCATCCTTCTTGATCACAGCGTTATTCGATACGGTGATCTTACCGCTGGCAATAATCAGTCCCTGAAAATCCCTCGTCACTTCCACATCCCCTATGGCAATAACAAGCCTCAGCTTCGAATCGGACACTTTGTATACATTACCGGGCTCTTTCTTACTGTCCACCAGCACCGCCTTCAAAGTATTCGCTGCATCCCCTGACGTGAACTCTACTTTGCCGTGATTGGCATCGAGATAATCCTTCAATCCGACTCTCGCGGGATCAAGCGGATCTGTCTCCAGTCTGACGAGATTCTCGAATACGTTATCCTCCGTGCCCGGATCTTCCTCTAGCAGATTTGTCATCAAGTTCTCATAACTGGTAGTGATCTCGCCCGGCTCTCTTAAATCAGCCGCATCGCTGGCAATATTCTCTACGTTATCGGATACTTCCTCATAATCCCCTGCTTCTCCTGCCGGGGGATTTCCCTCATCGTCTCCGCCCGAAGGATTCTGCACACTGGACAGCAGCTTTACAAGGTTGGCACCGTCCGGCGAGGTCATAATCGAATCATTGTTTCCCGCATCCGTAGCGGACACCATGCTGTTACCCACTACCGTATATCCCTGTACATTACCTTTCAGCCTGATGCCGCCGGTCACATACTGGTTAAAGTAATTGTCCAGACTTTCCTTATTGCTGTTGACATTATAATACTGCGCAAAGTATTTCGTCGCATTTTCTTTATTCATGACAAGATACAGATATACCTGCTGTTTTTCCGAATTGTATAGGAATCTGATTCCTGAACCTTTCGTAATCGCATTCTGATTTAACGCCGTGATCACAGCTACGGAATCATCCATATTTACGCCGCTCAAATCGTCTGCTTTAATATCCGGTATTCCGTAATCGCTCAGTTTGCTGCCGCCCAGCTTGGTTACTGCCCTGCTGGCATCGACGATTCTGTAATCCTTATCGTCGTCATCCACATCTCCGCTTCCTGCTGTCTGATATTCCGGCAGACTCTTTAACATTTTCGCCCATGTTTCAAAGGATACCGGATTCTGTCCGATGACAGGTTCACCGTTCAAAGTACCTACACATTCCGCCGGTACAAGATAGGCGATCTGATTACTCTTAACAGATATAGACTCGCCCATCAGCACATGCGGCATCCCGCCGCCATTCTCATCATTCTTAGACAAGCTCACATATGCTCTTCCCGCAAGCTGTAACGTTGTCAGTCCGGTCAGGTCTACGGAAGAATTCTTGCCGTTAATCACAATGGCGCTGCTCCAATTTGCAGGATTTACCTTCTGGAGCTCCTTCACAACATTGCCGCTGCCGTCTACCACCGGATTGCCGTCACCGTCAATCTTCGGCATATTTTCCTCATGAGTTGACTCGTTCGTATTGCCATATCCGTAGTACTGTCCTGTCAGCGATACATTGCTGCCCTTGCCGGACAATATCAGGTCGTTTGCGACATACATTCTTCCGGAAGCGTCTAAATGACCGCCGTTTAACGCCAGTCCGTTCGCATATATATTGGTTCTGAATCCTTTACCGTCCTGTGTAACATTGCGGATAATCAATTCTGCATCCTGATTGATCATGCTTGTAAATATGTTGTCATTGCCGACAACAATATCGCCGCCCGAAATAACATAAGTCGCATCCTCGATCTTTACATGACTGTTCTTGGCAATCTGGATGCCGCCCTTCATGTTCTTATCGACTCCGCCGTATATATTGCCGTTAACCGCCACGGTGTTGCCGGCCATCTCGATGCCTTCGTCGCCGATCAGCACATAAGGATATAATCTGTCTATCGTTCCGGCCTGTGTAAAACGAAGCTTCGGCACATCGATCGCGATATCCGTATTAATGATGGACAGATACTCATTTGCATCATAATACTCGACACGTATGTTCTTAAGCGCCATAGTGCCGTAACCGTTTGTGTTATTTGCCGCTTTAAATTCGGGCGTCGCGTTATCCCACGCAGCATTTATGATATATCCGTCATTATTCGGATCACTCTCATTCCACCATTCGGCATCCACAAAGCCCTTCAGTATGCTCTTATCATACTGTCCCACGGGACATGTCGGCGTAATAAACTCACTCTCAACAGCTGCAATATATGCCGTAAGGAAATAACTTTCACGGTTGGCATCCGTTCCCAGCGCATCCCAGTTACTTATTACTTCCTGATACGCCTCGTTGATTGCCCCGGATACCTTGAGCTTCACACCTGCCTCGATCTGCTCCACTACCGTCTCCGCCGAGTAGAAGCTGTTCTTCACCTTTAGGTCATTGATCTTAATGCGGTAATTCAAATACGATGCCCACAGAATGGTAGTTGCCAATATTCCGATTAGAGCCATGGCAATAATCACAATAACAATTGCGGAACCTCTGTCATCCCTTTTATGCAATTTGCCTCGAAATAAGATCCTGCTTTCACTTGGCTTTCTCATAAACCGTTTCATCCCTCTTCTGTTTCACTTGTATTTACAACGGGTGACCTGACACTTACGATCCGAACGATCCGCTTACTGACTTATATTGGTGATCGTAGCAAGCTTATGGACATCGTCGTTGCTCTCAAAGGCATAACTGTCTCGGCTGTCCGTAAAATGCTGTGCCGCGCCGGTCTTATAGACCGTAATTTCCACATCATAAATAACATTTGTTACTTTATCACTCGCCGTACCTCCCGAAAAGGCACACTGATCGACATGACTCGGATCATATGTGCAATTAACTCCCATAATAGGCTCTCTATCTCCGGTAGACGGATCTTTAACCATGTTTTCATCAATATTAGTTCTGAAAAGAAGCTTGCCACTGCTCATCGGATTAGGCGTTATAACGACTTTAGCCTGATAGCTGCTCTCGTTAGCCCACAACTCTGCTTCCGTCAAATCCGGGGCGATCACGTTAGACGCTATATCAACCTCCGACCGTACCTGTTTCGCCAAGGTAATGCTCTTTAATAACGGCTGATCTTCATCAAGCAGCTTATTCGCATCATTAATGATAAAATTAATCTCATCTATCCCCGGTCCGGAATTATATATAGGATAATAGAACAGATAGAAATTGCCGCTGGTAAAAGTACGGGTGGTATTGACTACTACACCGGCTTCCGAGCCGGTATGCCCGTTACTTACACAGGTATATGTATTTCCGTCACATGTATATCTGCAGTTATAAGTGAAGTTGATCGTAGCCTTACACTTCTCGTCACCGCCATCCGCCAGCTCGACATCGATCGTCCTCTTCGTGACAATATCCTTCAGTTCCTTGTCTTTCCACTGATCATCCCAATCGGACGGCAGCGTCCTGCCGGCAGACGTAATCTGGTTCTCAAAATTTTCCTTTGCATCCTTTAAGACAGCCTCCCCCAGCTTCTTATGTTCATGATAGCTGCTGTCCGTCTTCATTGCATCTTCGTCACCGCCGCCGTTGACCTCGGCTACGCTTCCGATTTCGGCATAATTTTTGCCGTTAAATACATTATCATGCGATTTCTTACGCGTGACGGGATTGCCTAATTCATCCGTAGTCTTGTCCTTATCTTGACCGTATGTAGATGCATCCAATCTGATCAGCGCATCATACTCGCTGCCCTGCAGCTTAAGATTCTCGATTCCGAAGTAATAGACACCCTCATAATCCGCCTTGTCAACCGTCAGATCCCGTACGCCGCCCTGAATCATACTGCTGTTTACAATATAGAAACCATCCGTCGGATAGTGATAAGCAGTACCACTCGTTCCTGCCGGCGGCTCAAACTGTGCAACAACCTCTTCGATCGTATACGCCTTAAGTCCTTCCATAATATCCTGCGCCACCGTAGTTGCACGAAGAGTCTGCCTGGATTTCACATTGATCTTCGTTGTAGTGATAAACATATGTAATAACGGAATCACGATAATCGCAAGAATCGCTACGGCAATCAGTAATTCAACTAATGAAAAACCGGCATTCGCAGACTTTGCGTCTCTCCTATTCAGTTGTCCCTGTCGTTTGATATGATCCATAACACACTCCGTTATCCTGCTGTTATCTTAATCCTCTTCTTCCGCATCCTCATCTGCATTCTCCGAATCATTATCTTCCAGATCCGCAAGCCCGCGTTCTCCATAAAGCTCTATGGAACCGAAAATATTATCCGAACCCAGCAGAACAGATGATAAGTTAGGCGTTACATATTCCTTATCCGCCTGTCCGGGGATACAATACATGTCAACGCTGGTCGTGCCTGTCAGAAGACCGGTAGACTCGTCATATGACACTGTCAGGTTATCAATACTCATTCTGTTATCCTGTATACTGATATTCTTAATACTTCTTTTCAGTCCATCATAAGACACCAGATAGTTGGTCGTTACATTACGCGACATCAATACGGAAGGCATATTCCCGGTAGCAGAAACGCTGGCATCCGCCGCTTCCGCCATCGTCTCATCCTGAATTCCCTCTTGTGTCTCATACTCCTCGATCTGTTCTATCTCGTAAGTATGGTCTATTTCCTCATCATCGCTCTGCAGAATGACCGGTTCGCACGGACCGATACTGATACTGCTGATCTGCATGGGAGCAATCAGCTCTTGATTGACTGCTAATAAAATACTGTCTTCCTCTCTGACATCTATCGGAAATTCCATAAAAATGGTTTCCATCTCACGATTCATACTTTCTGTCTGCTCAACATAGGAATCTTTATTATTCATCTTAGAACTTAAGTCAGCGATTCTCGCATTCAGTTCTTCATTCTCTTCTTCCAGAGCGTCCGCTTTCTCCATCGTCGGCTGATATACCAGAAAATAGGAACAGACCGCCGCTAATATTCCAAGAAGCCCCAGCAATAATAACACATCTCTCTTAGAAACTTTCATGATCCAATCCCCCTACTCTTCTTCTGTAGCTGCTGCATTGTCTGCATCCGTATCGTCCGCGTCCTCCGTCTCATCGGGAACCGCATTATCATGAACATCTCTATAGATTGCCGCTACCGAGAAATTAACGGATACCGTTCCTGCTTCCTCGTCTATATCTTCAACTACGGAATTAACCGTTACACTGCTCGGAATCAGACTGTTAAAGGAACGAAGCTGTTCAACAGCCGAAGCCGCTTCGCTTTTGCTGCTGACGTCCATATTGATTGCCACACCGTCTATCGTACTTGTAAAGGAAACTACATGAACATCGCTGGGCATTTTATCTTCCAGTTCCTCCAGAAACTCCACGAGTTCCTCATTTCTGTTTTCCGTCTGTCCGTACATGGCAGTCACTAAATTGTATGATGTGAGCGTTGCCGTATATTCGTTATAGATCGGAATGATCGCTTCCAGATCGCTGTTCTGCGCCTTCAACTCCATATTCTCTTTCTGTACCTGCATATACCGCCATATCGAAAAACCGCTCAGTGCTCCGGCAGCAATGAGACCCATCACTAACAGCGTATATGCGATCGGCGCGGGATTCAATCCGCCCTGACTGCCGCCTTTCTCTTTACCCTTGCCTTTCTCTGTCTCCTGCTTAAATCCGAGAGGCGCGGCTGCCGCACCGGCACAGGCCACGTATGCACCGTGGAACTGTGTTCTGAAGCTCTTGTCCAGATTCCAGTTCGGCACCTGCCTGAGCACTTCCACCTCGAAATTCAGCTCGCTGCCAAGCAGCTCCGCAAGTCCTTTGATATCGGCACCCAAACCCGTAACATAGATCTTCTCCACCTGTGTATTTGCATTATGGGATACATAGTAATCTACGACTCTGGCGATACCGCCAGCCAGCGGCTCTAAAGCACCCCTTACTTCCTCTGTCAGCGTACAGTCGTTAAAGGACATGGTATCAACTGCTTCCCGTACGTTGGTGCAGTCCTTCCATCTTTCTGATTCTATGACCGTGTCGATCGCTTCATCCACACCGTACGCTACATTTCTGGTAAAAGTAAATGTACCATTCTGAATCGCCATGACAAGAGAGGATCTCTCATCTATCTTAATGACCAGATTCGTGCCCGTAGAACACTTATCCTTCGCCACCTGAAATACACTGTTACCGGCATAGTCAATTGCTGCAAGCTCCAGCTTAAGCGCTTTCGCCAGATCATAATATTTATCAAGCAGTGCAAGCGGCGCCGCCAGCACGAGCAGCTTATACTGCTTGGCAGTCTTCTCTTCACCCACGGTTCCCAGAATATTATATGCCAACTGATACTGGCTTAAATCAACCGGGAAATAATCGGATGCATTGGCACTCACCACATCCGCGATACGGTTCTCTTTCACAAAAGGAATCGTGACTTCACGACTGGCAATCCTTCCCGATGTGATCGTGAACACCACCTGTTTCGCTTTCATCTTACTCTCTGCCAGCGCGGATTTCAGAGCATCCACATACTCCGGTGACGCTGTCAGCACACCGTCATTAATCACACCGCTCGGTGTCGGTATCATAAAATATCTGTATACCTTATGTGTTTTTGCTTTATAATCGACTTCACAAACCCTGGTCAGCGAATAACCGATTTCGATACTGATTGCTTTACCAGCCATTGACTGTTTTCTCCTTTCGAATACCCCTCTTGTGTATTTATATCATAAATCGGGCTTCGTTCGATTATAAGATATTGCTTATGAGATGTTACGCATCCCCGCAAACTCGAACGTTGCCGATTAATATCCTAATTCATCGCATATCATTACATATGTTATCAAAATTGTCCCAAATACCACGACAGCATCTGATTCCCCCACAGTGCGGCAATCAGTACCCCCGCAGACAAATACGGCCCCATCGCAAGCACGTGATCCTCACCGCTTACTTTCATGCGGACCACATGGATAACGGCGCCAAGCACACATCCCAATCCAAATGCTAAAATAATAAGTTTCCAGCCGAGAAACAGTCCGCAGGCTGCCATCAGCTTCACATCGCCGCCGCCGATCGCCCTGCCGCCGGAAGCGTAATACAGAATCGTAAGAAAAGCACTGACAGCTAAGGAGCCGATCAGATAACTAAGGAAGTTATGATAATCCAGAGCGAGCCGAATCAGCCCCAGCGCCAGTATAAACAGATTGATTCCAAATGGAATCTCATAAGTTCTAAAGTCAATCACGCTCAATACAACGAGCGCCGATCCAAGTAAACAATAGAGTAGGGAGTCTATGTTTACTCCATGAATACATACGATAATCACGTATAAGATTCCGTTCAATGCCTCAATCAGAGGATACTGGACGGATAGCTTCGCACCACACTTGCGGCATCTCCCCCGTAGGAACAAATAGCTGAAGAGTGGTACCAGATCGTACCACTCCAGCTTATACCCACAACTCATGCAGTGAGATCTTACCCTGACAATATCTTCCTGCAGCGGAATCCGGTAGATACATACATTTAAGAAACTACCGATCACGATTCCGAACATAAATATGATAATATACATAAGTATTGTTATTGTAGGAAGCATAACTATTGTCCTTTTGTTTGGTTTTACCTTGTTGTGTATGGTTTTAGTAGGGATTACGGTGCAATCTTACCGGAAACTTCAACAGTACCGCCGTTATTTATTACTTCCCAAACCTTCGAGGTTGTATTGTATTTTAATACAATATTCAAGTTTGCATCCTTATATGCGGTAGACTGTACTTTGCCTTGCGTTGCTGCAGTACCATCCAGCATTCCCTCTGTTGTAAACACTGTGGATAAATCACCGCTGACTGTGATCGTATCACTGGTGGCAGCACTTGTTAACGAATAGGTCTTACCAGAATCCAGTGTGATGTCAGGATCTGCTGCGATAACCTGCATAGCATCGATATACTCAACGATCGTTGTCTGGTCGGATGCTACTCTACTCTTCTCCACATATTTCAGGTACTGCGGTGCGAGCACTGCAATCAGAACTACCATGATCGCGATAACGATGATCAGCTCAACCAATGAAAAACCTTTGTTGTTCATTTTCTTGTTCATTTCTTCTTTCTCTCCTTTTCCTCTTATTATTATGTTGTTATGTGTCCCGAATGTCTGCGTAACATCCGAAACCATATCTTAAACACGTCTGCTCCCTACTTCACAGACATGCCTAATTCGAAATGATCAGGCTAGATATTCTCAAGTGCCGAGTACATCGTAACCATCGGCGCCATAACGGAGGCAATCAACAGACCAACGATACCGGCCAGCACGATAATGATCATAGGTTCCATAGCCGCCATCAGGGACTGTACCGCAAGTTCTACCTCTTCTTCGTAATAATCGGCTAATTTATTCAGCATATCTTCAGTTGATCCGGCTTCCTCTCCGATGTGCATCATATGATATACCATCGGTGGGAAGAGCCCGCAGGTCTGTACCGGCTGCGACAGCGGTACGCCGATCATGATCTGTTCCACCGCAGACTTCAATGCTTCCTTGAACCAGATATTCGTCATCGTCTCGGCAACGATATCAACCGCTTCCACCAAAGGCACGCCGGCTGTCAGCAGAGTGCTCAGCGTTCTTGCCATCTGCGCCGATGCGGATTTTACAACCAGATTCTTTACCGCAGGAATCTTCAACTGCAGCTTACCGAACACATGCTTACCGGAATTCGTCTTGGCATATGTTCTGAGTGCAAAGACGATTCCGATGATAATCGGCAGCAGAATAAACCATTTCTCCTGTATAAAATCACTGGCGGCAATAACTGCCAATGTGATTCCCGGAAGCTCAGTGCCCAGCTGTTCAAACATATCTATGTATGACGGAATGACCTTGACCAGCATGACAACCACAACAATTACTGCTACGATTGCCACGACGATCGGGTAGATCATCGCCTTCTTGACAAGCGCTTTCGTCTTAGCGGAACGCTCGAACTGGAGCGCCATACGCTCCATAGCGGTCTCCAGACTACCGGAAGCTTCACCCGCTCTCACCATCTGGACGAGCAGTTCCGGGAACACATCCGGGTGCAACGCCAGAGAATCGGCAAAGCTCTCACCCTTCTCCACATCCGCACGAACCGCACGCAGCGCTTTCTGCATCTTTACATTTTCCGTCTGCTCCGCCAGCATGTTGAGTGTCTGTATGATCGTGACGCCCGCCCTTGCAATACTGGCAAACTGTCTACAGAACACTGACAAATCTCTCGGTGTAGGCTTGCCGCCGAAATCAATGCTGATCTCCTTCGTCAAGGCGTTCTGTTCCGTTATATCCAGAATGATCAATCCCTGATTCTTCAGTTCTCTTAATGCCTGTTCTTTGTTGTCAGCGTCTCTGCTGCCTTTTAATTCCTTACCATTCTTATCGACTGCGACATAGCCCCAGGTTGCCATGGCATACCCTCCGTGCACTTCTTATCTATACCGCTATAGTTCATATGTAATCCAAATCCTATCGGCACGAAATGCCGCCGTATTGTTTGTCCCACCTGTTATATCGGTACTTTGCGCTTATTATTATACTACTGTTATATCACAAATGCAAATATCATTCAAAAATTTCGGCGTTTTTTTGCACATTTTGTTAAATTTGCACAATCAAAGATCGAAGGAAACTCTCATCATCTCTTTAATAGAAGTAATTCCCTGCAGAACGTATTTCGTTGCGCTCATACGCAGAGTGCTCATTCCCTCTTCCAGCGCCTTATTCTTAATGTCTTCCGCGGAACCGTTCTTACTGATAATCGTCTTAAGAGGCTGTGTCACTTCCATGATCTCATAGACACCGATTCGGCCTCTGAAACCGGTCCCGTCGCACTTCGGGCAGCCACAGGGCTCATAGATCGTGATATCTTCATCCGGTCCCTTTAACAACAGCTCCAAATCTTCCGCATCCGCCTTCTTCGCCCGCTTGCAATCCGGACACAAGCGGCGCGCAAGACGCTGGGCGATAACGCCGATCGTCGAGTCGGCAATCAGGTAGGGTTCGATTCCCATATCTGCAAGACGCGTAATGGTACTCGCCGCGGAGTTCGTATGCAGCGTCGATACGACCAGATGTCCCGTAATGGAAGCCTGCACCGCTATGGATGCCGTCTCCTGATCTCGAATCTCACCGATCATAATGATATCCGGGTCCTGACGCAGAATGGAACGCAGCGCCGACGCGAAGGTCAGGTTCGCCTTATTATTAACCTGCACCTGATTGATTCCGTCGATATTCGCCTCTACCGGATCCTCTACGGTGATGATATTAACATCTTCTTTATTTAATTCACTGAGCGCGGTGTACAATGTGGTAGACTTACCGCTTCCGGTAGGTCCCGTAACTAACAGGATGCCGTGCGGATTCATCAGAATATGGTCGAATTTCTTAAGCTCCTCCGGACTGAAGCCAAGCTGGCTCTTCTCCTTCGTAAGCGCATTCTTAGAGGTCAGACGCATAACGGTCTTCTCGCCGTACACCGTAGGCAGGATAGATACACGAATATCATACTCATGCCTGTCCACGATCTGGGTAATACGGCCGTCCTGCGGTTTTCTTTTCTCGGATATATCCATACCGCCGACGATCTTGATACGTGCCACCATCGCGGGAAGCAGACGAATACTGTAAGTTGCTTTCTCGTACAAAGCACCGTCGATACGGTAACGGATGCGCACCTGACGCTCCATGGGTTCTATATGTATATCGGAAGCACGCTGTCTGACAGCCTGCTCGATCATGCTCTTGACAAGCTGTACGATCGGGGAGTTGTTGACGTCCTCGCTGTAGAGGTCTTCCTGCTCCATCATCTGGCTTTCTTTCTCTCTGGTGTATTCTTCCAGAGCAGAATTCACTTCCGCCTGTCCGTAATACCTGTCGATTGCCAGCATGACGCCCCGGGTGGTCGCCACCACAGGTTCCACCTGCATATTCGTGATGATATTAATATCATCCAGTGCGGCAATATCCATAGGATCCGCCATCGCCACGCGCAGCATCATAGTTTCCTGCGAATACTCAAACGGCAGTACCTTGTATTTCTTGAGTACATTAGCGGGCACCAGCTTCAGGACTTCCTCCTCGATCTCCACATTCTGCAGATCGATCATGTCATATCGGAGCTGATCACTCAGTGCTCTGGCAATGTTCTCCTCCGTAACGATTCCTTCATCTACCAGTACTTCTCCCAGCTTACGGCCTGTACCCTTCTGTCTGGCAAGTCCCTTCTCCAGATCTTCTGCGGATATGACACCGCTGTTGACAAGCACGTCCCCCAAACGCAGCTTCTTCCTATTGATCTCCATCTTAAATCCCATCCCCTATTCTTTCTTCGGCAGGCTGGCGCCTTGCACTCGTTTCTATTCTACCACAAAATATCGCGTTGTGCCAAGAAATATTCGAGAGTCCTCGGCGAGGACTCGGCACCCCTACATTCGCTCCGTATCATGCATTTACCATGTAACGGCATAACAACTCACGGCCCAGTCGCGACCGGCTGCCAGACATTCCTATCGTTTCCCTCTCCATGCAGGATATCATACTGCACATTCTTGCAATGATTGAGCGCCCGAATCTGCTCCTCAGTACACTCATACACTTCCTCCCCTGCTGCATCCCGCACAAATTTCGGGGAATTTGTTTTAAAATAGGACCTTTCATAACGCAGGATCCGCGTCATGTCTGAATCCGGCAGACCCGCATAATCGATCAGCGCCTGCGGCAGATAATACATGCTTTCCCCCGAGAAAGGCTGCGCCTCACCGGGATAATTACTCCACATAATGACCGGCGTCGTATACAGACTCTCCGACACCTCGCCATCCTCTCCGCCGAGTTCAAGCGCCTCCAGTGCTTCCACAGAAAATCCGGGACAATGATCCCCGAACATCAGCAGAACCGTAGGCTGTTCCACCTCCGAGAAATAATCTACAAGCTGCGAAAACGCCTGATTTGCCAGATATATGCCATTGACATAATTGATCACCGTGTCATAATCCGCTTCACTCAGTTCGGCACCGTCAACTGTCATCGTGATCGGGTAATCATAATCCGTCACCGGCTCCGCGGGATAATCCAGCACCCTTATGTGATTCCCTATGGACACCGCCCATATGAATGTAGGTTCGCCGTTCTTCTCCTCCGTCGTGGCAATGATCTGCCTCGCCAGCGATTCGTCCGAGATATAACGCGTATAGATATCCCGGTACTGCATGTCCTCCTCGAAGATAATCTGATCAAACCCCATGGCGGCATACGCGGCATCACGGCCGTAAAACGAGCCATAGTAGGGGTGAATCGCCACGGTCTCATAATCCAGCCCGTTGAAATAATCCACCAGCGAAGGGGTCCTGTGTTCTTCCATCAGTGCATAAACAGAGTATACGCCATAGTATTTCGCATTCAGTCCAGTCATGAACTCGGTCTCCGGCGTCAGCGTGCCTCCTCCGAAGACGGCGGTGGTCAGGTGACCGGTAACGCATCTGTCCGCAAGCTCCTTATAGGGTTCCATCGGGTCCTGCGAGAAGGTGATCCGATCCGATTGTATATTGTCCGTATTCCACCATGACTCGTTCATGATCACAATCACATTCGGATAGTCCTCCCTGTCCACGGGCTCTTTCGCCGGCTCCTGCGAGAGCAGGAAATCATAGCTTTCCTCTACCCGCTCNACGCTCTTCCGATCNCAGACAGACTGTCATTCTGCAGAAAGCGGTATAACACATACTGTTCTGTCTCGGGGACAAGCGGTTCGATCACGTCGATCACATACCGTTTCTCCAAGACATGATTCGCATAGAGAAATATAACGGCACACAGACAAACAAAGCCCAGCAGCCTCGCGAATGCCATGATCCTGCGATGTCCGCGCTGGCGGGCTTTCTGNGCCGCATCATGTCCGGCTTCCCTCCCCTTGCGCGTCCTTCTCCTGAACCAATCCAGCGCAAACCCGGCTCCNGCAAACAGAATGAGTATTCCCGCCAGCAGCACAAGCCAGCGGTTTAGCTCAAATCGGAAGTAATCAAGCGCCATGCCGGCCGCCTCCGTCAGTCTTAAGTCGTCCAGTCTGAGCAGCTCCCTGCGGTTTATGTATTTGATATAACTGGCATGTGTCAGGATGAACAAGAATACGGACACGANCAGCGTGCTGCTCCCGGCCCGCAGGGTAAGACAGTACAGCGCGGCGAGCGCCATACCGATGACAATGCACTCAAACGTATAAAGAGGCTTAACATAATTATCACCAAAAAAAGAAAGGTAAGACTGTTCCGGCCGGATAATATAATAATCCAGCAGNCACGGGATATATGTAACATACAGGACTGCCAGCCCGATCAAGACAACTAGGTACAGTATTTTTTCCTTCCTGTTCGTAATCTCACTTCTTATGTCAATTCTTTTCATGTCCTTCTGTTCCTCTGTACTTAAATCTGCTTATGCCGTATTGGGATTGCGCTATTATGATGCCGAGTATATGACCTTGCTACGTTGTCCAAGCGTTCTTTTGTTTTGTGCATTTCTGTTTCGAGAACATTTATGCGTACTGACATCATTTCTTTTTCACGGTCTATCTTTAAGGCTTCATGCAGGTTTCTTGATAGATCCAGATGTCCTTCGGCTACACGCTGAATGTTAACGCGGATCTCATTTTCAAGCACCAGATTAATATTCGTAACCTTGTCATCCAAAACTGTAACTTTAGTTTTTACATCTGTAACCTCGCCTGCAAGAACTGCTACTGTACTCTTTACATCCATGACCTCGCCTGCAAGTGCTGCAACTGTGCTCTTTACATCCGCGACCTCGCTTTCGAGAGCAGCAACTGTGTTTTCCAAAACTCCAACTCTATTCTCAACAGCCGTAACCCGTTCCTTCAACTCTTGTGTATCCTGCTTTAACTGTTGTACATCTGTCCTTAACTGTTGTACATCTGTCCTTAACTCCTGAGTATTATTATATATAGCTTGTAATAATTCATGATCTGTCATATGTCACTACCTCTCTTACAATTAATTTATGTATTATTGGTATTGATTTTATCAGTATATCACACCCGTCTTGTGAAGTCTACTCAATATCAAATTCGGTTTCATAGTTTCTGCGTTACATTTTTTTCACATAATAATTCCCGCCGATCCTGCCTGCATATCCGCCGGCACACAGCCCCAGCAGCTCCCTGCACAATTCCGGAACTGACAGTCGGCTGCCGTGCAGGCTCGCGTACTCCTGCTGCAGCTGCTCCATGGATTTCGGCTGATAGTCCAGTAACTCAAACAGTCGTCCCTGCACACCTTCCGCAAGAAACAGTGTCTGCTGCCTGTAATCCTCCTTCTCACTACCCGATACTCCCAGATCCCGGAGCAGCTCCTGCGGGGATGTCACAAGCGCGGCACCCTGCCTGATCAGCCTGTTACAGCCCAGACTCAGAAGATCCGTCGCCCTGCCCGGCAGAGCATACACTTCGCGCCCCTGCTCCAATGCCATATCCACCGTGATCAGCGTACCGCTGCGCTCCTTCGCCTCAATCACCAGCACACCGTCACACAATCCGCTGATAATACGGTTTCTGGGCGGGAAAAGCACCGCCCTCGGCGTCGTTCCCGGCGGATATTCGGAGCAGATACCGCCCGTAGCAATCAGTTTCTCATATAACTCTTTATTATCCGGCGGGTAACAGATATCCACACCGCACCCCAACACACCCAGCGAATAGCCGCCGGCTTGCAGCGCCGCTCCCTGTCCGATCCCATCGATTCCTCGTGCCATACCGCTTATGATCTGCACGCCCGCCGCAGCCAGCACTTCGCCAAACTGCTTTGCCATACCCCGTCCGTATTCCGAGCAGCTTCTGGCTCCTATAATGGCGATCGCCGGTTTCTCATCGTCCGGAAGCTTTCCCACATAATACAGAGCGCATGGCGCATCGGGAACCATTGCGAGCCGTCTCGGATAGGATGGCTCCCCGCCTGTGACAAAAGAGATTCCTGCCCCGAGCAGCTTCTCATACTCCGCCGTCACGTCATACTCTGCCGCACAGGCGGTGATCTGTTCCGCCTTATTCCGGTATCTGTCGCTCAACTTCTCCGCCAGCCGCCCCTGTTTCGCAAGCCCGTAGATCTCCTCCGGCGTGCCGACCTGCTTAAGCCGTTTAAGTGTCCCTCTGTTTCCCATACCCACCGCCTGATAGAGCCAGTGCATATACGCTTTCTCCCGCTCCGTCATTGCAGCACCTCCGTCTGTCTGTAGCATACCGCCTCCGCCAGATGTTCCTCGCCGATCCGCTCACAGCCTGCCAGATCCGCTATGGTCCGCGCCACTTTCAGGATCTTATGATACCCTCTTGCCGACAGCTGCATGACCGCAAACATCTGCTCCATGAATCTCTGCTCTTTACCACCCAGCTCACAGTACCGTTCCACGTCTCCTGCCTTCATATCCGAGTTAAACCGCAAACCGCTATCCTGAAACCGCTCTGTCTGTATTGTTCTGGCACGCATAACGCGGGCTCTGATCCGGGCGCTGTTCTCCCCCGCCGCCGGTTCTGCGATATGATGAAATTCTACCGGCTGNGCCTGCACGCAGATATCCATCCGNTCTAANACNGGTCCCGACACCCGCCGCAGATAGCGTCTGACTTCGGAAGGCGTACACCGGCAGCGCCCCATATCGGGATAATATCCGCAGGGACAGGGATTCATGGCTCCCACCAGCATGAAATCTGCGGGATAAACATAAGTCCCGCAGGTTCTGGCAATCTGNACCTTCCGATCCTCCAAGGGCTGTCTGAGAATATCCAGCGTCTCCCTCTTGAATTCCGGCAGTTCATCCAGAAAAAGCACACCTCTGTGCGCCAGACTGATGATCCCCGGTGTGGGAATCCGGCCGCCTCCCACAAGCGCCTGTCCGGTGATCGTGTGATGCGGATTCAGAAAAGGGCGTTCTTTCTTAAGCCCCGCCTCGGACCGCAGCAGACCGGAGATACTGTAGATGGAAGATACCTCCAGACTCTCTTCCGCCGACAGTGGCGGCAGGATCGTGGGAATCCGACATGCNAGCATCGTCTTGCCCGCGCCCGGCGGCCCTACGATCAACAGATGATGGAAGCCTGCAGCCGCCACCTCCGCCGCTCTTTTTAAGCTTTCCTGTCCGCTGATATCCNCAAAGTCCTCCCGNCGGNCNTNTNNCGTATGNGCCGNCTCCCCGCCCGNCTCCTCCNTATTCACCGATATGCCGTCCGCCGATNCCATATGTANTGCACTGCTGTACGATCCATGCAGCTGCCCGCCGTATTCCCCCTGTTCCGCATTATCTTCCNTACTCCGACACACTGCCGCCTGTCTTACGCCGGTCAGAGTCTCTATGGCCTGCCGCATATCCGATACCCCGATACTCTCCACGCTCTCCACAAGAGANCCCTCCCACCGATTCTCTGCAGGCAGAATACACCTTGCGATTCCCCGTCTGGCCGCCTCCCGCACGATGGGCAGCACACCCTTTACGGGTTTTAACTCGCCGGACAGTCCCAGTTCACCGATCAACAGAGTATTCNTAACCGTCTCCGGCGGAATCTTAGCCAGCGCGGTCATGATGCCCACAGCCACCGGAAGATCAAACATGGTGCCGCTCTTGGGAATATCCGCCGGTGACAGATTCACATTAATACTGACGGGCGGCAGATTCACCCCCACGTTCTTAAGCGCAACTTTAACCCGTTCTCTGGCTTCCCGCACTTCCGATCCCGGCAGACCCACGATCTGGAAACACGGAAGTCCCTGCGAAACATCCACTTCCACCTGAATCAGACAGCTGCGAATGCCGTAAAGTGTCCCTGATGTAATTGTACTGAACAAAACAATACCTCCTTCGTAATTAGTGTCTCTCTGTCTCTGAAATCCGATGGCGATACGCCTGAATGAATAGAATATCCGCAGCCGCTGCATGAGAATTGCCTGTCTGCTGCCGATACGATCAGAATTACAGATTTTTTNCATTATCTTTTCTCATCATAAAAGGGCTTGACAAGCTTGTCAAGCCCNNTACCGGCAATTTCCCTATATCCATATTATATAACATGTGTAACGCAATCACATAACTTTATTCTGCATAGCATCAGGATCCTGTGCAAACTGGATCGCCATCTCTCTGTCGATCTTGCCCTCGTAGAAAAGCTGTACCAGCGCGTCGTCCATAGTGATCATGCCCATCTTACGGTTGGTCTGCATGACGGTTGCAAGCTGATGGGATTTTCCCTCACGGATCAGGTTCCTGACCGCGTGGTTGGCGTGCATGACCTCAAAAGCCGCCACACGTCCATGCCCGTCCACCGTNGGAACAAGCTGCTGGGATATAACCGCTTCCAGCACGTTGGCAAACTGTACCCTGATCTGCTGCTGCTGATGTGGCGGGAATACGTCGATGACACGGTCTACCGTACTTGCCGCNCCGATGGTATGTAATGTGGACAGAACAAGGTGTCCGGTCTCAGCCGCCGTGATCGCTACGCTGATGGTCTCGAAGTCACGCATCTCTCCTACGAGGATTACATCAGGNTCCTCGCGCAGCGCCGCTCTGAGCGCGTTGGCGTAGCTCTGGGAATCCAGTCCGATCTCCCGCTGATTGACCATGGCCATCTTATGCTGATGCAGATACTCGATCGGGTCTTCCAGTGTAATNACATGGGCATCCCTGTAATTATTGATCTTATCTATGATCGCTGCCAATGTGGTAGATTTACCGCTTCCCGTAGGNCCTGTTACCAGAATCAGCCCTCTCTTACGCTCATACAGATTGATAACCGACTCCGGCACTCCAAGCACTTCCGGCGCAGGCACCTGTGTACCCACCAGACGAAGCGCCATCGCCGCAGAACCTCTCTGCTTATAGACGTTCACACGATATCTGCCTAATTCCGGTATGGAAAAGGACATATCGTACTCGCCCCGTTCATCGAATCGCTCCCTCTGGATATCATTCATCATAGAATAAGCAAGCGCCAGCGTATCCGCAGGCATCATCCTCGGAAAATCCATGGTAATCAGATTACCGTTCACACGCATCTTCGGCGGTATACCCACCGTGACATGTACATCGGATGCCTTCGCATCACAGGCTACTTTCATAATCTCTTCTATTGTCGGCATTTCTCTGTCCCACCTCTTCTTGTATTGTAGTATGGAAGGTATATCCCCCATTCTCTCCCCGCCGCGGCACGGCAGTTTGTATCACACCCGCTATGGCACTGTCACATACTCTGGTTCCTCGACCTTGATCCCCTGCCGTTTTAACAGATCCATGTCCATCACGTGGCGGTTATCCATGGTCTTCATGATATCCTTAATCTCCAAGTCTCCGAACATCTCCCTGTCACTCAAGTCCACGATGCTGTTATCGCCGAACATCAGGATCATCGGCTCCAGTATGTTCTGCGCATTGTCCGCCAGAACGAGCGCCTTCTCTCCGGTATTAAGCTCCACGCTGGTGCCGGGTCCCAGAATGCTGATAGACCGGATCAGTCCATTCACCACATCGCGGTCATATATCTGCGGATGATCAAGCAGATGCTTAAGAGCCGCCACTTCGGATTCCGGTTCTTTCTCCACCTGCATCGCCGTCATCGTGTCAAAAGTCTCCATGACTGCCAGCACCTTAGCGCCGTTGACCAACTTCATGGAAGAAATATCCTCCTGCGTATCAAGACTCGCCAGCAGCCTCTGCGCCTGTGAGCAGATCCTCTTGATATTAGGACTTGAAGAAAACACGAGATCAATCAGATTATGCCCCTGCTGCTCTGCGGCTCGGACAAACTCCTGCTCTTCATCTGTCAAAGTATCCTTATCCGAAATATTCCTCGGTATAGTCAGCTTACCGATATCATGGATGATAGCCGCCTGCACGGTCTCTACCTGCTCATCCAGCCTAAGATTCATAACATGTGTTACCATAGCGCACAGAATCGCCACATTCAGGGAGTGCTTATAGATATAGTCCTCCTTGCTGCGCAGATTCTGTACGAAATTGAGCTTCTTATCCAAATGTCCGTAGTTTTTGGTAATATTTGCGGCGATCGTAGGCATCTTATACAGTCGTTTCGTCTGCAGGATCTTTTCCAGCTCTTCCCTGATTGAGAAGACGCACATCGTCTGAAACCGTTCAAAATCAATATCCGCCTGCGTCATGGGCGGAACGGGCTCTGCCGGCTCCAGCACGAAGATACCGATCAGACCGAAATTCTTAATACTCACAATACCCTGCATAGTCAGCTTGGAATTGCGCTCATACAACAGAACACCGTCTTTATTGTAAATAGGACGTGCCAGCCGCATTCCTACCTTCAAGTCATCCTTTTTTACAAAAAGCATACTTCCGTTTCCTCCTTAGCCCTTACACAACTTACAACGACTCGTAAGCCTCCCTGAGTTTCTCAAGCGCCCTCTTCTCTATCCTCGAAACGTAGCTTCTGGAAATTCCCAGCTTGCGCCCGATCTCTCTCTGGGTCACCTCGTATTCACTCGTCAGACCATAGCGCAGTGTTATGATCTCCCGTTCCCTGTCACTGAGTCTCTCATGAATCAGTCCCGAAAGCCTGCTCAGCTTATCCTCGGCTTCCATCCTGTCGATCACATCAATCTGATCCTGCTCTATAATGTCTAGCAGGTTGATCTCATTGCCTTCCCGATCCGTACCGATCGGCTCATAAAGAGACACTTCTCTGGACGTTTTCTTCTTTGCACGCAGAAACATCAATAGTTCATTGTCGATACATCGGGATGCGTAGGTGCTTAGTTTGCCTTTACCAGCATCGAAAGAATCGATCGCTTTGATCAGCCCGATCGTACCGATTGAGATCATGTCTTCCATCTCTTCATCCACATTCTGATATTTCTTGGCAATATGTGCAACCAGACGCAGGTTATGTTCTATGAGAATTTCCTTAGCCCGCACCCGATCTGCGTCTTCCCCCGTCTTCAACAGCTTTAAGTATACGGCCTCTTCCTTCGCAGTCAGTGGTTGCTTAAATGTTTTCAAAAGAAGCCCCCAAAGTCCATTTACTCTATTCTATGACCCGGCGGCATCTTAAGTGCCTTTCCACCTGAAAATATGTTTTCCGGCAAGCCATAAAGGGCATGGCTTCGCGGTTTCCATAATAATATTATACAAAGACAATGTATAAATTACAATACAAATTCTTTAAAATGACATCTAATGTCTGAAAAAAGCGAAAATAAAACTCAATCAAACAAAAACTGCGACATTGCATAATTACTCACATCCAGCCCGCGCTCCGTCAGTCTGATTCCGTCCCCGTCCCGCACAAGAAGTCCCTGCCGCCGCAGACGTTCTATCGCCTCACCGTATACGTCCTCTATAGGACTGCCGAATATATGCCCGAACTTCGCCGCGCTGATGCCACAGACCATACGAAGTCCGAGAAACATATACTCCTCCATCTGCTCCTGCCGGCTCAACACTTGTCTGTACGGTATATATCCGGTCTCCGGCGTTCCCTGCCCGTTCACTTCTATAAGCTGCCCAGATTCCGCACCGCCATATCCATGCTTAGATTCTGCACTCATCACATACATCGCATAACTTTCCATCGTATCCGGATTGCTCCATCTGACGTTCTGCACCATAGAGGAGGCCCCCAGTCCGAATCCCACATAATTGCCCCTCTGCCAATACACTTTGTTATGCCTGCACTCATAACCGTCTCCGGCATAATTGGATATCTCGTATCTGTGATAACCGCAGCCGGCCAGATACTGCCTTGTAAGCCGGTCCATCTCCTGATCCTCTTCTTCCGTCGGAAAAACATATTCCGACTGCCGCTCATACAGAGGCGTTCCCTCTTCCAGAATCAGGCTGTAGGCCGATATATGCTCCGGCATAAGCGCCGTTACCTTGCGAAGCGTCCGCTCATAGGAAGCCATATCCTGTCCCGGAAGCGCCGCCATGATATCAATATTGACATTGCGAAAACCTGCCCGGCGTATCAGGTCATATGTTTTCAGAAAAGCTGCGTAATCATGTATCCTGCCGATCCGCCGAAGTTCCTCGTCATCCGCGGACTGCAGCCCTATACTGGCACGATTAATACCGCATGTTATGTATTGTTCGGGTTCACCGCTTTCTATCGTCCCCGGATTCATTTCCATGGTAACCTCGGCATTCTCCGCCATCCGGTAGTGCGCCCTGACCGTTTCCATAATCCTGCCGATCTGATCTGCCGGAAGCAGAGACGGCGTGCCGCCGCCCAAGAATATAGATATCACATGATATTTTTTGTATAATGCAGCCGACTGTACGATCTCCCGGCACAGCAAGTTTACATAACTTCCCACTCCGTGGGTTTTCCATTTATCCTTACACTTCCGTACATCTGTAGCCAGCCGTATATCTGCGTTTTTCCATAAATCTGTGTCTTTCTCCATAGGAAAAGACAGGAAATCGCAATAAAGACATTTCCTGACGCAAAAGGGAATGTGTATATAAATACTCAACTCTTTCNTANNCGTCANTTCTTCNTCCTGCTATGTCANTTCATTGTCNTATCCGTCACGTTTCTGTNATATGCGTCAGTTATCATCCAGTTTCAAAACGCTCATAAACGCNCTCTGNGGNATCTCCACGTTACCNACCTGACGCATGCGCTTCTTGCCTTCCTTCTGNTTCTCAAGCAGCTTCTTCTTACGGGTAATATCGCCGCCGTAACACTTNGCNAGCACATCCTTGCGCATCGCCTTGACCGTCTCTCTNGCGATGATCTTGCCGCCCACAGCCGCCTGAATCGGNATCTCGAAGAGNTGTCNNGGAATCTCNTCTTTTAACTTCTCACACATCTTCCTGCCCCGCTCNTANGCNCTGTCCGCNTGGACGATAAAGGATAAGGCATCCACCTCGTCGTGGTTGATCAGGATNTCCAGCTTCACCAGCTTAGACTCCTCATAGCCCTTAAGCTCATAATCAAANGAAGCATANCCNCTGGAACGNGATTTCAGCGCNTCAAAGAAATCNTANATNATCTCATTGAGNGGCAGCTCNTATTTNAACANGGCTCTGGATGCCTCNATATANTCCGTNCTGATGTATCNTCCGCGTCTCTCCTGACACANCTGCATAATGGAACCGATAAACTCCGTNGTNACCATGATNTCCGCGCTGACCACCGGTTCTTCCATGTAGTCNATCTGCGCCGGATCAGGCAGATTGGAAGGATTCGTCAGCTCGATCATGGTTCCGTCCGTCTTATGCACTCTATAAATAACTCCCGGTGCGGTAGTCACCAGATCCAGATTATACTCCCTCTCCAGCCGCTCCTGAATGATTTCCAGATGCAGAAGTCCCAGAAATCCGCAGCGGAAACCGAAGCCAAGCGCGATTGACGTCTCTGGCTCATAATGCAGGGACGCATCGTTTAACTGCAGCTTCTCCAGCGCATCACGCAGATCCGGATATTTCGCGCCGTCCGCAGGATACATNCCGCAGTACACCATGGAATTCACTTTCTTATAGCCCGGAAGCGGCTCCGCACAGGGATTGTTCACATCCGTCACCGTGTCGCCCACCGCCGTATCTTTCACATTCTTGATGGATGCCGTCAGATAGCCTACCATGCCGGCCGACAGCTCCTCGCAGGGTATGAACTGTCCCGCACCGAAGTAGCCTACCTCCACCACTTCCGCGGTAGCGCCGGTGGCCATCATCCTGATCGATGTGCCCTTCGCCACTCTGCCCTCCATAATACGGCAGAATACGATCACTCCCTTATAGGAATCATAGACGGAATCAAAAATCAACGCCTGTAACGGGTTGTCCGGACTGCCCTTCGGCGCAGGGATCTTCTCCACCACCGCCTCCAAGACTTCCTCGATACCGATACCGTTCTTCGCCGAGATCATCGGCGCATCCTGNGCCTCGATACCGATCACGTCCTCGATCTCATTCTTCACCCGNTCCGGCTCCGCGCTGGGCAGGTCGATCTTATTGATCACCGGAAAGACATCCAGATCATGATCCAATGCCAGATACACATTGGCCAAGGTCTGCGCCTCAATGCCCTGNGCGGCATCCACNACGAGAATCGCCCCGTCACATGCCGCCAGAGAGCGGCTTACTTCATAATTAAAATCCACATGTCCAGGGGTATCGATCAGGTTGAATATATACTCGTTCCCGTCCTTGGCATTATACACGATGCGCACCGCCTGCGCCTTGATCGTGATTCCCCGCTCCCGCTCCAGTTCCATATTATCGAGCACCTGCGCCTGCATCTCCCTGCTGGTGAGCAGTCCCGTCTTCTCTATGATCCGATCCGCCAATGTCGATTTACCGTGATCGATATGGGCTACAATACAAAAATTTCTGATTTTACTCTGGTCTATAGCTGCCATAATCTCCTCATTTCTTATGTTTATGCAGTGAAGCCTGCAAACACTTTTCTCTCTTGTCATACAGAGATAAGTATAACAAATTGGGAGAAATATGTCCACTGTTACGACACGCGCCGCATTACGCTCTACACTTCATCGCGCTACCGCTGCGGCTCCTCACCGCTCAGTACCAGATTCAGCACATGCGCCAGCGGATCACAGGCATTCATTACCTCCTCCACCGTATTATTCTGCGCTCCAAGCTCGATTAACAGCGTTTTCGGACACACGTGCATATTATAACGGTAAGCCTTCAGATAGATTCTTCTCGCAAGCCCCGGATAGTATTCGTTGCACGCCGCCTGCATCTGGAAAGAAAAAGCGAGATTGTCCGCCAAATTCGGATTCTCCAAATACTCGATCTCCCCCTTCCTGCTACGGCTGAGACCGTTGAAAAACATAAACCGCGCCGTGGGTCTGCCCTGAAGATCGACGACCAGTCTCTTATCCGCCGGCATTTCGTCCCTATGTAAATCGATCACCACCTCTATAGACGGATTCTCTGCAAGCAGCTTCTCTATCTCCGGCAGGGAATTACTGTAAGCCTGATCACGAGCATCCTTATCATAGCTCTGCGTATGATGCATTACATTGTACCCATAACGCTCACGCAGCAGCGAGGCAAGATACTCTCCCACACCCACGATGCTCGTGGATTCGTCACCTGCCACAGAATCCGCGAACGCCTCTTGGGAATGGGTGTGATAGATCAGGATCTGAGGTGCATCGNCAGCGCCCTTCACACGCATGTCCCCGGACAGCAGNNGATCAACCTGCAATAGTTCCTCTCCCGCACTCGTCGTACTGTCCACAGCGTAGAAAGCCTTAATAAGCATCTCGTAACTTCTCAGATCCTCCCACTGATAGCTGTAACTCTTAACCTGCACGGGCATAAACTCCGGAGCTTCATTATCGTCGGTCTGCTCTGTCGGCTCCTCCTGTGTCGGCGTCTCCTCTTCANCTGCCGCCTGATTTTCCAGATACATGCCGTTTTCCGCTAACATGGCATCGGCAAGACTCTGCTCCAAATGCATGGCATTCTCATCATACTCCAGTTCTTCCTCGGATATCGACTTGCGATCTTCATCGCTGCCTTCCAGCATAAGAAGCCTTGCATAGTCACTTTCCGCCGCCGTCTCTTCATCCCCGCCCGACATGATGCCGTACTGGAACACCGGATATTGTTCCAGAAGCCATCTAACGTAAATATCACTCGTGATTGTCGCTGTGGACCCATGGTGCATCATGTGCATGGCGGGAAGATACGGTTCCATTACCATAGCGCTGACCCAGTCCGAGAGCACTCCTTTGTCCTGTTCCCGCTGTCGCTGCGTCTCCACAATCTCTGTCAGAATGAAGAAAATTGTTATGATAACAAGCGTTACTATAATTAATTTGACTATTTTCTTTTTCATGTCCATACTAGTTTATATATATGCTGTACGGACATCACTTCATACCATAAGCCCGGCACATCTGAGATNTGCGGACTTTCTTAAGATTCCTCCGGGTAATTGAGCGCCTTATTGATCCCGTCACACAGGATATGGCTGATCTGCTGAATCTGCTGGTCCACATCCTTAGTCGTGACATACATATTATTTAATTCTTTCAGCGCCACGGGGCGTTCTCCCATGGCATCCCCCACNATCGTCGCGGCATCCACCACCGTCGGCACTCCCAGCGCCAGAACCGGCACATGAAGGCTCTCCTGCGTGATCGCATTGCGGTGATTGCCAACCCCTGATCCCGGATGGATTCCCGTATTCGTAATCTGNATNGTNCGGTTNAGTCTCTTGGTGGAACGTGCTGCCAGCGCATCGATCACGATCACCATATCCGGCTTGGTCTCGCCGATCACACCTTTAATGATCTCCGCGGACTCCATTCCGGTCTTTGCCATAACNCCCGGTATCAANCTGCTGACCTGATGCATTTTNGANCGGTTATATGCCACCTTACCGTANTCCCGCACAATATGCCTGTTGATGAAGAGATTATCCACCACGTTGGGTCCCAGAGAATCCGCCGTCACTTCCCGATTGCCCAGCCCTACTACCAGAATGGACTGTTCTCTGTCCGGTTCAGGCAGAATATCACGAATCTCCTGCGCCAGAATCTCCGAAATCTCCTGATGGTAATCTTCCTCCGGCTCTGTCATCGCCGGAGCTTCCAGCGTAATNTAGACTCCCATCGGCTTGCCTAANATCTTGGCGCCGTTCTTCGTCTCCACTACCACCTTGGTGATATGGACATCACACGCCTCGTCATAGTGCTCTTCCACCGTAACACCGTGCAGNCCTTCNGCTTTATCCTCGATGCTCTCTCTGGCTTCCAACGCCAAGTCTGTCCTGACTGTTGACCAGCTATCCATGCCATCTTCCTCATTTCCCGCATTTTATCTTACTATATGCGTATCTTTATAAGTTGGTTATTTACTTTTCTATTTTTTGCAAAAATAAACAAAATATGTATTGACATCATGATTCTCATAAACTACAATAATATGCGTGTGTTTCCATTAAAACGTCCGTGTCCGGCTTTAATGAGACACGTCCAAATATAGTTTATCGGAATCGGAGGTGTGATCATGGCTAATATCAAATCTGCAAAGAAAAGAATCTTAGTAAACAAGACGAAAGCTGACAGAAATAAGGCGATCAAGTCCNGCGTTAAGACAGCGATCAAGAAAGTATATGCTGCTATCGAATCNGGCGATCAGGCNGCTGCCAAGACAGCTCTTACCGCTGCTACATCCGCGCTTGACAAGGCTACTAAGAAGGGTGTTTATCACAAGAATACTTCTGCGAGAAAAGTATCCCGTCTTACGCTTGCCGTTAATAAGATGGCGTAAAAAAATCGAACAAGTTCGATTGCGAGTTTCGCTTCGCGNACTCGANANTAANCAGACAACAAAAACACTTCCTACCGTCATGGGAAGTGTTTTTTATTTGCTTCATTTGTTTTCGACTCCGAGTTCGCGAAGCGAATCTCGCAAACGAGCGCAGCTCGTTTTGTTACCTGCTATGGCCGCCGCCTCCGTGGCTTCCTCCACCGCCTCCGCCTCCGCTGTGGCCGCCGCCTCCGCTGCTACTGCTTGACTGGATCCTGTGCTGTACTACGCTCTTACGCAGGAAGCGGTCCTCTCTGACGCGGAACTGCGGTTCCATCCCGTCCACATAGGTGGTTGCGGTCGTGGTCTTCGCTCCGCGCTTGGATCTCCTGTTACATAGCATAAAAATANCAGCCGATATGATTCCTATAACCCACGGAACCCAAGCCGGCACGTACACATTAAAGAGCCTTGTTCCCGTCATATCATGGTAGAAATCATTCACGTATGTCTTATATGCGCGGTAAGGATTATGTTCTACATAACGGTATACATTGTCCAGAATATGATCGATCGCCCCGCTTGTATAGGCATCCTTGACCTTTCCCGTCGTACAAAACCATGTATAGATCCGGCCGTCATCCTCCCGNAACCAGTTATCCACTAANAGGACTCCGTCCCCGTTTGGCTTATTATAACCGAAATTGTGAGACTCATNGAACGCTTCCGCATAGACTCTTACGAACTCATCATAGCTCACATTAGGCTCGATCTCTCTCGCATAGTCCTTAAGCGACTCCTGCAAAGTAATCAGCACGATATCACANCCGGTCTGTTTCTCCCGCTTGGCGATCAGGCTTCGCAGTTTATCTTCCTCCTTATCCGTCAGCACATCGGCATAATCAAACACCCTCTCATCCGTCGTACACTCCGTATTACTCCTCTGATGGTTGGCAGCACCGGATACCGCACTCTGTCCGCCGCTTATCACTATGTACAGNATCAGGAGAACCCCCAGTATAATATATAGCCATTTAAAATAATGAAAATACTCTTTCATAGTTTTCGTCATTCCTTTCCAAGGCACAAACCCTACTATAAAAAAATCATCAGATTCTTTCACTCTTAACTCCATACCAAAAAGTTTACTGCAACGATAAGACGATCAAATCATATTAAGGCTCTAGCCTACATCACGTAATTTTACAGAATCTCAAGTACTCTGACCGCCAAAGAGCATATTGCAGTCACGATGGCAAACACGGACGCGCCATAGGCAAAGACCTTCCCCATCGAGACCGGCGTTGTGCCGATTACCTTGCCCGTCTGCCCGTTGACATGAAATTGATAGGTTTTGCCCCGGTAACTGTACAGATACTGCCATACCGGCATCAGAGCATAATTGACACCGTTTCTCTGTAGATTCAGATCCTTTCGATAGGGTTTTACCGTATTGTATCCGGTAAGAGACCGCTGCATCAATTCTTCGGAGGCACCTCGCGCCTTCATCTGTGCTCTTCCTTCCAGTTCCGGCGCTCCCTGATTATAGATCTCCCCGTAGAAACCGGACATATATTTGGGCTGAAAGTCCTGCAGCTGCCGATAGCCGTAAGGTTCCATCAGATCCATGATCCCGTCATCCATTGCAAATGAAGCATCCACGGGAATCTTATCGAAATCCAGCTCCATTCTGCGCACTACCTCATAGTATGAAGTCTCCACATATTCTGTATTTCCGCTGGTCCAGCTCCTGACCTTAGTGCCTTCTCCGGCAAAATCATAACGAGCGTTATAATCGTACAGCCAGAACGGCACATAGATTCCCACCATTTTCTCCAGACTCTTCGCCGACATAAAATCAGATGGCGTAAACAATCTTCTTGTAAATTCCGCCTCCATCGATGCCACGGCTTTTTCCTTATTGATATAGAACGGAAGAATCAGATGCGGCTCCAAAGCACCATCTACCCGCTCATTATATACAATATAACTGCCGCAATGCTCACATCTGCCCGCCGACGCATAAGCCGGCACCTCCATAGGCGCACCGCAGTTAACGCACTGTGTAAGAGAGCCGCCCTGTATCGTATCTTCACTGTCCTCGCTCTCACAATGGGGACAGTACATTCTGCCTCTGCCCGGTTCATACACCACGTTACCGCCGCAGTTTCTACATTTAAATAACATATTCCGTTCCCCTTCCTATATATAACACCTACTATTTATAATGCAGGAATAAAACCTTTTATTACGGCACATTCTTTGTTATACTGATACAAAGAAATATAATAAAGCATAACAAAACAAGGTCAAGGAGTCAACCATGAAAAGAATAGCAATCATTACCGGAGCAAGCAGCGGATTCGGCAGAGAATTTGTAAAGATACTGAAAGAAAAAAGCGAAATCGAGGAAATCTGGGCGATTGCCAGACATCAGGATAAACTGGATAAACTGAAGAAACAGATGGGAAGAAAGATTCGTCCGATCTCCATGGACGTTGCCGACCTCACCCGCATTGAAGAGCTCGGCACAATGCTGGCAGAGAACGAGATCGAAGTTCGATGCCTTATTAATAACGCTGGTTATGCTAAATTCTGTTCTTACGGCGACTTAAACGTAACCGAATCCATTGACATGATCAATGTGAACATAAGCGGTGTCGTAGCCATGGGGCTTGTATGCATTCCCTACATGCCGCGCGGAAGCCACATTATTAATATTGCCTCTCAGGCTGCATTCCAGCCGCTGCCCTACCAGAATCTGTACAGTTCCACCAAAGCCTTCGTGCGCAATTACACGCGTGCGCTGAACGTGGAGCTCAAGGATCGCGGCATAACCGCTACCGCAGTCTGTCCGGGCTGGTTGAAAACCCACCTATATGATCGGGCAAACATCGGCGCCGCCAAAGCTACCAGAAGGTTCTGCGGCATGACTACCCCCGATAAAGTGGCGAGGAAGGCGGTTGCAGACGCGGACTGCGGCAGGGATATCTCGATCTACAGCTTCTACGTCAACTTCTGCCACATAGGCGCAAAACTGCTGCCACAGCGCGTCATGATGAAGCTTTGGCTGTGCCAGCAGCGTATTAATCCCTGTGCACGTCCGAAATCCGTAAATAACAACAGTTATTCACGTCCGTCCCAGCAGTAGGTGCACAGTTTGCACTTATCTATCCCGACGGAGGCGATCATATCATCCAGACGATGATACCTGAGAGAAGTGAAGTTCAGCTTCTCTCTTATTTTTTCTAACATCTCACTATACTCCGTGCTGTCAGGATCAGCGTAGACCGACAGATTCGGATACTTGTTCTCTCCCTCCATCTCGCTGATTACACGGCGTGCGATCAGCTCCATCTCCGAAGTCGAACGAGAAAAATTCAAATATTTACAGCCAAACAGAAGCGGCGGGCATGCCGGCCGGATATGTACCTCTCCCGCACCGCTGTGATAGAGGAATTCCGTTGTCTCCCGAAGCTGTGTACCGCGCACAATGGAATCGTCGATCAGCAGCAGACTTTTGTCCTTGATCAGATCATGCACGGGAATCAGCTTCATCTTAGCAATCAGATTGCGCTGACTCTGAATCGTAGGCATAAAGGAGCGCGGCCATGTGGGCGTATATTTGATAAAAGGTCTGGAAAAAGGAATCCCCGACTCATTGGCATAGCCGATCGCATGTGCGGTTCCGGAATCCGGCACTCCCGCCACAATATCCGGATGCGCATCATCCCGTTTCGCCAGCATGGCGCCGCAGTTGTAGCGCATCTGTTCCACGCTTATTCCCTCATAGGAAGAAGAGGGATAGCCGTAATAGATCCACAGGAAGGTACAGATCTTCATATCTTTACCCGGAGCCACCAGAGACTTCATGCCTTCCGGTGTGATAATCGCAATCTCGCCGGGTCCCAGTTCCCGTTCCGGTTCATACCCCAGATTCAGATAAGCAAAACTCTCAAAAGAGACACAGTATGCATCTTCCTTCTTCCCCACGGTCACCGGCGTGCGCCCGTATCGGTCTCTCGCTGCATAGATTCCCTTCGGCGTCATGAGCAGCATGGTCATGGACCCGTCGATCAATTCCTGCGCATAGCGGATACCCTCTATCAGATTATCCCTCTGGTTTATGACCGCCGCCACCAGCTCCGTAGCATTAATATCCCCGCCGCTCATCTCCAGAAAATGAGCGTGACCGCTCCTGAAAAGTTCCTTCACGATCTCGTCTTTATTATTGATTTTGCCCACCGTCGTGATTGCATAAGTTCCGTGATGGGAGCGAATGATCAGCGGCTGTGGTTCATAATCAGATATGCAGCCTATGCCGAAACTACCGTGCATGGTATTGGCATCTTTATCAAATTTCGTACGGAAAGGAGCATTCTCGATATTATGGATCGCCCGGTCGAAGCCTTCCTCCTTGCTGTATACCGCCATACCGGCCCGCCTCGTTCCAAGGTGCGAATGATAATCCGTCCCGAAAAATAAGTCAAATACGCAGTCCTGTTTAGAAGCCACACCAAAAAATCCGCCCATAACATTCTCCTCTCCTGTTTATTATCTTACAAAAGCAGCTCAGATTCTCTGCTCTTAATCATCAAATCATCATCTTCCGTGCCTGTCATAGATCTCACAGCCGCACCTTCCGCTCTCTTTGACATGATTCAACGCCCTGACTGCCTTCTTGCCAAGCTCTCTGCAATTCTCCGCCGAATCGCCGAAAGCCATGCCGATACTCAGCGTCACCGGCGGAAGCTCTCCTGCCGGATGCAGTAGCACGTCGTTGACCTCTCCAGCCCGCCGATAAAGCAGCGTCGTGTTCGCGGCCGAAACACCGGACAGCCATATGGCAAAAGTATCTCTGCCCTGTCTGCTCATACAGACTGCTTCCGCAAACGAGCAGAAAAGCACCTCCACTACACGCCGCAGGACAGCATTGCCCGTATCCTGTCCGTAGATTTCACACACTTCTCTGAACCGGTCCACATTGCTCACAAGAAGACATCCCTGACTATGCCCGGCGCGCAGTTCCTCATCGACAATCCGCTCGAAGTCTCTTCGCTCGACCAGCTTATCGAATGCATCCTGCCCCGTCCCATGCATATCCTGATTCCCGAGATCTGCGGTCTCCGCCCGGGAAAGCTCCTCCTGCTGCTCCCGCTCCCCGTCCTGTCCGAAAACCCTATATATTTTTCCCTTAAAACTGTGAAACCCTTGTACGACCTGCTTCCTCATACTCCTCAATTCCCGCGAACCATGAGCCAAAATCCTCAGATACTTCAAACACTCTGATGCATTTAACATACTACCATATAAAAAGGAAATCTACAATATCGATTTCTCAGAGGATAATAACATATTGTTCCTATTCAATCATAGCCAGCACCCAGCACAGAGGGAAGCTAATATCTTAAGGAACCCCTTAAAAAGCGTCAGTGCTTAACGAGGTCCTGAGTTGCAAAGCAACTCACGAGTTTAGCATCTGCTACGCTTTTTACGGAGCGAAAGCGCGGTTCCGTAGATATTAGCTTCCCTCTGTGCGTCCGTCTTAGACACTCCGCACTCTCTCCCCAAACTGCATATTCCTCCTATACTCCGTAGGAGAAATCCCGCATTGACTCTTAAAAGTCTTCATAAAGTGCTTCTCATTCTCATAACCAACCCGACGGCTGATTTCGATCACACGCATATCAGTCTCCGCCAGCAGGCGTTTCGCCTCATCTACTCTGAGCTCCTTTAAATAGCTCACGAAATTATGACCGGTATATTGTTTGAATGCATAAGAAAAAAGAGAATAATTCATAGAAACATGGTTAGATACCACTGCCATGTTTAAATCTTTATCATAATTGTTTCGGATATAGGCAATCGCCATATCCACTTTAGATCTGTTCTTATAGTCGTCAAATTCCTCGCTGATCTTCTCCCGAAACCCGATCATCCATCCGATCACTTCCTCCATCAGTTCTTCGCTGTGGGCAAACCGATAGATATCCCTGAATCCGATCAGCTCCTTCTCGTCTTCCTGCAGTACGTTTCGATAGATTCGGCAGATCTCATTGATCAGCATATTGACACTCATATACAGCATATCGCAGGAATACCCTTCCCGCCTGATCTTCGCGAAATACTGCTCTGCCATTTTAAGCGCCGCTACGCCCTTATCGGTTCCGAGCAATTGCGCGATCTGCCGGATCTTCTCTTCATCCGGCCCGCCTTGATCTTCCGGCTGCTCCCCACTGTATTCCACTTCGTGTCTGACGCACAGGAACGCCTCTTTTCTTGCCGACTTCGCCTCGCGGTACGCAGTCCGTAGCTGTACTACACCGCAGTGCACTCTGCTGACTCCCACATGACAGTCCCTCAATTCGTTTTTTAACAGAAGGTCTTTATTGTCCCATCCAACAACATAGATACGGTTGTTTTCGATCTCACCCAGACAGAGATAGCTCTCGCTGTCCTCGTCCTCCCCGGCGATATTCTCCAGACAACATACCACATACTCCTGACCCAGCAGTTGTTCCTCAAAGCTGCTGGTCACTGTCTGCACCTCATGTTCCGGTATACTCTCATTCAGGATCATATATTTAAGCTGCTGGCAGCCGATCATTCTGAGTTCCCGTGCCCTGCGTTTGTCCTCGTTGATCTCCCGATCGAGCCTGCCAAGGCTCTCCACAAGCCTCTCAGACTCAATCGGTTTCATGATATAATCCCTGATGCCCATGCGCAGAAGCTGTACCGCACAGACAAAATCATCGCAGCCGCTGACGATCACCACAAACGGCTTATGCGCAAGCTTCTGCATCTCCTGCACCAGCCTGATTCCATCCATCCCGGGCATGATGATATCTGTGATCATCACATCCACTTTGCGTTTTTTCAGAATCTCTAATGCCGTCCTGCCGTCATCGCACTCCATAATATTGGAAACGGCAATATCTGAACGCCGTATGATCGTCCTGATCACCTGACGGATCATTTTATCATCTTCTACGATCAACAATGTATTCATGTTCTTCCACGCCTCCCGGTGTGTTATCTTTACCGCAAACCGGAACACGCACTAGCAGAGTGTAACATCAATACGACTTACCTTGCCGTCACGCACATCTTCCGCCGTACTGCCGCTTATCACACCATTTAGCGCACTCACTTTACTGCCGTCCGCATATTCCAGCGTGCACTCCGTGATCTGATACTCATCGGGAATGTAATCTTTACACTCACCCACATGATAGACCACCTTCGTCTCTCCCATAAATACCGCTTCCACACTGCCGTTCTCCTGAAGCAGATAAGCGGGCAGCGCCGGCGTAAGCTGCAGTGTAAGTTCCCCGTCGCATACCTTAAAAGGCTGTCTGCCGAACATCATAATAATCCACATGTTCAAAAACTCCACCGTAGAACCGCTCAAACGAGCCACAAATCCCTTGCCGTGATAACTGCTGTTAGGATTCTTACTGCTGGCAATAAAGGAAGAATTCTCATAGATACTTCTGCCGTACACCTTGCTGTCAAGGAACGGAATCGCCGCTTTGCCGAAATCTTCGAAGAACTCCTTATACATCTCGGATTTTAACAGTTCCAGCAGATATTTATATTCCATATGAAGCCAGATGGACTCATTCTCCAGCCATCCCGGCGTAAACGCTCTCGCACGCCCCAGTTCATAGGAAGCCTCCTGCAAAGAGGCATTGACCTTATACATGGACAGTTTATTGTCATACAGGTCGCTCTCTTTCACATGCTCGTACAGCTTGCGTTTTCCGGACATCGCCTGATCTAATTTCAGATACCGCACAGGACCCTCCAAGAACAGCGGCACCTCTCCTACCTGAAGATCAAGCGGCATGATGCCATCCTCACACTCCCGATACTCCGTCACTTCATAAGAAAAATAAGTGGGGCAGATACCGCCTGCCATTTCGCAGGCCTTCTCGATACCTCTACGCACGATCTCATGCCACTCTCCCAGCATCTGCACCAGCTTCTCACCGGAAAGGCTCTTCACGTCGCCGCTCACTCCGGCGTAGACCCGATCTCTGTAAGCTTCCTTCACATCATTGATCTGATTCCAGAAGGACATTACCTTCTGCTCCGTCATCAGCGTCTTCTTCTCCGCCGCTACGACCTGATCGATCTGTTCTATGAAATCCGCCAGCTCGGCCAGCACCTCCACATCTCTCGGATAGCGTTTCAACGCCTGTATCGTATATTCCAGATTTCTCGCCAGCTCGCAGCTCTCCGCCATAGAGGAGCCGAACAGTGCCGGCAGTCCGTTTAATGCATCGTACCAGCCGGGCTTGCCGCCCTCCATCTCCACGCCCATTCCGTAAGCATCCAGCGTCGCAAATTTGGTCGCTGACAAAAGCAGAAGCTTCTCCATCAATGTAACGTAAATGGTATCGCCTTCTCCTCCCTTCGCACAAAGCAGCTGCCCATCCTTAACATCCAGCTCTTCTATCGCCTTGTACTGGCGGATTCCCTTTTCCGTTTTCACACAGCGCTGTGCACGTTTCTTTACTTTTGCCTGAGGTCTGTAATAACTGTACACTTTTTCATACAGAAGTTCTTCCTCTTTCTCCGGGAAAACACTCAAGTAGCTTTCCAGAAGATCTAAGTTGTAGGTCCAGTGATCTGACCAGTAGCCCTCACCGAACTTACCGTTCACGACGCCTTCCGCCTCCGTCATAACCTGCTTAAAGAGTTCTTCCACCTGCTCTTTCGTCCGATCGGACCTATCCAGTTCTCTGTAAAGCGCTCCCGGCGTAAAAGGCTTAGAGAGCATATCGCAAAGCTTCGCTCTCACCTGTGCGCTGTCATCCCGGAAGATTTCCTCCGTCTTCGCAGCATTCAGCCGATAGGTGACTTTCTCCACTCCCAGCGGATTATAACCGTCAGGCTGAATGAGGCTGTAGAAGGTCTTGATGCTCTCCCGACCCGTAAAAGGCGCAAAGAACACATCACACCGCCTGTTCTGATTCACATCGCGGAAATTGCCGTTGCCCTGAGAATAGAACTCAGGAAGCATACTGAAATAGTTGTAATCCCGCTCCAGATCACCGTGTTTCCTGGAATACACGTAGAAGACCTTGTCATCCGTCAGTTTGATGGGATAACCGCCCCGCAGTACATTGTCCATATAGGTATACTCACAGTAAGCGTCGAAATCAGGATTCGCCGTCTTCGTTCTGATATGTCTGCACAGATCCTCCGCCAGACGGTCCGCCACCTGCTTCTTTTCTTCAAAATATGCCGCATCCGGCTTCCTGTCCGCAAACTCCTCCAGCAGTTCCTTACTTTCCACTTGCCCGATCAGCTCATAGAGCACGATCTCTTCTCCTGCCGCCAGTTTCGCCTGCGTTCCGTAGAAGCTGCAGGGTACCAGATTCTGATTTACCTGCGGCATCGCCAGAAGCTCCTGTAATCCATGCTCGATAAAGCCCACCGGTCTCTCCAGAGACAGATCATATGCAAATATCACTTCCGGATCGGTGACTGCCTGCAGCATAGTACCGTCCGCCAGTGTGCCGATGGAGAAATTACCGCCGTTTATCTCCGTCACCGCTGCGGAATCCACTGTGCTCGCCCGGACACGCATAAAGGGATGTCCGCCCACATCTTCCACCTGCATCCACGCCTTCATGGTCTGTCCCATTAATTTCAGGCTCTCCTGATCGATGCCGTAGGGAATGCATGCCGGCATACCGTCCAGAATCTCCAACTGCGCCTCCTGACTGCCGGTATTCTTCACACACACTCTGCGCACCAGACCGCCGATCTTTTCTTCCGGCAGTGTATAATATGACACACTCGTCACAATTCCTTCCTGCTCATGATTTTCCTCGATCTCCAGACCGTTCATGGTGATGCACATGCTATGCGGGATATTTTCGTCCCGGAAAGGCTCCCATACCCTGCCTTCTTTCTTAATAAAAGTACGGAATCCGGTCTTTTTTACATTCTGGTAAGCCTGATGTGCCGGATAAAACTCCATGATGGCATGATCCTTATTCTCAACTCCAAAACTGACCACGCCCTGTCCACGGTTTACATAATAGCACCAGATCGGGATGCCCCTCACGCCGCTGATTCCCGGCAGGAAACTGGCAAAAGCCGACTGTTTCCCGTAATTCTCGATTCTGTATGCCGCCGTATTCTCTTTCATCTCTGTCATTATGCTCCTTTCAATGGTGAATAGAATTTCCTATGCCTGCAGCTCCACAATGATCTCATGGGTGCTGTCCTCACTGAGCTTTTCGATCTCGGTGAGCGGAATTCTCACTTCATTATCCTGCACCGCAAGCTGCCCGCCGTCTAATGTAACACTGCCGATTCGATAGGTTCCGGCTTCCGCATTCTGCGCATTGACATAGACAATATGCCACCTTTTGCCTCCGAAGTTCAGGGTGAGACCCGCGCGGCCATCCTGGAATTGTTCCTTCATAAGCTGCGGTGCAAGAATCATATCGCCACAGTTTCCTCTGACACCGAACATCTGCGTGATCACCGTCAGCATCATCCAGCTCGCCGCGCCCGTCAGATAATGGTACATGCCTCTTCCTCTGTCATTAAAATACTCCGGAATACCCGGATAGATCATGCTGGTATTAAAATCCGCCACCTGCTCGTACAGTGTGTACAGGGCACGGTATCCTTCCCGTCCGAAACCACGTCTGTAGAGCGCATTGGCATACATTGTGGTCATGTGTGAAAAGACTGCTCCGTTCTCCTTATGCCCGTATGCGAAACCGAACATCCTGCCCAGATCGGTCTTCAATTCCTTAAAGTCTGTATTCAGGCGATAGCCCCCCACTTCCTTCTGATATAAATATTTATCCGCCGCCTTAACAATCTCCGCGGTCTGTTCATCGGTAGCGGTGCCGGACATCACGGTAAATACCTGTCCCGTCAGCATCATCCGTACACCTTCGGGCTTGATTCCCTCACATTGACGTCCGCTATTGTCATAATAGCTGTTAAACCATCCGCAGTCTTTGCCGTCGATCCACTCGGTTCTGCGAATATGTTCTCTGATCCACTGTGCCTTCTCCCGCAGGCTTGCCTGAACCTGTTCACTGTCAAGCTGTACCTTCCTGCCCGATACCTGATGGAATATGCTCTTACAGTAATCTGCAAGCAGGGCTCTCTTCTGCTCTGCATCCTCATACAGTTCTGTGCCGGAAGCTAACAACGGCTCTATCTCCGCTAATACTTCCACGCTCTCCATCTGCAGCCGTTCACGCAGCAGACCGATCAACTCCGCCAGCACATCCAGATTATCCGCATAGGCAGCGGTAAATGCCACACTCTCTCCTCTGTCCGCCGCCATGTCAAGCGCATCGTTCCAGTCTGCGCCGCGCAGCCGCATGTGATTGTGCTCGCCCACCTCGTAGAATACCGTAAGATTCTGCACCAGAATGTGCTCTAATACGGATCCGAGATATTCACGGCCTTCCTGATCTTTCAAAACCGGCGATCCGTCGGCTTCCCATGCCTGATCGATGTCAGTGCCTCTTGCTTCCTGCTTGTCTTTAAAATATGTATTCTCTTTTAACAGAACCGACAGATCGCCGGTCTGGTCTATATACATCTTAGTCGTCATAAGCGGCCACAAGCCATGATCCATCCAGACTCTTGTGATATTGTTACGATCCGCTATGAACTCGCCCTGTCTGCTGCCTATGATCGTGGCATTGCTGCCGTCGATCCGCACGCCGCCGTAATTGTCGATAAGCATCTGGCGCACGTCATCCGGCTGCATAATCAACAGTGCCAGACAATCCTGCCAGAGATCACGCCAGCCTCTGCCGCCCTTACCGTAATCATGGTGAGGCAGGAACGAACAGCCGTAGATTCTGCGCAGCATGGGCTGGAAATTCACCCAGAACATGAAATTATCAAAATTAGAATCCGCCGTTTCATAGGACACATTGATCCTGTCCAGCCAGTACTGTTTCGTATTCTGAAGCGCTTCCTGTACCTTACCGTCATCGCAAAAAGTCGCTAACATCCCGTCAATCATCTCTCTGTTCTCTTCCGCACCGATGAAGATGATATAGCTTCTGCTCTCTTTCGCCTGCAGCGTAACCGGGGCAAACCTCATGGCACCGATGATCTCATAGCCGTCATACTGTCTGCCGGCGGGATCATATGGCCGCTCTGCCAGCACACTCTCCGGTCTTTCGTAGCTGCCGCCCTCGCCGATATAATCCTCCACAACGGGCATGAATCCCACAGGCGCTGTCCCATCCTGCTCCATACCGCATACATAGTAAGTGATCCGATTCTTCTGATGCCCTCTCTCATCAAAAGAAAGTGTCGGTGTAACCAAAACGCCGTTCTTCGTCGTCTCGGCTCTGTGCAGTAAGGAAGTCACATGCCTGTGATCCCTCAGGTTGTCCGCACTCCTGCCGTAGAGCGGAACCGCCGCCGTAGGTGTCAGTGTGACTGCCTCATCCCCTCGGTTTATAATCTCCACATGCATGATCTCCACAGAATATTCGGATACCGGCACGAAGGAAGTGATTTTGGAAGCCACGCCGTACTCTGCGATCTCCCGTTCGATCTGATGCCACATAGGCCCTGCAGTCAACACGCTTCTGTCCTGTGCGTCCGTAAAGCGCTTCGCTTCCGCCTGCGCCGAAACGCCCGTGGCTGAGAAGCATGCACCGTCAGCAAGCCGGCACCAGAAATTCCTTGTTGATTTGTTGTTATGAAGCTCCTCCGCGCTGACAGGCTGTAAAACAAATTCATTCTGACTGCGTTTCAAGTCACCGCCTAATCTCGGCGTGACGGCTCCTTTTAATCCCTGCTCCCCCGCTATGGGAAAATAAAGATAGCTTACGTTCTCCGGCTGCTCCAGCCGAAAAGTTCCCTGATGATCCATAAATTCGTACGATTTCATTTCTGCATTGCGCATATGGTTGTTACCCCCTGTTATAATATAGTAATCGGACTTTTACCGGGTTACTCCTATCAATATCATATAGATTTTGAGCATAAATTACGGTGTCATTTTTTATATTTAGGTGTGTTATTTTTATAGGAATTCCGGGAAAGCACCGTTTTATTTATTATAGCGTTGAATTTGGGTTTTTTCAATCGGGTGGGGACGGGAAATTGCGGTATTGTTGATGGATTATCTAAGACGTCCGCACAGATGAAGATTAATATCTACGGAACCGCGCTTTCGCTCCGTAAAAAGCGTAGCAGACGCTAAACTCGTGAGTTGCTTTGCAACTCAGAACCTCGTTAAGCGCTGACGCTTTTTAAGGGGTTCCTTAAGATATTAATCTTCATCAGTGCTGGGTATTGGAAATTGCTGAAAACAGAAATGCTGAAAAATCCGAAATGTCATGTAGGATGTAGAAATGAAGAATTGGAGAAATGCCGAGGAACTGGAAAGCAGATGAGAATGGAGAAATGTCAGTTTATGATTGCATTTTAGAAAGAAAAGAGTATAATAAGGGATTTGGAAACGGAGGCGTGATATTATGAACAAGGATCTGACCGTGGGAAAACCGGAAACTGTACTGTGGCAGTTCTGTCTGCCGTTGTTTGGCAGTATTATTTTTCAGCAGTTATACAATATTGCCGACAGTCTGGTCGCCGGCAAATTTATCGGGGAAAACGCCTTGGCCGCAGTGGGAAACAGTTACGAGATCACTCTGATCTTTATCGCTTTTGCCTTCGGATGCAATATCGGCTGCTCGGTCATCGTGTCGCGGCTGTTCGGTTCTAAAAAATACGGGGAAATGAAAACATCGGTTTACACGACCATGATCTCCAGCGCTGTTTTGTGTGCGATCCTGATGATCTTCGGGCTTGTCTGCTGCGATGTCCTTCTTGATCTGATCCATACGCCGTCTGAGATTCTCTCCGACTCTAAATTATATCTGAACATTTACATATGGGGACTTCCCTTCCTTTTCTTCTATAATATAGCAACGGGAATCTTCTCGGCGCTGGGCGATTCCAAGACGCCGTTTATCTTTCTGGCAATCTCCTCGACTGCCAATATTCTGGTAGATATTCTGTTCGTAGCCGCTTTCAACATGGGAGTGGCCGGCGTGGCATGGGCAACTTTTCTCTGTCAGGGTGTAAGCTGTGTGCTTGCAGTAATCGTTGTATTAAAGCGGCTGTCCGGTATCCCGACCGAGGGAAGGGTCGTCTTATATTCTTTTGAGATGTTTAAAAAAATAGCGGTGATTGCGGTTCCCAGTATCTTACAACAGAGTTTTATCTCTGTCGGCAATATCATTATCCAGAGCGTGATCAACGACTGCGGGGTGGAGGTTACTGCCGGATATGCCGCGGCGGTCAAGCTTAACAATCTGGTCATTACCTCCTTCACCACGCTGGCCAACGGATTGTCCAACTATACTGCACAGAATATAGGTGCCGGCATTCTGCCGCGGATCAAGGACGGCTTCAAAGCGGGCGTTAAGATGGTGTGGCTGCTCTGCGTTCCCCTCGTGACACTGTATCTTCTAGCCGCAAAGGCTCTTGTCACCTTCTTCATCAACGACCCCTCCGAGCTGGCGCTTGCTTCCGGTATGCGGTTTCTCTATATTGTAGCGCCTTTCTACTTTATTATATCGGTCAAACTGATCGCTGATGGCATCCTGCGCGGCGCTGGGCTTATGAAAAACTTCATGATCGCAACCTTCACGGATCTGATCCTGCGGGTCGTGCTGGCCGAAATTTTGTCCGGGCAGATCGGCTATATCGGCATCTGGTGCGCATGGCCCATCGGCTGGACGTTAGCTACAGGGCTGTCGATTACCTTTTATCGGAGAGGGCCGTGGCGGAAAGCCGTCTGACGCATTTATATTTCAAAAGAATAATCTCCTTTCTTTATTTTTCCTTTTTTTCTTAAAATCCCGTCAAAAAACAGAGAAAAACAAACCGGGAAGATGAAATGCAATAGTGCCACCGAAACGATGGATTTAGTATTAATTCCCATATCCGTAAACGTAAATATCTGCCCTACAAATCCGCAGGTTCCCATGCCGGCTCCCGCAGGTGTATTGGTTGCCTCCAGAATGCATGTTGCGATTGGCGCTATGATAATCGAGGATAAAGTGGGCGGTAATAAAATCCAAGGATTCTTTAGAATATTAGGAAACTGAAACATGGAAGAACCCAGTCCCATTGCCATTACCCCGCCCATCCTGCAATCCCGGTAACCTGTTGCAGCAAATCCTACCATCTGCGCACAGCATCCAACCGCGGCCGCGCCCGCCGATATTCCTGACAAATTCAGCATGATGCATAAAGCCGTACTGGAAAGCGGCGAGGTTAGGACAAGACCTACAATCACCGACACAATGATTCCCATAAAAAATGGCTGTAATTCCGTCGCTTTCATGATAATCAAACCTATCCCACTCATTAACATTTTCACCCCAGGTCCAATGAATGTGGCTGTAAGCCCTCCTACCAGAAGAGTAACTCCCGGGGTTACTAGAATATCAACCTTTGTTTCTTTCGATACCGCCTTACCAAATTCCGCCCCTACGATTGCAGAAACAAGTGCCGCCGCTTCCCCGCCGATACCGGCACCAAACGCTCCTGTCACCGCACTTGTAAATAAAACAAGCGGTGGCGCTTTCAATGCCCATACAACTGCAACACCGATCGCTGCTCCAACCTGTTTCATGGCAAAGCTGCCCAATTGTGTAAAATAAGTAAAGATTCTATATTCTCCCAAAAGATTCTGCCCCTGCTCCCCGACCGTCTTAAATATTAAGCCGATCAGTAAAGAGGCAAATACCGCCTGCGCCATTTGAGACAATGCGTCGATGCCGTATCGTTTCGGTGAAATAACAATATCTTTTTTTCTCAGAAACTCTTTTACTCTCATAATTTTCCCCTCTGTTTGGTTACTCGTTCCCCAAAACATTAATTTTACACTTTTGTATACAATCTTCGAATTGGGTTTTCATGCTTGAATTGTACAATATTTCATTCTATACTTATATAGAAAAAAGAAGCATAAAACATGAATTTTGAACCACGCAAGGAAATGATCATTATGAGATATGATTTCTTACCACTGATTAAACACTCTTTCGCTTACGGAACGGAACATATCATCCCTGAATTTATCATCAGCAGCAAAGCAAAAGAAACGTTGATCTATCCGAAATCTTTCAGCTTGTTGAAAACAGCTTACGACTACTACACGGAAGGCAACAATCAGGAATTCTATGAAATTCGATATATATTAGAAGGAGAAGGCTATTTAAAATATAACGGAAAGAGCTATCTGCTGAAAAAAGGAGACGGCTGCCTGATCGACTGCCGCCAGAAATATTATTACCAGACCAGCAGCTACCACTGGGTCAGTACCTCTCTGTATTTCGATGGTACGCCGGCTGCTCCGTTAGTACAATCCTATCTGCAATCCGGTAATGTCAAATTTTCCAATACCGAGTTTTTAAACTTTGAGCCATTCCAGACACACATATTGCAATGCACGCAAAAGGCTGCCTCATATATGGAATATGAAATTTCCGCCACCTTTTATCTGCTCCTGACAAATCTCCTGATCGTCCGGAGCAAAACGCGCAGTACAACTTCTGACATTGTTGAGAAAATAGTTTCTTACATGCAGGCAAACTATATGAAAAATCTCTCATTAGATGACCTATCGCACCATTTCGGCTTAAGCCGTACCCATATGTCCAGATGCTTTAAGGAGTACACAGGTTTTGCACCGCATGAATATATCACAAGGCTCCGTATCTACAACGCCAAGTATCTTCTGAAGGCAACAGAACTATCCATCGAAGAAATAAGCCATCAGACGGGATTCTCCGATTCCGTTTATTTCATTCAGGTATTTAAAAAAATGGAAGGGATAACGCCTTCTAAGTTTCGGAAAGGGTGATGGACGGGAGTGACATGCAAAGTCGTATACATTCATCATCAATATACCGTCATCATTATAAAATGGTTTCGGTGTATTTGATGTGATTACAATTTTCTTGCTGAATGCAGTAATTTTCCTTGACAAAAACGGAAAATTACACATAATATATAAGTAGGAAAAAGCTTCCTAGGTGTTCCACTACCTTAAAGGTGAATTATGACTGGTGTTCCGCCACCATGAAGGGCGAATTATGATGAATGAGTAAGGATATTCTTCCTTACTCATTACTTTTTAGGAGAAATTTATGAATCTATTCTTTTACGATGTAGATGTAGACTATGTAAGATATCTAAAAACGTCAGAAATCGCAAATCGTGGTTTTACACGCGTACCTGACATAGAATACCAAAATGAGAAGAAGATGGTCTGTGGCGTGGTTATGGAAATCAATAGTTTTAAATACTATGTACCTATATCTTCTTACAAAACTAAGCAAGATAACAATTTATTAATTCAATTAAATGATGATAAGTTCAATCCTATCAAAGGTTCGCTTAGATTTAACTATATGTTTCCGGTTGATGACAAATACATTACACGTCGCGATTTTTCGAAAGAAACGCCCAGCCGCAGGGAATTCCTCCGTCGCCAATGGGTATACTGTAATTCCATTGAAAGCGATATACGAAAAATGGCCGAAGATACATATAACACGGTTATTGCCGGCATAGACCATGGACTTGTTAAATCTTCATGCGATTTCAAGTTGCTTGAAGAAGCTGCTAAAAATTATTATCCAAATTGACAGGAAGCAAAATAATCTGTCACGAAGTTCCATTACTCTTTTTGCTATATCCATATTGATTTTCCTCTTTTTTATGTTTATGATGCCATTATTCATTCTCTCACTTGAAAAAGTTCAGTTGACAAAACGGTATCTTCTATGTTATGTTTCTGTCAAAGAGAAATGGGTTTTGTGTCTGGTAGGCTCATTATGAGTTGAAAGAGTTGCTCGTTTCTTTCTTTATGTCCAGAATATCATACAGATACTTTTTCCTTGTGCAGAATGCCTGATCAATATTGTTGCCCTAAAACAATGATTTGTGCCATCTCATTCTCCCTATAGCTTGCTTTTGGTAATTGCGGTTGAAAAAAATCATCAGCAATCTTATCCAACTGAGCAGCTATCAATGAAAACTCTTTATTCAAGTCCAACGTCTTTGCACCTATCTGATTACCGCCCATATTTAAAGTGCAATCCGGCGTGATTTCTTCGTCTGTCTTTGCATATAGCAGAAGCCCCGCCACGTTTCCGGTATTATCCTTATCCTGATTTTTCACATAGGTAAATATCTGATATATGTTACCGGAATGCAGTGAATACTTATCGAACCGCGTCTGCAATGTTCGCCCATAATACTTTGCATCTATAATAAGGATCCGTTCATTCAATCGGAGCATAATGTCTGTCTGCATAACCGGAAGAAATCGCATCATAGACTCACTGTTATCACCGACCAGATTCCATTTGACCTGTCCTGCCTTAACCTCAGAAAAATATGTATGATGCTGATGATAATATTCCAAAATGAATTTCTCATAAAGCCTAGCCATATGGTCATCAGAGAAAGCCGTCATTTTGTATTCGCCTTTCTCTGTTGTCTGAAGCATCCCGTCCAGTACAAAATAACAGATATTCATCAACAGCTCATAGTTCTTATTATTTCTCTGATAATGCAGTCGGCTCCACTGAATCTCTGACGGTTCCAGCTGTTGTATGCCATCAAAGAAAACCAGAAGTTTTTTAAGCGTACTCTTACGTTTTGAATCTACACCATCATCTATAATCAGAAAATGAATTGTGGCCTTAAGAATCTGATTAAACAGGTTATCCTCAGACAGCTCATCAAATTCACATGCCAGCTTCTGTTTTCTCTGAATCTGGTTACGTATCGTATTCGGCATATCCAGCTTTCCACGCATCACAGGCAGTGTTTCATTCTTGGTAACATACTCACGAAACAGCCCCTGCTTCAGCTGCTGAGCTATACCCTTGCTAAGAATTGCCGCAAAAAGATCCTGTGCTTTGTCAAATTTTTCTGAAGCAACCTCATCATAATTCGATTGCTTCAGAATCTGAAAAGCATAGGAAAGCATATAATATATATTTTTTATAAATATGCTTTTATCCTTAGTCATCAAACACCCCACGTAAATTCTTTTCCCATCGTGTTAGCTTATCCGGCTCATCAAACCAATATTCACCCAGCATCGGCAGAATATCAAACTCAACTACAGACCGCATCCACTCATCGATACATCCCAGTTCCTCTCTGCCACAGAAATAGCTATGCCCAATCTGGAAACCGCGTCCCAGTGATTTATCTTCAGCAATTTTTTTATTTAAAAGCTTAATCTGATCAATAAGGGCATTAAAGGTCTCATTTCCAAGCGCCTTCTGATAATTTGTGAATCCTTCCGAATTGAATCCGGGCTCCATCTCAAAGAAACTAAATCTTCTTCGAAGCGCATAATCAATCATCGCAAGGCTTCGATCTGCCGTATTCATCATACCTATAATGAACAGATTCTCTGGAACAGAGAACGGCATTCCATTGTATGCCAGAGTTGCTTTTGTCCCTCTGTAATCCTTCTCAATAAGCATGAGCAATTCGCCAAAATTCTTGCTCATATTTCCACGGTTAATCTCATCAATAATGAAGAAATATTCCTTATCAGGATGATTCGCAGCCGTCTGACAGAACTTATAGAAAATGCCATCAGTCAGCTTAAAGTCAGCTCCATCCGGTCGATATCCCATGATAAAATCCTCATAGGAATAATTCTGATGGAACTGAACCATTTCAATTCTGGAATCATCAACCTCTCCCATCATTGCATACGCAAGTTTCTTGGCCGTAAAGGTCTTACCAACTCCCGGAGCACCTTGCAGGATCACATTCATCTTATTTCTAAGAAGCGCCTCCAGAACATCAAACCGTTCCTTCGTCATATATACCTTGCTGAGGAAATCTTCCTTTGTATATTTCTGAATAATAGCATCCGGTTTCTGCAGTGGATTCTCATCACGAATAATATCCATGATGAAAGCATATTCGCCTTTTGTCAGTTTAAAGAGACTGCCATTCGGCTGCTTGAAAAATTCCATCTTTTCCAACTCCGGACACTCCTTAAGAGCCAGATATTCGATAGGTGTTGTCAGGCCTTCGACCTTTTCAAAATATATTGCTTTCCCGTCATTCGCCTGTGTAATCCTTGCGATAGCTACAACCTTCTTTACAGGATTTGCCTCGTATCCAATGACAATATCTCCAACCTTCGCATTCAGGAAGTTCTGGAATATTCTTCGCTTATTTCCGTTCTCGTTATACAGCGTATAGCTCTGTTCTTCGCCTATCTTAATATCAGAAAAGCTCCAAATCTTAGGATTGGCTGTCAGCCACCAGTATCCCTGATTCTGGCTTTCATCGCCAAGCAATTCATCCAAAGTCATTTCAAAATAAGGCTTCAAGATAGAGTCTTCAAACAAAGGCTTATCCTCAGACTCTACTTTTATACAAGTTGAATTATCATTTGGTGTCCACCATTTCTGAATGCCCTTGTATGCAGATGTATCTTTGGATTCTTTTATGAGACGATATTCTCTCTCATACCATCCATCTGCCATTTCAGGATTTAAAACAGCCTTGTCGGCAACGAACTGTCCCAATAGCCTAATGCTGTTTCCATAGCAAAGATAGAAGTAATCCCCTTTCTTTATACCGTCCATGAAATTCTCGCCTTGGGATACTTTAGCCGTCGCTTTTGCTTTTGTTGTGCTACGTACTGTAACAACCTGTCTGCCTTCAAATATAATTTTGTTATTATCCGATATAGAACCATGACTTATTTTCCATATTGCCGGTGAATTATCGACATATAAATCAATCTCATTTAAATCCACCTTATCCAAAGCTTCTGCAAGTTCGTCTCTAAGTTTCCAGATGTATGCACCATTAGGTGCCTTGTCTGCTTTTCTGCTGACATACAGAATCGGCATCCATTTAGAATCATCTGTATCTCTGATCATAACCGGACAGCCGGTTTTCTTTGCTACTCTCTGCGCCAAAGACCATGATTCGCCATTATAAAAATGAGGTTTCCCACCATACTTAACCGAAAGCTGTTTGCATGTTGCCGCTCCACCATAATCCTTCATTCGCTTCATAATCTGAAGACTGCTTATAGTAAATATCGAACTGTCATTCAAAAGCTCGATCCAGTCATCAACACCCAATTCCGGAGAATAATCTTTAGGAAACCATTCATCTTCTTCCTTATCGGCATCCTGTTCGCTCAGATAAAATCTCCCCAGATAGAATCCCACATCAATTGTTGCTGTCTTCATTTCCGGATCCGGATAACAGCTCGCTGTCATAGCAGTCTGAATCATATCCCTGATATCAGGATCTGCTTTAATGGCATTGCAGATTTCATCATACATCTGAAAGCCACCCGTCAGACTCTCAACAGCTCCATTTTTCTTAGGCATATATTCCGATTCTAATTCCCTTGCAGCAGCGCGGAGCAGCTCATACTTGTAGATATAATATTTGTCCGGATACCTGAGCCAAAGATATGTGCTTATCGCATTGGTATTCTGATAATGATTTCTCCAGGTACCGTCATCATATTTTACTCGAAGCTCTTCTGATGCGGTCTGGAATGCATCCACTCTTTCAGCCAGATCCTTTGATTCATCATAAAGGTGCCAGAACATCGCTCTGGTAGCTTCATCATCTGCTTTAGCAAAGTTCATGATCATTCCTCGTGGATAAGCATAGCCGGATGCCAGAAGATTAAAGGTCTTATCTGTTGCCAGCTTAAACATCTCGCCAAAATTCTCAGCATCTATGTTCCAGTGATCCTGAAAATGTTTGACGGCTTCCCATTTGTACTTTTCATCATTCCAATGGTTTGGAAAGTACGCTTTGTAACCTTCCAGTATGGGATTCAGTTTTTCTAAATCAATCATGCGCTTCTCCTTCCAATCCTATAATTTATTAATTATTCTTCAAGTACCAAAAATCCCTGTTCAAAGACACCTAAGAACTAGAATGTTTTATCTTTTGCCTTGAAACTTACAACGATTCTTAACTGCCAATTCCTTTTACTTCACCGACGCCAAATACCTTATGCTTTACAAGAACGTCTGCCTTAACCTTTGATGTATCAATGTGGATAAGCTTTTTTAGGCGCTACAACCAGTGTGGGTGGATCATAAGCCGGTCGATATGACAAGCTTTGTCCTTACACCAAGCGTTGCAGCGAATGTCCTGAAAAGGAACTTCTCGAACGTCGCAAGAGGCACACTGTCTCCACATTCGCCGTCCAAGGAAACTGATCCACCGCCACAGCCCGTTTCACCTCATACCCCCGCGCCAGGAAGACCTCCAGATCTCTCACCAGACTCGTCGGCTTGCAGGAAATATACAGAATATGCTCCACGCCATATCGTATGATCTTATCCAGCGCCTTCGGATGAATACCGTCACGGGGCGGATCTAAAATGATGATATCCGGCTTCTCTCCTATCTCATCCAACACTTTCAGGACATCTCCTGCGACAAACTCACAGTTATGTAAACCATTAAGTTCCACATTCATTTTTGCCGCTTCCACAGCCTCCTCCACGATCTCCACGCCGACCACTTTCTTAGCCACCGGTGCCATCAACTGCGCGATCGTACCGGTGCCGCTGTAGAGATCATATACAATCTTATCCTTTACCGCTTCACTTCCTTCCCCCGAACCGGCGGAAGCGATATATTCCGCTATATACTCCCGAGCAGTCTGATAGAGCACCTCCGCGCCACGGCTGTTCGTCTGGAAAAAGGAAAAGGGCGAAACCTTAAACTTAAGTCCCAGCAATTCCTCATAGAAAAAGTCCTGCCCGTAGAGTATCCGCGTCTCATCGCTTCGCACCACGTCCGCCACCGCATCATTTTTGATGTGCAATACCCCGACAATCGACCCCAGCAGGGTAAGTTCCAGCAGCTTCTGTTTCAATCCGTCAAGAATCTCCTGCTCCAGCACGGCTTCTTCTCCGTCTCCCGTCAGCCGCCCGACTGTCTGCGTCGTTGTCACAAGCGCAATCAGTATCTCGCCTGTCTTAGATGCCTTACGCACGAGCAGATGGCGCAGATATCCGGTATGCCGCAGTCGGTGATAAAAAGGAACCTCCACCCCTTCCTCCTGCAGACCGGCGAAATAGTCCCTGACACACCTTAAGATACTACGATAATCCTCATCCACGATCCGGCACTCCGTCACCGACACGATATCATAGAAGCTGCCCCGCTTATGCATACCCAGCGCAAGGGGACCGTCTTTCACCTCGTCACCGAAAGAAAACTCCATCTTATTGCGATAACCGAAGCAGACCGGACTCTCCTTGATCCCCTCAAACTGCCATGAATCCTGTTGATCTAACACACTATCCAGCAGCTTCTTGACCTGCTCTTCCTTGATCCTCAACTGTTCTTCATATGGCAGTGACAGATAAGTACATCCGCCGCAGATCCCGAAATGCGGACAAGGACTGCCGCATTCCAGCGTGGAGGGCTCCAGTATCCGCAGCAAGCATCCCTCCGCCTTCCCTTTACGCACTTTATTCACACTGCACTGCACTTTCTGTCCCGGCAGTGCATTCTTCACAACACATATCCCGTCTTCGGTTTCCACGATCCCTTTATTCGGAAAATCAACCCTCTTGACAATTCCCTCGATAACCTGTCCTTTTTTCATACTGCTCCTCTCTTGTGCAATCTGCCCTCTCAGCCTTTCACAAGCACCTTTTGACACATGAATTCTATAGAACAAAGAACGGGATGCATAAATACACATCCCGCCTTTAGTTTACATAATATCTTTTTCATCACAAACTACTACTATTTACGTAAAGAGAGCCCTCTCTTATTTGGATTCCTTCGTTCCGAGTATCTCGTCGTCTTCTTCATCCTCGAAGAAATCATCATCAAAATCGTCGTCGAAGTCATCCTCGAAATCCTCGAGGTAATCCGGTGTCAGATAACGATATACTGCATACGCAATCGCTGCAACCGCCGCAACCGCACCTATGATCGCCAGCACCCACAACAGTGTGTTGCACTTCTTCTCTTCTTCTTTCTTCCTGCCAAGCATCTCATTCACACCGGCATTCTCCAGAATATCATCCAATTTATTTATAATCTCCTTCTTGCTCATCATGTAATCCTCTCTTTCTTTCCTATTCTTTCTTTAATCGGAAACCATCGTAATTTCCGTATGAGACGGCATTCTTGCCGCTTTTGTCCCAATATCTGAACTATTATTATTAATAATATACCACTTTCAGGTAATTTTTACTATAATATTTTAATATTTTTTCTTATCGCATAAGGAATTCCGTTCCGGATTCCATCTGATCAGGGTAAATCAATACCAGCTTCTGTTTCAGGAACGGATTCATCGCCTGCCATAACCGATCCTGCTGTGCATTCCTGCGCATTCTCTCCCGATCCGGCGTAAGCAGCAGGATCAGCTTACTTCTGGCATGGAATTTCTTGAGATACTCCATGATCTCTTCCGGCTGCATATGCGCGGTGTCGTCATCCCTCTCGTAATTGTCAAAGTAGGTTCCCATCTGCACATATGCAGATGCCACAACTTCCGACCGTATTTGTTCCGCACCCCACATAACCATATTCAACCGCACGTTGCGGAAAACCTCGCTCTGCTTCTTACAGGATGCGATGATATCCGCACACAGGCTCTGTACTGCCCCTTTCTCATAAGTGCGGTCGATCACCACAGCCATCTCCAGAATGCCGCCCCGATAATTGCCCGGCACATGAAGCACCCGCTCGATCTGATTATGCAGTTGCAGATTCTGTACAGCCGTAAGCGGCATATGGTTCTTCCTCCTGTCCTCATCATCCCATGTTGCCGCCCTTTCACGGCAAAATATACCGTCCTACACTTTCGTCAGCTTGGCGAATCCGGCATACATGATCTTCTGCCCCGCCTCATCAAACACCACCGTCACCTGCGAATCTCTCGGTCCCGCCTCGATTTTTAGCACCGTGCCTTCTCCATAGCGCATGTGCCGTACTCTGTCACCCACACCGTATGCAAGTGTCTTATTTCCCACTGGTTCCAAGGTTACCGCCCCGATGCCCTGCGCCGCCCTTGAGATATAAGGCTGATTCTCTATGGCCGTACGCTTCGGACGAACGATCGCCTTAGGCTTCGCCTGTACGGTCGCTGTCGGCTGTCCGCCAAGCGCTTTCCCGAAGGACGGCTTCGATATGGGTTTATCAAACTCAGTATCCGCTATCCGTCTGTATGGCGTATCCTTGAAAAAGCTTCTTTCCCGGGAATCCTCATCATATTCCGGATAATCCCGTCGTTTCTGCACCGGCGGCTTGTCATCCATCAGCTCCGCCGGAATCTCTCTGATAAAACGGCTCACCGGATTATACTGCGTCTCGCCCCTGATCATACGCTGCTTGGCATAGGTGATGGTCAGATCATCCTTCGCCCGCGTGATCCCCACATAGGCAAGCCTTCTCTCCTCTTCCACTTCCATCGGATCATCGGACATGATCGTCATATAGCTGGGGAAGATACCGTCCTCCAGACCTGCCAGATAGACATGCGGAAATTCCAGTCCTTTTGCGGAGTGAAGCGTCATCAGAAGCACCCTGTTGTCCTCCCCGTCCACCCGGTCAATATCGGCGACCAGCGCCACTTCCTCCAGAAATTCACTTAAGGTCGGTTCGTCGTGGGTCTCCTCATAAGCTGTCACCTTACTAATCAGCTCGTCAATATTTTCAATACGGTCAGCTGCATCCTCCTCATCCGACTCCTCCAGCTCTTTCACATACCCGGTCGTCTCCAGAATATCCTTCACAAGCTCTGACAGACTGTAGAACTCCTGCTTGCTGCGGAAAGCCTGTATCATGTTGACGAAGGGTTTCAGCTTAGAAGCGCTCCTGCCGATGGTCATGATCTGATCCGCCTCACGCAGCGCGTCGTAGAAGCTGATCTGTCTGGCATCTGCATATTCCTGCACGCGCACGATGGTCGTCATACCGATTCCCCGTTTGGGAACATTGATGATACGTTTTACCGCCACGTCATCCCGTCCGTTGTCAATCGTCTTAAGATACGCCAGAACATCTTTGATCTCCCGTCTGGCATAAAAGTTCGTCCCGCCGATGACATCATAGGGAACTCCTTCCATAATAAAACGCTCTTCCAAGAGACGCGCCTGTGCGTTGGTACGGTACAGCACGGCACATTCTCCGTACTCCGCTGCCCCCTCACGCTTCTTCTTCGCCACGTCACCTGCGATATACTCCGCTTCCTCATAAGCAGTGTCAAACTGTCTGAGATGGATGCGGTTTCCTTCTGTCTTCTCTGTCCAGAGTGCTTTATCCTTACGCCCCCTGTTATTCTTAATAACGGCGTTCGCCGCATCCAGTACGATCTGGGTAGAACGATAATTCTGCTCCAGCTTGATCACGCACGCCTCCGGATATACCTTCTCGAAGTCAAGAATATTCCGTATATTAGCGCCCCTGAATTTATAGATAGACTGGTCGTCATCTCCTACAACACACAAATTCCGATACCGGTCCGCAAGCAGTCTGATCAGTTCAAACTGCGCCGTGTTGGTATCCTGATACTCATCTACCATGATATAGCGGAACCGCTCCTGATAATTATGCAATACCTGTGCATCCGCCTTAAAGAGCTCCACTGTCTTCATGATCAGATCATCGAAATCCAGCGCATTATTCTTATGCAGAACAGCCTGATATTCCTTGTACGCTTTAGCGATCTTTCCGCCGTTATAGTCAAACCCATTCTGCATTTCATACTGCACCGGGTCGATCAGCTCATCTTTCGCCGAGGAAATGGCACTCAGGATCGTCCGCTCTTTCAGTGTCTTCGTATCGATCTGCAATTTCTTACAGATCTCCTTCATGACACCCTTCTGGTCATCCGTATCATAGATCGTGAAATTATTATCATATCCCAGCCGGTCTATATATCTGCGCAGGATTCTCACACAGGTAGAGTGAAAAGTGGACACCCAGATCTGCTCGGAACCGAAGCCCACGATCTGATCCACACGCTCCCGCATCTCTCCCGCCGCCTTGTTGGTAAAAGTGATTGCCATGATCTGATAGGGGTTAACCCCTTCCTTATCGATCAGATATGCCACTCTGTGGGTAAGCACTCTGGTCTTCCCCGATCCGGCTCCAGCCAGAATGAGCACCGGTCCTTCCGTCTGCATGACCGCCTGTTTCTGTCTGTCATTTAACGTATCATATATACTCATATTTCTTCTGATTCCTTTATTATCCGTTTCTGTCCCATGCTTCCTGTCAAGAAAAAAGCCAATCATGAGTTTTCCTCATGGTATTGGCTTTTACCATTAACTCAGAAAAGCTGATTTCCGCAGTTTCCGCAGAACTTCGATCCCGTAGTGGGCGTGCCGCAGTTCGGACAGAATTTCGGTCCTGCTCCGGACTGTGCCCCTTGCTGCACCTGCGCTCCGGCGTTACCACCCATATTCATCTGGTTCACCAGTTGCTGCCCCATAGCCATGCCCATCTGTAAACCGACCATGTCGGAGGCAACTGCGCTGCCGCTGCGGCCTCCCTTCGCCATACCGTCTGCTGCCGCCATCTGTGTATATTTGCCCATATCGCCAACCATGGACTGTGCCGCCGCCTTCTCCTGCATCTTCTTGATCTCCTCCGGATAGGAGAAGCTCTCGATCGTAAAATCGGAGATGCCGATGCCCAGCTTACGCATATCCATATCCAGATCCGCTTCAATGCCCTTAGCGATGCTTCGCGCATCCGCCTGCAGGTTAAACATATCCCTGCCCTCTTTGCTGATCCAGCTCATCAATAACTGGTCAAGACTCGCGATGATACGCTCCTTAACGTCATCTACCGTATAGCGCTGCCGGATGCCCGCCAGCTTCTCAATCACCACATCATGCTCCACGACCCGGCAGTTGAAAGTGCCGAAAGCCCGGATCGGCATACCGCCCGGCAGTCCCGGCGCCTGTAAGTTAATCGCATTCTTCGTTCCCCATTTCACCAACTGCTCCTTCGTATTGATGAAAAGTACCTCGGCACGAAGAGGCGTGTTAAAACCGAACTTAAAACTTTTTAATGTAGTCAGGAAAGGAATGATATCCGACTCAATGTCGTAATCGCCGTCATCCTCGAAGATTCCCTCCACTCTGCCGTTATACAGGAATATAGCATCCTGCCCCGGACGGATGATCAGTCTGGAGCCTTTCTTGATCTCCTGATTCTGCCATTTATAGAACAATACGCCCGCACTGTTCTCATTCCATTCCACCAAATTAGAAAACTGATTTTTCAGAAATCCCATTGTCTTCCTCCTACTGCAATGTCATTTTCTACAAATCTACATACAGCCCGCCGGCCGGATTCTGTCTGCTTTAATTCATTCCCATCTCCGCTTTCAGCGCCGCCAGCTCGTCATCCACATCGGACCCGGTATCAGCCGTATCATATTTGCTTGTCAGATCGTCGATATCATTGCCGGAGGCGGACTTATTCAATTCGCCGATGGCATCCGCTTCGTCTAACATCTTATTAACCTTCTCTTCCATTCTGTTAAAAGCAGCGGCGTTGTTGCCCGCACTCTCAAGCCCGGCACCCATCTCGTTGATCTTTCTCTGGGTTTGTGCCGCTTTTGCCTTTGCTTTCAGCATATCCCTTTTACTCTTCATCTCAGAGATATCCGCTTCCAATTTATCATGCATCTGACGCATTTTTTCGGCATTATCCCGTGCCATCTCGTAGTTCTTCACAAGCACTTCCCGTTTCTGTGTCAGTTCACTCTTCTTTGTCAGGAACTGACGTGCATCGTTATCATTGCCTGCCGCTACGGCTTTCTTCGCATAATCGCCCATCTTGGCAATCTCTTCATCGCACTCTCCCAGCTTCCTCTTGGCGCTCTTCTCCTCCGCCATGATGGAGGCCGTCTCAGCCTTCACTTTGGCGAAATCGGATTCCAGATTTCTCAGATACTGATCGATCATCTTCTCCGGATCCTCAGCCTTATCCAAAAGTGCGTTCACATTCGCCGTCATAATGTCTTTAAATCTTGTCATAATTCCCATAGTCTCATCCTCCATGTTTTCTATATTATTTGCTCTTAATATTACATGCTCCTGTTAAGCCGCTCTGCCTGTTCGTTTAAGTTCTCCACCAGTCTGGATACCTCCTGCACAATACCGGTATTCTTGTCGCTGACCGTATATGTCTCCTGCGCATGTGCGGACACCTCCTGCACGATGGCCGAGATCGTCTGGATACTCTCCACAATACCGCTGTTTGCGTCCGACAGCCTTGCAACCGCGTCACTCAGATAAGTGCTTTGTTCGTTCACATGTTCCGTGCCCTCCGCAATCACTCCGAAGTTCTCTGATGCCTGTGCGGCGGATTCACTCTGTTTTCTGTTGCTTTCCATCAACTGACCTACCGCCTCTGCCGCAATGGACAGTTTGGAGGAAACATTCTGTATCACCTCGGTGATATTAACCGTTGCCGTCTGTGTCTGATTCGCCAGATTGGATATCTCCGTTGCCACCACTGCGAAACCTCTTCCCGCCTCGCCCGCGCGGGCAGCCTCAATGCTGGCGTTGAGTGCCAGCAGACTGGTCTGACTCGCCACACTGGTAATCAGATCTATGATCGACTGCATATTCGTCGTGTACTCTTCCAGAGCTTTCATATCTTCCACGGCTTCTTTACCGATCTTCTCGGATGCAGTCATCTGCTTCATCAGCACATCTATGTTTTGCTTACCGTTTCTTACGCTGTCATTGGTCTGCTCCACGTTCCCGCTGATGCTCTCCACGACCTTCGCCATCTGCTCGATATAGTTCTGGATCTCTTCTGTCTTACTGAGCTGATTCTGTATGGATTCCGCGGTGTCATTCGTTCCCTCGGATACCTCCTGCATGGCATTACGCGTCTCCGACACTGCATTGCCGAGCTCCGACATATGACCGGTCACGTCTATGATTCCTTCCGACATCTGCCCCGATACCGCCATTACGTTGTTCAGAAGATCGGACACATTTTCTTTTTCCTTATTTAATTCCGACAGCTTCGCCTGATTGACCCGTGCAAGCGTCTGTGTCGCCAGACAGATAAAAATCGCTATAATAAGCAGGAGCGCCATCCTGATCTCATAAGTCGCCATATCCGCTTTACTCAGATTGCCGCCCACTCCCTGATATACAAGGAATATTACATTGATCAGGAATCCTCCGCCCGACACCGCAACACATAACCTGAGGTCAGAAAACAGAATCAATACCATATAGATCGGAATAATAAAAGTAAATGCAATCGGGTTGACCGTAGTAAACACAACAAATATGTAGAATATTGTATAGAACGTACCAATATAATATTTCAGTCTCGGACTTTCTGAGTTCTTGCTATACACTAATATCTCCCAGATCACCGGTCCCAGCGCCAGCACTGAAAAAACCAAATAATACGGGACGGTTCTGGCTCCTTTGACAACTTCCAGAAAATAAGAAGCCTCCAGCACTGCCGCCAATACAATGTGACAGGCAAGCGCCACCTTATTTGTCGCCCTCGCCTCGCTAAACACCGCATCATTCGCCTTTGTTCCCATATCCGTAACCATACCTTTCTCTATTGTTAATCTAAGTCACAGTATACCATAAACTGCAATCTTCCCACAAGGATTTTCATATATGTATCATATGTACCATCTGGTATATTTCTCTCTATAATACCGCAATCACAATTCCCGCAATAATAATCCCCGCACAAAACATCTTATGCGTCGTATTCTTTTCCTTGAAAAGATACCGCCCCGCCAAGATCGTCACGACGCACCCCGCCTGCTTGAGCAGCGTCATCACCGTAACACGGCTCCCCGGCATACCGTTTGCAATAAAGAGCGCCCGATCAGCAATCACAAACAATATGCTCAGTATCCACACCCACTGATTGCGCGCCATACTGCGTATATTAACGGGCGTACGTGTGCACAGAATAAAGGCAAGGTACATCGTCACCAGAAAGAACATATACCAGAACTGCAGCTGTGCACTACTGATCTGTTTCATTAACAGCTTATCCAGAAGCCCGGACACGGCGTTGAGCACACAGGAGGCAAACGCCATAATCACATATTTCATTTCCACGCTCTGCGCTGCCGTTTCTCCCTGCCGCCCGGCGCGCGGTTGATATTTGAGCAAAAGCAGCCCTGCCGATACGAACAGCAGACCGACCACCTGATAACCATTTAACACTTCCTGCAGTACGAATACCCCAAGCAGCGTGGCAAAGAGCACTCTGGACAGATCCAGCACACCGTACAGACTGATGGGCATTTTCTTAATTGCTTTGAAACTGAACATCCACGCCAGAAAGATCACGAAAGATTTAAGCGCCACATAGAGATAAAACCTTGTCTCCATTTCCACCGCCTCTTTCACCTCAGGCAAAACAAACAGGAAAGACAGGAAAGTATACATAAACAATACCTCTATGGTAGAGTTTTTCTCCAATGCCTTCTTTTTGACAATTTCTCTGACGCCTTTCAACACGCCGTATAATAGTACTAACGGTATCCACATCATTTCTATACCCATACCTTTCGACCTTATCAGGCCTCATTACTTTTGTATATTTGCTTCGATATGCTTTTATCTTTACCTTACCGCGCTTTCTCTTTCACTGCAATATTTTCATTGGATTTTCAGCGGTTATATTTTCATGTCCCGCTGCGGTGATTGCAGTATTATAAATTTCTGCTTTTCTTTTTCCTCATTTGCTGTTATACTAGTTTCATGCGGATATAGTTCATCGGTAGAACGCCAGCTTCCCAAGCTGGAGAGGCGGGTTCGATTCCCGTTATCCGCTGCAAACGGGCTATGAGGCGCTTAACTAAAGCATTTCATAGCTTTTTTGATACTGAATTCTGAATTTGAAAAATAAGAAGTATCCCCTCAAACAATCACATATTGCGATCCGCCGCATAGTCTATAATAAAATGCGCTTACAGGATTTGTAGCAAATTATGAAAAAAATATTGTGTTTACTTCTTACAACATTCCTCATGATCGGCGCGCTTAGCGGATGCGGCAGTCAGGCCGGCACGGCCAAAGACTCTAAAGGCGCTTCCGGCAATACCCCGGTCGTATTAAACGAGGTAGCCCATTCTATCTTCTACGCGCCGATGTATGTGGCAATAGAGGAAGGATATTTTGCAGACGAAGGCATTGATCTGACGCTGGTAACCGGTTTCGGTGCCGACAAGACCATGACCGCCCTGTTGACCGGCGAAGCCGACATCGGTTTCATGGGCAGTGAAAGTACGATCTATACTTATAAGGAAGGAGCTTCCGACTATGCCGTCAACTTCGCACAGTTGACTCAGCGGGCCGGCAACTTCTTAGTTTCCAGAGAACCGATCGATAATTTTAGTTGGGATATGCTGATCGGCAAAGATGTACTCGGCGGCAGAGCCGGCGGTATGCCCGAGATGGTCTTCGAATATATTCTGAAGAAAAACGGCATCGATCCCGCAAATGACCTCTCCATTGACCAAAGCATCGACTTCGGTTCCACGGCAGCGGCCTTCTCCGGCGGTCAGGCAGAATTCACGGTAGAATTCGAGCCCCACGCCACCTCCTTGGAAGCCAAAGGCGACGGTTATGTCGTAGCTTCACTTGGCGAGGACTCCGGCTACGTTCCCTACACTGCCTTCTCAGCCAAGAAGAGTTATATTGCGGCAAATCCGGAGATAATTACTTCCTTCACCAATGCCCTGCAAAAAGGCATGGACTATGTGCAGACCCATTCCTCCGCCGAAATTGCACAGATCATCGCACCGCAGTTTGACGGAACAGATATCGATACCATCACCACCATCGTGGATCGTTATGCTTCCCAAAAAACATGGAAGAGCGATCTGATCTTCGAGGAGGACAGTTTCACACTCTTGCAGAACATTCTGGAGGAAGCCGGTGAATTGGACGAACGTGTCCCCTATGCTGATCTGGTAGATACCTCCTACGCAAAAGCTGCAGCACACTGACCGAATATTCAGACTAAAATACGGGTGCCCCGCAAGCCGTCAGCTCGGAAGCACCCGTATTTATATTCTACTTGAGATTAGTCATTAGTTCATCCAGCACATCTATGACATCCCGGTACTGTTCAAGAACCTCTTCCGCCTTCTCTTCTACCAGATTCAAACGATTCTCTTTGACAGCCAGCTCCTGCTCTCTGGCCGCCTCGGACAACCTACTTGCACCGATTGATTTCATGGCGTTCTTCAGTCCGTGCATCTCTATACAATACCGTTCGTAATCTTTTCGTTCATAACACTCTCTGATTAACGGCAGTTTCTCCCTGCCTTCCTCCAGAGCAGCATCCAAAACTTCTAAGTAAATCTCCTCATCCCCGGCACACATCACAATTCCTTCTTCGACATCGAATCCCCTTTTTTCTAAATCGTTAATGGTACGAACCGGTTCCATTCTCACCCTCCATTCTGTCATGATCATCATAAATATTTAAAAGCATTGTTATAATAATATCACATCAGATGTCGGTTTGGCTACTGTCTTCTTGCTTTTTTGGTTTTTTTCGTTCTTTCTTCTCCTTACCTTCCGTAAGACCGTCTATCATCTTCTCAATGATCAGCTTTTTCACATACACATCAAAGCTTAACATGCAGATCATCGAAAACAACTGCAGAAATTCTTGATCCTCCTGCGGCGCATCCTGAAAAGTCTGCCCTGCAATCTTGAATTTATCTACGAGATCCGCTTTCAACACATCTGTCTGTTCTCTCTCCAGCCCGAATACTTCTTCATAGACCTGCTCCAGATCAAATCCGCCCGAAGCGTGAAAAAACTTTTCCGTAATCGGCGCTAACAGCTCCTGTATATCGCTGATCGACAGTATTCCCTTGTAATAGTAGATAAAAATAAGCAGCAGCACATGCTCCTTGGAATATTTCTTCTTCACTGGCGGCGGAAGCAGATTATTTTTGGCATAGTTATTGATCATTGTCTTAGTCAGAATCTTATCCTCCGCAGGATCTCTGGTAGTACTTCGCAGATGTGATTCCATAAAGGTCGTGACCTGATCCATATACAGATCAATATCCGGAATATCCTCTGATTTGATATATTCGATTCTGTCCAGACTTTCCAGTATGCTCTCCAGCAGATTCTCATTATTGATCGTCATCTTGTGCACCTTCCATTTCCGACACACCGCCTCGTTCTCTATATGATACCGGCGGAATCATATGCCGGAGCTGATTCCCTTATTTAATATACATGTTTTATTATATAGTTTTTATTACTACATGACAAGTCTTTTATTAGCCGCAACAATTTTGTTCCGACAATTTTATTTACAACACATCATAATCATGGTATATTCATACACAAAAGTGCTAAAGTTTTAACGTGCGAAAGCAAGCTTTCTTTCCCCGAATAGATAGCGTAATAGGAGGATTTATACTATGAATCAAAAAATAAAGACCGAGGCAGTTGACCGATTATTCGATGCCGTACTGTGTCTGAACACAAGAGAAGAATGTTACAATTTTTTCGAGGATCTGTGTACGGTCAATGAACTGCTGTCCTTATCCCAGCGTTTCGAGGTTGCCTCCATGCTCAAGGACAAGCGCACTTATCTGGAAATCGCTGATAAAACCGGCGCGTCAACTGCCACGATCAGCCGTGTCAACCGTTCCCTCAACTATGGCAATGACGGATATGAGATGATCTTCGAGCGCCTGAATTCCAATTCCTGAAACGTGCGCCTTATCAAAGAAGAACCGGCTGACCTGCCGGCTCTTCTGTCATTATCCGTCAATATTAATCAGATCCATGGGATCGATGTATTTCTCATCATAGGTAATCTGATATCCCAACTCCGTATTGTCTTCGCCGATCACATACAGGATCGCTCCTCTGACTACTTCATCGCCTTCTTTGACCATTGCCTCTCCGTCATTGCGGTAGATACTGTTGTATCCGTTCCCATGATCTATCCTGATACAATGAAGATAACCGCTGTCCGTCGTAATCGATGCCACCGTGCCGTCCGCCGCCGCGATGATACTGTTGCCCTCAGCGCCGTTTAACTTAACCATCGGATTCTCACCATCTGCTTCCTCCAGTGAAGCCGATGAAGACATGGGGAACCCCACCGGCATATGCGCCTGCGCCCTGATCTGCTCCATGGCCTCTTCTTCTTCCACCTTCTGATTGATCGTATCGCTTAAGATAATAACCTTATCCGTCAGTTCTTCCCTGAGAGCAACCAAGTCTGCATTCTCCTCAGTCAGCTGCGTGATCTCTTCCTGCTGCCTGACGGTCTCCGCCTCCAGAGCCTCTATCCTCTCCGCATATCTGTAACATATAATCGACAGAATTATGATTGCTGCCAGCACGATCACTGCCAACACCTCTATTAACTTCGGTCCGATCCCCATCTGCCGAATGCTCCCGTCCTTGGAATCCGCAAAAAGCATCAATGTATAATTAAACTTTCTCTTTCTCCTGCTGCCTTCTGTATCGCTCAACGAAAATCACCTCCAGCCCGTATATAGTACTATTGTACCACAAGTACTATGTATAATACAATCTTTTGTTTACATAAAAACTATTCTCCGCACAAAAAACCAGCTTCCGCCAGCGCTTTCTCGACTGCATCGAGCGTCTCCTTACGCTCTGCCTCGATGGTGTGTAAATGTATGCCCTCAGTTAGCTCGGTAAGCGGTTTCGTCCGATGTTCCTCCACTCTGCGCATAAATTCCCGCACATCGGCGCGGCTGCGGATCACCAGATCACCGGACAACCGCCCATAGATCTCGTGCTCCACAATCACGTCCACCACCCAGCCGCCTGCGTCCACGATACAGTCCAGCTCCCGTACAATATCCTCCCTGCCGTGTCTGACCCTGACCTCTCTTCTGAACCACTCCCGTTTCGGGGATTCTTCATATAGAAGATATCCCCTGTTGGTGGAGATAATATTGCGATAGGAAGTCCGCAGCAGCGCCATGTCCTGTACAATCACCTGGCGGCTGACGCCCAGCCGCCTCGCAAGCTCGGTTCCGGATACTGCCTCCTTCGCTCCGCTTAAGATTTCTATGATCTCTTGTCTCCTCGCTTCACTCTTCATTCTTTCCGCTCACTCCATCTATATGATCACACCGTAACAACTCTTACATCAGAATACGAATCAATGCACGGTATTTCACTACAGAAACTATACCATATGTTGATTCACCGTACAAGAAAAACACAAAACCCATGTCTGATAAAGATTCGCAAAAACAATGCTTTACATTTATAAAGACATGTGCTATTCTATGAATGTTGACACAACAATTTATTTTTTATTTTTTGGAGGTATGTACGATGAACAAAGGTACAGTTAAATGGTTTAACAACCAAAAGGGTTACGGCTTCATCTCTGATGAGCAGGGTAACGATGTATTCGTTCATTACTCAGGACTCAACATGGAAGGCTTCAAGTCTCTCGAAGAGGGCGCTGCAGTTGAGTACGAAGTAGTTAATGGCGAAAAGGGACCTCAGGCCGTAAACGTAACAAAGTTATAAGAAACATCGTTCTTGTAACACCATAATCTCTATTACGATGTACCTGTTCTTAAATATAAATGATAATTTTTATTTAGAATCAGCGATATTATTGTAACAGATTAGAAAAAACCTGTCATTCGGCAGGTTTTTTTATTGTATAAGAAATTCCTTGGCATTCCCGAAGCACTTCCTCAAATTTCATGCTGCCGCCGAACAGATCCAATGCACTTCCCACAGTTACATTCACTCTGTCCCTGCCGATGCTCTTTAACAGACGCAGATCCTCCATGCTGTGCACACCGCCGGCGTAAGTGACCGGCAGCTTACCCCAGTCGCCTAACAGACGTGCCAGTTCTTCCTCAATGCCTTCTGCCTTTCCCTCCACGTCCACAGCATGAACCAGAAATTCATCGCAGTAATCCGACAGCTCATCTAACGTACGCTCCGTCAATTCCACATCGGTATATTTCTGCCATCTGTCGGTTACAATAAAGTAGCGGTTCTCCTTCTTCCTCGCGCTTAAATCCAAAACAAGTCGTTCTCTGCCCACTTCCCGCACCATATTCTCTATATGATCGTACCGGATCTGTCCGTTTTTAAAAACATAAGATGTAACGATCACATGACTTGCTCCGGCGGACAGAAACTCACCGGCATTCTCAGGTGTGATACCGCCGCCCACCTGCAAACCGCCCGGATATGCATAAAGCGCGCTAAGCGCCTGCTTTTTCGTCGCCTCGTAGTAAGGTGACGTAACCGGATTCAACATTATAATATGCCCGTTTGTGATGTTATATTCACGATACAGTCCGGCATAAAATGCCGCATCCTGACCGGACACATAATTTTCCTGCGCCGTATCACCCTGATCGCTCAGGCTGCTGCCTACAATCTGTTTGACGCTTCCGTTGTGAATATCTATACAAGGTCGAAATTCCATTATTAACCTCCATGGTTCAAATTGCCGGCCGTCTGCCGTGCATATTTTATTTTCTAACAGACATAATAACATAGGAGCAGGTGTTTTTACACTAAAACATCCTGTCTTTCGGAATTTATGTACAACAGTAGCCGGCCAAGAGCCCTACTGTTTCAAATGAATGCAGAAGCAGCACAAGCCCGGGCGACACGATATGCCCGATTATGCTTCGGAATGGAGGAAAATATGAAAAAGGTAAAAGCATTGTTACTTGTTTCTCTCATGGCGCTGTCCATGACCATGCTGACAGCCTGCGGCACAAACGACAACGCGACAGGCAATGGCAACAACAATTCCACCGCTGCCGATTCCGGTACGGGTAATGATACCAACGCGAATACGGGAACTACAGGCGGCACAGGGACATCCCAAGACATTACGGACAACGGTACTGCTAACGGCACCGCGAACAACACGGCAAACGATACAGCCACAGGCAACACAGGCAAAAATGACAATGTCAACGACGTAACCGCCGGAGACACAACTGGCGACACCATGCTCGATAACGTAGGCGACGCAGTCGGTGACGCTGGCAACGCAGTTTCCGATGTAATTGACGATGCCGCCAACGGCGTGGAGAATATGGTAGACGACGTGACAGGTACCGGCAGCACGAACAACAATACCGCTTCCAACATGTCAACACGCGGAACAAGAAGGTAGAGATTCGCTTCGCGAACTCGGCTCTAAAAGAAATCCGTCCCTTGCAGTATATGGGACGGATTTTCTCTTTTTTATTTTTCGTAACTGTTCAGAACCATGTTCTTCACAGTTACGAAGATGCACAGAAATTATGCATTCTGCATAATTTCGCTCATGTCTGTCTCGGGTTTTCTGTGACTTCCGCTTACGCTTCACTCACAAAAAACACCTCGCGGAAGCGCCTTCTGAACAGTTACTATTTTTCTATAATAATACCATCTCTGTATGCCTGCAGAAGCTCCTCCAACTGGTGTATGCTCTCCCGCAGTTCCGCGCCGATATCGGTATCCGCAATCTTCTGCCGCATACTGCTGGTCTCTAAGATCACGGAATCCGAGAAGATATCCGACTCGTGCAGGATCGCCGCCTCCGTAGACTCGAAGGGTTCATGGGCAACCAGCCGCATGCCGTGGGAATTGACTACCAGCGTATATCCTGCGATTCCCGTCTTATCCTGATACGCTTTGGAGAAACCGCCGTCTATGATAAGCAGTTTGCCGCCGCACTTAATCGGGGACTCTCCTTTCTTACGCTCCACCGGCACATGCCCGTTGACAATGTGGGAAACTTTTTCATCTAATCCGAATTCCCAGAAGATCCGGTCGATCACTATTTCGTTATCAAGCAGTCTGTAGTAGCTGTTCTTTGTCTCCTTGTGCATCTCCTTATCTTCCAGAAAATACCGTTCAAAAGTCGCCATCTTATCCTTACCGAACACCGGCGAATTAGGTCCCGCCCATATATACCAGATAATGTCCTGCCCTTTCAGTTTTTCTTTCAGATTGTTATCGGCATAGTATCCCTTTCTGGCATAATGCTCCAACACATCATAGAGTGCCTTGCCGCTGTACTCCTCTCCGTACACAGTGACCTTTCTAAAATCTCCTCTTTCATCCATGGGCACACACCCGTGATAGAGCAGATTGGAATTGTACACCTTGTACAATCCGCCTTTGGAAAAAAGGAATCTTACATGCTTCTGCAGCTTCTCACATTTGACAAACCCCTGTCTGAGACGCTCCATGACCTGTTCTTCCTCCGATGTCAGCTCATACGGCCGCTCCCTGTTGACCGTGGGGAAATCCACATCTTTCATGGCGTAAGAGACCCCGTCGAGCACCAGAGTCTTATTCTCATAATCGATCTTGTCAAGCAGCAGTCTGTCCTGCATGCCGAACTCAGGTCTGCGCATGATCAACTGCCCCTCCAGTTTAAACTGGATGATGGCAATCGCCTTATGCATCTTCATGTCCAGACTCAGATCCTTCGTGTCGTAGTCGGTATTATATTTGATGGCAAAAGCGCTGCAGTCCGTCTCTTTGTATGCGTCCAGTGCAAAGGTTGCAAGAGGGATCAGATTGATGCCGTATCCTTCCTCCAGCGTATCCAGATTGCCGTATCTGGCAGCCATTCTGATTACATTGGCGATACACGCCAGATGTCCGCTGGCAGCTCCCATCCACACAATATCATGATTGCCCCACTGTACATCCACGGAATGATAGGCACACAGTGTATCGAGAATAATATGCGGTCCCGGTCCTCTGTCATAGATATCTCCCACGATGTGAAGATGGTCGATGACCAGACGCTGGATCAGATAACTTAGGGCAATGATGAACTCCTGTGCCCGCCCGATACGTATGATCGTGTGAATGATCTCATTATAATAAGCTTCTTTATCCTGTATCTCTGCTTTCTCCGTAATCAGTTCTTCTATGATATAGGAGAAATCCTGCGGAAGAGCCTTACGCACCTTGGAGCGGGTATACTTGGAAGAAACCCTCTTCGTAATCTGCACAAGCCTGTGCAGGGTGATCTTATACCAATCTTCAATCGTGCTTTCGTCTTCCTCCCGCAGCACCAGATCAAGCTTCTCTCTCGGGTAGTAGATCAGTGTTGCCAGACTCTTCTTGTCCTTGATGCTCAGCGTATTACCGAACTCCTCATCTATGGTGCGTCTGATGGAACCCGATCCGTTCTTCAGAATATGATTGAACTGCTCATATTCACCGTGAATATCCGTCATGAAATGCTCTGTGCCTTTGGGAAGATTTAAGATTGCCTGCAGATTAATAATCTCTGTCGATGCTGCCGCGATCGTCGGATACTGTTTGGATAAACTTTTCAAATATCGTAGCTCTAAATCGTCCATAAATGCCTCCGTATTACTGCCTTTCCACCGCAACTATCCCATTATGGCAGAGTTGTGGCTTCCATACTGTATTTCCCGTTTTTATTCATTAATTACATCACTCATATCATACATTCCTGCCGGCTTGCCCGCAATAAACTTGGCAGCCTGAATCGCACCCTTGCCGAATACCGCCTTGGAATATGCTCTGTGAGAGAAGGTCACGACCTCGTCCGCACCCGCAAAGATCACATCATGATCTCCTACGATGGTACCGCCTCTGACCGCGCTGATTCCGATCTCTTTCTGTGCCCGCTTCTCTCTCGTCTGACTTCTGTCATATACATAATTATAAGCATTACTTAGCTCCTCATTAATGGAATCCGCAAGCGCAAGCGCGGTTCCGCTGGGCGCGTCCACTTTCTGGTTGTGATGCTTCTCCACAATCTCAATATCGAATCCCGCTGGTGCAAGAATCCCTGCCGCCTCCTTCAGCAGCTTGAGAAGCATGTTGATCCCCAGAGACATATTCGCTGATTTTAAGACTGCCACCTTCTTCGATGCCTCCTGCACCTTAGCAAGCTGCGCTTCCGACAGCCCCGTGGTACAGAGCACGCAGGGCACCTGCTTCTCCACACAATAATTAAGCAGTCCGTCCACTGCTGCTGCCGCACTGAAATCAATGACCGCGTCCGCTGCCACGTCACAATCCGCAATCAAGGAAAAAACGGGGTACGAATTCTTGCCCTCATCGTAAGCATCTACTCCCGCCACGATCTCTATCTCTTCATCCGCCGCAATCAATCCCGATATGGTCTGTCCCATCTTGCCGTTGCAGCCATGCATAATTACTCTGGTCATGTTGTGTACTCCTCCCTCTGCTCTAATTGGTAAGTGTCTGCCACAGATAATGACAGACACTGTAAACTGTTTCTATAAAATGCCGTAATTGACAAGTGCGGTTTTAAGCGTCTCCACATTCCCGGGCTCCATCTCGGACAGCGGCATATGCAGCGGTCCCACATTCTTGCCCATCAGATTCATCGCCGTTTTCACCGGAATCGGGTTCACCTCACAAAACAACGCGTCAAACAATTCAATGACACGAAGCTGCTCCTTCATACTGCCCTCTATATCACCGTCGAAAAATTTCTGACAGAGGTCATGCATCTGCCTCGGCGCTACGTTGGACACAACAGAAATCACGCCCTTGCCGCCCAGTGACAACAGAGGTACTACCTGATCGTCATTGCCGGAATACAGATCAAGCTTACCGCCCGCTAAAGCCATCAGCTTCACCACCTGAGAAATATTTCCGCTGGCCTCTTTAATCGCCACGATATTGCTGACCTCCGTGCATAACTTCACTACTGTCTGGGGGAGAATATTGCATCCCGTCCTGCTTGGTACATTATACAGAATAATGGGTAGTTTCACGGAATCCGCAATGGTTTTAAAATGCTCGTATAATCCCTTCTGGGTAGCTTTATTGTAGTAAGGTGTCACGACAAGCAATCCGTCCACTCCGTATTTCTCGGCCTCCGTAGACAGATATACTGCCGTCTTCGTACAGTTAGAACCTGTACCCGCGATAACCGGCACTCTGCCATTCACCTTCTCGGCACAGAACCTGATCAGATCCAGATGCTCCTCATGCGTCAGTGTGGAAGCCTCTCCTGTCGTGCCGCACACGATGATTGCATCTGAGCCGCCCGCGATCTGTTCCTCCACCAGTTCCTCAAATTTCTCATAATGAATGCTTCCATCTTCATGAAACGGCGTGACGATCGCCACTCCGGCTCCTTTAAAAATTGCCATACATACCCTGCCTTTCTGGTCGCTTTGTCCGGCTGATCGGCGCTGTGCGTCCGTACACTTCCCGCTTACGCAAAAAGAAAACTGACCGCACAGGGCCAGCTTTAACTCTAACTTACCTGATAGCGCCCCATCGATTCGATGACAGTCATACAGCTCTTAACTGTATGCCCAAGATGAGAATCCGCAGATAACTCTCACTTTCGGCGTCTTCCCCTTTCGAAACTCTTCACCTGTGTCTGCAACATCCAAACTCCTACTGATGAAAAACGCAACCTCTATCAATCTCCATTTTTATTGTTGAAATTATCATAGCACCATGCCATAGGGATGTCAACAGATTCTTCGATGAAGAACCCGTTTAATCCCATTTCTTAAAGCGCATGGTCTCAACCTTAGTCACCTCGTCCGCCAGCATACAGACCTCATCATTCAGCGTAATCCCTGTCATGATGATGTCCATCTCGTCCGGTTTCGATGCCAGAAGCGTCTGCAGCTCCTCTACCGTGATGATCCCGTTGTCGATCAGGCCCAGCACTTCATCCAGAATCAGCAGCGAACACTCTCCCGTGTTCATCACTTTCTTGGCGAAATTGAGTCCGTTACGGATGTTCTGGCACTCTTCCGCTTTATGCTCCTCCGTAAGATCCATAAAATCCTCGTTAGATTTTTCAAAACGGAATATCTTGATCTCCGGCTCCAGCCGCTTCACAAACTCTGACTCTGCCAATCCTCTTCCCTTCAAAAACTGGATGATGACTATATATTCGCCATTGCATGCAGACTGCACCGCTCTGCCGAGTGCTGCCGGAGATTTACCATGCCCGTCTCCGCTATAGATCTGAATCATGCCGTTTCTCATATTGTATCCCTCACTATTTCCCGCACATTTCCTGTATGATTTTAACTGTTAAGACCCCTGTTCTTCACAGTTACGTATGATTTTACTATACTATGTTTGCCTATCATAGCACAATCGGGATTTTCGTGCAACTGTTTGTTCCATATCAGGTTTATTCCGTTTTATTCTTCCTCCACCATTTCCAGCTTGCTCACAGACACTTCATAAGCGACTCTTCTCTCCAGCTGGTCCTCGGATAATTTCTTCATATATTCTCTGCTCTGAATCCTGCCCCAGATCGCACAGCGGCTTCCCACCTCGAAGCTGCTCGCAAATCTTGCATTCCTCCCCCAGCAGATACAGGGTATGTAATCGGATTTACCGTAAGGTCTGTTTACCGCCAGCAGCAGATCGGCGATCTCTCGTCCAAGCGGCGTCTTCCTGTAGATCGGTGCCTTACAGATATAGCCGTCCAGAAAGATCTGATTCGTCTTGGCGCTCTCCCCGATATCCTCCACGAACTCAATTTCTCTTGCAAACACAGACAAAACAAGCCTGTTCTTTCTCTCTTCATGTCTGTTGTAGGAGCGGAACTGCCCTGTGATACAAATCTTCATCCCCTTGTAGTCCTCGCCTACGTCAAGGAGTCTCTCCGAAACCATCACCGGAATGATATCCGTGGAGTCGCTGAGGCGGTCCACACTGATATCTACCATATAGAATCCCTCTCCGAAAATCTCGTGGCTGAAGGTAAAATCGCTTACGATCTCCCCCATAATTGCCACCTGGTTGTTTTCAATAACCTTATCTGTCATGTTTTTCTCCCTTCTACACTGTGGAATTGCTCATAGAAATTCCTTTTTGTATTGTACTATCAATATATAAGAAAATCGACCCGAATAGAACTGTTAAGTGTCGCGGAATTGTGCGGTCATCGTCGAAAAACCGAAGGTTTACGGATTTTATGCGACTAAAAACATGTCCCGGGATAGATATACCGCCACAGACAACTATAACAGAGGTACCATTCATACATTGGCCAACCCGTTCGCTCAGAGGGAAGTTAATATCTGCGTCACCGCGCTCTCGCTCCGCAAAAAGCGTAGCGGACACTAGACTCGTGAGGTACCTCGTCAAGTGCCGACGCTTTTTGAGGGGTTCCTTCAGATATTAACTCCCCTCTGAGCTTAGGCTGTGGCGTGGGTATGAAAAGCAATTGCAAATCGCGAAATCGCGAAATCCGGGGTCGCGAAATCCGGAATAATGCAGTGCTTGCAAGTTCAGAATCGAGGTGATATAATTAATAGGTTTTGTAAAAGTTCATAAAAATAAGAAAGGCAAGATCAATCATGAACCAGACAAGAGAAGATGTAAGAAATATAGCGATCATTGCTCACGTTGACCACGGCAAGACGACGCTGGTGGACGAGCTGTTAAAACAGAGCGGTGTTTTCAGGGAAAATCAGGAAGTTGCGGAACGTGTCATGGACTCCAATGATATCGAGAAAGAGCGCGGTATCACGATCCTGTCCAAGAACACTGCCGTTATGTATAAGGGTGTAAAAATCAACATCATCGACACTCCCGGACATGCTGACTTCGGCGGCGAGGTGGAACGTGTGCTCAAAATGGTGAACGGTGTCATCCTCGTCGTGGACGCTTTCGAAGGTCCCATGCCCCAGACGAAATTCGTTCTGAAGAAAGCGCTGGAGCTGGACTTATCCGTAATCGTATGTATCAATAAATGCGACCGTCCGGAAGCAAGACCCATTCAGGTGGTAGATGAAGTACTGGAGCTCTTCATGGACTTAGATGCCAACGACGAACAGTTAGACTGTCCCTTCGTCTACGCCTCCGCCAAGGCGGGAACCGCCAGCACACAGCTCACCGTGAAGGGCGGCGACATGACTCCCCTTTTCGACACGATCCTAAAGCATATCCCGGCACCCACGGGCGATCCTGATGCCGGCACACAGGTGCTGATCAGTACCATAGACTACAACGAGTACGTGGGACGTATCGGGGTAGGCAAAGTGGACAACGGTTCCGTCAAGGTTAATCAGGAAGTGGTCATTGTCAATCATCACGACCCCGACAAGATGCGCAAAGTCAAAGTCAGTAAATTATATGAATATGACGGTTTAAATAAAGTAGACGTCGAGGAAGCCGGAATTGGTTCCATCGTGGCGATCTCCGGCATCTCGGATATCCATATCGGAGACACCCTCTGTTCTCCCGATCATCCGCAGCCGATTCCGTTCCAGAAGATTTCCGAGCCAACCATCGCTATGCATTTTATCGTCAACGACTCTCCTCTTGCCGGGCAGGAAGGCAAGTATGTGACCAGCCGCCATCTGCGCGACAGACTGTTTAAGGAGTTAAATACCGATGTTTCCCTCCGGGTGGAAGAAACAGAGACTACGGAAGCCTTCAAGGTCTCCGGACGGGGTGAGCTGCATCTATCCGTTCTGATCGAAAACATGCGCCGTGAAGGGTATGAATTTGCGGTCAGCAAGGCGGAAGTATTATACAAGACAGATGAAAACGGCAAGAAACTGGAACCTATGGAACTGTGTTATATAGATGTGCCGGAAGAATTCTCCGGAACTGTCATTGAAAAATTAAGTCAGCGTAAAGGTGAACTTCTGAACATGGGACTTGCCTCCGGCGGATACAGCCGCTTGGAGTTCTCCATTCCCTCCCGCGGCCTGATCGGCTATCGCGGCGAGTTCATGACGGACACCAAGGGCAACGGCATTATGAACAGCATTTTCGACGGCTACGGTCCCTACAAGGGAGATATCCAGTACCGCAAACAGGGGTCTCTCATCGCTTTCGAGGCAGGCGAAGCGATCACTTACGGTCTCTTCAACGCACAGGAGCGTGGCACGCTCTTCATCGGTCCTGGCACTAAGGTATATTCCGGCATGGTCGTGGGGCAGAACGGACGGGGCGAGGACATCGAGCTGAATGTTTGCAAGAAGAAGCAGCTCACCAACACCCGTTCCTCCAGCGCGGACGAGGCGTTGCGGCTCACGCCGCCGAAGGTTTTGAGTCTGGAGCAGGCTTTGGAGTTTATTGATACGGATGAGCTGTTGGAGGTGACTCCGAAGACGATCAGAATACGTAAGAAGATTTTGGATCCGACGCTTAGAAAGAGGGCGGCTATTTCGGCGGCGAGTAAGAAATAGAACTCACATTGGCTAAGGTTGCCGCTCGGACGGAAGTGAATATCTACGGAGCCGCGCTTTCGCTCCGTAAAATGCGTAACGGACACTAAGCTCGTGAGTTGCTTTGCAACTCATGACCTCGCTAAGTGCCGACGCATTTTAAGGGGCTCCTTAAGATATTCACTTTCGTCCGAGCCGGTGTATTGGCTGGCCTATGAATGGTACTCAAATGCCCCAGCTAATTATTACTTGCTTTTAAGAATTGAATNATNNNGTCATAATTTTCAGGNNNATGGGGGAAAGNGCAGTTTGTGCAGTCTTTGATTTTTCTCCCATCTCTTTGTATGTAGTGGGGATTTCCTGCGCANTTTTCTATCAGATACAGCGGACAGTAGCAAAACAGNCAGTTAAAGTCCTCCAANCCTTTATGGCAGGGGAAATATTGGCAGTCTCTGTTTTCAAAGAAGCGATATGAATTTTCCATACTTATTTTACTCCTTTCTCTCTATCGGTCATCTTGCGTTGATATTGCGCCGCTTTTTCCACGAAAGCCTTTNCAAATGCNGGGTTGGACGGATAATACAAATGCGGAAAGCCCATCCAATAGTTATCTCCTTCCATGATACAGGAATATTCCCTGCCTGTCACCGGTTTGACCGCCAAAACATCCTCTCCGCTGTTTGTGCTGTCATAATAGTGAAACTCGTGTCCTTTAATGATTTCTCCTTCCGGCAGAAAATGNCTGTNCTTTTCCCNCAGCTCAATATAGCCGAACCGCACTGACTTACNGGTATCATAACATTGCCGGGGAATGNCTCCCNCCATATCATGNCTGGTTCCTNCCTTGTCTATAATCGCGGCNTGCAANTACATGAATCCGCCGCACTCTGCCACCACAGGCATGCCCTTTTCTACCGCCTGTTTCACTGCGGTACGCATGAGTCTGTTCTCACTGATCTTATCTGCATACAACTCCGGATAGCCNCCTCCGATCANCAACGCATGGCATGNTTCCGGTAATCTGTCATCATGAAGCGGGGAAAAAAATTTTATTTCTGCGCCNTTTTCTTCCANCATGCAGAGATTGTCCGCATAGTAGAAGCAAAATGCCTCGTCTCTTGCCACGGCNATGACAGGATGGTCAGTCGATATATNNTTATTGACANCTAAATCTTCCGCATTTNTATTACTCTCTGCATTCTCCGCGTNNCCAANCNCTTTAGCNCTTTCCGCAATTTCCAAAATCGCCTTCAGGGAAACTGTCTTCANAAATTCCCCGGCAAGCAACATCATTTTATCTTTCATCCCNNTCAGCTCATCGGGTTTGACCAGCCCTAAATGTCTGCTCTCCACATACAGTTCTTTCTTTTCCGGNAGGAATCCCAAGACCGAAANNCCTAATTCCTTCTCNATCAGCNGNCTCANGATCTCATAGTATCCCTNGGACATCCTGTTCAGGATCACGCCNCTTATCAACTGNTCNTTATCATANGCCAGGAATCCCGCAAGNATAGGAATNAGAGAGCGCCCCATNCCTTTGGCNTCTACCACCAACACAATCGGNGTTTCCGTCACCTGTGCCAGATGATAAGAGGAACCTTCTTTCCTGACACCNCCTAATCCGTCGAAAATACCCATAACGCCTTCTAAAACNGCAAAGCCGNCTNCCGNTGCATGCTTCAAAAAANGCTTTNTTGTCTGCTCTTCGCCGGTGAAAAAAGTATCCAGATTTCTCGACGGCACACCGATNACTTGCTCATGAAACATAGGATCNATNTAATCCGGNCCGCATTTAAANGAAACCGCCTGATACCCTTCNTTGATGAGTGTCTGCAAAAGAGCNCANGTGATCGTNGTCTTACCGCTGCCGCTCTTAGGTGCGGCAATCATGATTCTTCTATACTTCATGTGATCTGTNTCTCCATATTTATTCCGCGCGCAANNTTTATGCACGTATCCTGCCAATCAATCACCTGTAAACNGAAACGCACATATCCAGACCGGATTTTCAGCCTGCANCAAATGATAATTCCCTGCTTTTNTTGCANGNCTTGCCTGTATCTGCACGATTTCTTCCTCCCGGATATCATACAATGACAAAATCTCTTTCACTTCACAGACAGTCTCCATCGTAACGGCATTGATCACAACACGCATTTCGGGGTTGATCTGNCNNAGCGCCGACAATATNTCTNTNAATCTGCCGCCGCTTCCTCCGATAAATGCGTGTGTCGCCTTAGGCANACCGGATAAGCTTTCCGGTGCCGCACCTTCAACCACCGTAATATTCTGCAACCCAAATTTTTTCTGATTTCTTTTGATCAGGGAGACCGCTTCCTTGTTCCGTTCTATGGCATATACCTGTATATCATCCGACAACGACGCTGTTTCCACCGCCACAGAACCGGTCCCGCTGCCGACATCGTAGACCACAGCCTTATCATGTAAGCGCAGTTTGCAAATGCTGACTTCCCGTATCTCTTCTTTCGTCATGGGCACTTTATCCCTGATAAATTCTATATCCGCGATACCGTGCGTCAGCTGTCTGTCTGTCGCATATGGATTGCTGACAAAACAAGTATACAGCCCTTCCCGGTTTAATTCACAGCATTCCTGCGGCGTATGGTTTGTGACCATCTGGTCTTCGTAGGATAATCGATATCCCGTCACGATCCTGCACTCCGTCATGCCCGCTTCTGTCAGCAGTCTGCCGAGACGGTTCACATCTCGAACGCCGGACATGAGCAGAAATGTCTTCGAATTGTGCTTTATCCTGCGGATCAGATTACACACTTCCTTGCCATGCATACTATAGACATCCGCATCCTGATAACTTATTCCGATGCAGGACGCAAGACAGGCTACTGAAGAAATGCCGGGCATAATACGTACTTCCGCCTTCAATCTTTGCTCCCGGATCTCCTGCTCCAAAGCCGCGTACAGAGCATGGCAGCCGCTGTAGAAACCACTGTCTCCGGAAAAAAGGACAACCGCCCGTTTATCTTCCGTAAATTGATTCTTTTCCTGTGCTTCCCGCAAGCACGGGATGATCTGCTCCGCCTTGTAGGCAAAATAAATCTCCTTGCAATTACCTTTGCAACATTTCAATGACGGCTCCCGAAACACTCTCTCGGCGCCGAACAGAACATCCGCTTCTTCTACCGCCTTACGCACCTCTTCTGTCATGCAATTCTCATGGCCCATGCCGATACCCGCCAGAGTAATCTCCAGCCGGCCCTGTTTCCGAAATTCTTTCCCGCAGATTTTTTCCAGTTCCGCACACGTTTCGGCAAAAGAGTATCCCTCTTCCTCCTCCGGTCGTCCGATGACAAACACCTGTGTTCCCGTCTTCTCTGCCGCCTCCAATTTCTCCCCATATCCGCCGGATACGCCGCTTTCCTTTGTCACTAAGCAGGAGATACGATATTGACGGATCATCGCTTCGTTCATTTCCGCAGTGAAGGGCCCCTGCATGGCAATGATCTGTTTCCCGTAAATCCCCTGCTCCATACAGAGAGAAAGACTTTCCATGCCGGGAAGCACCCTTACATACAGTCTGCTTTTCATATTCTCCGATCTGCAATATATCGGCAGTTCCTTGCTCCCAGTCGTCAACAGAATATTCCCTTCCGTATGTTCCAAAGCTTCCGCACAGTCTTCATTCGTCTCAAAAAAGGCGATATGTGCTCCAAACCTGTCCTGCCGTGTGTTATCCCGTTTCAGCCGCAGGCAGACAATGTCCTCTCCCTGCTCCGCTAACTCCTTCACCGCCTCTTTGATATTGTACGTAATCTCTTTCGCATAAGGATGGGTTGCATCCACCACCGCCCTGAATCTTTCCTTTTGTAAAAAAGCAGTGATCTCTTCCCTGTTCATTCTTCCCCGGCGGACCCTGACAAGAGGATGCGGATTTAAAACAATGCCGCCGTATTCCGTGGCAACACAGACCGTATGTCCTACCCCTGCTGCCGCCAGACATTCCGATACCTTTCTGCCTTCAGTGGTTCCCGCAAAAACCAATATCTCCCCCGATTTCTCTTTTCTTTTGTCTTTATCTGTGATCTCGCTCAATCTGATATCCCCGCTTCGTAANCAATTTCCCGTTTATAATCTCAGAACCGGAATTCCCGATAAATACNGTGGTAAACATGTTTACCTCTCTGTTCCGCAATTCCCGCAGAGTGCAAACTTCAGCTTTTGTTCCCTCCCTGCCTATATTCTCCACATATCCGCAGACTCGTTCCTCCTCCACGGCGGTAAGCAGAATATCACAGGCTCTCATCAGATAATCCTTTCGCTTATGGCTGGACGGATTATAGAGCACGATGGCAAAATCTCCCTCTGCCGCCGCTTTCAGCCTTTGTTCAATCTTGTCCCACGGTGTCAGCAGATCGCTTAAGCTGATNACNCAGAAATCATGATTTACAGGCGCTCCGAGAACTGCCGCNCCGCTGCTTGCCGCCGTGATTCCGGGAATCATTACCAGNTCCGTCTGCGNATACTCCCGCCCGATCTCATACATTANGGANGCCATCCCATAGATTCCCGCGTCACCGCTGCATACGAGAGCCACNCGTTTTCCTTTNCCGGCTTCCGTAAAACACATTCTGCACCGCTCTTCCTCCNTNCGCATNGGCGTAGACAACAATTCTTTGTNCCGAAAACGTTCCGGCAAAAGATTCAGGTAAACAGTATAGCCGANNATCACATCGGCCTGTTCNAATGCNTACAGNGCCTCNCCTGTCATCATTTCTTCCCTTCCCGGTCCCATTCCTACNATATAGATTCTGCCNGCCATCTGCATTCCCGTCCCTTTCAATCGCTGTCTGCTGTTATCCCTGTCTCTTCCNCACTCTCTTAGCGAGCGCAAAAGTCATGCCATTCTCTGCGTACTTCGCNCATATAAGCTGTCCGCTTTCCCCNCAGGCCCTTANCGCTGCCCGCTCNCATACATTATCAACNCCCACNTGCTCCTGNACAAAAGAGGATTTCNTAANTTNCCCTTCCACTGCCTGCAATTCTTCCGCCGTNTAGGTAAGAAAAGGAATNCGCTCTTTCCNGCACCATCGAATNATTCCCTGCTCTTCACTCTTAATNGANATAGACGAAAGCGCAAAGATCTGCATGGTTGAAACGCCGTATTCTTNNAGCTTTCTCATAATGAAATCTTCTATTTCACCGGCACTCTTCCCCTTTTTACAGCCCAGACCAATGGCATACTCTTTCGGTTTTAACAAGATTGCCGCATCATGCACATCATCCTTGGACGTAATCAAAATATCAACATGCTGTACCGGCGGGTATGATACCCTGCACATNCCTNCCGGCATCCTGTCATCATATCCCGGTTCTATAGACACGGTAATCTNCTCCCCCGCCAATACCTTCGCGGAAACTTTTGCGATTCCTTCCTTATTTACGATATATAAGTCATTCTNCTTTGCNAATAAATCTATCGCAAACTTGTCATTGATATCAGTNGCCGTAGTGATCACCGGCACCGCNCCTGTCTTTTCCGACAGATAANAAGCCAGCTCATTGGCGCCTCCCATATGNCCTGACAGAATCGGGATCACNTATTCTCCCNGTTCATCCATGACAAGCACCGGACTGTCNTGCAGNTTATCCGTCAGATAAGGGGCGATTNCCCGCACCGCAATCCCGCAGGCACCGATAAAAAGCAAAGCNTTTCTCTCCTCCATCTGCNCNTTTGCCCACTNGTTTAAGGACGTCTCCACGAANGAAGTCTTCGCAAAAGCCGAAGCTGCCCCGGACATTCCNCCTGATACTNCGCCGGGCGTTTCATCTGTNCCGCCNTTATACTTCGTGTATAATACGGTTTCTACTTCATGCAGCGCCTTTGCAATATGCTCCGCAAGCCGNNNTCCGTTTCGGGTAAAACTGATCACGCATAATTTCATGCCGNCCTCCATNGATNTGCATNGCAAATATAATCTACTCTTTTCCACGTCTAAACTCCGTTGTAAAATCAGGTGCATACAGCCTGGANCTCTCATAATGATGATGNGCNANCGCNTCCCCNACCANNACCAGTGCNGTCTTGGTAATACCATGCCCGGCCGCCGTATCATACAGTGTCCCTATCGTACANATATAANTTTCCTCTTCCGGCCAGGTCGCTTTGTAGATTAANGCCGCAGGCGTGTCNNNGCGATAACCGCCCTGTATCAGCCGNCTGCTTAATTCCTGCAGCATTCCCGCACTCAGATAAACNGCCATAGACGCCTGATGTGCCGCAAGGCTCTCAATACTTTCNTTCTCCGGCACTTTTGTTCTTCCTTCCATCCTTGTAATGATCAGGGATTGGGATATTCCCGGCAGTGTATACTCCAGATTCAGGGATGACGCCGCACCGAAACAGGCGCTGACACCCGGACAGCTCTCATAGGCAATCCCCATCTTATCCAATTCNTCCATNTGCTCCCTGACCGNCCCATAGACGCTGGGATCGCCGGTGTGAAGCCGTACCGTAGCCTTTCCTTCCGTTTCCGCTCTNTGCATGATNTCCAGCACTTCCTCCAACGTCAATTCGGCGCTGTTATGTANTTCACACCTTCTCTTCGCATAAGAAAGCAGCTCNGGATTGACCAGAGAACCTGCATATATAATGACATCCGCACGTTNCAGCAGCCGCATGCCTCTGACCGTTATCAAATCTACCGCNCCTGTTCCTGCGCCAACAAAGTAAACCATGCTTCCGCCTCCTTACTCCTTGCCAGTTCTCCNTACCCGTTTGCATANAAAATACAGTCCGTTTGCAGTCTGCCTCCGGAACGGTTTTCCATGTAATAGCAGATGCGCTCTGCGATGTGATCCATCACCGGCTGCCTCTTCCCACTCTCCGTTAAAACAGGCAATGCCTCCTCCGTGGTCACACACTCCAGTATCCGTCTCACCTGTCCTAATTCCATTTGTTCCCTGACACAGAAGGCCGCAAGAAGTTCCATCCGGCAGTCCGCTTCCCGCGAATGCGTATTCATAATGCCGCCCGCCACTTTAATCAGTTTGCCGATATGACCTGTTAAAAGCATTTTCCGAAATCCCAGTTCTACCGCCATGTCTATGGTCTCTCCGATAAAATTGCTGCATTTCACGCTTCTGTCCAGATCATACCCGTAAGTCTTTTTCATAAAATCCAGACCGTAATTCCCCGGTGAAACAGCCACATAATCGAAACCTTCCTCTCTTCTTTGGCGCAGTTCTATCCGAATCGTGTCTAAGATCGCCTGGCTGCTCATAGGCTCCACGATCCCGCTTGTCCCCAGGATCGATATGCCTCCCACGATACCGAGTTTCGGATTAAAAGTACGTTCCGACAGTTCTTCTCCGCCCGGCACCGAGATCTCGATTTCCAAGCTGCCCGAATAATCCGTGATCCGGCAGACTTCCATGACTTCCTTTCTGATCATCTCCCGCGGCACATGGTTGATCGCCGCATTTCCTACCGGCTGGTCGAGTCCCACTCTGGTCACTCTCCCCACGCCTGTGCCGCCCTCGATTCTGAGCTCCGGCTGCTGATTTCGCCTTTCTTCCGGTCCTCGTTTACTTTCTTTTTCATCAGAGTCACTCACACAAGAGACTTTGGCACAGATCCACGCGCCCGTGGTGATATCGGGATCGTCTCCGCCGTCTTTTTCCACGGCACAGCTCACCTCGTTCTCCCCGCGTCTGATATCTAAAATCTGCGCCGTATAGGGAATCCCTTTCGGCGTCTCTATGGTGATCTTCGTCTTCTTTCTTCCTGTCAAAAGCATGTAAGCCGCAGCTTTCGCCGCAGCCGCCGCACAGCTTCCGGTGGTAAATCCGTATCTCACTTGGCATCTCCTTCCGGCACTCTCTGCACGTGATATAAAACAGCATTGCAGATGGCCGCCGCCACGTTGCTTCCGCCTTTTCTCCCTACATTGACAATATACGGAATTTCGGTCTCTAATATCAGTTCCTTAGCCGCCTCCACATTCACGAATCCCACCGGAACACCGATAATAAAGGCAGGTTTCCAGTCGCTCTCTTTTGCCATTTCATATAACTTAATCAAGGCCGTCGGCGCATTGCCGATCGCAAAAATAACCGGTTTCTCTATAGCCGCCGCTTTTTCCATACTGACAGCCGCCCGTGTCATATTCCTCTGACTCGCCAAAAACGCAACATCCTCATCCGCCATAAAGCAGTGCGCTTCTCCGCCGAATCCTGCCAGTACCTTCTTATTAATTCCCGCCAGAGCCATATTGGTATCCGTCACGATATCCGCACCGTTTCTGATCAGTTCCGTCATGACTGCTGCCGCTCCCTTTGAAAAATGCAGCGTCTTAGCGTAATCAAAATCCGCGCTCGTGTGGATAACCCGCTTCGTGATCATCTCCTCATCCGGCGGAATACTGATACCCCTTCTCATAAGTTCATCACTGATGATCTCGAAACTGCGTTTTTCTATTTCTCCCGGCTGTAAATACTCTATCCTATCCATTCATAATCTCCCAACCTGTTCTGCCGTTACTACGTTGATCAATCAGATTTCCGTTGCAATCATGTTCAGCAAAATGTCATTTTCCGCTCTGCTCTTTACCGCAATCCGATAATATCCTCTGCCTAATCCCCGGAAATTTTCGCAGTCCCTGATCAGGATTCCTCTGGCCAGCAGCTTATCATACAGCTTCTCGTGCGGCTCCTCTCTCCACTCTCCATGCAGAGCTTCTTCACGGCAGATCAGGACAAAATTTGCCTCGGACGGATAAACTGTATAACCCATATCTCTCAACCCACTTACCAGATACTCCCGCTCTCTCCTGATATAGCTTTCCGTTTCTGCAATAAAATCTGCCTGTCCCGCACACACACGACCTGCCTCCTGCGCAAAAACCGAAAGATTCCACTCCGGAAGCTGCCTTTTGATCCGCCGAAGAAGCGCACTGTCACTGCACGCCAGATACCCCAGACGGACACCGGGAATCGAGAAAATCTTCGTAAATGCCCGGACAAGAATCAGGTTATCAAACCGTGCGCACTCCGGAATCATAGATGTTTTCCAGCCGCAAAATTCAATAAAACATTCATCCAGCACAACAGAGATTCCCCGGTCTTTGCAATATTCCAATATCCTTATGATTTCTTCCTTACGCATAAGCTTTCCCGTGGGGTTGTTGGGATTGGCAAGAAAAAGCAGTTCCACATCCTCTGTCAATACTGAATAGAAGTCCTGTGTCAGACCAAAAGCGTCTTCCCGCCTCATCTCATAATATACAATCTCTCCGCCTACGGCTTCCGCCGCATATTCGTATCCATAAAAAGAGGGAACCGGTATCACTGTCTTCTTCGGTTTAATCCCATGCATGATAGCTATAAAAAGTTCCGACGCACCGTTTCCGAAAAGAAAATATTCTTCCGGCACCGCCAGCATTGCCGCGACAGCCCGCTTTAACGCTTCCGCTTCCGGGTCAGGGTATCTGCCGCACATCGCAACCGCGTCGCAAAGCGCTGTTTTCACCTTTTCCGGTATCCCCAGCGGATTTATATTGACCGAAAAGTCCGATTTCACATAGTTTCTGTAAATATCACCGCCATGAATCATTGCCATAAGGAGCCTCCATATAGAATACAACTGCATAGGATCATACCGCCAAGGCACAAGATTTCGCACAGCCACGCTGTCCCGTACATCAGCCTGTTGGCACGCCTGATATCCTCATATTCCACCTTACGAAGCGCNTCTCCGATATATGGCTTTGACACTCTTTTACCAAAATAGACTGCATCGCCCGCAAGCCTGATACCGAGCGCCCCGGCACACACCGACTCTGTCTGGGCGGAATTCGGGCTTGCGTGTTTCCTTCGATCCCTTCGATAGACGGTAACCGCTCTTCTTGCAGAATAGCAATCCGACGAATCACTGTTTCCCCAAAAACATTTCCCTATAGAATTCCCACCCATAAGAAACACCACGGCAATCATCAGATAAGCGCTGATCCTCGCCGGAATGAAATTTACTAAATCATCCAGCTTCGCCGCTGCCCTGCCAAAATACAAGTAGGTTTCATTCTTATATCCGACCATGGAATCCATCGTATTGACTGCTTTATAGAAAAAACCGAGTACGGGACCGCCGAGAGCCAGATACAGCATCGGCGCAATCACCCCGTCAGAAGTATTCTCCGCCACGGTCTCTATCGCCGCCTTCGCTATCCCTTCCTCNTCCAGACAATCCGTATCTCTGCCCACGATCATGGANACTGCCGCTCTTGCTTNTTCCAAATCTCCCTCTTTCAGGCATTGATAAACTTTCATACTCTCGACCTTCAGGCATTTGCCCGCAAGAATCTGATATGTCATAAGCGTTTCCAGCGCCATTCCCATGTACGGGTGCAGCAGGTACGCCGCCGATAAGAGACCCGACACAATCAGTTCAACACAGATAATTACAACCGCCACGAGTATGATTCCCTGACATACCCCGGCCGCCTTTCCGCTTTTGCTCTGCCCTGTTTTTACCGCCTTATTGGCTTCACTTCCCCGCAACCTCTTTTCCGTTCCGGCTATCAGTTTCCCGATAAGTCTGACCGGATGCGGCAGAAAATAAGGATCTCCGAAAACCATGTCTAACAGGAATCCGGCAAAAAATGCAATAATATGGTATCGCATATTGTTCCTTCTCCCCATCCTTTCATCCGGCATATGTATCCGCCGCCGTTTTCCACCTGATAATCGTAATAATCGCCGCCACAATACTTACTAAGCAGTGCCATGATCGTGCCGCCGTGGACAATAATCCCTGCCGTCGCAGATTCTTCCCGACGCAACTCATCGCACATCTTGAGAAAGCCTTTGTCACATCGTGCAATAAACTCCTCCCGGCTCTCCCCGCCCGGAAAGGGCAGTGCGCCGCCGCTGTCAATCCACGCCTGATATAGCGGATCGCCCTTTAACTCTTCATAACTCTTATATTCAAATTGTCCGAAATCTGTTTCCGCCCACTCCGGAATCACTGTCGGATGCAGATTCGGATAGAGAATACGCGCCGTTTCCAGACATCTTTTCATGGGACTGGTGAACAGACAGTCAACATTCGGATAGCTGCCCTGCCTTTGGTAGGATAACAACTCTCCAATCCCTTCCTCCGAAAGTCCCTCATCCGTTCTCCCTAAATATCTGTGTTCCTTATTCGCCTTTGTCGCCCCGTGCCGAATAAACACCAATGTCACTTGATGGTCTGCCCGATTCCGCATATAACCCGTTCTACCCCTTCCGCCATGTCCGCAAGCCGTATAAGAATCCTTCCCATACGCTCTCTGTATTCCCTCTCCGTGGGATCGACCGGCACGATTCCGTTTCCGATCTCATCGCTGATCATAATGCAGTCGCTAAACTTCTCTGCAAATGACAGAATTTCCTCTTCCGGACATCCACCCTCCAAAATACGCCTTTTTACCCAGTGGTGCAGATGATTAATGATCACCGTACCTGCCTGTTCTGCCTCATCTGCCGGCAGATGACCGTCCCACACCATATTCTCCCGCAGATGATACTTTTCAAGCACATAATCTAATTTCCCCTGCGCATATCCGCCTATCACCAATCTCATTTTTTAACCCATCCGTCTGCTTTATCTGACTCAAATTAATAGTTGAAAACGCTTTTCTTTCAACCTCGTCCTTTTCCTATTCCTGCTCCTTTATCATAATCGGAATTCCTGCCACCACTTCCACAACCCGATCCGCCATCGCGGCAAGTTCCCGATTCACGGCTCCCATAACTCGAATGTATGCCATAGTAGCTTCCTCATAATTGATTCCGTCCTCAAACACATTGTTGCTCACTACAACAAAATGTGTTGTCCCTCTTTGCAATACCTCAATTTCACTTATGATCTTGTCAACAACTTCCTTCTCCGCCACGGCTTCTCCTCCAGAAAACATCTCATTTGCCGCAAGATTGGAAATACACTCCAGGAGAACAGTTCTCTCTCCTGTTTCCATCCGGTCAATCGCCCTGCAGATATCCGTGGGCTGCTCTATCGTGACAAATCCTTTTCCGTCCCTTAACCTTCTGTGTCTTTCGACCTTCTTACGCCCCTCTTCATCAAAGATCTGCATGGTCGCGAGATAATATTTTTTCATACTTCCCGCCATGTCGCTTCGCGGAGCTGACAGAGCATCCACATTATTTTCTTTAAAAAAGGAATCCGCCGCTTTCTCCGCATACGCAGACTTCCCACTCCCGCTCCCTCCGATTACCAAAACCATCATCCGAAATACCTCTCATACTGCTCCACCCGGATATCCGAAAACAAAGTCCTTCCGTGATAGATGCACAACGCCATATCAATAAGCGCCATCATCATGACTGCTCCCGTGCCCTCACCCAATGCCATCTTACCGTCTATGACAGGCTCTGCACCTAACTCCTTCATAAGCACTTCGACCGCCGGCTCTTTACCCTTATGGGAGGCTATCAGATATTTTGCCGTCCCCGGCACGATCCGATCGGCAAGAAGCGCCGCCGTCATGCTGATCACACCGTCCAGCACAATGGGGATATGATAAAGCGCGCCACCGATGCATACTCCTGCAAGTCCCGCAATATCCAATCCCCCTACCGTCATCAGAATTCGAAAAGGATCTGCTCCGGTAAGCTCATATTTTTCGATGGCTTCTGCAATGATCTGCCGCTTATGCACAATTTTTTCATCACTAAGTCCCGCGCCTCTCCCGGTTACGGTGTCCGCATCACATTGTAGTAACGCTGCTGCCACCGCGCTGCTTGTGGTCGTATTGCCGATTCCCATCTCCCCTGTGGCAAGAATGCGGTATCCTTCGTCTCTACAGACTGCAACCGCCTCTATCCCCGTCATAATGGCCTGAACCGTCTCTTCCTCGGTCATGGCGGGCTCCTTCCTGAAATTCCTTGTCCCACAACGGATTTTCCGGTCAAGCACTCCCTGGATGGGAGCTTGATGATTCATGCCGATATCTATGGGAATCGTGTCTGCACCGATAGAAACCGCCATTCTTCCCACACAAGACAGGCTTTTCCCCATCTGCNTTGCCACCGCCGCAGTAACCTCCTGCCCCGACTGGCTGATTCCCTCTTCTACGATTCCGTTATCCGCACACATGATAATGACCGCTTTTTTNGTNAGATCAATCTCATCCGTNCCNATAATCGCACCGATCCTCGCNNTNATGGTTTCAAATCTTCCCATTCCGTCAAGGGGTTTCGCAATCCCATCCCAGTTCTGCAACACCTTGCCATAGATTTTCTCATCAGGCGTATCTATCGTATATTCTGACAATAATTCTCTCCTNCAACGGCTTTNGCTTNCATTGTCATAAGTCCTTCTCTCATCCCCGNCACAGACATGCTTCCCGAAGCATTCCATATATNTCCTCCATGTTCAGATATGCAGACATAATATCCGCCAGTTTATCGTACTGTTGTTCCTTAAAAGTCCTGTAATCCGTACACACNGCATTCTCCATACAGCTGCTGCCCTTTACATCAACACCCTTATTCTTTGCCAGCGCCTTGACCAGTGCCGATGCCGTCTCACCTTTATCAAATATGCCATGGATATAGGTGCCGTACACATCATTTNCTCCGNAGCAGAAAACCTGCTCCCCGCCTGTCTGCGTAGTTCTCCCCATATGGATCTCATATCCTTCAAANCTAAGTCCCGAAAGCACAGAGAATATCCCCTCTGTCCTGTCGATTGTACCCTGCACCTGCCGCCGNACCTTTTCATCCTGCAGCTGCGTTGNAACGGNAAGCAGTCCCATTCCGTCTACCGTGCCGCCGGACTCCACTCCCTCNGGATCGGAAATCTGTCTGCCCAACATCTGNTAGCCNCCGCATATACCGCAGATCGGAATCTTTCCCGCCATTTTCATAACGGCTCTCTCCAATCCGNTCCCACGCATCCATTGCAGATCACTCATCGTATTCTTGCTGCCGGGCAAGAAGATCATGTCCGGAGTACCCAGCTTCATCACCGAATCCACGTAACGTACAGACACTCCCGGTATCNGCTCNAATATATTAAAATCCGTGAAATTGGATATNCTCGGATAACGGATGACCGCTATNTCAATNATACCCCTTTCACTTCTGTCNAAACGCGCTGTCAGGCTGTCTTCATCTTCCAACGCGATATCCATATACGGAATCACNCCGCTTACCGGAATGCCGCCTTTTGCCTCCAATATCTCAATCCCCGGATCAAGCAAAGTCTTNTCACCCCTGAACTTATTGATGACAAGCCCNTTTACCCTTTTCTTTTCCTCCTCCGNAAGCANCATCAAAGTCCCCAGAAGCTGNGCAAATACGCCGCCCCTGTCGATATCNCCCACGAGAAGCACCGGTGCGTCCACCATATCCGCCATGCCCATGTTGACGATATCATTTTCCCGNAGNTTGATCTCCGCCGGGCTNCCCGCTCCTTCAATGACAATGATATCCGCCNATTCCTCNAGCTTGCGGAATGCATTCCTGATATCGGGAATCAGTTTCTTCTTATAAGAAAAGTATTCTCTCGCACTCATGTTCCCGATCACACGCCCATTNACGATCACCTGCGAACCGATATGATCCGTCGGCTTTANCAGAATCGGATTCATACAGACTGCCGGCCTGATCCCTGCCGCCTCCGCCTGCATGACCTGCGCNCTCCCCATTTCCAGTCCCTCTTCCGTAATAAAAGANTTAAGCGCCATATTCTGTGATTTAAAGGGNGCCGTCCGATAGCCGTCCCGTCTCATGATCCTGCACAANCCCGCCACAAGAAGACTTTTTCCCGCGCCGGACATGGTTCCCTGCACCATAATGACTTTTGCCATACAATTTACTCCATTCTAAATTTTCCCGATCTGCCTGATATACGCAAGCAGCTTCCCGTTTGCCGCAAATTCCTCTTCCCTGATATCAAACAGTCTCTCTATAAAATCCGATTCGAATACCTCCTCCGGCGTACCGAACCGCTCCGTATATTCCCCTTTCAGACAAAGGATCTTATCGGAAACGATCCTTGCGAGTTCCAGTTCATGCAGCGACATGATAACGGTAAGCCCTTTCTTATCCCGCATTTCCTGCAATATGGATAGAAATTCCAGTTTGTATTTGACGTCCAGATAAGAAGTAGGTTCATCCANTATCACGATCTCCGGCTCCTGNCAGATTGCCCGCGCCAGCATTACCCTCTGCTTCTGCCCGTCNCTNATNCTGTTAAAATCCTGTTCTCCTATATCCGCGACATGGGTAAGCTCCATCACCTCATCNACGATCCGTTCATCCTCTCCTGACAATATTCCGAACCATCCGGTATAAGGATACCGCCCTGTCGCCACCACATCCCGACAACTTTTCATTTCCGCCTTGATCTTCTCCGTAAATACCACTGACATTTTCCTGGCCAGTTCATCCGCTTTCATCCCGGATAAAACACCGTCCCCGATGTATACCGTTCCTCCGATCAGCTTAAGCTGNCCCGCAATGCTCTTTAGNACCGTAGATTTCCCTGCTCCGTTAGGTCCGATCAGGCTTAGGATCTCCCCTTTTTGCAATNCAATCTCCATTTCCCGTATCAGCGGCTTATTATCATGCCCCACACACATCTTTTTCGTAGAAAAATAGTAATTTGTCATGTTCTCATCCCGTCTACANATGAGTTTTCTTACGCTTCGTTATGATCCAAAGCACTACCGGTGCCCCGAAAACAGCCGTCACCGTGCTGATACTCAGTTCTGTCGGCGCAAGCATCATCCTTGCCAGCAGATCACAAAACAGACAGAAAACACTTCCGCCCAGAAAGCANGCAGGTATCATCCGAATCGGTTCCGTCGAGTTAAGGAGCTTCTTGACCAAGTGCGGCACCGCAATACCGACAAAGGAGATCGGCCCTGCAAACGCCACGATACAGGCTGATAAAANACTGGAAAAAATCACGATGCACACCCGCAAAAGCCTAAGGTTCACTCCCACATTCCGAGCATATGCGTCTCCCATCTGATAGGCGCCGAGNGGNTTTGACATCAGAAACACCGCGATAAATACTACAGCTACCACCACCGACATAACCNTAACATTCTCCCACGTCATCCCGGAAAAACTCCCCCGCGACCAGTTGTGAAGATTTACAATATCCGCGTCATTTGCAAAAGTCACGACCAGTTCTGTAATCGCCGAACAGATNTAGCCGATCATGACTCCGCTGACGACTAACATTGACATGCTGTTTACCCTNCGCGACATCAAAAGCACGAATCCCATGGACACCATCGCCCCGATAAACGCCCCAAGGATCATATCCGCCGATGTCACCCTGACTGACCGCCCCATAAGGAAGACCATCATAAGCGCCACCACCATTTTNGCTCCCGAAGANATTCCGAGCACAAACGGTCCCGCAATCGGATTACCGAANAANGTCTGCAAAAGATATCCCGCAAGCGCAAGCGCCCCGCCGAGAATCAGAACAGCCACCGCCCTCGGAAGCCGGATATCCCACAAAATCCTCGTAAANGTCTCGTTGCNCACTCTGCCGGTNAGTGTCCNTACGATATCCGACAGCGCAATTGTGACACTCCCGATACATACATTCAGGATAAAAAAGAACACGGTACAGANGATAAGTAAAATAAAGGCTGCAATATATCTGTATTTNCTGTTTTCACGCATATNAATTACGCTGCCTTTCTCTTAGTGCTGCTTCGGGCGTATGCAGCCTGTCTCTATTCCAANTGAAANAGATAATGCATATCCTCGGTCTCNCCCCGTATCATCCCATGGATATCCTCAATCAGATACCCGATGGAGAGAGACTGCTGATACATATCGTTTGTTGTACACCAGACATTTCCTTCTTTCACGGCCTTAAAATCCGCCAAGGCTTCACATTTATCCAGAAGCGCTTCCACACTTGCAACCCCGCCGTCGATNGAACTGTTGTAGATCAGGAAATCCGCATCTTTTGCGCCGGCATAAAACTCCTCCACCTGCATATTCATGGTAGANCGCCTTGTCTCAGGATCGCCTAAGTTCTCAAAAACATATTTTCCGCCNGCAATCTCTATCATTTTCGGGACATAGTCGGAGGACTGCCGCACCTGTACCAGCCCATTTGACGTNATAAAAAAGAAAGCTACCGTTTGATCNGTCCGNTCANCNCCGCTCACCTTATTAANAACNNCCGCCTGNGCNTTAAATATCCTCTCCGCTTCCTCTTCNTTTCCGAGAAGNGCACCGTAGAATTTTANCCANTCCACTCTGCCTAAAGGGTGAGCCTCATAACTGGAATACTCGATCATGGCAGNGATNCCGAAATCCTCCAGCTTCTCCACTACCTCAGGAGCNTGGGAGATCATCATATTTTCTATGGCAAGGGAACAGTTCCCTGAGACGATCAGCTCATAGTCCGGTTTGTTGTATTTGCCCGCATAGAGAAGATCGCCTTTTTCCATTGCTTCTCTTGCCGCTTCTATGTACCAGCCGTCTGCCTTTTGTCCCGAAAAAGTGATCGCATCCAGACCGTTCAATGCATCGAACATATCCATTGCCGAAGATGCCACCAGATATATATCCTTGATCGGACGTTTCAGCACTACCACNTCTTTATCTGNTTCTTCCCGACCTCCTATNTCTAAGTTCTCCGGTGTCTCCTTNCCTTCCGGCACGATCAAAAACCGCGCACCGTCCATGGTTGTCGTAAGCAGAGTATATCCGCCCTCATAGTAATCTACCGTGAAGTTCTCGGCGTACTCAAGTTCCATGCTGTGATCATGGATCAGATTGGATTCNGCCCCGTCCGCGGAATCTGCTTCTGTCTCCGCCTGCGTCTNCGGTTCCGGCTTATAACTGGAAGACGNAGTGCCACAGCCATATAATACCAACAGCCCTATGAAAATCNGCCNTATCATGACACGTCTATTTCTCTTTTTCATCCTGTTCCCACCTATCCGTGATCGTTGGCCTTTATTTCTGNATGCTTGCTGCACGGCTNAGTATTATTTCACCTTATCCGAATGAAATGTCAGCGTATACTCCACCTCATGCGGCTTACTCATCGCAACGGTATCGCCGATAACTGNNATCGGTTCATCAAAACNNTTGACNGGTATCTCGAAAACNGAATCTCCCGTTGTATTGACCGGCAGATATTTATNGCCGTCCACCAGCATATAATCATAATTCGGACTNTTCCACTGCACTGTCGCCGTGGCNTTTTTGCCTGTTACCGTGACCGTAACGGGGGATAAGATCTGNGCTTTACCGCTGCCGCCCTCAAAGGTGATCTCCATACNGTAAGTGCCGTCCTGCAAAGCANCGNTGTCCTCTGTCCCGCCGTCCGCCTGTGCTTCCTTCCCTGCCGGCACCGGATCTGAAACGCTGACCTTATGGTCATACCACTTCTCCTTCGTCCCGATCAGCGCCAGATCAAATTCCGTATCCAATGCCGGAACAGGCACGTCAAATCCATANACNTCNTCCGTCATGCCGTCGCTGTATGTAACCGTATCTTCTGTCGGCATAAGAAGCTGCGCACCTTCTTTCCCGGCATCTTCTGCAAGTCCGGGATAAAGATTTACGATTTTNTTGGAGCCGAGTGAAATATGGATCGTCATCTCACCGTTTCGGACCGTCAATGTGCCCTTGCCGTCACAGGCTTCGCTTACACGAAACATACTGCTGTCTGTTTTAAAGTCTGCCGTGTATGTTCCGTCAGGCAGTCCTGCTGCCTGATCGGAATTTGCTTCACTATCTGTTTCTAAAGCTGCCGCGGTATGTTCCACATAAATCTGCTTAATGGCTTCAATAGAGCCAAGGCCGACAATCTGTGTATCCACACTGTCAAAATTACCGGAAGCCTTAAACGTGCTGATCCATGAATCCTCNTCTTCGCCNGCCATATCATTATTGGCATGGTCACCTGCCACGACCATAAGNGGACGTAAGATCACCTTCTTATAGCCGGCCTGNGCAACCGCATCTATGACCGCTTCGCAGGCGGTTTCTTCCGGCTCGCCCTCTACCGTACCGATAAACACGTTATCGTAGCCCAGCTCTCCCATCTGTGACTGCATCTGGCTGTATGACACCTTCGCAGTGTGGGATGTGCCGTGTCCCAGAAATACATATGCCGTACCATCTTCCTTAGCCGCTTCCAGACTGTCATAACCTGCANCCTGTACTGCCGCCTGTGTAAGCGCCTTTGCCACCGCTTCTTTGTCGGCATTGATCACTGCCGCNTCCGTACCGACTTCACCCAGAAGCGGCTCTGCAACTTTGACCGAATCAAACTGATCCCTGTATGCCTCCACAGCTTCCATCAGCTCATCATACTCTGCACCATGCATCAGATGGGTTGGTTGTATCACCAGATTCTTCACGCCGTTTGCCACTGCACGTTCTAATGCCTGGTCCATATTGTCAATAAATTCATTGTCGCGCGCCTGCACGTGATTGATAATGATCTGCGCCGTAAAAGCCCTTCTTACAGCCCAATCCGGATTCGCCTCCTGTATCGCATCTTCGATGCCTTTGATATCATCGACGCGGCTTCCGTTAAAGGAAGTCCCGAAACTGACTACCAGAATTTCATTCTCCCCGATGTCATCCTGGTTACGGGGATCATCTTTGGAAGCATCTCCTGTGTCCCTGCCGAAATAATCCGAATCGGCATTTTCACCTTCCACCAGTTCTTTCTGGGCATCTGTCAGTGCATCCCATGCAGCCTTAGCCTCGGCACACTGCTTATCCGTATTCTCTGTCCTCTGCTGCACATAGATCGCATCGATCAAAGCCGCAACTTCGTCAGCAGCTTCCTGATCGCTGACAGTCTCATCCTCCGCCTCCGGTGTTTCCGGTGCCTCTGCCTCCTCTTCCGGCTGTTCCCTAACCTCTTCCTGCGGGGCTGCTGCCGGTTCCGAATCGTTTCCGCAGCCGGTCATGCACAATGTGCCCATAAGCGCGGCCATCAATACTGCTGTTAATCGTTTCTTCATGTCTCCTCCTTTTGATTGACTTATTCAGTCATCAACTATTTTGATGTATGAACCAAATATGTAAAGGTGTAAGAAACGATTTTTGTGCANCTGTTTTGTTCCATAGAATAAACTTTTCCATGAAATAAAAAAATCCTCTGCCGTTGAGTTCCTAAAACGGTAAAGGATTTATGCACAAAACAAACCTACAGAATNCANTNCATAAACAACTGCGCTTCTGCAAGTTCAAACGTACAACCAGTTACTCGTGGTCTGAAACAAACGTTTCCGTACAACATTCAGGCAGGTCTCCCGGCTTAAAGATCATCGCATCCGCCGCCTTCCCGGTTTCCCAGTGACATATTGGCTTCTGCTCCCTAATTACGGTGACGAGTTCGTACAGGATTTGCACCTGTTTCCCTTTTCACCAAAACCAGCGTTCACNCACTNCTTACGCTGTTTTGACACCTGTATGTTACATATTCGATTTTTATCAAAGTATATCACATTTATATTTGATGTCAATAGCACGGTCAGCACTATTACACAAATCACTCTTATATTTTCCCGAAAATCCGGCCNTACCCATAGGTCAAAGGCAGATCCGCCATACGCGCNANCANGNNNNGATCGGAATGATTTCCGGCAANTCTGTTCGGGCACTGTCTCCGGTTACATCCGACACAGACTCCCTCACAGNGTACTTTCTCATCCTGCGTCAGCTCCGCCACAAATGCCACGCTCTTTTTAGGTAACATGCAGTAAGCCTCATTGCAGNTGATCCGGCCGTCCGATATATCTAACAGTCGGGGGAGCATCGAAAGCGGAAAGGAATCTTCACTGCCGANGAAATGATACCTTGCCACATGTCGGTCGGTATTCTTTTCGACGTANCGGTTGTANGCNCCGTANCCCTGCAGCAGAAGCTCACTTGCCAGCACCTCCAGCATATAACTTCTCGACAGCATTCCCTGACTGCTGTAATGATCCTGCAGGGAATCTATTCCGGCNCCGAGAGACATTACNACATCCTCATACGCAGCTGTTCNACAAGGTATATCGCTGCAGTNCTTATCCGTATGTCCGCAGTTCCCGACGGCATTCCCATAATCCTTATCTACATATTCTATTCCCGATAATTTCTGCTGAGAAGAAATGTTTCTCTCCCAGAANGCCTCCTNGCGCATCAGAGGAAGCATCTGCTCNGCNACNGCCTGAAGCTCNNTGCTCTGCGTTNCNTCNTAATGAAATTTATCNCGTACCTTCTCTAAAAAGGACGGATTCAAAAATCCGTCCAGTAAATCCGTAAAGAAATCAGCCATAAAATCTAATCTCCCTATAATCCGAGCACGATCGTAGCCACTCTGAAATAGATCAGCAGTGAAATAGCATCCACGATCGTCGTGATGAACGGACTNGCCATAACTGCCGGGTCCATTCCGATTCTCTTGGCCAGCATAGGCAGCGTAGANCCGACGATCTTCGCCACGATAACCGCCACCAGAAGCGTGAAGCAGACGACNAATGCCACCGCNACGNTNACTTTATCAAANAACAGCAATCTTGCAAANTTACAGAGNGCCANTGTCAGGCCGCACAGNGCCGCCGTCCGGATCTCCTTCCATACCACCGTAAACCAGTCNCCGAATTCNATCTCGTCAAGNGACAGNCCGCGGATNATGATGGCGCTGGCCTGNCCGCCCGCATTACCGCCGGTATNCATCANCATCGGTATAAATGCNGTCAAGACNACATATCTGCTNAGNGCATTTTCAAAAGAAGTNATGATACTGCCCGTAAAAGTGGCTGAGATCATCAACAATANCAGCCACGGAATCCTTTTCTTATANGCATCGAATACCGTAGTCTTCAAATATGGCTTGTCGGATGGCATCACAGCCGCCATCTTCTCGATATCCTCTGTGGTCTCCTCTTCCAGAATATCCACAACATCATCCACGGTGATGATACCCACCAGTCTGTCCTCATTATCGACCACGGGCATTGCCGTAAATTCGTATTTCTTGAACATTCTGGCTACTTCTTCCTGATCCATCAGGGTGTGCAGGGATATTACATTCCGGTGCATCATATCCCCGATCACTGCGTCCGCATCACTGAGCAACAGATACCGGAGCGCTACAGTGCCCACCAACGTCCTCTGGTTATCCAGCACATAGCAGATATTAATGGTCTCACTGTCCAGCCCGACCTTGCGAATCCGCTCGATGGCTTCACGCACGGTATAATTTTCCTTTAAGTCCACATACTCCACGGTCATGATGCTTCCGGCGGAATCCTCCGGATATCGCATCAGGTGATTGATCGCTTTGCGGGTGTCGGCACTGGTGTTGGCAATCAGCCTTTTCACCACATTGGCTGGCATCTCCTCCATCAATTCCTTCGCATCATCGGACATCATGTTATCGATGATGTGACCCGCATCCTTATCGGAAAGAGACGTAATGACAAACTGCTGCAGCTCAATCTCCAGATAGGAGAACACGCTTGCCGCCATGTCTTTAGGCAGGATTCGGAAGATTTTCACGATCTCTTCCTCGTCCATCTCCTCTATATAATCTGCGATATCCGCATCGTTTAATTCCTGAACGACCTGTCTGAGTCTGGTATACTGCCCCTTGTGCAGAAGCTCCAGTATCTCTTCCCTGCCGAAATCCTCATAATGCTCGTAGGTCTCCCGCTTCTGTCTTGTATCGGTCTCTCTGCCCGCATCGGATTCCTGTCCTGCACCTGCTGTCTGTCCCGCTTCAACTTTCGGTTCCTTCAATTCTTCCCTAATTTCACTCATATCCGTCATTCCCTTTTATAATAAGCCGGTTCCCCGACCGTGATGTTAGCCTTACCTGCTGTCGCTTCCGTGATCTCATTCGTCACGGCTTTTTTTTCCTCGTAGGGAATCATCACCCGCACAGTCACCTGCTCGGCGTAATCGGATTCGCCCACCGATATGCCCCTTTGTGCCAACAAATACTGTATCTTACCGATACCGTTATAATCTGTCACGATGGTCATCTCATACCCGTAACCCATCATACGCACATCGCTTGCCTCGATCCCTGCCTGCGCCGCCTTCGTATAGGCTCGCACAAGTCCGCCGGTTCCCAGAAGTGTACCGCCGAAATATCTGGTCACCACCACCACAATATTCCGAATTCCCGAACCCATAAGCACCTCAAGGATCGGCCTGCCCGCCGTTCCCGTAGGTTCCCCGTCATCGGAAAAACGCATTGTCTGCGCCTGTTCTCCGAGAATATAGGCATAACAGTTATGCCGCGCGTCCCAGAACTGCTTTTTCTTCCCTTCAATAAAGGCCAGCGCTTCCTCCTCGGTACTTACCGCCGCAACATGTGCGATAAAACGAGATTTTTTCTCCTCGATTTCCCCAGTGCCCCCATATTCTATAATCTTATACGGCTCAAAGCCATGCCCGTTTTCCATATGATATCCCTGTACGCTCCGTTTATATTATACTCGACCGTATTACCTATTGTAAGCAGGCTCTTTTTCAAACAAACCACTCACTTTTTTATACTACTACGCCAAACAACAAAGCGTCAAGCAACAGTTCACCAATACAGCAGCCTCAGGTACAATCCCCCTCATCCACAGGTATCCATCAAACCAGCTCAGAGGGAAGGCAATATCTTAAGGAGCCCCTTGGAGAGCGTCAGCACTTAGCGAGGTTCTGAGTTGCACAGCAACTCACGAGCTTAGTGTCTGTTACGCTCGGAACGGAGTGCAAACGCGGCTCCGTAGATATTGCCATCCCTCTGAGCGTCCGTCTCCAACACCCCATGAACCGTAATCTTTCCCAATGTATAAAAGTGCACAGAATCGTAAACAATTCTTAATATGGAAGAAAAACCCTTTATTTAGCCCGAAAACTTTGCTATAATGCATGATAGGTTTATAGTACCTTTTTGCATATTAAATCAGCCGGCCATTCTTAATCCTGATCGGCATTGCAAGGTATTATGCGTCCATTGAGGGGGACTATCAGCCTAAGGAGGAGTATCATGAATTATGGAAAAAAGGGTGTCCGCAAGAAACAGCAGGCACTTCACTCTACATCCACCAAGTGGGCAAGAAAATTCGGATTTACTTTGATCCAACTGTGTCTGGTCGCCATAATCGGTGTGGGGATCATCGGCATCAGCGCCGGGATCGGTATCTTCAAAGGCGTACTCGCTACAGCCCCGGATATCGGCAATATCGACGTTACGCCCACTGGTTTTTCTACTTTTGCATATGACATAGAAGGCAGACAGATTGCGAAGCTGGTATCTACGGATTCCAACCGAATCCCCGTCACCATCGACATGGTTCCCAAGGATCTCCAGAATGCCTTTGTAGCCGTGGAAGATGCCCGTTTTTATGACCATAACGGCATCGATATCAAGGGTATCCTCCGTGCCGCCAAGGTGGGTATAGTAAATAAATTAAAGGGCGGTGACTTCACGGAGGGTGCCAGCACGATCACGCAGCAGCTTCTCAAGAATAATGTCTTCACGAACTGGACCAGCGAGGATTCTTTTGCCGACCGGTTAAAACGTAAAATACAGGAGCAGTATCTGGCCCTGGAACTTGAGAAAGTCATGGATAAGGACTCTATCCTGATTAATTATATGAACACCATTAATTTAGGGCAGAATACACTGGGCGTTCAAGCTGCTTCCATGCGTTATTTCAACAAGTCCGTCAGCGACCTGACCTTGTCGGAGTGCGCTGTCATCGCAGGAATCACCAAGAATCCTTCCAGATATAATCCGATCTCACATCCCGACGAGAATGCTAAGCGTCGTGAACGGGTGCTGAACGACATGAAGAAAGAAGGCTATATTACACAGGAGCAGTATGATGAGGCGATGGCGGACGACGTATATTCCCGCATCCAGATCGCCGATTCCGAAAATGAGGATTCCGCCGTCAATACATACTTCGTAGATGCACTGACGGAAGATGTTCTGGAAGATCTGATCGCTGCCGGATACAATGAAACACAGGCATTTACGCTGCTCTACAGCGGCGGTCTGAAGATTTATTCCACGCAGGACCCGAAGATCCAGCAGATATGCGACGAGACTTTTGCGGACGAAACCAACTTTCCCGCCAATACGAAATGGTATCTGAATTATGAACTGACTATAGAGAAAAGCAACGGCGACCGGGAAAATCACAGCACGGAAATGTTCCGTACTTTCTGGAGAGATAATCGTTCCAAGTCCTATAACCTGATCTATACCTCTCAGGAAGAAGCATATCAGGATATCGAATTATACAAGGAAGCCGTTATGGGCTCCGGCGACGAGGTATTCGGCGAGACCATCAGCTTAACACCCCAGCCGCAGGTATCTATCGTGGTGGAAGACCAGAGCACCGGCTATATCGTTGCCATGGAAGGCGGCCGCGGCGCCAAATCTGGAAGCCGGACGTTGAACCGTGCAACAGACACCACCAGACAACCCGGTTCCACCTTTAAGGTAGTATCGACCTATGCACCGGCTTTTGACAGCGCCGGACTTACTCTTGCCACAGTGATGAACGACGCACCGTTTAATTATGCGGACGGACGCCCTGTAGCGAACTGGTACGGCGAGACTTACCGCGGGCTCTCTTCACTCAGGGAAGGTATCGCGCAGTCCATGAATATCGTCGCCGTCAAGACGCTGACACAGATCACGCCGCAGCTGGGTTATGACTATCTGACGAACTTCGGCTTTACCACATTGGAAGAACGCAAAGAGATCAACGGAAAAGTATACTCCGACATTCAGCAGGCACTGGCGCTGGGTGGTATTACCAACGGTGTCACAAATGAAGAGTTAAACGCTGCCTACGCATGTATTGCCAACGGCGGCACTTACATCAAACCCAAGCTGTACACGAAGGTGCTTGATCACGATGGCAATATCATTCTGGACAATACAATGCCTCAGTCCAGACAGGTAATTAAGGAAACTACTGCATTCCTGCTGACCAACGCCATGGTGGACGTGGTCACGGTGGGAACCGGAGGCTCTGTGAATTTCGGCGGCATGGCGATGGCCGGCAAAACCGGTACGACCTCGGACTACAACGATGTCTGGTTCTCCGGCTATACACCCTATTATACGGCAACTACCTGGGCCGGATTTGATAATAACGTTAAACTTACGGGAGATGAAAAGAATCTTGCCAAGAAGCTGTGGCGTACCGTCATGTCTAAGATCCATGAAGAACTGCCTAACGAACCGTTCAATGTTCCTTCCGGCATCGTGACTGCTACGGTATGTTCCCGCTCCGGCAAACTGCCGATTGATGGGTTATGCAGCGGCACTCTCCGCTCAGAATACTTCGCCGAGGGAACCGTACCCACAGAAACCTGCGACGTACATTATGCCGGTCAGGTCTGCACATACAGCAGTCTGCCCGCATGCGAAGGATGTCCGTTCAAGGTAGAGGGCGTATTGGAACTTACACCGATCGAAGATGTCTCCCTGCAGAGCGGTTCCGGTTCGGCACTGGCACAGCCTGAGACACCGGAAGAGCCCGTCGTCGGCGAAGACGGCTCCGTTATTCCAACACCCGCACCGACACCGCAGACCAATATGTGTCCTCACAACGCGGAGTTCTTTGCGAATCCTGATTGGGAAGCGATCGTAAACGGGCAGCGGGCAGAGATAGAACAGCGTAATGCTGCCGCAGCAGCAGCGGCGCAGGCAGCCGCACAGGCAGCAGCGCAACAGGCGGAACAGCCGCAGCCTGAGGCACAGTAAAAAAAGTAAATTTGCTTCGCAAATTAACTTTGCGAGATTCGCTTCGCGAACTCGTGCATGAACGTAGGAATTTCCTATAGAACAAAAAGACGGCAGGTACAGACTCTATACGAACTCTGTACCTGCCTTTTTTATCAATCATATGTACTGCCGCTTGATTTCTTGTAGAATATAGTCTCAGCGCTATATCCCCTTGATCTCCCTGATCTTAGCTTCCAGATCCACGATCGAATTCTGGGCATTCTCGATATCTCTACACGCATCCTCATACTCTTCCTCCGGCGTAGAGCCATGTTTATCGTAATAGATTCTGCCGATCTCGGTGTAGCGTTTCCTGATAATATCCTCACAGGTATGAATCTGCCCTTTCAGATTCGCCACCTCAGCCAAGTCCTTCGCCTTATCCGTCACTTCTCTTCCCTTTGTCGTGATCGTCTCCCCGATTCTGTCAAAAAAATCCATCATACCCTCCGTTTCTGTCCACCGTCAAAAGCGGACCTGCGTTATGCTACTGTTATTATATGCTGATAACCATGTCTATCTTAATCTATCGACCTTGAAATTTATTTTACACCATACGTCAGTCAGTGGCAAGAAGCCGGCTGCACAATGTGCGTAGATTCATCCGGCTCATAGCATAATCCGCCATGTTATCCTTTTCTTCAATCCTCTTCTGTGACCGCGGCGATATGGCGGAATGAATATAGAAGCTGTCCATGCCCACCTGCTTCGCGCCCGCAATATCGGTCGCCATGTCATTGCCGATCATCAGCGACTCCTCCGGCTTCAGCCCGTATCGATCAAACAGTATCCGGTAAAAGCGCTCGTCAGGCTTCCTGCACCCATGATCGGAAGAGATCAGAATCCCGTCAAAGAGATCATGAATCCCCAGATAATGTAATTCATACTCCGTGAAAATACGCTGCGCATTGGAGAGCAGATATACGCCTCTGCCTGCCTCCCGGAGCGTTGCAAGCAGTTCTTTCGCATAATGGTAGATACGGATATATTTCGTGGAATATGCCCGAAACATCTGTCCCGTATGGATGGTAAGCTGCTGATCGGGATTGACCCCTTTCGCCTCATACAGTTCCCGAAAAACCTCTTCGATCGGAATCTCGGGATAAGCCTCATGGGCATACTGAACAGCATGCTCTTTACTAAGCGCTTTCTCCTTACCCTGTACCGAAGTAAGATAAGCCTGATGCAGTTCTTCCGCCTCATACCGTGCTCCGTAATAACCGTAAAACAGGCTCAAATGCTCCCACAGCTTCCGTTCCGTCTCATCGGTACGGATATCTACCAGTGTGCCATATAGATCGAATATGTAATTGCGGTATTGTTTCATGATCGTGTCCTCGCTTTGGTGAATGGTTTCATGTCTTTACTGATCGTTAAGCAATTTCTCATACGGCATCAGCATCCCTTCCGTCATCTTCGACTGGAGCTGATTTTTGCCCACCGGCATGCGCATCAATGCCCCGACGGCCTGCATCATCATAATCTTCCCGATTTTCTTCTGCGGGAAGTCGTAGAAATGATGTTTCTTATAAAATTGGTGATCCGCCTTCATCATCCCCTGCATCTCAAAGATCAGGTCGCGGAAAATCTTCATGCCTCCGATTCCGTAAAAATTCTCATTCACCATTAGTTGATTTTCCAATGCATAGGCAAGATCATCCGCACAGACGCGAATCTCATCTCTGCTTCCGTTCTCCTCACCGTTTTCGTTGACTGCCACTCCCGCGAGATAGTTTCCTCCTACCTGACTTCTCGCCTCAATGATCATCCGCAGATTTTCTTCGCTGCTCAGCTCGCCGTCCACAAGATACGCCGTGGGTTTCCCCATCGTAACTGTACGGTGGCCGTTACAGAACTGTCTGTCATCATAAGTCTTAAACAAGGACCCCATGGAATGATCTTTGATGGAAAAAGCATAGACGATGCTGTCTGAGCGTTGAATCCGTTCCCTCAGAAAACTGTCAAATCCATCCTGATAAATACATGTTCCGTCTACGGCACAGTGGAAACAGCCAAGGCACCCTCCCTTAAACTCAAAATCTCGCAGATTAACCACATGGCTGACATAAGGAAATGCTTTCCTGAAATCAATGATCATACGGCGCAGTCTCTCGTTATCCTTAGCGCAGTCCGTCACGATCACAACACGGTATTTTTCATCCTTATTATGCACGGTCAGTTTTCTGTCTGCTTCGGAGCCGGAAGATTTCTCTCTTCCTATCATATAATTTATATACTTCCAGTATTTAAGCACATCCCTTCGTCCCTGCTCTTTCAAAAGGTCTTCCATATCCGCCGAAAATCCCCTGAACACTCGCATTCCCATATCACGGCAGTTATCTTCCACATAGCGGTGAGCCGTTATATCATAGAAATGCTTGGATGTGGTGATCTGAACCATATATTTTCCTTCCACATCAAGCTGCTCCTGCTTCATCAACTCTATAAAGCGATGAAGCTGTGACGGCGCGATAAAAGTATATACAGGATAACAAAACAAAATAAGTTCTGCTCTTCCCACCGCCTCCCGCGCCTGCGTCATGTCCTGTTCGAATAACCGAATCTGTGCACCCACATGGAGCGTTTCAAATTCATCCTGCGGAAACTGTTTTTGCAGGAACCGGATCGTCTGATAAGTAATGCTGTTCTTCCCCTTAGGGCTTCCGTTGATCACCAATACATTCATTTCTGCCTTCCTCCTTCTAAAATTATCATAACCCACAACCAAGCTGTCGCACAAGAACAAAGAAGTCTTTTTCATGCGAAACGCTTTTCTGTAAAATGAAAAATCCCTGACAAACGTCAGGGATTCACAAGCTGCTGACGGGAATCGGACCCGTGACCTCCGCACTACCAATGCGACGCTCTACCGACTGAGCCACAGCAGCATTCCGACGACTGTGTCAAGCACAATCACCGAATTGTAGTATATCATAGTCTTTTCGGATTTGTCAACAATTGATTGCCTTCTTCAGCTTCGTTTTAATCCTCTGCAACGCGTTATCTGTAGACTTTTCGTCTCTGCCAAGCACCTTCGCGATCTGCTGGTATCCCATACCGGTCAGATACAAGTCCAGAACCTGTTTCTCGAAGCTGCTGAGTTCTCTCTCTATCGTCTGCTCTAATTGCACTACATTTTCCCTGTCTATCACAACTTCTTCCGGACTCTGCCCTGCACTGATGGACAACACGTTGACCAGTTCCTCTTCCTCGCCGTCACGATTCACGCCTGCACTGCCATATAGAGACACATAAGTATTGAGCGGAATATGTTTCTGTCGTCTGGAAGCCTGCACCGCCGTATACATTTGTCTGGATACGCACAGATCCGCAAAGGTCAAGAAACTGGCATCCCTGCCGATGTCATAATCCCGCAGTGCCTTGAACAATCCGATCATTCCCTCCTGAATCAGATCATCGTTGTCAGCTCCGAGGATGTACATGGATCTGGCCTTACTCCGAACCAAATTCTTATATTTATTCATAAGGTATTCCGTGATGCCTTCGTCTCCGTCCCGGAGCCGGACGATAAGTTCCTCATCACTATATTGTTCATAGTCCTTGTCCATATGAAGCCTCATTCTACTGGTTTCTTCGACACAGTTTTTCTGACTGTTTTGCCTTACTACCTTAATTTCTTCTTCCGTATGGTTTCCCGGCACAGTTATCCTATTCCGTCCGTCTATTCCCATTCAATGTCTTCTTCTATACCGCTTCCAGCCGTTTCTGTATCTTCCTCCGTGTCGCTCTTTCCTGCTGATTCTGACTCTTCTTCCGTACTGTTTTTCTTCTCTGAATCAACCTCTTCTTCCGTACCGTTTTTCTCTTCCAAATCAGACTCTTCCTCTACTCTGCCTGACTCTTCCGCTTCCATCTCTTCTTCCGTATCGTTTATTTCNTCCAATCCCGCCTCATTCTCCGNATTCTCATCATAGTACTCTATAATTTCCGCCGCAAAATGCTCCGCCATAACCTGATACCCCGCATGGCTGCCATGCACGCCGTCCGGAATATATTCAGCCACCACATTCGCATCATGCGAGTCCAGTATATTAGAATTGTACAGATCGATCACTTCATAATCATATTCCCGCGCCAGTGTCAGTATCACGTCCGCAAATTGCTGCTGCGGCAGCAGATAATCCCGCTCATTCATCAGATAATCCTGCAATATATTCGGCAGGGGCGTCACGAAGAAAATCTCTGCATCGGGATAATTCTCACGCAGTCCGCGCATCAGTTCGTCCAGATCTCCACAAAAGGTGCGGTAAGCCCGCTCTTCCAGATTACCGAACTCCTTGTCGGAAACACAGAAGCCGTCATTGGTACCTCCCATAACAATAATCACATCAACATCTTCCGGTATCTCCTGATAGCGGTCCACGTAAGGGTCCGACCAATACCGTCCAATGGAAGAACCGCCNATCCCCAGATTATANACCTCTTCCGCACCTAACAGTTCTTTCAGCNTTTCGGGATAAGAATANTGCTGATACCCTTCCTCACTCTCCAGATTAGCCGCCGCTGTGATGCTGTCGCCCAGACAGGCTATTTTTAATCCTGAAAAATCATATTTATTCTCTGCAATCCGCTCTCTGTCCGACTGGTTGACTTCCAATGTCTCTTGAAAAGATGTGCGCAGTTCTCTCCTCTGTTCCAGTGACATACCATCAGGCTGCTCGTAGATACCGCGCCACGCGTCNAAGATACTGTTCTCCGTCATAGATCCGTCATAATAATTGATCTCTCCGTTGGCCGACACGCCGTCAGGCATAAGTGACGGNAAATTCCCCGAAACAGAATAGTTACCCGATACCGTATCTTCTCCCGGCCATCCTGGAAAACCATGCCGGAAGAAATCATCCGATGACACCCCAATGTTACCCGACACCGTGCCATTGTCGGATATCGCGGCGTTACCCGATACTGTACCATTGCCCGACACCGTGCCATTGCCGGATATCGCAGCGTTGCCCGATACTGTCGCATTGCCTGACACCGTACCATTACCTGATACTGTCCCGTTTCCNGATACCGAAACATTCTCCGACACCGTTCGATTCACGGAAACGTCAGGCTCCTCCATATCATCCTGACTGGCAGAANCGNTCTGACCGCCGCTTTGAATCTGCGCGATCAACTGNTCCAGCCCGGCCACATCACCGGTCAGTTCCTGAATTTCCGCTTCCATTTCCANNACNCNGTTCTGAGCTTCCTGATTCCTCACAAATATCCGGTGCACTTCCATCTCTTCCTGCTCTTTGGCNAGCCGCCTGTTTGTATCATACACATCATATGCCTTGAAACAGACCGCAGCCGCCAGAACTGCCGTCAATATGAAGATCATCACCACTAATATTTCATTTATTTTTTTCATCTCGAATCATCTGACTTTCCACTTACCGCCGCAAATTAACTCTGCACACTGCCATAATCCCCATACGGCAAACATGCTCAAATCCGCATTGCATACCGTCATTACTGCCGCTGTCTGACGATCTCATAGGCCAGNACACCGGCTGCNACCGAAGCGTTGAGTGAATCAATATCGCCCTTCATCGGAATTGCCGCCACGAAGTCGCATTTTTCTTTCACAAGACGTCCCACGCCGTTCCCCTCGCTGCCGATCACCAGNCCNATNGCNCCTTTTAAGTCCAGATCATACATACAGGTGCCGTCCATATCCGCACAGACGAACCACAAACCTTCTTTCTTCAGCTCCTCGATGGTCTGTCCCAGATTCGTCACCTTCGCCACAGGCGTGTAATTGATNGCTCCCGCNGATGCCTTCGCCACTGTCGCCGTCAACCCGACCGCCCGGTTCTTCGGAATAATGACACCGTGCGCTCCCGCCAGATTCGCGGTACGGATGATNGCTCCCAGATTGTGCGGATCCTCGATATTATCNAACAGAAAGATAAAAGGGGCTTCGCCCTTATCTCTTGCCAGCTTCAGAATATCCTCTACCTCTGCATAGGCATAAGCCGCCGCATATGCGATAACGCCCTGATGTCTGCCNGTCTCGGACATCTGATCCAGCCGCTCCTTGGAGACGTACTTNATCAGGCTGCCNNACTTAGAAGCCTCCCGCTTGATGGTCTGAATCGGCCCATCCTGACAGCCGTCCTGCACAAACAGCTTGTCTATTGTTCTTCCTGAACGAAACGCCTCGATTACGGCATTTCTGCCTTCGATTGTAAATTCTGTATGTTCCATTATTACGTTATATCCCTTTCGTTAGCTGTATCTCCCTATAGTTGACTTTACATTCTTTCATTAAGTCTATATTCTACTAATTTCCATTCGTTATTTTGNAGCTGTTCAAAACACTGTTCTTCACAGTTACTAGCACNTTCTGAACAGTTACGTTATTTCTATATCGTCATATTTATTCTCGCAATGGCCTCACGGATCAGATACAGCATCCGCTCCTGCTGCCCCTGCAGATACAGATAGCCGCAGAGCGCTTCCAGTCCCGTTGCCTTGCGGTATTCTATAATAGAAGCATTCTTTGCCGACGTATAAGACTTGGCATTGCGACCGCGATGATAGACCGCCGCTTCCTCTTCCGTCAGTTCGTCTTCCAACGCCTCGATCATCCTTGCCTGCACCCGGGCGTTTACGTAGGTCACTGTCTTCTTGTGAAGATTATTGGCGGAGCGGTTTCCCCGTTCCACCACGATGGTCCGTATCACCAGATCATAGATCGCATCCCCGATATACGCTAATGTTAACGGCGAATAACTACGAATATCAACCTCACCACACCCGAAATCTCTCTTGATCGCCTCTAAGATCGTTATGCTCTCTTCCATTTGACACCCTCTCGTGTATCTTCCAGAATAATGCCCTGCGCTGCCAAAGTATCCCGGATCTCATCCGCTCTGGCAAAATTCTTCGCTTTTCTGGCCTCCTGTCTCTCCTGTATGAGTGCTTCAATCTGTGTATCTAAGATCTCCGCCTTTTTCTCCACGATCAGACCGCAGATATCGGACAACATTACGATCTCATCTTTCACTGCCTGTATAAACGCCTTGCCCGACCCCTCATTCACATTGGTATTCGCAAATTTTACCAATTCAAAAACAGCCGAGACAGCATCCGCCGTATTGAAATCATCGTCCATTGCCTCATCAAACTTCGTGATATACGTTTCCGCTTCTTTGAATAACTGCTGTTCCTCCCCGGTCATGGGCGCATCCGCCGCTTTTTCCATAAGGAAATTCAGATTGCTCACGCTGGTTACGATACGATCCAGTCCGTTCTTAGCCGCCTCCATCAGATCCGCACTGAAGTTAAGCGGACTCCGGTAATGTGCCGAAAGCATAAAGAAGCGCAGTACCTGCAGGTCATATTTCTCACTGATATCTCTGACCGTAAAGAAATTTCCCGCAGACTTAGACATTTTCTTATTGTCAATATTCAAAAAGCCGTTGTGCAGCCAATACTTGGCGAACTCCTTGCCGTTCGCCGCCTCGGACTGGGCAATCTCGTTCTCATGATGGGGAAAAATCAGGTCTTCACCGCCCGCATGGATGTCGATCTCCTCACCGAGATATTTTTTACTCATAACGGAGCACTCGATATGCCAGCCCGGACGACCCTCGCACCAAGGCGACTCCCAATAAGGCTCCCCCTCTTTCTTCGGCTTCCACAGTACGAAATCAAGCGGATCCTGCTTCTGATCCTCTCCGGACACCAGCAGGGCGCGGCCGCCGCTACGAAGATCATCCAAATTCTTATGCGAAAGTTTGCCGTATTCTTTAAAACTTCTCGTCTTATAATATACCGTACCGTCCTCTGCCACATAAGCATGACCTTTATCGATCAGAGTCTGAATCATCTCGATCATGCCGTCGATCTCCTCCGTCGCCTTCGGATGTGTGGTCGCCTCTTTTACATTAAGCGCTTTCATGTCCTTCCTGCACTCGGCTATATAGCGCTCCGAGATCACGGAAGGATCTACCCCTTCCTCATTCGCCTTCTTAATAATCTTATCATCCACATCGGTAAAATTGGAGACGTAATTAACCGCATACCCCTTATGTTCCATATACCGCCTGGCAGTGTCAAACACAATCATCGGTCTGGCATTTCCGATATGGATCAGGTTATACACCGTAGGTCCGCAGACATACATGCTGACCTTCCCTTCCTGCAGCGGTACGAACTCTTCCTTTTGTCTTGATAGTGTGTTAAAAACTTTCATAATGTGCACTCCTCTTTCTATTACTTTATCGTTATTTCGTCATTTTTCTCTCCAACATATCTCTCTTACATTTCCGCCAGCCACCCCGGAAGAATGCTCGCTGCAAGCGGCATTCTTCCAGACATGACTTAGTTGCTCTTAGTCTGCGTATTTTGCAGACTTAGTGCAGCTTCATGTCTTTGTCTTTTGATTTCTCTTTCCAGATCGATCAGCCGGTTTGTCAACTCCGCGTTGGCGCGCTGCAGACCCATAATATCCTCTCTGACAGGATCGGGCAGGTTGATCTGATCCAATTCCTCCTGTGGCAGCAACCTGTTATTGCGCTTCACCACCCGTCCCGGCACACCAACTACCGTGGAGTTGGGTGGTACTTCCTCTAATACCACGCTGCCTGCTCCGATCTTGCTGTTGTCACCGATTTTAAAGGACCCCAGCACTTTAGCGCCTGTACTGATCATAACGTTGTTGCCGATGGTGGGATGACGTTTGCCCTGTTCCTTGCCGGTACCTCCCAGCGTCACGCCCTGATACAGTGTCACGTTATCGCCGATGACAGTAGTCTCTCCGATAATCACGCCGTTGCCGTGATCGATAAAGAATCCCTTGCCGATCTGTGCCCCCGGATGAATCTCGATCCCCGTCTTACGGACTCCCCTCTGGGATATCCATCTGGCCAGAAAGTAATGCCCGTTCAGATACATCTTATGTGCCATCCGATAATAGATCATCACCTTGAAGCTGGGGTATAAGAACACTTCCATATTGGAGTGGATCGCCGGGTCACGTTCTCGTATGATCCTGATCTCTTCCCTGATATTCTGTATAAAACTCATGTCTTTTTCCTTTTTCCTGCAAAAAGCGAACCTGTTCGTTTGCGAAATCTGCTTCGCAAACTCGGAATTGTCCGGACATACCCTATGAAATATAAAGACCGCGGTATCCGCCCTATTCCGGTTCGGAAATAGAGACGAAATGATCCGCGGTTCCACTCTACTTAAAGAATACATCTGCATTCTTTCACTCAAGACCTGTAACGGGGTCAGCCGGGCATAAACCGGACTCCGGGGCGCACTTCCCATTCTCTTCGCAAGAACCGCTTCCAGCCGACGGCGGTTCCTCTCTGTCTGCTGCTGACAAAGGTACTCTTCCCTTTCAATGTCCATATTCCGTATTATTCGCTTGCATCTTATATCTGATAAGTTTCTGCTATTAGAATATGCAAAAATCTTGGTTTTGTCAATGTTATTCTGTACATCTATCTAAACCGTCCGCACAGATGAAAGTTAATATCTACGGAGCCGCGCTTTCGCTCCGTAAAAAGCGTAACGGGCACTAAGTTCGTAAAATACCTCACTAAGTGCCGACGCTTTTTAAGGGGCTCCTTAAGATATTAACTTCCATCTGCGCTGGGTATTGATTATGCCTAGGCAATAATGTCTGTGTTACTGTCCGGCCTGCCTCGGACACCCGCTGCATCCGTCACACTTAGCTGCGCTGACATCCTCGCTGTACAGCTCTCTGGGGCTTGTCAGCATGCAGATCGCTTGGGAGGATATGCCTTCGCCGGTGCCTGTAAAGCCCAGTCCCTCTTCGGTGGTGGCTTTCACATTGACCTGTTCCGTCTCGATGTCCAGCGCCGCCGCGATGTTTTCCCTCATCTGATCGATATAGGAGCGCATCTTGGGTGCCTGAGCGATAATGGTGGCATCGATATTCTCGATTAAGAAGCTGTTCTCCGTAAGCAGCTCGCCCACTCGTTTCAACAGCTCGATCGAAGAAATCCCCTTATAAGCGGGATCGGTATCCGGAAAGTGTTTGCCGATATCGCCCAGAGCCGCTGCGCCCAGGAGCGCATCCATGATGGCATGAAGAAGTACATCCGCATCTGAATGACCGAGAAGTCCCTTCTCATATGGTATCTCGACACCGCCTAAGATCAGCTTGCGGTCCTCCGTCAGTCTATGAACATCATAACCCATTCCGATTCTCATATTTTCTCCTCCATATGCGGTTATATCAGGTATCAATTATTGTCGGGTCGTAACTGTTCAGAACTCTGTTCCTCACAGTTGCACCGGATCTTTTTACGCCCGTATTCCACGATATGATCCAACAGTCTGTCCGCCACTTCCTCTTTACTCAGCATCGGCAGTTCCACCGTATCATCTTTAGTTAGGAATGTCACCACATTGGTGTCTGTGCCGAATCCGGCGCCTTCTTGTTTCAGATTGTTGGCAACGATCATATCTATGTTCTTTTTCTTAAGCTTAGCGCGGGAATTCTCCAGCATATGCTCCGTCTCCATAGAAAAACCGCACAGGAATTGCCCTTCCCTGCGATTCGCGCCGAGATATGCCAGAATATCCTCCGTGCGCTCCAGCCCGATAGACATCTCGTCATCCTTTTTCTTAAGCTTCTCATCTGCTGTCACACTTGGACGATAGTCGGCCACTGCCGCCGCCTTGATGATGATATCCTGCTCCGGTGCCGACTCTTTGACTGCCTGCGCCATATCCGCCGCAGATACCACCGGCACTACCCGCACACCCATCGGCGGTTGTATATTTACTTTTCCCGACACAAGTGTCACTTCTGCGCCGCGCATCATCGCCTGTCTTGCGATTGCATACCCCATCTTACCAGTGGAGTGATTGCTGATATAGCGCACCGGATCTATTCTCTCCTGCGTAGGACCGGCCGTGACAAGCACTTTCTTTCCTGCCAGATCCTTCGGTGTCAGCGCCTTTACGATATACTCATAGAGCACTTCCGGTTCGGGCATCTTGCCCTCGCCCGTATCACCGCATGCCAGATAGCCGCTGGCGGGGCTAATCACTTCCATACCATACCGCGCAAGCGTCTTCATGTTATCCTGTACGATCGGATTCTGATACATTCTGGTATTCATCGCCGGTGCGAAGATCTTCGGGCAGGTACAGGCAAGCAGCGTCGTTGTCAGCATGTCATCCGCTATGCCGTGGGCCGCCTTGGCGATCACGTTCGCCGACGCAGGTGCCACGAGAAATACATCAGTCTGTTTCGCCAGAGACACATGCTCCACCTGAAACTCGAAATTTCGGTCAAAGGTATCCACCAGACACTTATTGCCGGTCAGCGACTCAAACGTAATCGGATTGATAAAGTTGGTGGCATTGGGCGTCATGATCACAGTCACATCAGCCTTCTTTTTCACCAGCATACTGGCGAGTGATGCTATTTTATATGCAGCGATACTGCCTGTCACGCCCAGCACAATATGTTTGCCTGCTACCATCTTATCTTCCTCCGTTCGGTCTCTGCCTGCCATATCCGGTGTAGCTTAACCATCCTTTTGTGAATTTACACAAACTCTTACACTATGTCAGTGTTTTGTAGAAAAATGTTGTTTTTGCAATGTTTAATGCATTCCATTCTAACTTTCCACATTCTTGTTATATATAATGCCCAGCCCTTTCAGGGTCAATTCATTGTCGTATACAATCTTTCTCTTGCAATAAGGCACGATGCTGCCCGACAGTCCGCCTGTGGCGACTACCGGTGCCTCATAGCCGAGTTCATCGAAAATCCGCTCGATCATGCCGTCCAGACATGCCGCCTGCCCCATCACGATACCGCTCTTCATACAGTCGATGGTATTTCTGCCGATCACTTTCTTCGGCGCTTCCAGACTGATACGGGGTAACTGGGACGTCCTGTTGACCAGAGAATCCAGAGAAACCTTGACCCCCGGCAGGATCATGCCGCCGATATAATTCTTCTTATCGTCCACCACGCTGATGGTCGTTGCCGTTCCCATGTCGATCATAATAATAGGGGCACCGTAATAGTGCAGCCCTGCCACTGCATTAACCACCAGATCGGAGCCGAGCTGCCCCGGATTATCCATCAGGATATTAAGCCCGGTCTTCACCCCCGGGCCCACCAGCAGCGGCGCCTTATGGAAGGTCTTCTCAAGCGCCGCCCGCACAATATTATTCAGGGGCGGAACAACTGATGAAATAATACTGCCCGTGATATCCTCCATGCCGATATGGTACAATTCAAACAGCGTCCTGAACTCCACCGCATACTCCAGCTCAGTCTTGGCGAGATTCGTGGACACGCGCTCCACGAAGCACACCCGCTCCCCCTCAATACAGCCGATAACAATATTCGTATTTCCGATATCGATCGCTAAGATCATACCTTTGCCCTGCTTTCTGTTTTATTTTCATTCATATAATAGATCGGTTTCACCTTCGTCAGCGCAAAGCCGACACCCGCAACGATGATCGCAGCCACCACCGCCTCCACAATGCCATTAAATGTTACGACACCCATGATCACGTCCAGCACGGCTTCTCCCGCCACGCCGACCGCCTGTGCATAAGCATCTTTATACAGAATAAAAATGCCGCTCATGACAAAGAGTGTATTAGTGAAGGCACCCGCCAGTCCTGCGTATGCGAGCGCAATATTGGCAGACTCTTTCTTACTACCGCTGACCGTGAGAACAGCCATGAGCACGCTGCCCGCCGCTATACCGATGATGGTACATACAAGTGCGCTGAGTGTCTCAGGCAGCAGATGAATCAGGAATGCCCTGACGGAAACAAACAGAATCAGAGATGCCAGCAAATTCACAACAATCTTTCTTGACTGTCCTTCGCTCTTCAGCGCCTTACGGATCAGAATGTAGACAAAATAAGGAACTACGCCGACTAAAATTCTCGGTACGAAGCAGATATATATGCTCTTAAAGATACCGGATACACCGACTACGCCATATGCTACGACCGGCGAGAACACAAATGCCGATGCCGTAACTGCATTAAATGTGTTGTTGATGAAACTGGTCAGACCAAATACGAATCCCAAAAATGCACCTTTCTTCGGTCCGAGAAATAGCGCTCCAAGGATGACCGGGATATGAATGATCGTCGCGTTGATGACTACAAGCGGGATGTATCCCAGCGGTGTGAATGCCATAATCACGATTATGGCAGTGAACAGTGCCGTAAGCACAAGTTCATAAGTTTTTTCATTTTTCATGGTACAAATCCTCCTGTTATTATTCTCATACGAGATACAATACGGTGTCATCATACCACATTGATATTTTTTTGACAATGTTTTTGCAAAAATATTTTTGAGACAATTCTATTGTCTCTTAATGCATCTGCGCATTTCTCCGATACTCGCTGGGCGACACTCCGCAGGTTGCCTTAAAGATTCTCATAAAATGCTTTTCGTTATCATAGCCGACTTTAGCGCTGATTTCCACGATCCGCATATCCGTTTCCGCCAGCAGCTTTTTTGCCTCCTCCACGCGGATTCCCTTTAGGTAATTAACAAAATTATTCCCGGTAACCTCCTTAAAAAGATAGGAAAACAGCGAATAATTCATGGAAACCCGATTGGACACCACCGCCATGTTTAAATCTCTGTCATAATTCTCCTGAATATACTCTATCGCCTGCTTGATCTTCTGCTGATTCTTACTCGTGTCAAACCGGTCGTTAATGCGCTCATGAAGGGCCAATATCCATTCCATAAACGCTTCCTGCCAGACAGTCAGCACCGGTGACCCATAATAATCCGCCAACTCCTTTAGTTTTTCTTCTTCATCATCAAGCATATTTCGATAAGTCCTGCGTATCTCTGCAAAAAAATCATCCATGCAGTCTGCGAAATCCGCCGGCGTGATCCATCCGTTCTTCACCACATGAAAGAATCTCTCCCATGTCCTGACAAGTTCCTCCGTCTTATCCGTACCGAGAAGCTGCACCCTCTGCTGCTTCTTTTCCGCACTGATCATTTCCTTGCCCTGCTCATAAAAATCCGTTGCAAGACCTGTCCCGATCTCCTCCACATAAAAATTTCGCCGGTCGGTACAAAACGCATGATGTCTTGCCTCCACCGCCTCCCGGTAAGCGATTCCCAATTCCCTGATTCCGCTGTGTATCGCGCTCACCCCTACATACTGCTGTGCAAATTCATTCTTCAGAAGCATCTGCATATTTTTATCCGTTACAAGGTACACATCATTATTCTCCACGTTATGCAGATAAATATAACTCTCCTCGAAAGCCTGCCATTCTTTCGGATTAGAGACACACACATAATAATCATACAGCTCAAACTCGCTCTCGTACTCCTCCTGCATCGTACTTAATTCCTCTTCCGTAACCTGCTCATTTAACATCAGATATTTAAGCTGCTGGTGCCCGATCCGATTACTGGTACGTCTGCTTTCCTGATTCTGTGTGATCTCCTGCTCCAGTTTTTTCATAATGGCCTGTATCTTGTCTCTTTCCACCGGCTTTAAGATATACTCGCGCACTCCCATACTCATCATTTCTACCGCATAGTTAAAATCAGCATATCCGCTGACGGCTATCATAATCGGCTGTTCGGGGAGTTCCTGTACCTTCTGTACCAGCTCGATCCCGCTCATTTTGGGCATGCGGATATCCGTAAACATCACATCCACTTTCTGATTCTTCAGAATTTCCAGAGCCTTGTCGCCGCTATTACACTCTATGATCACTTCGACCGGAACGCCGCTTCTTTGAATCATCGTCCGGATTCCCTGCCGTATCATTTTCTCATCCTCTACTATAAGAACTGTTTTCATTTTTACCCCCCCCCACAGGTATCCGCACTATGATCTTCGTATAGCAGCCTAACTTAGAAGCAATCTCAATTCCGTATTCTTCTCCGAAGTTCATCCTGATTCTGTCCTGTACGTTCTTCAGACCGATGCCGTTACCGGATCCGCCGCTCGTCTCAATTTCACCGTTTAACTTCGCCTTTAATTTTTGCAGTTGTTCCTCGCTCATACCTTTTCCGGAATCCGTGATCTCCAGAATACAGTCATCACCCTCTATATAGCCTTTCATATAGATGCTGGTATCTTCCGCTATTTCTTCGATTCCGTGGTAAATTGCGTTCTCTATGATCGGCTGCAGAGACATTTTCGGTATCTCCTGCCTTAATATCTCCTCCTGTAAGTTCAGCGAGAGATAGATTTCATAGTCAAAACGCAAATTGATCAACGCCAGATAATTTTTGATATATTCCAATTCCTCTTCCACAAGTACATTGCCGGATACCCATCGCATACTGTAACGAAGCAGCTTTCCCAGAGACGTGATCGCATCGGAAATCGCGTATTCCTCATCGATCTCCGCCATCATTTTAATAGACTCCAGAACATTGTAAATAAAGTGGGCGTTGATCTGATTTTGCAAAGCAAGAATCTGTGAGTTCTTCGCCAGAATCTCCCTGTCAATATTTTCCTTCATGAGCACTTCTATACGATCCAGCATTTTATTGATCTGGGTTCCCATCTCACCCATTTCATCGTTTCCGCAGTCCGCAATCCTTATGCTCAGATCACCTGACTGTATGACACGGATTGACTTTAAAATATTATAAAACTGCCACAGAAGACTTTTCACGATATAGTTGATTAGAAAAGCCAGTCCGATAATGATCACCAGCATAATGATCACAAAACCGTTTCTCATGCGATATACATATCGCACATTCGCTGAAATATTCTTCACTGACAGCAGCGTTCCCTGCATATCCTTGACATACAGGTAAGAGACGATAAGATGCTCCCTTCTCTGCCTGATATAATCTGTGTGGATCGCGTCCTTCTCAAACCCTTCCTGCATTTGAAACCGCACAAATTCCTCTGAAATATCCTGCACATTGTCCCCGAAATAAAGATTACCCTCATCAGAGACAAAACAGCTCCACTCATCCGAGATATCTTCGTATAACATCGGAAAGATATTCTCCATCGTGACCGCCGCCTCGATCACACCGATCAGTCCATTTTCATAATCCTCCACATTCGTTATCAGGGATGCGATCTTCCTTTCGCTGCGGTCATCAAACAACCTGTCCTGATAGTCAAAGTTCCACCCTGCCGGGTCCGGATCATATGCCCATTCCATCTTCCGCATGCGGGAGTAACTGTATAAAACAGGCATCATTTCCTGTATCCTGCTATTCATCGCATAGACACGTACCCCGTACAGCAGCGTATTATTATTGATAAGCCTCTCTAACGACGTGATATCACTGTGATAGAATTCCATCAGCTCCTTAGTCTCTATCTGCTCCTGCCTCGACATTTTGCCAAGCATCTGTATAAGCGGCTCATCACTTAAGAAAAACTGCGTCGTCATATTGACCGAATCGATATTCTTCCGGATGTTATCCTCATTGCGCTCCATCGTATACTGCATATAATTCCTGTTTTCGCTGATGACATTCTGCTCCATGTTATAGAACAGCACACCGGCCATTATGGAAATCGGCACAACGACAAGGACAATGATCACCAGCGTAAACTTTGTATTCAGTTTTAATCCGTTCAGCCTTTCCTTCCAACGCTTTATCATCTTCTACTTTATTCCCAGCTTCTCTTTCGCTTCCTTCATCAGCTCCGTTTTCGCCGCCTGCACATGGGCAAATCCATATTCTTCTCTCGTCTCAATAAACTGCGCATATATTTCGTCAAAACGCTCCTCGGATTCCGCCAGCAGAAGCTCCGGAAGTGTTTTGCTCCAAAGAGCCTCGATCTTACTATCCTCATATGCTTCCTGCGATCCGTCCGGCAGAAAAGAATCATATTGTCCGTTATAGAACACATAAGGATAAGACCATTCTGCGATCTGTCTGAGCGGCTCGGCCGTTTCCTGCTTCCACTGCAGCTGCAGCACATTGTTCTGAAGCATCCAATACGCATCGTCTGCGCCATATATTCTGTCGTATTCTGTCCTGTCGGTATTTAAGAGTGTGTTGACCTCCTCCCTGATCACCGGTTTCCCATCCACATAATCAAAGGTCTCTCCCTCCACGCCGAGCGTAATGCGAAGCTGTCCCTGTTCGCTGAGCATATAATCCATAAAAGCGATCGCACGTTCCGGATGTGCACAGTTTTTCGATATAAGAGTAACCGTCCAGCCATTTATCCCGGTCGTCGTGAGTGTATGGTCATCTCCCGCCGCATTTTTCGGCCCGTCCACTGCGAGATATATCCTCTCCGGATGACTGGCATAGAGTTCTTTCTGTTGCGCAGCCATGTCCGTATGCTGATAGATCATACAGAAATACCTGCCCTTTGCAAGCTTCTCTTCCATTTGTGTCCTCTGATCAATAAAAATATCATCGGTAAGCAGCCCTTCTTCGCCAAGCCTTCTGAACATCTTCAGCCAAGTAATATAATCCTCGTCGGTATACCGGTCATAGATCTCACCGTTCTCTTCAAAGGGCACCGCCAGAAAATTCATCAGATACTGGTCAAAAGAGACATTTCCCTGTTCATTGAAAACATGCGCACCTACCGGAATTAACGGTTCTCCGTCTACCACCGGAAACATTTCATATGCCTTCTCTACCGCTGCCTGAAATCCTTCCGGTGTTGTCATATCCGGACTACCGATCGCCTCATAGATATCCTTACGCACCAGAAAAGTCTGATTTGATCCGATATTGTCATGTTCTTCCATATCCTTGGGCGTGAAGCTTGAATTAGGATAACCGTATATATTACCGTCCTCCCGGGTATACCAGTTGACCACATCGGCATCGCTGACCTGATAAAAATAGGCATCGTATTCATCCGCAAGTTCATTCAGGGCATAGACCTTGTCTGCGTCTATCATCTCATCCACCTGCGATTCCCACCAGCCCAGCGTGATAAAATCCGGCAGGGAATCCGCCGCAATCAGCGCATTAAGTTTCTCGCTCTCATTTCCGCTGGGTGTGATAAAGTTCAGACTTACGCCCGTTTCTTCTGTGATCTTACGGGAAACAACATTTTCTCCCCAGCCTGTCGTAAACCACGAATAATTGATATACCAGTCAAACTTAATCGGCTCTTTTGCATATTTCTGCCATGCCGGCATATCCTCGTCCGTTGATGTGTCTGCCGGTTCCTGTGACATCGCACTGCTTCGTGCACATCCCGTTCCCAACAATCCCAAGGTAAGCCATATTCCCACAATCGCAGCGTATCTTTTTATCTTCTCTCTCACATTTCTGCCTTTCCATATATCATCTTTTTACAGCATATATATGTAATCATTATAAATCCCCAAAAGCTCTATTTCAATAACTATATAACGTGTTTTCGTTAACGTATTTTCAAACTCGCAAAAAAAGCAGTACTCCGCTGCCGGAATACTGCCTTCTTATCACACTTCTATTTTGTTTTTTTGTTTTATTCTTTCACACTTCCTGCTGAAATACTGCTGATAATGTATTTAGAGCAGAAGCAGAATACGATCAGGATCGGTACTACCGAAATTGCAACTCCCAAGTATATTGCACCCTGATTCTTCTGCAGATCGGTCGCTGCGTTCAAGGTGGTGATCATTACCGGCAGCGTCATCTTATTCGGTGTATTCAATAAGATCAACGGTACCAGATAGTTGTTCCAGTTTCCGATAAAGCCGCCGATCGACATCGTTGCGATACCAGGCGCCATGATCGGAAGTACGATTCTGTGGAAAATATGTAATTCTCCCGCACCGTCGATCCGCGCCGCCTCCAAAAGCGCCTTAGAAAGTGTCGCCTGCACATACTGTCTTAAGAAGAATACCGTGCCGGTTGATGCGATCGCGGGCAGAATCAGCGGCAGATAAGAATCTACCATATGCAGCTTCTGACACAGATTATAAAAACCGATCAGACTTAACTGTCCCGGAATCATCATAAATACCACAATGATCTTAAACAGCCATGCACTGCCTTTAAAGCGGTATACCGCCATGGCATATGCGGTAATCGATGAAAAATATGCTGTCAGTATTGTTGCCGGAATAGCCACTATAAGGCTATTCCCAAAACCCCTGAACAAGTTAACATAATCGAATAATGCGATCCAGTTATCCTTCAAGTGGTTGCTGGGTATCAGCGTAAAGGAATGCGTGATCTCCACACCGCTTCTTGTTGCGTTTACGATCATCAGTAAAAACGGGAAGAAGCACAGTGCTGCAAGCGCGATCAGACATAAATAAAGGATTCCTTTTTTTATCTTTGTTGCCGTTGCCATATTAGTCTTCCTCCTTCCCAATAGTCTTAAACTGAATGATTGACACGATCAGTATAATAAAGAACAGGGTGTATGCGATTGCCGAAGCATAACCTACCTGATGCGTTTCAAATCCGAATTTATAAAGGTACATAACAACTGTCTGGAGACATCCTGCAGGTTCTCCTGCTGTTCCCGCTGCTGCACCATTCATAAGGAACGGCAGATCGAAGAGCTGTAATCCGCCGATCAGAGAAGTGATAAAAACATACAACATGATCGGTCGAAGAAGTGGCAGTGTTATCTTTCCGAATACTTTCCATCTGCCTGCACCGTCAATTGCCGCCGCTTCGAAGTAATCCTTCGGGATACCCTGCACGCCTGCCATCAACATAATAAAAGAATTACCGAACCACATCCATGCCCCGAGAACCGAAATCACATAAGGCGCCGTTGATGTGGAACCCAGCCAGTTGACCTGCTGCTTTGTAAGACCTATTGCCATTAAAATCTGATTGAAGCTACCGTATTTCCAATCCAACAACGTTTTAAACAAGAATGCCACAGAAGTTGCTGCAATCAGGTTCGGTAAATAATATATAGCCCTAAAAATCGCCAGTCCGCGCATCTTATATTTAATATCGCTGAAAACGATCGTAAGCAGGAACGCAAGTCCTAACTGAAGTACAATGTTTACGCCCCAAATTTTAACTGTATTCCAAAGATCTCTCCAGAAGAATTTATCCTTGATTACTCTTACATAATTGTCTATGCCTGCCCAAACCGGATCCCCATAACCTTTATAATTGGTAAAACTCAGATATAATGTTCGTAATACCGGATAGACATTAAACACCAGAAAGACAATTACAAAAGGCAGTACAAACAAATAGGCTATACGGTTAATATCTCTTTTTTTCGGTTTTACTGCACTTGTTTTTGCCATATTTCCCTCCACATAATAGGGCAAAGGGGACAGTCATTTACTGCCCCCTCCTCCCATTAATCATTATCTGTTTACTGTGATCTCCGGATATGTAGATTCCACTACATCATAGAACTCGTTAATTGCGTCTTCTTTTGATTTCTCACCTGTCTTGATGGAGGTTGTTGCACTTCCCCATGCGTCGTTGATAACCTTGTCGTATCTGGTAACCTTGGAGTAATCGATACCTTCTGCCTGCTCTAACCAGAATTTGTACAGCTGCTGTCCACCGTAAACTGTGTTTGCATCCTCAGCATGTGCTTCCAGTACAGGAATCAGAGATACGGTATCACCTTCAGAAACTTCGATCCACCAGTTAGCAGTATCCTCGTCCAAAGTACAGAATTTCAGGAAATCCCATGCCAGATCTTTTCTCTCGGACTGAGAGGAGATACCGATGAATGTACCGCCGCCGAATCCGTAAGCGGGACCTGCACATACGCCCCATTTGCCGGAAGTCTCTAATACGTTATCTCTCATGGTAAGAACGCCCCATGAAGGAAGACCGAACGCAAATACTTCTGTCTTATCCATATCTGCTGTTGCCTCTGCGAACTGCTCAGCATCCCATACGTTTACGGAATCGTCTGCATAGTTCTGGATGTCTGCGGAAAGGATCGGTACTTCGCCTGCCATTGCCTGATACCAAGGGGTAGACCACTGGTTCGCATATGCTGTCAGATCATCCTGATATAAGGAAATACAAAGATCCTGATAATCATATCTGCCCTGATCTACATTCAATGTACCGTCGATAACCCAAGCTGAATCTCCTGAGAAATAACTGATCTCAGCGTCCGAAGCAAAAATACGATAGCCTGCACCCTTTAATGTCTTAGCTGTCTCTAAGATCGTCGGATAGTCTTTAAACAACTTGCCGATCTCGTCTGGATCTTCTGTTCCGAATACTTCCTGTGCAATGTCTCTTCTATAATAGATTCCTGCCGGTGTGATCTGGTAAGAGATCGTTCTCTGAATGCCATCAGCATCCTGACCTACTTCCCATACATAATCTACGATCTGGTCTGCATAATCCTGTGCGTTGTAAGGAGCCTGATTCAGATCCTCAAAATAACCTGCATCATAGAAATCCTCTAACATCTGCGGCTCGCCTACGATAATATCCGGCTCTTTCTGTCCGCCGTTAAGTGCGGTCTGTACTTTTGTCACATAGTTAGCAGGTTCAATGACCACTGTCTCAATTGCAACATTGGAATTCAGCTCCATATAATGCTCTGCCATCGTTTCCAAATCCTTTGCCAGTGTCCAGATTACTAACTTCTCATCGCCTGCTGCCGCTGTATCACCTGAAGCGCCGTCATCACTTGAAGCGCCGTCATCGCTTGAAGACGCATCAGAAGAAGCGCTGCCGCTGTCACTACTACTGCTGCTACTGGAGCCTGAGTCTCCGCCACATGCCGTCAAACCCAATACCATAGTGCCGGCAAGCATGATTGCCATAAGTTTTTTCAGTTTCATAAATTATCCTCCTTTTGTTGTCTCAACTGTTTTTCAACAAATTCGTTTTGTTGCTGGTTGATAATTTGATTATAGAGATTTATTCATCTAGTTAAAATGTCTCAAATTATACTTTGGTATCATTTTTTTAGTAACAAAAATTTAGCTTCGCGGGGTTGCGAGATTTACAACGCAAACTCGTGCATGAACGAACAATTTTCTATATAGAAAAAGCCCCGCCGTCATCGGCGGGACTTTCCCCTGTTTTATTTTATGCATTTTTACTTTTCTTCATCATCATCGGCATGCGCCTTAGGATTATTTTTCAAACTGATAAAATCATAGCTTTCCATGATCTGTATGTACTTCGCTACCCGCGGATACAACGGCTCCACTTCCTCACCGAACTGTGCCTTCTGCATATCCGCAAGCTCCATCACAGTCCTCTCACCGTCAATCAACGGCCAGAGGAAGCTGCCGTACTTCTCCATATGGACCTTCGTATATTTCGGACGTTTGAAAAGCTTCTGGGCAACATGGTTGAATACTCCCGTATTCTCAACTTCCAGAATAATCAGTCCCTCTTCATCCTCACTCCACATAAGCCCTGCTGCCCGTTCCGGAATCAGATCAAGATAATTCACCTGCTGTTTTTTCTTCTTCATCAGTTCTTACTCTTCTTCCACAAAGAGAACTTAAGCAGACACAGGATCATCACGATCATCAGTACAACGCCGCCGATATTACCGAGGTTCAGTGAACCTGACAGATCCATGGAAATACCTCCGACCGCAAGAATCGCAAGCAGGATACCTACCAGACCTTCTCCGGCAATCATACCCGCACAGTATAAGGTACCGTCGGTAGTCTGACGCTCTTTGGTCTTTTCATCCACATTCTTCCGTGCATCCATAACCATGCGCACTACACCGCCGACCATGATGCTGGCATTTAAGTAGATCGGCAGATACAGACCGATGGCAAAAGGCATAACCGGAACTCTCAGGATTTCCAAACCAAGTGCAAGGAATACACCGATAAATACAAGATTCCAAGGCAGATCACCACCCATGATACCTTCTACGATCATCTTCATCAATGTCGCCTGAGGAGCCGGAACTTCCGCACCGCCGTACCCCCATGCATTATTCAACAGATATAATACGCCGCCGATGGCAAGACCCGAGGCAACGACACCGATAAGTTCACCGAGCTGCTGTTTCTTCGGTGTTGCGCCAAGCAAATAACCTGTCTTCAAATCCTGTGATGTATCACCGGCCATCGCCGCAACAATACAGATCACCGATCCGATTGAAATCGCGCCTATCATACCTGTAATGCCGCTGTCCCCCGTTGCCTTAATAGTCATTGTTGCAATAAGAAGCGTGGCAATAGCCATACCGGACACCGGATTATTGGAACTTCCGATCAACCCTACCATACGTGAAGATACGGTTGCAAAGAAGAAACCGAATACTACGATAAGCAGTGCCCCAAGGAAATTAACGGGTATTGCGGGAACAAGCCAGATAATGATAATCATCGCCGCGATACCGGCCAGCACTACGCCCATGGGAATATCCTGCGCCGTCCTCACACCGCTCGTATCCTTACTGCCCTTCATACTCTTAAGGGAATCCCTGAAGGTCGTAATGATAAGCGGCAAGGATTTGATCAGGGAAATGATACCTCCCGTTGCAATCGCGCCCGCACCGATATATCTTACATAAGAACTCCAGATCTGCGAAGCGCCGCCGCTCTCATAAAGCTCCCCGATCGTCGTTCCCACTTCAGCCGGATACATCCATACATCCGCGCCGAACAGACAGATCATCGGAATGAGCACCATCCATCCGACTAACGACCCCACAAACATATAGGAAGCAATCTTCGGACCCACGATATAACCTACCCCGAGGAGTGCCGGATACACTTCCATACCCAGTTCACCCTTAAAAGAGCGGAACTCGGCTGCAACATCCGCCGGAATGACCTTGATACCGTCCACAAGGAACTTGAATACAGCTGCAAATCCCATACCGCTGAATACGGTGGAGGCATTGGAACCGCCCTCCTCACCTGCAAGAAGCACTTCCGCGCAGGCCGTTCCTTCCGGATACTGGAGCGTGGCATGTTCCTTAACGATCAGCGCGTTACGAAGCGGAATCATAAACAGTACGCCCAGCACGCCGCCGCAGAGTGCAATCAGCGTAATCTCCACAAGACTCGGTCTGTCACACAATCCTTCATTCGCCCACAGGAATAACGCCGGCATGGTAAAAATCGCACCGGCCGCCAATGACTCACCGGCAGAACCGATTGTCTGCACCATGTTACTCTCCAAAATGGAGTTTTTCTTCATGATGACACGGATCACACCCATGGAAATAACCGCCGCCGGAATCGACGCGGACACGGTCATGCCCACACGAAGCCCCAGATACGCATTTGCCGCACCGAATACGATGGCGAGGATAACTCCCATAACGATCGATGTCCCCGTAAACTCCGGCGTAATCTTATCCGCGGGAATATACGGTTTGAACTCTTTGTTTTCGTTCATTTTATCCCTCTCCTTTGCTGTATTAGTGTATACAGTCAAATTATAATGGAATTGTGGAGTTTTTACAAGAAAAGTTTTCGATTTTGTGTATGGTTGGTTACTTTTCACAGATTAGCAAAACCGGTCGCTCAGAGGGGAGTTAATATCTGCGTCACCGCGCTCCCGCTCCGTAAAAAGCGTAGCGGGCACTAGACTCGTAAAATACCTCGTCAAGTGCCGACGCTTTTTAAGGGGTTCCTTCAGATATTAACNCCCCTCTGAGCTTAGGCTGTGGCGTGGGCGTGAAAAGCAACCTAGTTTTCCATAGTAAATAAAAAATCTCTCCGCGTACTTGTAAATCTACGGGATGTTCGTGTATAATCTACTCATGTAATATCACGAAACTATTATATAGAAGAAAACCGTACATAAAAGACGCTCTGCAACAAACCATGCTGTCTTATATGTGCGCTGAAAGAAAGGAATAATGATAAACATGACTGAATTAAAACCGATCAAAGAAGGTAAAGTACGTGAGATCTACGACAACGGCGACAGCCTGATCATGGTTGCCACGGATCGCATTAGCTGTTTCGATGTGATTCTGAAAAATCAGGTGACCAAGAAAGGCACCGTCCTGACGCAGATGTCCAAGTTCTGGTTCGACATGACGCAGGATATTCTGCCTAATCACATGATCTCCGTGGACGTAAATGATATGCCGGAATTTTTCAGACAGGAGAAATTCGACGGTAACAGCATGCTGTGCCGTAAATTAGAGATGCTTCCCATCGAGTGCATCGTGCGCGGCTACATCACGGGAAGCGGCTGGGCAAGCTATGTAAAGAACGGTACCGTCTGCGGCATTAAGCTGCCGGAAGGCTTACAGGAATCCGACAAGCTGCCGGAACCGATCTATACCCCTTCTACAAAGGCGGAAATCGGCGACCATGACGAAAATATTTCCTACGAGCAGAGCGCGGATTATCTGGAAAAGCGATTCCCGGGCAAGGGTGAGGAATATGCCTCCAAGCTTCGTGACTACACCATCGCGCTCTACAAGAAATGTGCGGAGTACGCGCTGACCCGCGGCATCATAATNGCAGATACGAAGTTTGAGTTCGGTCTGGATGAAAACGGCAATATCGTTCTGGGCGATGAGATGCTGACTCCCGACAGTTCCCGTTTCTGGCCCGCAGACGGCTACGAGCCGGGACATGCACAGCCTTCCTTCGACAAGCAGTTCGCAAGAGACTGGCTCAAGAGCAATGAGGGGCATGACTGGACGCTGCCGGAAGAGATCGTGCAGAAGACGATTGATAAATATCTGCAGGGGTATGAGCTGTTGACCGGGAAGAAGCTGTAGAAGAAGTTGATTTACTTCACTAACTGGCAAATCAAGTACTCCTGATTGCGAATTTTGTTTTGCGGATTTGAATAGGCCGACTTGAAATGTACAATAAAACACCTGTCAGGGAATCAAACTCCCGGCAGGTGTTTTCTGTTGTTCAATTATTTCCTTTAAATTGTCTTATCCCATTTGCAAGCGGTATCAGACCCTAATACACTGTCCGGCAAAGTCTTTCTATTCTTCACTGCACTTTAACAGAAAAGCCCTCATAAATCCCTACCGGTACATCGTCCNCGAAAGAATACTGCTCCATCGTTTCTTTCTCAAACCAATATACCATGACGGAATCCTTCTCAGGATCAACGATCCAGTACTCCTTAACACCGGCGGTCTGATATTTAAAAAGCTTAGTAAAGTAATCCATTTGCCTGCTGCCCGGTGAAACAATCTCAATGATCCAATCCGGAGCGCCGTTACAGCCTTTGTCGGTCAGTTTGCTGCTATCACAGATCACGCTGATATCCGGTTCTACATAATTTGTGTCATTTTCGTTTAGGAATACTGCAAACGGAGCTAAATAAACTTTACAGTTGCCGTCATTGGAATCGATGTAATCAGCTATTCTACGTGATAATGAGAAGATAATATCCTGATGTCTCCTATTTGGCGGAGCCATATAATAAATTTTCCCGTCGATTAATTCCGCCCGCTCTCCATCCGGCAAGGCATAAATATCATCTATCGTATAAATCTCTNCTTTATTTAACGCTNCCATAATANCNACCTCCGCTCTTACATAATATTATNGGCAATATTTATGGGAAGTACAACTGATTTCATACTTTTGGTGTCTACTCCGCGNGCANCANCCCAATCATCTCNTCCGCCACATTCATGACTTCTTCCATCATGACATCCGTAACNGCCACTCGAAGNGTCTCCATCTGCTGNCTNCAGCTATCGGGTATGCGGCATTTCTCTAANTCCTGCATGGCCGCNTCCACGCNGTCTAAGTCNAACTGATCCATGGAATCCCGCATATTNGTNANGATCTCTATCANTTCNTCTGNNGGCACTTCCTTCTTGTTCTGGTTGCCNGCCTCTCCGTAAGGACGCAGGATNTCTTTAAAACTTCTCAGNTCTNCCAGAAGNCCCGGCGTCTCAGCCGTGATNGTCTCCACATCGCCNGCATTNCCGCAGTCCTCCATCCGATGGAACCACTCNGACAGATGTGCCGCACCCACCATACGGGCCGTATTCTTGAGGGCATGGACTTCTATNGTATAGTCTCTGATCAGGTTATCNGCGAGNCATTTCTCGATCTTNTTNGCCTTNGCGTCGATCAGCTTGTAGAAATCNCCTAANAGCTTATACCACAGCTTCTCNCTGCCGGAATACTTAACGCCGTCCGCNGCATTGATNCCCGGAAGATCCGGNAGCGGNNCACTCTGCANCTGTGCTNCTCCGGNAACTNCGTCATNCGNTGCCTGTACGCCGTTTGCTCCTGCACCATGCACTCTTTCTGCATTCGTATCTGCATCCGTGTTGNCAACGATCAGTTCGTCGGGAAGCCACTTNTTNATGCATTTACATATCTCTTTCATCTCGATGGGCTTTGCCACGAAGTCATCCATGCCTGCCTTGGCAAATTTCTCACGGGCATCCATCAGNGCATTCGCCGTCAAAGCGATGATCGGCACTGTATGATAATACTCATCNTCCATCTGACGTAGTCTTTCCGTGGTCTCGATACCGTCCATGACAGGCATCATATGATCCATGAAAATCAAATGATATTTCTTCTTCTCCGCCATCTGAAGTGCACGTTTACCACTGTCAGCCATGTCGATCTGCATATTTAGCGGCTCTAAAAGACCAGCTGCCACCTCAAGATTGATCTCATTGTCATCCACGATCAGTACGGAGGCTTCAGGTGCCGTGAAATTCATATACTCTTCTACCACAGGCCCTACATACAGCGACTCATGATTGATCGTCTGACAGAAATTCAGACTGTAGAGCGGTTTATTGATTACCGTAATGCCTGCTGCATTGCATTCCTCTAACAAAGGATTGAGCAGCATATACATCTCACCCATCTGCGCACTGTAGTTGTCAATATCACCTGCCAGTTTATCATAGCCCGCCATATCCATAAAGAAACAATCAAGCTGCTGTCTCGTCTCTTTCCACTCTTCATAAGGTATGCACGATATCCCGAACTTCTCCGCCAGCTCCTGCAATCCACGCCACAGATACACCTTGCTGAAATATCCGCCGATTTTCAGATTCTTCCTCGCTTCATCATCATGAATCTCGGTTGCAAGTTGATCGGTACATGTCTTCTGTATGATGTTGAAATAGAACTCACTGCCTTCTCCGTATGTACTGCGCACACCTATACTGCCGCCCATCATCTCCACAAGCTGCTTTGAGATGGACAATCCCAGACCTGTGCCTTCTTTGCCACGGTTTTTCTTGCTGTCTACCTGCTGGAAGGAACCAAACAGTTTATCCAGATCTTCCTCCCGGATTCCCTGTCCCGTATCCTGTATGGATACCAACAGCTCTATGTTATCTCCGTTTACTTTACCCACCCGCATCTGAAGCTTGACAAAGCCTCTCTCCGTAAATTTGATCGCATTGTTGACAATATTGATGATGACCTGTCTGATCCGAAGCCCGTCACCGTACAGCTTCCGGGGCAGTTTCTCGTCGATATCAAACAAAATCTCCATATCCTTATCTCCGATACGTGTCAGGAAGATCATACTCAGATCACTGAACATCTGCATCGGTTCATATTCATCTTCCACCAGTTCCATTTTACCCGACTCCATCTTGGAAAAATCTAAGATGTCATTAACAATGTTGAGAAGCGCATTCCCGGAATTCTTAATATTCACAAGATACCCCCTATCCTGTTCAGGCAGATTCTCCCGCAGTAATATCTCCGTCATACCGACAATGGCATTCATAGGTGTCCTGATCTCATGCGTAATGTTGGAGACAAAAGTTGATTTCGCCTGATTTGCCGCCTCTGCACGTTCTTTTAATCCCTTCATGATTTCAGCCTGCTCCTGCGCATTTCTGGCATAGCGGAAACTGTCAGTGATATCGTTGAACACATACATTTTCCCGAAATAAACATTCTGCTTGGTCAACAGACGACTGCCCACATTGTATACTCTGTTGTCATGTTCAATGTCTTTTTTCTCAATAATGCAATTATCCAGTTCCTCTATAACTGCCGGCAGCGCGTTGACATCATCAAAGGGATACAACTCTCTCGCCTTCTTATTATGATAAATGACAGTATTGTCACGATCCAGCACCACCAGACCGGAGGACAGTTCATCAATGGCCTGATCCTGTGCCATAGACAGTGTCTCCAATATCTTATCCTTGTACAAGTACACGGAAAGTATGATCACGGACACCAGATAAGCCACCAGCGTGGAATCGTACCCGCCGAACCAGTTAAACATATATCCGGCCCATCCCACACTCATGATCACAAGGATTGAAAAGAACGCGAGAATCCTCTTACGCTCGCCTTCGTTGATCATGTGGATGTACTTACGTGCACAGGCAACTGCCATCGCTACAACATAGCCTATGAGTCCTATATGGTAGACCCGATACACCGGACCATATGTTAATACCAAATGCGGAAAAACTCCCGCCGTCGTGTACCCGATACTGCTGAAAAACAGACTGTGTTTCTCACATGTCATTACCAGCCCAATTACCCCGATATGAAAACAGGATAAAACAGACGGCAGCCATCCGGGCATTCTGACTTTGCAGTAATCCATGATAAAAAGAAACATTGTCAGCACAATGATCGGTTTCCCGAGATAGGAGAACTTAAGCGCCTGCAGCGCCTGTTCCTTCGTACCCGCCTGCATCTCGAACAGATAGCCCACAAAATCGACTAACAGAGCAATCATAAGCAGAAGCATTCTGATCTGCTGACGCGATGTCCGCTGATTCACAAGATAAATCGCCTCGGCAAACAGCACGATTATTCCCAGCACTTGTAAAATAATAAAAAAGATATACATTATGCGTCCTTCTCCACCTTTTCTTCAAACTCCGCAACCGGCATAGGTTTTGCAAAATAAAACCCTTGTATCATATCGCATCCCTGTCCCGCGAGGAAATCTACCTGTTCTTTCCTTTCAATTCCTTCCGCCACCACACGCATATCAAGATTTCTGGCAAGCTGAATCGCTTCCTTGACAACAATCTCTCCCCTTCCGTCATCATCCTCTCCGCGGAAGAACTCTCCGTCCAGTTTGAGTACATCAAGCGGTATATCCTTCAGGGAATTAAGCGAAGAGTATCCGGCTCCGAAATCGTCCATCGATACGTGGAAACCATAGGCTTTCAGTTGTTTTACAGTCTCTACCAGAATATCTTTATCATCGAAGAAAGCGCTCTCTGTCACCTCCAGCTCGATCAGTTCATGCCGTGGCCCATATGCATCCACCAGCTCACAGATATGCTCCGCCAGCCCTTCCTGAGCAAAATGCGCTCTCGACACATTGATGGAAACCGGGATCAGCTTCTTACCCTGAATCATCCACTCCGCCTGCAGCTTAGAGACACGGGATATCATATAATCATCTAACTGCGTGATAAATCCGGTATCCTCGAAGATCGGGATAAATCTGTCCGGTGCAATAAATCCTTCCGTGGGGCTGATCCAACGCACCAGTGCCTCGGCGCCCACTAACTTACCGTTGAGCGGGCTGTATTTCGGCTGCATATATACCTGGAATTCCTCATTGTTGAGCGCTTCTTCCATATTGTCTTCCACCCAGCGCTCCCATACCTGTCTGCCCAACATCTCCTGATCAAAAAATGTGACGGTCTGATCCTGCAGGCAGTCCGCCGTCATTCCCGCCGCATTGGCATAAGTATAGAGCTGATTGATATCCACACCCTTTCTGGCATGATACCACTTGCCGTCTTCAGCTATGTATGGCGGAATCATATTGATTCCGGCATGAAAATGAATCTTCTGATCCGGCTTAAGTCCTGTCAGTTCCGCTACCAGTGAGCGGATACGTTTCCTGCAGTTCTCCTGATACTCCTGCTCATTCTCGCCCTCGCAGACGAGCAGCAGACCAAAATCGGCGCCTTCATGCCTTGCAAAAGACTCATTCTTACCGACTCTCGCCTTCATAAAACCTTCCATCGCTTCTAACAGTTCCTCACCCGCTTTCACACCGTAGCAAGCACAGTAATTCTGATAGCGTTCCAACTGCAGGTTCACAAGCGCAAAAGCCTTCCTGCTGTTGCGAAGTCTGGTCAGAATCCGTTCCGCATAATTCCGAAAGAAGAACCAGTTCCTGCCTCCGGTCACCGGATCCAGATAAATAAACTGGGTCATTCTCCGCTGTGTCACGATGGAACGGACCGTATTGATAAAGAGCAGTATAATCGGAATCATCAAAAGGAGCAGCGCAATGATACCAAAGATACATATATAGAAGATATCCTGTCTCTGAACCTGTATGACACATTTGACATAGGCTTCATATTGGCCGCCGCCAAGTGATGTCCGCAACCAATATTTCTGCGTGATAATCGTATCGCCCAGCCACGTGCCCGGCTCATAGTGATCTTCATCTCTTGCAAAAGTCTTCCGGATCACCTCATCCACCGACATGGCAAAAATCGTGTATGTTCCCTCTTTCACCACGATCTGGTTACTGTTGTCCGCCACTGCCATAAAGCTCTCGCCCAGCCCGAACTCCTGATCTAATTTAAAATCAAGAATCATGCCGAAATCCGGTTCGGAGAATCCGGTTTTGGCCACCACATGGCGCGACCGGTCAATCACATAGACATCCCTGTCGGTATATGTGTATTTATGCATATTATCTACCGCTTCTGCGATCGTATCCCCGTTTGAAAGGAATCCTTCCAGAACCGCCTTGACATGCTGCGTCTCCCCATACTGCTGCGCGATCTTCGTTCCCATAATGTACAGTGCAAACAACTGCAGAAAAACGGCAATCATAGCTACGCACAAAGTAATAAACAAAACAAACGCCACAATAGACGGCCAGATTTGTTTCCTCTTCAACTTCTTAAAGCGCTTCTCCTTCACGCTGTTCATAGAGTGTCCTCCCGCTTATATTTCATTGCCGGGAAAAGAAGGTATGCCTGCAAATCCTCTTGCAAGATCCTCATCCGAAGGAATATAATCGGACATTTCTCCGTCATGGAACTTACCGTAAGCCACCATATCGAAATAACCGGTACCGGTCAGCCCAAACACGATCGTCTTCTCTTCTCCCGTTTCTTTACATTTCATAGCCTCGTTGATCGCTACTCTGATCGCGTGCGCGCTCTCCGGTGCCGGAAGGATACCCTCCACTCTGGCGAACTGCTCCGCCGCCTGGAATACCGCAGTCTGCTCCACACTGGTGGCCTCGATCAATCCGTCATGATACAGCTGCGATACCACCGAACTCATGCCATGATAACGAAGCCCTCCGGCATGATTGGGCGCCGGTATAAAACTGCTGCCCAGCGTGTACATCTTAGCAAGCGGACATACCTTGCCCGTATCACAGAAATCATATACATATTTTCCTCTCGTCAGACTCGGACAGGATGCCGGTTCTACCGCGATGATCCGATAATCCGCCTCCCCGCGCAGCTTTTCTCCTACAAAAGGAGAGATCAAACCGCCCAAATTAGAACCGCCGCCCGCACAGCCGATAATCATATCCGGCTTAATGTCATATTTCTTAAGCGCCGCCTTCGTCTCTTCCCCGATGATGGACTGGTGCAGCAGTACCTGTGACAAAACGCTACCCAATACATAACGATAGCCTTCCTTACCGGTAGCAGCCTCCACCGCCTCAGATATGGCACAGCCGAGACTTCCCGTGGTACCCGGGAACTCCTCCAGAATTTTTCTGCCCACACTTGTCGTATCGGAAGGCGACGGTGTCACCTGCGCACCGTAAGTACGCATCACTTCACGACGGAAAGGCTTCTGCTCATAGGAAACCTTAACCATATAGACATGGCAGTCCAAGTCAAAGTAGGAACATGCCATGGAAAGCGCCGTTCCCCACTGTCCTGCACCGGTCTCCGTGGTAACACCCTTAAGTCCCTGTTTCTTCGCATAATATGCCTGTGCAATGGCGGAATTGAGCTTATGGCTGCCGCTCGTATTATTTCCCTCAAATTTATAGTAGATTTTCGCCGGGGTATCCAGCTTTTTCTCCAGACAATATGCCCGTACAAGCGGTGATGGACGGTACATCTTGTAGAAATCCAGAATTTCCTGAGGTATGTCGATGTAAGCATCCGTGTCGTTTAATTCCTGTTTTACCAGTTCATCACAGAATACACCCTGCAGTTCCTCGAAAGTCATAGGCTGCAGGGTCCCCGGATTCAGCAGTGGTGCCGGCTTATTTTTCATATCGGCGCGGACATTGTACCACTGCTTCGGCATCTCATCCTCTTCCAAATAGATTTTATATGGTATTGTTTTCTCTGACATTGTCTTACTCCCTTCTGATTTCGGTGATACTTCGCGCATACGATAAGCGCCTATTCAAAATTCTATGAAATCTCAAGGGAAAAGTCAATAAATTCCTGCGGTTAGTTGTTTAAATCCCGCGAATCCGGCGCCGCGTCCTTCTCCGGACTCTCACTTAGCTTTTTATTCAATCTCTGAAGCATGGCTTTCATCATATCCTGTTTGCGAATCATCTCCATTGCATTGTCCAGATTCAATATAAAATTCTGATAAAACCGCCCTTCAAACGCCGGCCGGTAATCCCTCACCACACAATAGCCATAACAATGCTCCTGAAAATGAATCGGCATAATGATATAGAATGAGCCCGCCGCCCTCTTCATGGCACACTCCTCCGGCAGGAGCATACTCTTATGAAACGCTCCGTAACTGTTGATCTCTCCTCTTTCATATGCAAACGGCACCCATATTTCATCGCTATAGACCGAAGCATCCCTGCCGCGATCTTCTCCGTCCGCAATTCTTTCCAGTTCCCTGTAATAATTATCCAGACTGCCGCAGGTGCATAAATAAAAGTATTCTATACCGATATCGCGTATGTACTGCTCCAGACTCTCCAAAAGATCATCAATATCAACCAATCCGGTAAATTCCACCGAAGAGTTCTTAAGGATCTCCATCTCCCGATAGGCCTTGACATGCTGCTCCATATAGTTTTCCCGCATCTGCGCAGCATCCGCATCCCTCCGGACAGCACATCCGCAGGATTCGGCAAACATTGCATGCCCCTGAATGATGGTATTGTCCTCCACCTCTTCTCCCCGAATTGCTGCGGCAATTTTATCGTAAGCGATCTGTCCCGCTTCATACTCTCCCCTTCTCACCGTGGTCAGCCTCGGGTAGCTGTATGCCGCAATATCACTGTCATCATAGCCCGTTACCATCACGTCTTCCGGCACCCGGTACCCCGCTTCCTTCAAGGCCAGTATCGCGCCTACCGCCATCTCATCATTGGCCGCAACAATTGCATCCGGTTTCACGCCGGCTTCATCCAGAAATCTCCTGACTGCCCTTTGCCCGCTCTCATAACTGTAATTCCCGTAATAAATATGCTCCTGATCCCATTCCCTATCATTAGCCGCCATCGTATCTTTATAAGCCTGCAGTCTTAGATTGGCATCATGACTGTCCTCCGGACCCGAAATAAAGAAAATGTTTGCGGCATTATGCTGCGTGATAAGATGCCTGATAATCTCCTCCACACCATTTCTGTTCTCCATCTCAACATGCATAAACCACGGAGTATTGATGTTTAAATCAATGCAGGGGATTCCTGCCTCACCGATCCTGTCTGCGATCGCCTGCATAACATCCGGCTCACGAATCGTATCCGTGTTCAGAATCACACCGTCATATTGCGTGAAATCCGGCAGATTATAAATATTGTATTCCCCTTTTTCATATTTAGCAGGGACCTCATATTTCCATCCGTCGCACGTAAAAATATAGACATTTGTCCTGTCCAAAATCGCTCTGTCCAATATGCCGCTAACCGTTCTCTTCTGGGAATCGTAGCCGATTCCCCCAAGCAGTACCGCAATCTTCATTTTATTCATCCCCCTATTACTACTTAATCATTAATTAACAATAAAAACATTAAAACAGGTCGTTGTTTAATCGTCCGCATCCTTAGTAAAAATGGGAGAGCTTTTGCCCTCCCACAATTTTCATCACTCGGTCACTTTTATTTTACCGTTGAGTCAGAACCGTCACTCAACTCATCGCTCTGTCACTTTTATTTTACCGTCCTGTCAGAACAGTCACAGGACTCATATTGTGATGAAGGAACCTCGAAGATTCCTTATTTATAATATACCCAACCTCAAGCGAATATTCAACAAAAAAATTGTGAATATTTTGTTAATACCCTGCCGCCCTGTCAACAATCGTTCCGTCCATAGCATTAATGGTCAGCAGACTCTGAGGCATAACGCTATCATAAACTCTGTCATTTACAAGATCCACTTCTCCCGCTGCATTTCTAAATGTTTTGGTGCCAAAGAAATCCCACACCGGAACCAAGGTGCCCTCNAGGGAGACATCGTCCCTGACTCTCATATAACTCAGAACAACCTGATCTACCTGAATATCAACCGTATCCCCTTCGTTATTGAAACTGTCCGCATTTTTTTTNNNTNTNNTNTCTTCAAAAATATCGCTGATATCGGAAAACGGAATAAGAAATACATACTCCTCAGACATATCNTCGATNATATAAGGATTTATCCACTCAAATTCAAGAAGACCGTCATTCGTATAGATAAACGTCATTTCTTCATAAGGCCAATATGCTGTTTCATAAACAACATCTGCGTTATTTTCCATAGCTTGTGCCAATCTTTCAGGATCCTTCCCCATACTGCCACCGTCTTCACAAGTATAAGTAATGGGAATGCCATCCTCTACTCTGTATAGGTGTACACCATATCCCATATTGGCAAGATATCGCGAATTATAATATTCCTCACTGCTCATAGCGTCATCGTTCGCACTCCAACAGGCATAATATCCTCCGCCCTGAATATCAAATTCACCAAGNCCCATTTGATTGACTATTTCAGTCACTTCTGACATAACCTCATCAGGCGGTGTATTCATATTCACAAATCCCGGTATAAACTTGGTATCACTCAAAGATTCCGGCAGATTTTCCGGGTCAGGTTTCTCATTGGAAAAAGGCAGATAATCTGTGTCTCCATCCTGTTTATTAATCTTAATCTTAACCCATTGCCATTTCTCTGTCGCATTATTATCTACCCTGAGACTGTAGTCCTGTCCATTTACTGTAACAAGTCCGTACAGCTCATTCCCTCCGGTTTCGGATAAAGCCTCATCATATGAGACAATCTCAGGTATCTCCATAATCAATCCCTTTTCTTCNGCCTCTTCTTTAGAAACCGCATANTCTCTTAATGATTTTAGTTTTTCAAGTTCCTGATTCCAGATATTCCCTTTACTGTTGTATGTGGTATCGCCATTCACACCTTCCTGCGTGATTCTCTCCTCCAGCTTTGCTATTCTTTCATCAATCTCTTCTCTGAACATACCCTGACTTTCCTGCATAGCCTCATAATCTATTTTCCACAGCTTCTCACCGCCAAGCAACACCCTTTTTACCGCATCATAGTCCTCCTGCGTAAAAGTGCGCGCTGTCACTTTCTTCAGCTTTATTCCCNGCACGTCAGGAATGATAAGCGCCGCATCCGCCGTTATTGTGACGGCATCGCCGGCAACCTGCGTCTGATATATTTCGGGAGCCTGCACCTGTTCGGCAACATTCCCGGATACCTCCGTTTCCCCTGTGCTCACCTGCGCCGGCAGCTGCTCTCCATTTTGTTCCTTTAAAGAAACTGCATCTTCCTGAGAATCCGCGCCGCTGCTGCACCCTGATACTGTCCCAAGACACAAGCCGGTCATTATGACCAATATGGTCAATTTCTGTAATTTGCTATTTTTACTTATCATTTCTACATTTCTCCTTCCTGTTTACATATTTAAGATAGGTATCTCCATCACCTATCCACAGCATATCCTGTGCGGCTGTAAAAGGTATACAACAGGATGTAAACATTTTGNAAACTTCGGTACAGCTCTGCGCATTTACTGTGTAGAGCGTAAGAAAACGTAAATTGCGTCAGGTAAAATTGCAAATTACACATTTCCCCAAATAACTGACACCNCAGTTCCTTCTCCCTCCTTGCTTGTTATCGTAAGTTCCGCCCCATGCAGTTCTGCAATCTTACCGCACAGCGCCAGTCCCAATCCGCAGCCTCCCGCCCTTCTGCTGCGGGCTTTATCTACCATATAGAAAGCCTCTGTCACTCTGGAAATCTCATCTTCAGGGATACCGCAGCCTAAATCGCGCACGGTAATCCTGTCTTCTTTTGCCTCCATAATAATGTCTGAACCGTTTTCGCTTGCCTTTACCGCATTATCGACCAAATTAGTCAATAAGCTTANCATNAAATCNTTGTCCATNANNNGCTTTTCNATATGNCANGAATAGCTGAGAGNNATATTTTTCTTTTTCAAATTACCCTCTTCCAATTCGGCGACGACAGAAAACAAATCAATGATAGAAGCTTCTTCCATACATATACTGTCATTATCATACATCCCGATCAGGCTCATCAATTTACTGCTGATACGCACCAGCCTGCCGCATTCCGTATAAATATGCTGTAATGCGCTTTCCTTCTGCGCTTCTTTCAGGTTGACATGCAGAAGGGAATCGGCATAGCCCATAATGGAAGTCATCGGCGTTTTCATTTCATGCGTCAGGCTGCCCAACATCTGCCTGCGCCGCTCCGATTCCAGTGACAGCTCCGTGACCTGATTTTCAATCTGCGCTGCCATGCCGTTGAAAGCCGCCGCCATGTCCCCGATCTCATCACTTGTCTGCACCTTGGCACGCCTTTCCAACCTGCCCTCACTGATATCCTGTGCCGCACACTGTAATTCCCGTAAAGGTGCCAGCGCCTTCTTGATCATCAGAAAAACCAAAACCACTGCCATCAGAACCGCCGTCAGGTAGATACGGACATAAAAAAAAGCCTGTGCACGGATATCTTCATAGATCTTGGAAATATCCCGTACCAGTACCAGTTTATATTCATCGCCGCCCGCAACCGGCAATCTGATTCCCATCACCAGAATGTACCCGTTTTCAAGCTTTTGAATCATATGGTATGCTTCTACTCCACCCCATCTGTCATCCCCGGGGTTATTCAGTTCAAACGGCGTCAGATTACAGAGCACCTGCTCCCCCTTAACTAAAATATACATAGAAGCGTCATATTTTTTTATCACATAATGATAATAGGCGTTGGCAGTCGCTTCGCTGAAATTTCGGAATGGTTCATATTCCAGTTCCCTGCTGACTGCATATGCCGCCACATTAAGCTGTTGTTCATAATTTTCTATCGTCTTTTCCTTATTATAGCGTGCCGAATGGTAAATGACCGCCGCACCAGATATGCCCGTACTCACAAGCAGCACCGTCGCTGTTATAACAGACATTTTAATCCATAGCTTCATAATCCATATCCTCCAGCCGATACCCATGCTTGGAAATCGTGCGGATCACATCATGGAAATCCAGTTTCTTGCGAAGCTGCCCGATATGCACATCCACAGTCCGGGTCTCGCCCACATAATCAACGCCCCACAGCCTGCCAAGCAGCTCTTCCCTGCTGAAAGCCACGTTTTTACTCTGCGCTAACGTCACCAGAAGTTCATATTCCATCGGCTTTAAATTCACTTTTTTGTTGTTTTTGAGTACGCTGTGCTCTTTTAAATCTATGACAACGTCTCTGATGACAATCTTTTCCCGTCCCCTCCCGGTTCTTTTCAAAACTTTCTCGATACGCACCAGAAGCTCCAACACTTCAAACGGCTTCACAATATAGTCTTCCGCACCGGCTTTCAGACCATGCACCTTTGAAATCACGTCATCCCTTGCAGTCAGATAGATCACCGGAATCTGCGCCCTCTGTAAATCCTCCATCAGTTCGAATCCGTCTTTTCCCGGAAGCATCACATCGACCAGTGCCAGCGCCGCGCTGCCGGACTCTTCGTTTTTAAGCGTCGCCTCCGCCGCGTCGCCGTCAAAGATCGCCTGTGTCTCATATCCCGCCGCTTCCAGATTCATGCAAATCAACTCGGAAATCGCAGTATCATCCTCAATCACTAAAATTTTCATTTTTGTAATACACACCCCTTTTCAGAAGCTTTGTGCTTGGAGTTATCTTAGCACAAAGCTTCTGAAAAAAAAGCAACAAAATGTAAACAGGAAATTGTAGAGCAGTTTTATACTTTCTTCCGCGTCAAGATAATTCCAACGATTGCCACTATAAGGATAATAGGGGCTAACCTGACAAACATCCATTCAAATCCATGAAACATCACTCCGGCAACGGCGGTTTCAGGGTCGCTATAATCCCAGCCTAAGTAAGGACTATTTAATGCTATTAAGACCGCAAAAATTGTTACTATGACCACACACAGTGAGATAAGCAGCCACTGAAACGTTTTTCGTTTCATGGTATTGCTTTTTGCCAGCTGTAAGTTTATAATCTCCAGTTTTTCGGAAATCGCTTTTAAGTCATCAACCTTCGACTCAATAACGGTTTCTCCAAGTAAAGTACTTACGGGTGTTTCAAGCACCTCTGATATGCAGATCAGCATATCAGAATCAGGAACCGACAAACCTCGCTCCCATTTAGAGAGTGTTTGCCGCACCACATTCAGTTTGACGGCAAGCTCTTCTTGTGAAAGTCCTTTTGATTTTCTGATTGCTTTAATGTTTTCGTTTAACATTAGGGATACCACCTTTCTTTCAGTTGTTCACACTATTGTATGAAGAACCGCCCGTTGCTGCAAGCAACGCATATTAACATTCAAGTAATCATCGATTTATCCAAATAGAAAGATACATTCAAAGTTATTATCGCTGTACTGTCCTACTCCCTAATCAATTCCATGATCGCTTCAATCGTAATCTGCCTTTGCTCCTCACCGCTGATTCCCGGTGTTCCATCCCCATCCTGTTCGCCGTAACTTCCAAACTGTGCATGACATCCCGCCTCTATGATACACTCTTTTCTATCTGCCGGAAGATTCGTAAGATTATTTGCATATTTCTCCATATTCAATACACCGTCCTGCGTTCCGTAAACCGAAAGCACCTGCAGTCCGGAACTGCTGATATCCTTTGTGGAATATGCCGCCAAAAGAATCAGTCCGTTATAGTCATCTGCATGCTTTGCCACATGGACAGCCGCCATCGAACCGCCAAGAGAATGTCCGCCTATATACCAGTTTTCAATCCCTGAAAAATTCTCCTGCAGCCCCTCTGCCGCATCCGAATCAAGAACCGCCAGATTACAGGGCATCTTACACAACACACAAAGGACTCCCTCTTCTGCAAGGCCATGCAACAGCGGCGCGTATGCCGTATACTCCACTTTTCCTCCCGGATAAAATATCAGTCCGGCTATTGCATCTTCCGGCACAAAGGCTATCACATTATCTTCTATCCATTCCACTTTTACCGCCTCGTCAGACAAAAGAGCCTGCTTTGCATCCTCATCCGCCCGATAATAATCGTTTACATAAATAGTGCAAGTGACCGCAAGCATTGCAATGATACCGACAATAGCTGCCAGCCAAATCTTCCATCTTTTATTTCCGAAATTCCTTTTCTCCATAAAAACTCCATCTTTTAACCTATTTATTGGTTTGAGTATATCATATTTCCATCCCCGCTAATACTACTTATATAAATAATATATTCAATTCAGCTGAACATTTTGCAAAACCCCATTTTTCACAACTATGCAACACGAAATGCAACATGAAATAAAAAACACCACATTCCTGCGGTGTTATTAAATAGCGTGGGAGGTCTTGAACCGCTCTCGCAAAATAAAAATTCAGTAAAACGGGGAGGTTCAGCACATCATCACGCCTCTGTATCCAATTTGTATCCATAAAGATCAGGGGCAAAAAAAACGGAAACGCCGTATCCACCAGCGTTTCCGCACTTTTAAAGGCAATAGCGAGAGGGGGACTTGAACCGCTCTCGCAAAATAAAAATCCAGTAAAGAAGGGAGGTTCAGCACATCGTCACGCCTCTGTATCCAATTTGCATCCAAATCTATTATCAAATAATGAAAACAAATTGATTATATTTCGTTTTGTAAAATCTGATTAGCAATCCGCATATAACAAAACAGGCTCTGCAGTGTAACTACCCCTGACCGAGCCTGTTTTCTTTAAACCAATCTGAGTTAAACCAACCGAATGGTAACACAAGATATCACATCGTTTATGAAATCTATGTCAAAGGAGACTTTTTGTCCCTTTTCATCATACCAGAACACCTCAATACTACCTTGATTACTACCATCCCACCAGCTAGTATGGCAATAACTCTTTTCGCTAAACTGCGACTCAAATTCAAATATATCACTAGCTTCAAAAGAAGTAGCTTGTATTCCCATCGCTTCAAGCAAATCCCGAATTCCCAATGCCTCTATTGCTTCGGTTAGCGTGGTTTTCCACGGAATAATCGGACATTGAATAAAATCCGCATCGGCTATGGTAAGTCCTTCCCAGTGAAAAATTTGTATTGACGTACCACTCCCATCAGTTGCATAATGCACAAAACCACCTGCCTCTTCTGGTGTGTGCAGAGCAAAAGTAAGCGTATCAGAGTTAGTCTTATACTTAGACCATCCATCATTGCCACTGTTGCTGAAATCCAAATCATCTGGCAGATCAATTACATCATACATCTCATCCGCCGTCATGCCACTGTAAACGCTAAAGCCATAGATTGTGAAATCCTCGGGAGAGAAGCCCAGCTCGTAATAAGGAAGTCCCGACTCCCCTATACTGCCCTGCGCAGGTTTGTCATCAACTGCCACATCCTCGGAAGATTCAGCCATAGAGTGCGAATCCTCCTGACTGCTGGTATATGAGTCAGTACCCGCCACCGTAGATTTTTCATTTACTATACTGCTACTGTTTGCAGGCTCTGCGGCATTACCGCATCCTGCAAGCGCAGATGCAGACACAGACACCGTAAGTATAATTGTTAAAAATTTCTTCTTCATCGAAACAGTCTCCTCTTTCATTTTCATCATATGTCGTGACTCACTTCATGCCCCGATGCAACAAAATAATCGAATGCATCACAGCCTACAAGCCTGTTAAGAGCCTGTTTTAGCTGGCACAGGACTTCTTCATCATAGGGATATTCATCATACTCCATAAAATTCAGGCTGACATAATCATCACCTATGGAATAATCTTCATCTTCAGAGATCATGCCACCCATATAGTCCTCAATAAAGCCGCTGACGATCCCTGTCTCTTCATCCTCTTCACCCGCAAAGACATCTGCCAGCATACCCCGCTGGGCATCCGATAAGGTATACCCCGATTTACAGCGGAATATTACGCAGTCCATATAAGTCGGCGGTTTCACCTGTGCCGCTTCTTCTTTGACGGTATCATCAAAAGCCGATTTGATCTGCCCATATTCTTCAGCAGATATTTTCTGGTTACGATAATCATCAAACCCCTGCCTGAACGCGGCTAAAGCACTGCCCAATACTTTCCCATATACAGGCAGGGGCTCGATTATCTCAGGAAGTTTTCTGGCAGTAGCTTTTCCAACACATGCCAGAAGCTTAAAGATATCATTGCTGTTCACATTGCTCCTCCTTCTCCTTAGTATTTTCCGAAGCACAAAAAAAGGACTCGACGAATAATCGCAGTCCTCTTTCAAAAACTCCGACTCTCACGCAAGCTACCCCTCAATGGCGGAACAGACCGCCATCGGGCAGGGATAACTCAGTGAGAACCAAAGACGGGGTGAGCTGGCTTGTGCGTCCACAACCACAACATCACCCCGTATTTATACTAAGGTCAGGCATGATCTGCGCAACTGACACATAAAAAGCAATTGTTTTTTTCATTGCAACTTTATATAATACTTATGTGTGTATCGCAGACCTTGTGTCTGTATTGTGTGTGGTACCTCAGATACCATCCCTTGCCTAGCACTGTTGGGAGCAGTGCTAGGTGGTACACCTTTACGTCCTTGAATTCTCAAAAACATTGTAGCATACGCGGCAAAACCTGACAAGCGAAAAGTAAAGCGGCATCTGCCGCTTTATTTTTTATCTTCATACCGAACTAACATCTCCGTATTACTGGAAATTATTTTGGCTTCATAATCCCTCACACGCCGATAAAAGGTGGATGGCTTCAGACCCAGCTCACGCATTGCCGATACCCCCTGAATCTCTCCAGACTTCCATCTGGCGTACACCTCTTTAAATTTTTCCTCGTCAATGACAATAGGCTTACGCCCTAAATACTTCCCATTCTGTCTGGCAATTTCTATGCCTTCTCGCTGGCGGTCTAAGATGTACTCACGCTCCAGCTGTGCTATTGCGCCGAATACTGTCAGCATGAATTTCCCCGATGGTGTGTTTGTGTCGATATCTTCTTTACGGGACGTGAAATCTACCCCCTTTTCATTCAGCCGATCCACGATACCAAGCAGATCTTTTGTATTACGGGCAATACGGGAAATTGACTCAACCACCACAGCATCACCCTCACGGACATACTGGAGCATTTTCTCTAACTCCTCTCTGCCGCGCTGTGTTTTGCCCGACACCTTTTCGATAAAGACCTTTTCAACGCCCAACTCCTGCATAATAACTTCCTGTCTGGCTGTGTTCTGTTCTTCTGTGCTGACTCTGACATATCCAACCTTCACGGTAACCTCCTGACTCTGCGGATGCCGATCCGCAGGAATAGATCTAATGATTGCGACAATTGATTTAGAACGGCATCCAGACTGTGCCAATAGACCTACCCAAAATGATGACACATCCCAAAATCGGGAAAATGACTCCAGTGACACGGAAAGCGGCGGCAGGAAACCATGCCACAAGAGGATACCCCAAAGAACCAGAAACGCAGACACACGTCAGCCCCAAATACACGCAAGAGCATAAAAAAGCACCCGTACTACCCCAGCGGCATAAAAGCGGCGTGTGAGGGCGGTACGGGTGCACAGGGGCAACCCGTGCAGTACACGGTCAGTTCCCCTTCTTCTTGATCCCGTTGTTCTTGAAAACCAACATGATATCAGCCAGCGACTCAGACCGAATCCGATTGATTAACGGAATTTTTGCGGTATCAGGCAGTTTGCTGCAGTTTATCCACTTTACAAATTCAACCTCCCGCGCCGCAAACTCCTTCAATGTCTCGACTGTAACTGCGGAAAGGGGATGAATGGAGGAAAAATTCAGGTAATGCTCATTCCCCGACTGGAATTCGATCCCGCGCCCTGACAGAAAAAGCATCTTGCAAAAAAGGTCGTATGCCCCGCCCGCAAACGAGGACAGGGTCGGGACGCACAGCGTATCGCCCGCCGCCATATGCTCCAGAAGCGCATTCAGTTCACTGGCACCAACGATATTTTCATCGGCTACCCCCATCTTGCGCACGACGTGAGCCTCGGTTTGCTGGAAGATCACACCATATTTCCTGCTGTCATTTTGACTGCCGCTATTACTGCCGCTGTGTTTCGTGTTTGTCTTTGCCATGACCATCTGCTCCTTAAAAAAATATTTTTACTGCAAACAATAGCAGACAATCCGCATAACAGGCACAAAATCACTTGATCTAAAATACCAGATCATAACAGGGCAGGACAGATGGGAACGGGCAAGTGTGTTTTAAAACACGGAAGCCAAACTAGGTTCAGCCTTCATCTATGTCCTGTCTGCGCACGCTCAGCACCACGGGTGCATACCCCAGACACTGCCCGATTCAATCAACTATAATAAAAAAGATTTTCAAAACCCCCGTGCAAAGCCGCATAAAACCGCACTTTTGGAAGCAGGGTATGGGCTGTTGTTTACTTCTACCCCCAAAAAGTAATCCCATTTTTAATCAGCCAAAACGGGGGAATCCAAAAAGTAATCAGCCTCAAGGTGTGTTTCGCGAGTCTCAAATAAACGTATCGTGGAGCAACTGCCATATCTGCACAACGTCATGTTGTAAAATAAAGAGCACCATCTTGTCACCTTACTCGTGACAAAACAGTGCTTTTCATATCTGGCAAATTTATGAGAATGGCTCAAGTCCCCGACAGAAGATAGGGCGATACCTCCAGTACCCCAGCCAGCCTCAGAACTGTGTCGGTACGTGCCCTCTGGATGCTCCGCTCGCCGCTTTCATATTTTTGGAGCGTCTTGAGGGAAACCTCCGCAGCCTCTGCAAGCTGTGCCTGTGTTAAACCTTTCACCTGTCTGTAGTGCTTCAGGGCACTGCCGTAGGGAATACCCCCAGACTCCACACCTCGCCAAGCGTCATAGAGCTTTTGTTCGTCTAAGCCGAAACTGCGGTATCCCGACAGGACTGCCTCAAAATACCCCTGAGACGGCAGGCGCGGCACTGCGCGGAGATTCATCACATATACCAGACCCTTGATACACTCACCATCATCCATCAGGACATCCATCTGCTCCCGCGTATAGTGAGTCGGATACCCCTCATAGCGGTCAAGTGCCGCCTCATCCCGTCTGCTGATCTGCCAGACCGCCACAGGGACGGACTCACCCTCACAGGGCTCGATGGTGGCAAAGGCACTCGCCCCCAACGCCTTAAAAGTGAGCCGATAGTCTGGGATAACCCCTGTGCCGACTGCCTCCGCATCGGGGCAACGGAATGACATCTGTCTGATATTTAAATTACTTCCATACGAGATATAAAGTGTGCTTTGTGCCATAACTGATCTCCTCCTTCTTATTATATCAATGTGTTCGTGAAAATACCCCAACAGGGGATGCGCTCACGCGCACCTCCCATGCCGCCATGCGGAATCTCCTGTCAGGTTCTTGGTCATATGGTGACGGCATGTCTTGAACTCATCGCCGTTCAAACCGAGCCTGAGAAGCCAACAGCGCATACAATATTTTTCATTATCCGTCACGCTCCTGCGGCAACTGGCTTTTTTCTGCGTCAGTGCCTGATGGCTGAGTGCCAGACAGAACTGGATATAGGATTTGATCTCCCCTGCATGAGTGGTGGAATTGAAGAGCCGGAACTCCACTGTGCCTTTGGTAAAGGTCGCATGGAGATTCAAACCACGGTAGCGGCTCGGATTATAATGGGCAGTTCTGTATACATCTGCGTCCCCATACCACATGTCCGCCAGTTCAGCCAGTGTCTGCGGCTTACGGCTGTTAATTACCCCCAAAAGAACCTCATTGACCTTCTGGCAATACTGCAACCTCTCAGGCGCGATCTGCAGTGCCCGATACAAGATATCCTCCTTCTGAGCCATAAGATTGACGAGATTCTTCAAAGTCTGCGGTGTGTGGCGGCTGGCATCCACGTGGACATGGATGCCGCAGGACTTGTTCACAAATGCTCCTGCGTGGCGGAGCTGTCTGACCACCTCCTGCAGATCTGCGATGTCCGCATAAGTGAGGATCGGGCTGACAATCTCAGTCGAGTAGTCGCGCCCCGCCATGCTCTTCCCGCCTGCCTCCGTCTTCTTTTGGCAGGTGATGGAAGAATCGGACATAGCCTTCCAGATACGTCCCTGACGGTCAGTCGCACGATAGGTACTGTAGCTACCCCCTACATAAGAAGATGTAGTGCCAAAATACTTTGCAATCACCTGTGCTGCCCGCTCTCTCGTGATCCCCGTCATTTCAATCTCGATACCAAATTTTTGTGTCCTCATAACCTTTTTCCTCCTTCGTCCGTACATTTGTTCTCTTTCGGTGTGTCTACTATACCTCTGGCGGGGGAGTTATTCAACTTGTTTATACACTCTAAAGTACACAAAAATATATGATAAAGTGAGAAGTGTGTTTGTCGGTTATGCTGCATATGAAATGAAATGCGCGGACTACGCAGAACGGCAACGCCACTAATTAATAGATGGCTGGACACAGTACCCCCTAGACGGGAAACAGAATCTACAAAAACCATGAAAAAACTGACGGGAAGAACTGAAGAAATATCTGGCAGTGCCAGTGCGCGGGATGGCGCGGTCAGAATTGGCTCGCGGGACAGACTGAGACATTTTTTAAGTAAAAGTAGGAAATAAGTAAAGATAGGAACAGAACTTGGATGATGGAGAAATAGATGGCAGTTATAATAATACCTAAAGAAAATATAATAAACTAATGATAGTCAGGGATATCAATGACGGACTGCCTCCCGCCCTCCACCCCTTAGAAGTACCCTGATCATTAATAATATTATTTATACTAACTATATATAGAGTTAAAGAACTATCAGCAGTAACTTAAGTACTGAACATTGTTATTGTATGTACTAAAATAATATATTGTTATAGGAATTGTCGTCTGTGTCACTAATATAAAATATATTATTTTCATATCAATTGTCTGAAAAAAATATCAATAAAATCAATACACTTATTCCAAATTTATTATTGTAACCGTGTCTTTCCCGCTGACTGACAGAGCAGATACATTTATATAGGAAGTTACACCCACACTCAAGACACAGCGGCAATGTGCCAGAAACAGCATATATAATCTAAAAATGCAGGCATATAAGCCTGTGCGCGCCGCGCCAAAGGTTACAGATCAGGCTCAAAAACACAGTGAGTGCATTACAAAATCTGGGGATCTGAATATCAGTCAAACTACAGAATCTCCTCCTTTAACCATTTCCAGACTACATTCTTCTCAATTTTACACATCACTGAGATTACAAATTTGCCCCAAAATTGCAACTTGCAGAATACAACCAGCGCTTATCTGAAGATCAGCAGGAATACGTTTCAGTATCCAACATCAAATCCTCGTATGATCTTTTCCACTTACAGCCAGATGGGAAAACGTGTTCCGCATCTGGAATTTCACATCCACTTATATGGCAAAAAGATCCAGCAATATGGATCTAGATCAGCAATATGGCGTTTTTTCAAGCAATATACAGTTAATCTTCAGTTGACTGATTATCTTTGCTATATCTTTCATCTTTCATTTTTTTAAATTCGTGAAAGATGGAAAGAGAGGTATGCAATGACGGTCAAAACGTTAAATATCCCTAAGGCTCTAATCGACCAGATAAAAAAGTTACATGAATTACCAAAAGAGAATCTCTCCGAATCAATACGAAGAGGACTGGATGATTTTCTCCTCTTGCCCTTTGAGGAACAGGTCGTGAATGATGAAGCACTGGAGACACTGCTGACTGTCAAAAAGGAATTGACCTGCCAAAAAATCAGTGTCAAGTTTCCCGACGACTTACTTGCGGTGATAGAGAAATTGGCAGGAGCGGAAACACTGTCTATCACAGTCACGCGGATACTGGCTCTCATTTTGTGTAGACCTTTGGAAACGGATAATACCGAATGTACAGAGCGTCTGCTCTACGTTATGGGAAATAAATGGAACTCCGAAATGCAGAAAGCAATAAAGCAGATCGCGGAAACAGCAGATACAAAATGGGAAAATTCAGTTGAAACCTGTGTGGGTGGACTCGGAATATTCTCAAACGTAGAGTTTGCGCAGAAGAAGCAAGTCATCAATGACAATGACTGGAACAAAGCGAATCTCCTGAAAGTTATCCGAGACTTTCCCCGTGAACTAATCGTAAGAGTTCGTGCTCTGGAAGTGAATAAACGTACATTTGATATTCTGAAGTACTGCAAGGTAACTCCAAGCAAGTCGCCTAATATAGCGGCGGCGGCGCGTTTTTTGTACCTAAACCTCAATTCGGTGATGGGCGAATGCGAATGCTTTGATAAGGACTCAACTAACGAGAAATATGCTAAACATCTGGGGCAGGTATATCCCCTGCACCTGAGGTTACAGAACGTATATATCTTCGATAAGGATATTTTTACTGTTCTAAAGGAGAACCGCAAGGCAGATAAAACTGTGTTCATCATCGATCCCCCGTATCTTGGCACGTCGGGATATGAGAAGCGTATTGTGCGCAATGAACCCTCCTACGGCAAGACATTCGGACTGGAACAGCATCGGAAACTGGCAACAATCCTGCGTAACATCAAGCAAAAGGAAGGAAATGACTTCATCTACTTTTGCAGAGTTACCGTAACGCGGAATAAGGATCAGAAAACAAAAGAATGCAAAAACACACCTGAGGAACTTGCAAAAATGGATAGGGATCTCCAGCGGGAAATTGGCAGGCTCTATTTCGGGCGCGGTTTCTATTATATGGATGTGAATACGTCGTCTGACGGGACAACGGAGCGCATCATTACTTCCTTCCCCTTCAATGGTGCAACGGCATATGGAAAGGAGTGTGAATGATTATGAGAGAAAAAATGACCTCCACTCCCTACGATTTCAGCTTGCTTTCCACAGAAGAACTCTTTATGCTGTCTGATGACGATGTGCTGAAGTATAGGACTATGCAACGGCAAAAATATCTTAGAATGCACACAGCACCTATCACACAAGGCACAGGAGGTGATCACCGCTGGACAACCCGCGTCCCCGACAAGTCGAAGTCTGACGGTCGCAGGGTAATCCGCAAAGCAACTAAAGAAGAGGTAGAAAATGAAGTGATAAAATTTTATATGGAAAAGGAAAGATCAGCAAAGCGGGCAAAGGTATCTACAACAATCACTCTGTCTGCACTGTTTCCTCTTTGGATTGAATACGCATCCAAACGACCTAAGATTGCTTCGGAAACTCTACGGAAATACCGAAACGATTTCAAGCGATTCATCATGAACAGTGAATTCGGAAAGATGAAAGTTCGGGAAATCGACTACATCGACATCGAAGAATTTCTCATTTCGGAAATTCAACGCCTGAATCTAAAGGACAAGGCTCTTGGCAACTTGTTCGGATACCTGAAAAGCGTGTTCGCCTACGCGATGCGGCAACGTATAATCCAGTGCAACCCCTGCGATCTGGTAGATCTAAAAAACGTGCGTCCGTACTGCGACAATACCGCAAAGCCAGATGCTGAGCGTGTGCTATCCGATGCAGAAGTCACCGAGCTTCTGCATACGCTCCATCAGCATCAAACTAAATACCCCTTGTATATGGCTGACTACGCAATCGAAATCTGTGTACATACGGGTCTACGTGTAGGTGAGGTGGCTGCTCTGCGATGGGATTGCATCGAAAATGGAGAACTGCATATTAGGCAGTCTGAACACCGCGTAGACCATGACGATAGTGCAAGCACTTATGAAATTGGTGCAACCAAGAACGGAAAAGAACGGCGAATCGCCATTGGAAGCAGTCTACAGGCAGTGTTTGACAGGATACACATTCTTCAGGAAGAAAATGGCATACATAGCGAATATATCATCGCAGATACCGATGGTCGTATCATTGCATCAGATATATCGAAAGCCATGTACCGCCGAGGAGTAGAAGCTAACATCACTGCAAAGAACATCCATGCCCTGCGCAGAACCCTCTCATCCAAACTAAATGTTCATTATCCCCCTGCGACAGTGGCACTCACTATGGGGCATACGGAGGAGGTCAACAAAAATTACTATAACTATGACGTCATGGAGCTATCTGCTAAAAAGGCGGTAATGGAGCAAATTTACGCGGAATATAAGTAAAATAGATTTGTATCCAAATGTATCCAAAAAAATCAGGGGCAAAAAGATAGCGGAAAGCCAGTAAAATCAAGGCTTTCCGCACCCTTAAAAGCAATAGCGAGAGGGGGACTTGAACCCTCGACACTACGGGTATGAACCGTATGCTCTAGCCAGCTGAGCTATCTCGCCATATTCAATATAAAATTTATAAGTGGGGCCTATAGGGCTCGAACCTATGACCCTCTGCTTGTAAGGCAGATGCTCTCCCAGCTGAGCTAAGACCCCATTTATATGCGGGTCACTCACGCAACCCGCTTTGCTAGTATACAATTTCTTATGACTGCTTGTCAAGCGTTTTTAATAAAAATAGTGTAAAAATCTTACAAAAATCTTGAAAACCTCTGATCGGGCATCCGAAGTTTATGCCGTAAAACCTTTAAATCTGCGCCGGCATTACTCAGCCGTAAGAATCTCCTCCGCCATATCCAGCATTTCCTCTGCACTCATATCCAGATCCGTGCCTGTCATATTATAAGACTTCCCGTCTTTTTCCCAGCTCACGACCATCCGGTGCTGAATACATACTTCATCATATGTGCCGGAAATAACATAATTGTCGTTATCCTGCGTGCCATGGGTTGTGAGGGTAACGCTGCCATCCTCCGAAATGACATAGCTTCCCTTTTTCACATCGTCCGAATCGGACATATTTATATCATCCATGCCCGTTACCGTCTCTTCTGACTTCGTTCCGTCCGTCTCCTCCTGATTCACCGTAACCGACATATAGACGATATTGTAATCATCTCTCTGCTCGTTGATCTTATCCTCCTCTGTCAGTTCATAGGAATCCGGCACGATCTTATCCGTATATTCATCATATCGCAGCGCAATATCACCGCATATCCTTGTGGCATTCGGCTCCTTGGAGGGTATGTTATCTCCTGTCTTCTCGCTGATGTTCAGGTCGATCTTCTTTTCATCCTTACGATATCTGATATTCATCATCGGAACGCTATAGAGCGCACCGTTTTCCTCACTGTATGCTGTGATCGATTCCACGTTTGCCCCATAAAAAGAATAACCGTTGGCAAACTGCTCCACGCTGTCCACCGCATAGCCCAATTTCTTCTGTGCCTTTCCCATGTCCTGATAATCGGTGTACTCGACTCCCATACTGCTGCCGGACACGAAATAGGATGCCCCGCCGGCAAAAACAGTAATGCCGGATACGAGCAGACACGCTGCCGCTATACTGATACAAAGTTTCTTCGCACTCATATGCTTCATAGAATTTTCCTCCTGTCTTTTGCGGATCGTCTCATCGATCCTGCTTTTCAATTCTTCTGAAGCCGAAATGCCGTCACACTCTTTTACTAAAGCAGTTCTGATACTGCTGTCAAAATCCTGTACCGCACGCATATAAATCCTCCTTCTTCATTCTTTCAGCATTGTTTTCATCCGCCGCCTGGCGCTATGAAGTCTGGATTTTACCGTTCCCTCCATAAGTCCGAGCAATCCCGCAATCTCCTTCACGGAAAACGAGTCATAATAATATAAAACAACCACCGTTCTGAGCTTTACAGGAAGCGCTCTGACTGCCGCAGAGATCATTTCAGCCTCTTCCAGTTGTATTACCTTGTCAAGAGAAGAGGGATCTGTCCGGTTTTCCATTCTTTCTACCATCTCGTCATTCGGAATCTCACGCTTATTCTTCTTTCCGATCCGATAGGCAGTCCTGATAAGAATCCGCATCATCCACGGCTTAAATCCACTGTCGTCCTTGAGTTCACGGATATGCAGCCAGACTTTGACAAAGGTTTCCTGTACAATGTCCTCGCTGTCCGCCAGATTGCCTGTGATCAGATATGCCGTATGGATCGCCATATTCTTGTACTTTTCATACAGTTCGTCGAAAGCCTCTCTGCTGCCCTCCCGCAACTGCGCCACCAGAATTTCTTCCTTCAAAATCTCTTCTCTCCTGTTCTTTTCGGTGCACCTGTTAATAAGAGTCCACGAGTGAGAAATTGGTTCATTTTTTTATTCGAGTGTCAAAAGGAGCATCAATATATTTTGTGCAATCTGCCATCTCAGTTTAAAAAATGCACCTGCCTAAATGAAATCAACAAAGCGGAACACCTCTTTCACGATTCTGTTAAAAGATTTGTTCCGCTTCTTAATATATAAGAATAACCGACCAAACTTCCTTAAAGAGATATATCTCTTAAAAACATTTTACTCTAAATAAGTAGTCATGGTACCTCAATATTATTCTGTTACATCCTCTCCGGTGCCGAGAAACCAAGCAAGTCAATACAAACTTCAAGCACATCCTTAGTCAACGCAAGCAACGCGATCCATCCCGCCTTCTTCTGCGCATCCTCTTCCGTGAGAATCTTCGTCTCATGGTAGAAATGATTAAACGCATTCGCCAGATCGTAGATATATGCACAGATCCTGTGAGGCGCGATCTCTTCGTATGCTGCTTCCATCATGGCATTAAATTTCGCCACCTCCAGCATTAGGCTTTTCTCGGAATCATTCACCGCCGCTTCTATGACTGTATCAGTCAACACCCCGCCCTGTTCCGTATATTTATTCAGGATTGACTTGATTCGTACAATCGTATAAAGGATATACGGGCCGGTATCTCCCTCAAAGGAAGTAAACCTGTCCATATCAAAAATATAGTCTTTAGAAGCCTGATTGGACAGATCCCCATACTTGATCGCCGCCATTCCCACGATCTTCGCCGTCTCCTCTGCTTCCTTTTCATCTACCTGATAACCTTTTGTCTCGGCATTCTCCTGAATCTTGCGGATCATTTCCTCATTGATCTCGCGGATCAGATTCTCCAGACGCATGACGCCGCCTTCTCTTGTCTTAAAAGGCTTGCCGTCCTTGCCGTTCATCGTACCGAAACCGATATGAACCAACTCGGTATCTTCATTGACCAATCCGGTCTTTCTTGCACAGCGGAATACCTGCTCAAAATACAGTTCCTGCCTTTTATCCGTCAGATAAATCATTTTATCAGGATGATAGTGCTCCATACGATCCATGATCGTTGCGAGGTCGGTTGTATTATACAGAGCTGCTCCGTCCGATTTTAGAATCATACACGGCGGCACTTCCTTCGTATCCGTCTCTTCCTTGACATCTACCACCAGAGCGCCGTCACTCTCATACGCGTAACCGCCCGCTTTCATCTGCTCCACCATGCCGGGGATGATGTCGTGTACGTCCGATTCCCCTTTCCAAAGATCAAATTCCACATTCAGATTATCATAATTTTTCTTTAAATCCGTCACCGACACATGCATGATATGTTTCCAAAGTGCGCGGTAACCGGCAACACCGCTTTGCAGCTTATGGGTAGCCTCCATCGCCTCCGCCTTATATGCCTCATCCTCCTTGGACTTTGCACTCGCCGTCGGATAGATTTCTTCCAATTCCGATATGGTAAAAGGAGCCTCCTCGGGATATTCTCCTTCATAGGACGCATCAAAGTAAATCAAATCGGGCTGTCTCTTCTGAAGCTCCGTAATGATAAGACCCATCTGCAGTCCCCAGTCACCCATGTGGATGTCGCCGACAATGTCATGCCCCGCATAGCGGCAGATCCGCTTGATACTCTCACCGATGATGGCAGAACGCAAATGCCCTACGTGAAGCGGTTTTGCCACGTTGGGACCACCGTAGTCAATGATGATTTTCTTTGACTGTTCCGGCATCTGCAATCCGAATTTCTCATCGGTACGCATCTGACGCAGATAATCTCTGACAAAAGACTCCTTCACCTTCATGTTCAGGAACCCCGGCGCTGCGGCAGATACTTCCGACAATACATCACTCTCATTAAGTTTCTCCGCAACCTCCTGCGCGATCATAAGCGGCGCTTTGTGGTACTTCTTTGCACCCGCCATGGCGCCGTTGCACTGGTATTCACACAGGTCAGGACGGTTGGACAGCGTAACCTTTCCGAGTTCCGCGTCGTACCCTGCTGCCTCGAATGCCTTCTTCATTTCCTCTGAAATCAAATCTAATATTTTCTGCATTGCTGTTTTCGTGCCTTTCTGTAATCTTTTTATGTTCTTTTGTTGCTTTATTACTTACAATGTATGAATGAATCGGTTTAATCCTCTAATCATTATAATCATACCCCGGTTCTTTATATAATTTACCTATGTTGGGCTCTATTTCACTATCCCATACCTTTTCCTTCCACTCTTCCGGCAAAACGTCATGTATCGCAATCGAAACGCTGCTTTCTTCCGTCTCAAATATCTCTACGACATCCTTTGCGATCTTCTCCGCAAGCATGTTCTTCTGCGCCTCAGTTCGTCCTGCATAACACTTGATATCTATGTGTGGCATTTTTCCCTCCGCAAATAAACACAATCCAGTCATTCAATTAACAGATGCATATGATGAAACAACACATCCCATATGCTTTGTGCACCGATTTATCAGTATGATTATATCCTCTTTTTTATATATTGTGAAGACATATCTTAAGGAGCCCTTAGTCCTCCTGCTTTCTGCGGGAATAAACACACCCGCAATAGTCTTGTCTGTACAGATCATATTCTCTCGACAATTCGATCGACCGCTTATAGCCGTCTTTTTTCTTAAAGTCAGAAGGCAGCCATGCAACTGCGTACTCTTTTGCAAGCTGTTCGCCTATTTCATTTAATTTTGCGGCATTCTTCAGCGGACTGATCGACAGTGTCGTTGTGAAATAATCATATTCTCCCACCTTTGCCCGTTTCGCCGTCTCCCGGAGTCTGAGCGCATAGCAGGCGAAGCACCGCTCGCCGCCCTCCGGACATTGTTCTAAGCCTTTCGCGATCTCGAAAAAGCGATCGGGTTCATAGTCGCCCTCTGCAACTTTGATTGGATAGGCATGATCTCTGACTGTATCTCCATCCGTTTCCCGGCTGTTATCCATGCTTTCCTCTGCCGCTTTCGCATTATATGCCTCAATCAGCCTCTTCTGTTCCGCTACCCGCTTACGGTACTCTTCATCCTCGGTAATATTGGGATTATAATAGAAAACCGTGATACGGAAGTATTTCCGCAGATACTCCAGCACATAACTGCTGCAGGGTGCACAGCAGCTATGGAGAAAAAGTGTCGGCACACCCTTTCCATCCGCGCCGATACTTTCTAAGATTTTATCCAGTTCTCTCTGATAATTTCTGTTCATATTTCTTCCCTGCTCATCTGAACTTGATACGGCAATTCTTTTTCACCTCATTCAAAATCTCTGCTTATATGCCGTCTGTTAGCCTTTTTCCATCCCAGCCTCATCATTTGTTACGACATTTATTACGACATTGGTTTTTACTATTTTACTGCCCTCGCCTCGCAATACTCGCTATATCAATCAGCGTCATCTCTCCCTGTGACGCCGCATTCTCCAGACTGGATACAAGCGCCGTTGCAGTATCCATCGCAGTAATACAGTTGACGCCGGTCTCGATGGCGGTTCTCCGGATTAAGAATCCGTCTCTGCTCTTATCCCGTCCCTGCGTCGGTGTGTCAATGACCAGATCGATCTTATGACCCAAGATCAGATCCATGACGGTAGGAGATTCCTGCTGGATTTTATTGACTTTTCTCGCTTTCACGCCTGCCTCATTAAGTGCGGCGGCAGTACTCCTCGTAGCATAGATGATATAGCCCAGCTTCTCAAAACGGCGGGCTACCTCGATCGCCTCACCTTTATCAGCATCCTTAACGGTAATGATCATCTGCTTATGCTTGGGCAGATTGATGCCCGCGCCGAGAAACGCCTTGTAGAGCGCCTCGTTGAAAGTTCTGGCAATACCGAGACATTCTCCCGTGGACTTCATCTCCGGTCCTAAGCTGATCTCCGCACCGCGAATCTTTTCAAAGGAGAATACCGGCATCTTGATGGCAAAATAGTCTGCCGCAGGCTGTAAGCCCGGCTCATAGCCCAGATCCCGTATCTTCTTACCGATGATCACTTCCGTTGCCAGATCGACGATGGGAATGCCCGTCACCTTACTGATATAAGGCACGGTACGGGATGATCTGGGATTAACCTCGATCACATACACCTCATCGCCCATGGCAATAAACTGGATATTGATAAGCCCGATTACATGAAGTGCCTTCGCCAGTCTTCTGGAATACTCCGCGATCGTCTCTTTCACCTGCTCGCTGACCGTAGGCGCCGGATAGACGGAAATACTGTCCCCGGAATGAACACCGGTCCGCTCGATGTGCTCCATGATCCCCGGAATCAGAATGTCCGTTCCGTCACACACCGCATCCACCTCAAGCTCTTTACCCTGCAAATATTTATCTACCAGAATCGGGTGATCCTGCTCATAGCGGTTGATCACCGCCATAAATTCTTCTATCTCCTGATCAGACAATGCAATCTGCATCCCCTGACCGCCCAGCACATAGGAGGGGCGCACGAGTACGGGATAACCTAACCTGTTGGCAACTGCCTTAGCCTCCTCTGCAGTATACACCGTGCCGCCCGCGGCTCTCGGAATCTGCGTTTCTTCCAGAATCTTATCAAAAAGCTCCCGATCCTCCGCCGCGTCTACATCTTCCGCCTTCGTGCCGAGGATCGGCACACCCATCTTCATCAGGCTCTCGGTCAGTTTGATCGCCGTCTGTCCGCCGAACTGCACCACCGCACCATCAGGTCTCTCCACATTGACGATGTTCTCCACATCCTCCGGTGTCAGCGGCTCAAAATAGAGTTTATCCGCAATATCGAAGTCGGTGCTGACCGTCTCCGGATTGTTGTTGATGATAATCGTCTCGTAACCCTCTTTTGCAAAGGCCCATGTGGCGTGAACGGAACAGTAATCGAACTCAATACCCTGTCCGATCCGGATGGGACCGGAACCGAGCACAAGCACTTTTTTCTTCGGGTGGGTCTCCACCACTTCCGTCTCGGAACCAAACACGGAATAGTAATAAGGTGTGCTCGCTGCGAACTCCGCCGCACAGGTATCTACCATCTTAAACGCCGCCACGATTCCGTTGTCATAGCGCATTTTCTTGATTTCTTCTTCTGTCTTCCCGGTCAGTCTGGCGATCACGTTATCGGGAAACTCGATCCTCTTAGCCTCTTTCAAAAGTTCCACCGTCAGGGGGCCTTTTTCCAGCGCCGCTTCCATCTCCGTCAAAATCGCAATTTTGTCAATAAACCAGTGATCTACCATGGTCATTTCATGAATCGTATCATAATCCACGCCCTTGCGGATTGCCTCAGCAATGATATAGATCCTCTGGTCATCCACCACCTTCATCCGATCTTTTAATTCCTCTGCAGAAAGCTCCGAGAAGTCATAGCTGCGCAGACAGTCCACATGCTGTTCCAGCGAACGGATTGCCTTCATCAACGCTCCCTCGAAGTTATTACCGATACTCATGACCTCACCGGTGGCTTTCATCTGCGTTGTCAAGGTACGTTTTGCCGTAATAAATTTATCAAAAGGAAGTCTCGGGATCTTGACAACACAGTAATCAAGCGTCGGCTCAAAACTGGCATAAGTCTTACCCGTGATGGCATTTTTGATCTCATCCAGCGTATAGCCGAGGGCAATCTTCGCCGCAACCTTGGCGATCGGATATCCTGTCGCCTTACTTGCAAGTGCGGAGGAACGGCTCACACGGGGATTCACCTCGATCACACAATACTCAAAACTGGTGGGATGCAACGCAAACTGCACGTTACATCCGCCCGTGATCCCCAGCTCGTTGATGATATTAAGCGCCGAGCTTCTGAGCATCTGGTACTCTTTATCTCCTAATGTCTGGGAGGGCGCCACAACAATACTGTCGCCCGTATGTACGCCCACCGGATCGATATTTTCCATATTACATACGGTGATACAGTTGCCCGCACCGTCCCGCATCACTTCATATTCGATTTCCTTCCAACCGGCAATACAGCGTTCCACCAAGACCTGTCCCACACGGGAAAGCCTCAGGCCGTTGGCAAGGATCTCCTCCAATTCCNCCTGATCATGGGCAATGCCACCGCCGGAACCACCCAGCGTGTAGGCAGGACGCAGCACCACCGGATAGCCGATCTTATTTGCAAAGGTAACGCCATCCTCGATATTTTCCACCACAAGAGAAGGGGCACAGGGCTCTCCGATTTTCTCCATGGTTTCTTTAAATTCCAGCCGGTCCTCCGCTTTCTTGATCGTCTTAGCGGTAGTACCGAGCAGCGTCACACCGTGAGCCGCCAGAAACCCCGACTCGTCCAGCTCCATGCCGAGATTTAAGCCCGCCTGACCACCCATGTTGGGCAGCAGACTGTCGGGTTTTTCTTTGATAATGATCTGCTCCAGCACTTTAGCCGTAAGCGGCTCGATATATACTTTATCTGCGATGTCGCCATCGGTCATGATCGTAGCCGGATTGGAATTCACCAATATGACTTCCATTCCCTCTTCTTTTAACGACCGGCAAGCCTGCGTTCCCGCATAGTCAAACTCCGCNGCCTGCCCGATCACGATCGGTCCCGACCCGATCACCAGTACTCTTTTAACGTTTGGATTTTTAGGCATCTTATACCTCCATTATCTTACTTNTATCTTTCAACCTAACGCCGGAAAGAATGNTCGCGCCAGCGGCATTCTTCCGAACATGACTTAGTTATACTNAGACTGCGTATTTTGCAGTCTTAGTATAACTTCATGTTCTTTTCATCATGGTGATAAACCGTTCAAACAACTCCCCTGAATCCTGNGGNCCGGGACATGCCTCCGGATGGAACTGCACCGTGAAGATATTCTTGCCCGTGTAAGCCAGCCCCTCATTGGTTCCGTCATTGACATTAACAAAAGCCGGAACCGCCACCTGCGGATCGAGCTTGTCCATATCCACCACATAACCATGNTTCTGTGAGGAAATATAAACCCTTCCCGTCTCCAGATCCTTCACCGGATGATTTCCGCCACGATGCCCGTACTTCATCTTATAAGTATCCGCGCCTGTGGCAAGCGCCATCAGCTGGTGTCCGAGGCAGATTGCAAATATAGTGATATCCGTATCGTACAGCTTTTTGATCTCCGCGATCACCTCCGTACATTCCTTCGGGTCGCCCGGTCCGTTGCTCANCATAATGCCGTCAGGCTTCGCGTCAATGATNTCCTGCGCCTTAGTATCTGCCGGATAGACCGTCACCTCACACCCCCTTGCCNCGAGAGATTTGGCAATATTGTCTTTTGCNCCCAGATCAAGCAGCGCAACTTTNAANCCCTGCCCGCTCAGCTCGCGCACCATGCTCGGTTTCTTCTCGCGGNTTCCTCTCTCATATTCCTCTTTCCTAAACTGCGANCTGCCGGAAATCGGACCGTTGTCCGACAGCTGTTTTGCGGCAGNCAGCGTATATTTTTCTTTACAGGTCACAACATCCACCACTTTNCCGGTGGTGTAAGCCTTCAATTTCGGAAGGATCTCATCTAACTGATAATTCTCGTTGGTCGTGATCATGCCGTTCATCGTTCCCTTTTNCACGNAGGAGCTTCACAAGCGCCCTCGTATCGATTCCCGCNATGCCGGGCACATCATTNTCCTCCAGAAACTCCTGAATCGTCATATCNCATCTGAAATTGCTCGGAATACGTGANAGCTCCCTGACAATAAATCCGTCCGGCCACGCCCTGCGGGATTCCATATCTTCNCTGCAGATACCGTAATTTCCGATCAGCGGATAGGTCATACACACCGCCTGTCCCGCATAAGACGGATCNGTCAGCACCTCCAGATANCCCGCCATAGAAGTATTAAATACGATTTCNCTGATGACTTCTTTCTGCNCACCGATATGTGTCCCNTCAAAAAGAGTTCCATCTTCCAAAATTAAGAATGCTTTCATTCTGTCACCTGATTCCTTCTTTATATGTAATTTTCGCACAATCGACTCATTATAGCACAAGAGATTGCCCCGTTCAACTAATCTACTCTTGTAAATCACAGCTCAGCATAGAGATCGCCGGTACTGTGGGACGGGTTTCAACGAGACTTGCCGGAAGCTTACAATTTCCGAACAGGCGCCCGTATATCGTGAGCACATCTCCCTCAAGAATGAGAAGCTGCTCCTCCGTCCTGTCATCCCTGATAATGTAATAGCGCTCGATTCCGTTACTCTCTTCCGTCATGCACAGATAGTAAATGTTTTCATCAAAAAGTCCGCCCTCNACCGGACAGATTACTTCCGCTTCCAGCCAAACCGCCGTNCCCAGATAATCCTCATTCCTNAGNAGNTCCTTGTANTCTCTCCACACACAGTCTGCGCGGAAGGCNGCCTCGTTTACATCCATATCNTCCGGAAACATCTCNTCCTGATCGNCTCGGTCTTCCTCTGTATCTGNTGTNTTGCCGGCAGACTTTGTCTCTNCNCTGNTNCNNGNTGCTGTCTTGCCNGTTGTCTTCCNNCTCTTCGCTGNTACGTCCTNCCGTCTNGTCGGTATCTTCCGACTCTTCATCGTTACGCGCTACTATCTTGCCGGTTGTTTCCATTTNTTCACCGTTANGCCCTGCCGCCTTGTCGGCCGNTTCCGACTCTTCATCGTNACGCCCTGNCGCCTTGNCNGTAANTNCNGACTCNTCANCGNTNCGCCCNGNTNCCTTGNNGGCAACTTCTANCTTNCTNTTTTCNCCNTCTTCNTCNGAATCNNTCNCAGNGTCTTTGNCANNCNTCNCNTTCCCATNTNCGGCANTGTCCGTTCCNGACTCGTCTTTTTNCTCNGNTAACACNGNTTCTGTNTCCGNCTTCNNAGCTGTCATNNCATTTACCGACTGCGCTATCTTCTCTTCCAGTTCNGCNTCTGCCGCATCCNGTTTCGGAAGNTCCGNAGCCACCGCCACGTCCACNGACTCTACGATTTGCGCACCGGCTGCTGTCTCNGGNGTCTCCACCGTAGTNACCGATAAAACCNGNTCCGANGATTTATTCTTCGCCATCCATGCCGGCACTGCATNGNCGGGCANCAGNCCNATATANNCNGANANCCCGNNNCCTNTCNCCGCAATCACCAGAACCNCNGCTGCAACCTTNATNCCTNTATGTTTCTTAANCNCCATCTTACAGTTCGGACATATCTTGGCTTTCTTCGGTATCATGACCCGGCAGTACTTACATTCCCGCAGCTTCGCATCTGCTGCAAATGCATACTCCTGCCGCATAGAATCGCTNTTTACCTCTGCCGANNGNTCTGTTANCGNCTGGTCNGCCGTCGCCTGCTCCGCTCCGACTGCACTCTCCTTCGCNGCCNCTGTATTCATCTTTTTCTNTATTTGATCTTTTATTCCCATACTTNNTCCTCATTTCTGCGTTTGCCGCTGCCTTACGCTTCACTCCGCATTTCCGCGCCTGTTGCCGCCTCCACGCTTTACTCCTCACTCCGAAAAGACCTCCTGCAGGGAATGTTCCCAAACATGAGGCCTTTCTCATCNACATTATTTAAAATATGCTACNCCGGACTCNAATATCTTCAAATCCTGNTCTCCGTAAATATTGANCGCAACGCCCTCTCCTCTTCTCTCGGAGTGCGCCATCTTACCTAAAATACGTCCGTCNGGAGACGTGATACCNTCGATNGAAGCGTAGGAACCNTTGATATTCCACTCTTCGTCCATCGACACNTTTCCGTCTGTNTCCGCATACTGCGTGGCAACCTGCCCGTTTGCAAACAGTTTATCGATCCATTCCTTCGGTGCTACAAATCGACCTTCTCCGTGGGACGCTGGGTTTACATAAGTATTGCCAAGTACTGCGCCCCGCAGCCACGGGGACTTATTGGAAACCACTTTAATATATGCCATCTTGGAAATATGACGGTTGACTGTGTTGAAAGTCAGCGTCGGAGAATCGTCTTTCTGTCCGACAATCTCGCCGTAAGGCACCATTCCCAGCTTAATAAGCGCCTGAAAACCGTTACAGATACCTAACGCTAATCCGTCCCTCTCGTTTAACAGCTTACTCACCGCCTCTTTGATCTTAGCATTCTGGAAAGCGGTGGCAAAGAACTTCGCGGAACCGTCCGGCTCATCGCCCGCGGAAAATCCGCCGGGGAACATGATGATCTGCGCCTGCCCGATTGCCTTCTCGAACACTTCCACACTCTCTCTAATATCCTCCGCCGTCAGATTCTTGAACACTTTCGTGATGACATCCGCTCCTGCTCTCTCAAAAGCCGCGCCGCTGTCATACTCACAGTTCGTTCCCGGAAATACCGGAATAAATACGGTAGGTTTCGCCACCTTATTCTTACATATATAAATCTCTTTTGCCTCATACACGTCGGAAGAAACTTTACTCTTATCTTTGCCTGCCGTGTACGGGAACACCTTATCCAGCTTGTCCGTCCAAGCCTGTAATGCCTCGTCCATAGTGATCGTCACGTCACCGTAGACAAATGCAGGCTCCGCTGTCACTGTACCGACTACCGTGCAGCTTACGCAGTCTGCCTTACCATCTGCTGTCTTTCCCTCTGATCCTGTCGCTCCATTATCTGTTGTTCCTGCCGCCACTCCCGTTTCCGCATTTACCATATACGCCACTGAACTCAGCTCTGCAACAACTTCCGCCGGCACCTCCGCAAGAATCTCTCCGAGTCCGTTGCCAAATAGACACTCCGCCGCCAGACCGCTCTCCACAGTCACGCCCAATTTGTTACCGAATGCCATTTTACCGATGGCTGCTGCCACACCTCTGGCATCAAGCGCATATGCCGATACGATCTTTTTCTGTGACATAAGTGTCAGTATCGTGTCATACACTTTCATGACATTTTCATATACCGGCAGATCGTACTCGTTCTTGGCGATATGGAACCGAACCAGCTTATTACCGGCCTTCTTAAGTTCCGGAGTCACGATATTGCCCTGTTTGCTGATATCTACCGCAAAAGAGACGAGCGTGGGCGGTACGTCTATATCATTAAAGGTGCCAGACATGGAATCTTTACCTCCGATGGAGGGAAGTCCGTACCCCATCTGCGCATCGTATGCACCCAGAAGCGCCGCAAAAGGCTGGCTCCAACGGTGCGGTTCCTCGCTCATTCTTCTGAAATATTCCTGGAATGTGAAACGGATCGTCTTATAGTCTCCGCCATTCGCCACGATCTTTGCCATGGATTCCGTCACCGCATAGATTGCGCCATGGTACGGGCTCCAGCTTGATAAATAAGGATCAAACCCGTAACTCATCATGGTCACGGTATCCGTTTTTCCTTTTAAAACAGGCAGTTTCGCAATCATCGCCTGTGTTTCCGTCAACTGATATTTACCGCCGTAAGGCATGTACACGCTGCCGGCGCCGATGGAAGCATCGAACATCTCCACCAGCCCTTTCTGGGAGCACACATTCAAATCATTCAAAAGAGTCAGCCATGCCTTCTTGACATCCCCTGCTTCCATCGCATCCGCTACGGCAGGCGTAGCGATCTTCTTCAAATAATTGTCTTTTTCTTCTGGCATATCCACCGCTACGGCAGTCTCCTGATGCGCGCCGTTGGTATCGAGAAATGCCCTTGAAATATTGACGATCTCCTTGCCGCGCCATTTAAGCACCAGCCTCGGCTCCTTGGTCACAACCGCAACTTCCACTGCCTCTAAGTTTTCTTCCGCAGCATATCCTAAGAAAGCAGCCACGTCTTTCGGTGCAACCACAACCGCCATTCTCTCCTGTGATTCGGAGATGGCTAACTCCGTGCCGTCCAGACCCGCATATTTCTTCGGTACTTTATCCAGATCGACTACCAGCCCGTCCGCCAGCTCACCGATGGCAACAGATACACCGCCGGCACCGAAATCATTACATTTCTTGATCAATTTACTTACTTCCGCACGGCGGAACAATCGCTGAATCTTACGTTCTGTGGGCGCATTTCCCTTCTGCACCTCCGCACCGCAAGTCTCTATGGAACTCTCCGTATGCACTTTGGAGGAACCTGTCGCACCGCCGCAGCCGTCACGCCCTGTCCTGCCGCCTAATAAGATAATGATATCATCGGGATCGGAAGTCTCTCTGATTACATTTTTCCTCGGCGCCGCACCCATGACCGCACCGATCTCCATTCTTTTTGCCACGTAATCAGGATGATATATCTCTTTGACCAGTCCGGTCGCAAGTCCGATCTGATTTCCGTAGGAAGAATAACCGCTTGCCGCGCCGCGCACAAGCTTCTTCTGGGACAGCTTACCCTTCAATGTATCCGCCACCGGCACCGTAGGGTCAGCCGCACCCGTGACACGCATCGCCTGATATACATACCCGCGCCCCGACAAAGGATCGCGAATCGCGCCGCCGAGACAGGTCGCCGCGCCGCCGAAAGGCTCAATCTCCGTCGGATGGTTGTGTGTCTCATTCTTGAAGAAGACAAGCCACTCCTCAGTCACTTTCTTATCGCCGTAATCCATCTCCACGGGAACCACTACCGAGCAGGCATTGATCTCATCGGACTGCTCCATATCCTCCAGTTTCCCGTCCTTCTTTAATTTGCGCATCGCCATCAATGCCAGATCCATGAGACAGACGAACTTGTCCTGTCGGCCCGCAAAAATCTCCTCTCTGACAGCGAGATAATTCTCATAAGTTTCTTTGATCGGTTTCTGATAAAAACCGTCCGCAAAAGCCACATCTTTTAACTCCGTAGAAAATGTGGTATGACGGCAGTGATCCGACCAGTAAGTATCAAGCACACGGATCTCCGTCATGGTCGGATTTCGTTTCTCTTCACCGGCAAAATAATTCTGTATATGTAAGAAATCTTTAAAGGTCATGGCTAACCCTAAAGAATCGTAAAGCTCTTTTAACTCCGCTTGGGGCATATCGATAAAATCTTCCCGATCCGGTATATTCTCAAACACCGCCACATCCGCAGGCTCATCATACACAGTGATCAGCGTATCGGGCTTTACCATATCCGTCTCTCTGGAATCCACGGGATTGATGCAGTACGCCTTAATCTTCGCGAATTCATCATCGGAAATATCTCCCGTTATTAAATATGTAACCGCCGTTTTAATAACCGGCTCCTCATCTTCTTTCAGAAATTTCACGCACTGAACAGCGGAATCCGCTCTCTGGTCAAACTGCCCCGGAAGGAATTCCACGCTGAAAACCTTACCGTCTTCCGGAATCTGAATCGTCTCTTCATATAGAATATCCACCGGTGGTTCCGAAAATACGGTTTTGCACGCCTTAGCAAAAACCTCTTCCGACAGATTCTCCACATCATAGCGGATAAATACCCGAACCTCTTTCACACCGTCAATACCGAGATAACTTCCGATCTCCTCCTTCAGTTCCTTCGCCTTGACCGCGAAAGGCTCCTTCTTCTCCACATAAATGCGTTTCACATTTCCCATGCTGTTTCTCCTCTTTAAATTTGTGATTGAAATCTCTTCGCACTAATCAAACTCCACAATCAGTCCCTGCATGATATACAGAAGCTGTTCATCCACCATCTTCTCCGTGATCCCGAAAGTCTGTGCGTTGATCTTCATTCCTTCCAGTACATACATAATATTAGTGGCCGCTCCCTTGGGATCTTCACAGTAGAACTCCCCGCTGGCGATTCCGGCCTGAATGAGTTTCTCTAATACCCTGACACCCGCGTCGAACTGTCTGCGCAGCATATTGTTCTTATCAGTCGATTCATGTGCGAAGAAGTATTCATAGACTGCAACGGTCAAATTATTCTTTTTCTGCAGCAGTTCTTTCTTCTGCTCCTTCAGGAAAAGGGTCAGGATATCCGCCGCCGTATCTTCCTCCGAAATATGTTCGGTGAAGACATCGTCCGTCTCCTGCGCTTCCATCTGTAAGATCTCCAGAAGAATCTGCTCCGTGCTGTCGAAATACAAGTATAACCCGCCCCGGCTGATCTCACACGCTTCCACGATATCCTTCATCGTCACATTCTTAAATCCCTTTTCCACGAAGACTTTCCTCGCGGTATCCAGAATATATTGTTTCTTCTGAACTGATTTTTCTCCCATGTTCTTCCTGTTTCCTTCTCCTTCTTAATTCTTAACATTATTGACTTATCCGGTCACACCATCGGCTTATCCCAGAATTCCAGATTTTCCTTCATCTTGCGTATCACTTTTAAGAAGATACTGTTGTACACTGCTTCCGACCACAATCTGCCTTTCGTCATACCGCCCAGCACATATTTAGACAAGATACCTTTCAAAATATCCATATCCATAATACTCGCCCGTTCAATCATCCTGAGCTCGTCCTGCAGCGTCCGCATTCTATTTCTCGAATAAATATACGGATAGTTCCTGTCAAGCAGTGTCGTCCGCTGCACGTCTTTGATAAAACTCATCAGTGTACCGTCATATACCGGAAAAGTGATCGAACTCCCTTTGATTCCGGAACCCTCGAAAGTCTCCGCCACATTGCTCCCCGCCTTTTCCTCCAGCCACGGAAGATAGCGGATCAACCGTTCCACGTCCGGTTTATAGGTACTGACTATCTGTTTCCTGTATGCAATATCATCCTGCTGCTGTCTGTATCCAATTTCTTCCTTATCCATCAATATTACCCTTCCTGACATACAAACCCTAACATGTAACAGTTCAGCCTTGCTTCACTGTTACGGAATCTGCCCATTCCAGGTCGCCTGCGGCGAGGGGCAGATTCCCTCTTGGCAAAATATACATATTCTCACGGACTTTGCAGCGAGTGCAAAGTCCTGAGCTGAACTGTTACCATAACATGACATCTCTGTCAAATTACTGATTGACACTCTTTTCGACATCTCCGTCATATTATTCTAGCATACTTTCCATAAAAGTACAGCACAAAATACCGGCAATATTCTTGTGCAAGTTGCTATCCGTTGTCATCGGCGCCCATTCATTCTTGTAATTACCGCGCAATCGTAGTAGACTAAAAGGTAGTGACAAAAGGGTCTCAAATGCACTGAGTGCACGATATTTTTATGAAGAAGGGTATCTGCCTTCTGGCAGATAAAGGGGTTATGTTATGGCTGTAAAAGAATTTCCTGCGGGAACGCTCCTTGTACAGAGCGAACAGGCGCTCAACGCGCTGCATGTAATTGCCAAAGGAACTGTGCGCGCCACCTATCCCGGTGGTGAATTTTACTTATCTAAGGGAGATGTCATCGGAGTCTGTGAGCTTTTCTTTGATTCCCACTTCATCACTTATCATACGGAAGAGACTTGCTCCGTTGCTTCCTATCCGTTTAATACGACGCAGCTCTCCGGCATCATACGTGCCAATCCTGATATGGCACAGCGGATTGTCACATCCATGTTCAAACAATTACAAGAGATTCTGGACCAATATGAACTGGCATGTTTCGACTGTGATAATTTCTATCACTACCTGATGGACAGCTACAAAGGGTATCTGTCTTTTTGTACGAAACACAATATCTCGGCCCGCGCTTTGCCGGGACTGGAAACTCTATCCGAACTTGTCCTTGAGGAGGATGTGGCCGGATGGATCGGCGGCTATTATTCGCAGCTTCGCAAATTGGTTGCCGGAACTCCCGTCAAAGATCAGGATGCTGATTTTCTGCAGGGACTTTTGCTCAAGGCGAGTCAGGATGTGTACGGAGTAATATCCGTGTGCCGTGTGTTGTATGACTATAAATCTGAAATCATTAATTTGCTGATGAGTGAAAACAGATTGGATTTCTTCGACCTGTATACCTCTCTGCTCTATAAGATCGGGACCCACGCGGATGATTCCACCACGCTGATTGCAGCGATCTCCACTATGATGATTCAGTTGGAGAGTCAGGCATCTATTGACAAGAATATGTATAAAGAACGTGTCGCTGAATACCGCGAACGCTTAAACTCCTTAGACCAGTATACGGAATCTGCTGCCGATGAGGATGTGAAGCCGGATAATGTTCCGGATATCGCAGACTCTATGAACACGATTCTGACCTATTCCAAAGTGGATGAGGAGACAGCTACCGCCTTTCGGAATGCTATTAATCAGTACAGCAAGCTGACTGACAAGAACAACTCGGATGATACTTCCAGAAAACTACGTCTGACCATCACCAAACTGTTCTATCAGGTCTATGAGAAAGCATTTCTTCGCAGCCTCCAAGATTTTGAGGTGCCTAAGGTGCTTAAGATGTTCTTTAATTTCGGCTATGTGGACGAACATCTGGCCGGCATGGAAAATGCTGCCTATCTCTATTCTATTGTGGACAGGATTCCTTCGGACCCGGCCAGAAAGGTTTTTACCATCTACGAGTGGCTGCATGCCATCTATGAAGGGAAGAAAACTCCCAGCCGTAACGAATTCGATACTGACTATCAGGCTTACGTGCATGAGCTCAAAATAACCGGCAAGATCACCGCCAAGGAAGAAACGACCATGCTCAAGGATCGGGAGAAACAGGTAATGTTCGAACTGCAGAACATGTTCCAGTCCGTCAACAAGATTACTTTCGGACGAATCAGCAGCTTCTGTCCGGTGTTCTCGGAGCATAATATCCTAAAGGAGCTGGATAAATCCCTCGTATCCGCCGATAAGGTGGAACAGACCTTTAATCAGGTTCGTTCTGTTGACTTCAGTGCGTACTATCGGGATATGATCTACACCAATCCGGCTCTGGGCATAGGTAAAGAATATGTCAGCGTGGAGATTCTTCCTGATCTGATCCTGATGCCGAATGTAGGTGTCAGAGGCGTTATGTGGCAGGAGATCGAAGGACGTAAGCGTACCACTCCTTCCCGTATGATGATATCCATCTTCCAGATGGAGGATCTGACTAACATTCTGGTAAGGCTTACCGGTGACTTCCGCTGGGAGATGTGCAAGCGTGTACAGGGTGCCCGCTGGAACGATATCTCCGAGGCCTCTCTTACCAGCGAATATTTCGATTATATTCAGTTCTATAAGAAAAACCATGATCTGTCTCCTGATGCTAAGGATAAGATCAAGCTCAATATGCAGAAAGCTAAGAACAGCTTTAAAGAAATGTTTATCAGAGATTATGAGTCTTGGGTTCTCTACGAGGGCTCCGGTTCTCCCCGTCTGAACAAAATAGCCCGGGCTATTCTGTTCACCTACTGTCCGTTCTCCAAGGAGATTCGCGACAAATTGAAGATGAACCCGCTCTATAAAGATACGATGGACCGCTACGATATTAAACTCGCGCAGAAGATCCATCACTATGATAACCTGTTCCAGAAACTGAAGAATATCGGCGCGGACATTCCGCCGGAGATCCAGAGCCAGCGTAATTATCTCGGTTATTGATTTGTTTTAAGGGCAAAATATTTTTAATCTTTCATCATATTTTAGCTATATTTATCATTTTCCGACTTGTTTCGCTAATATAGTGTTATTCTTTTGTAATATATTTATAGACTCTGTCGAAAAAAAAGATTATATTAATTATAGACTTGATCACGGAAGTCAAGTCGGTTATAGCAATTCCGGAAGAATTCCCCTTTTACACAAGCGAAAACCTCGAAGGCACGGAACCTTCGAGGTTTTTGCTTATACTGCACAACTATTTTTCATTCGCGCTACTTTACTACCAGCACCGAGTACCCGGGCATCGTCACCACACTACCCTCGATCATAACTGCCTCATCTCCTGTAGTGAGCGTTGCACGTACCTCTGTGGTATCTCCCATCGTATTTCCATTCAGCGTAATGCTGCTTAAATCTACTGTCTCATTCTCTTCACCCGTATTGAACACGAGAAGCACCTCTGAACCGTCGTAAACCTTACGAAGCACACATACCTTATCTCCGGATACTTGATTCAGATACTCTGCCGTTCCTCTGGCAATCTCAGGATTCTGATTTCTGACCTTGATCGCTTTCTTGTAGTAATTGTAGATCGAATCGCCATCCGGCTGCTGCTCCTCCAAGCTGTCATATTTCATCTCGAAGGAATCCATATCCGCCGGACCGTCGCACATGCCTTCCGTCTCTGAGTCCTTACTCCAGTACATGGGCGCACGCTTATTCTCGTCCTTGCCGGAGCCTTTCATGCCCAGTTCCTCACCGTAATAGACAAACGCTGAACCGCTCATAAACAGATTCATGGCTCCCGCCATCTTCACGCGGTTTAAGGAATTTTCTCCCACATAATAGCCGACACTTCTCGCCATATCGTGATTGGTATAAAAAGGCGCGTCAATATAGTTCTCATTATACTGTCCGAATGTCTCCGTAAGTGATGCACAGGAAGTGCCGTACTTCTCCGCCGATGTACCGTTCATAACCTTTGCGATAACGCCCTCCGCTCCCGCAAAAGCAAAGTTGAAGAGACTATCCATACCGCTGGCATAATATCTGGAATATTCATTGATATTGAGCCATGCCTCTCCTACCAGATATGCGTCGTCTTTCTGNTCTTTGACTACATCNGTCAGCCATGNCAGAAAATCAATATTTTCCTGCTGTCCGTCAGTGTAGTATTCCTTAACCGCATCCAGTCGGAAGCCGCCCACACCCATATCCAGCCAGTACTCGGTAATCTTNGCGATCTCATCCCGAAGCGCTTCGCAATCCAGATTCAGATCGGGCATCTCGCTCCAGAACTGCCCCTCGTAGTACCAATCTGTTCCCGACACTTTATAGTAGCCGCTTTGNTCTTCTTTGGAAAAATGATAATAATCGAAATANGGGCACTCCTCCGCATTCGGTTCNCCATCCCCAAGGNCCTTCAGATAGGTACACGCTTCCTGAAACCAAGGATGCTTGGAAGATGAATGATTTAACACCAGATCCATGATGACCTTAATCCCTCTCTCATCACATGCCGCAAGAAATTCNTTGAAATCATCCAGNGTGCCNTATACCGGNTCAATATCNTAATAATCCGTCACATCATACTTATGATAGGTCGGCGACGGATGAACCGGCATAAGCCAGATTCCGTTACACCCTAAGTCCGTATCAGTCGTATCATCTCCGTCATTGATATAATCCAGCTTAGAGATCAGCCCCTGCAGATCGCCGATCCCGTCCCCGTTACTGTCGTAGAAGGAGTATACAAACACTTCATAATAGGTACGGTAATTATCGTCTATGACATTCAGAGGGATTGTATCCGTGATATCCGGCTGCAACTGCGCCGCCGCTTCCTCACTCTCAGCTTCCTCCATATCGCCCTGCTGTGCGTCCGCCGCGCCGCCGGCACTCTCCGCTTCCGTACCGTCCGTCTGTCCGGCTGCCTGTGGTACTTCCTCCGCCTTCCCGCAGGAAGTTACGAACATCAGGCACAGTGCCATCACAAGAGCAATAATCCGCACAGTTCTCCTGTCCTTTCTCATATTCCTGTCACACACCTTTCCTATGCCCTAATTAGATTCGAATAGCAAAACTGAGCTTTCAAAACCTTCAAAGGCAAATTATAAACAGCACCTTTTGCAATCTAAATCTTAATCTTAATCTGGAAAATGCAGACCGCCCACAGACAGTCTGCATTCTCCTATTTACATCTCAACATATATTACACATCGCAATGCAATATTTTTTAACCTTTGACAGCACCACCCGTAACACCTTCTACATAGTACTTCTGCAGGCACATGAAGAGTATCGTGATCGGCACAGCGATCAGCATACCGCCTGCACAGAAACGTGTGAAGTAGCCCTGATAGTCATTGGTCCATACCCATCTCTGCATTGCCACCGCTACGTTGTAGCTGTCGGAATAACCGAATGCCACATAGGAAGCAAACACATAATCGCACCAAGGATTCATGAACGCTGTCAATAATGCGTAGATGATAATCGGCTTCGACATCGGCAGGATCATCGTGAAGAATACTCTCGCTCTGGAAGCGCCNTCGATNCGCGCNGCCTCNTCNAGCGCCTTCGGGATNGTATCGAAATATCCCTTNGTCACGTAATATCCCATACCGGAACTTGCCACACCNATNANNATNAATCCNGGAATCGCACCCTCCTGTGTCAGACCGAACTGCTTTAACAGGAANTACAGACAGATCATGGAAAGGAATCCGGGGAACATACCCAGAATCANCCAGAATCTCATCAATACGGTACGNCCTTTNAAACGCATACGTGACAGTGCATANCTNACACACAATACCATCATTGTCGATAATATCGCTACAAAGAATGCAATNANCAGNGTATTNCCNTACCANCGCACNAACTTACTCTCTTCGCTGAACAGGAANGNATAGGAATCCAGCGAGAACTGCTTCGGCAGCAGATAATCTACCATACCGCCGCCGCCTTCGTTCATGGAACGAAANCTCTGTAAAAACATACATACAAACGGGAATAACCATATGATACTGATAACAATTAATACAATATAGGTAATNGTATTNCTTATCGCTCTTTTTGTTTTCATTGAACNTGTTGTCATTATTGGAATCCCTCCTCATCTTTTACAGACGGCAGAATACCGTATACTGCCAAGGAAATAACTGCAGTTACAACGAATACCATAATACCGAGGACTGCTGCCATNCGNTAGTTCGTATCGTTTACCGTCATCTTATACAGCCATGTCACGAGCAGATCCGTNTAACCCGCTTTGTTGGAAAGCGCCATGGACTGCGGTCCGCCCTGNGTCAGCAGATAGATCACGTTGAAGTTATTCAGGTTACCTGTATACTGTGTAAGCAGGAACGGACCTGTTACAAACAGCATGTAAGGAAGTGTAATGCTGCGGAACATCTGNAATCCGGTTGCNCCGTCGATCCTTGCACTCTCGTACAAGTCTTCCGGAATATTCATCAAGAGTCCGGTGGTGATCAACATTGTATACGGAATACCGATCCACAGGTTAATGATAATAATCAGAACTTTTGCCAATGTCGGACTAGACCAGAACGGAATATAGGAGCNGATCCATCCCCACTTCATCAGATAAGTGTTGATCAAACCGTCATTTGCAAACATCTTATATACATACAACAAGGATACAAACTGGGGAACCGCGATGGTAACGACCAGAATCGTTCTCCAGAGTTTCTTGAATTTAATTCCTTTTTTATTAATCATGATCGCAACGCCCATACCACAGAAATAGGTCAGGAANGTTGCAAAGAATGCCCATATCAATGTCCACCCCAGCACGGTAAGGAAAGTCGAGCCGATTCCCGATGTACCGAAGGAGAACATATTCTTAAAGTTTTCCAATCCCACCCATGAGAACAGATTTGTGGGCGGCTGGTGATTNGCATCATAATCCGTAAACGCAATACAAATCATGAATACGATCGGCAGTGCCGTGAATACCATGACTCCCGTAAAAGGCAGTGCCATTAATGTCTTATCAAAATTAGCATCTAACAATGAATGCAGATCCTGTCTGTTCGTCGCAAGCTTTTTACCTGTTGCCAGCAGCTTCTCTTCATTCCGATTCACTCTGACATTGATCCGCCATACCAACAGGAACACAAAGATCAGAATAATCGTCATGATACCATAAAGCAGAATAAGGAAACTGTTATCATTATAGCTGTAGGTTCCGTTGTCATTCATGACTCTGGCAACCGTTCCCAGCGTACCGATATCCTTCAGATAATTCCATCCGAAGCCGACCAGATAAAGAATAAACAACACTTCTACTGCGAGAAGCGCTAAGCCGCGAACAAACTGCTTACGCATGATGGGACCAAATCCCATAATCAGAAAAGAGATTTTAGTTTTCCAATCTCCCTCCACGAATGTCAGGCCGATTTCTTTAAAATCATTGCCAAGATTGCTGAAGAACTTTCCTACCGGACTTTGCTTCTTTGCCATATTGCCGGCATTTGCTTCTTTTCCCATATCCAAAATACCTCCCGACTCTGTATTTCTTTCTGTCTGATATGATTACAATACCCGCCAGAGAGACTGCTCTCTGGCGGACAATATTGTACTAGTTTTACATATTACTGTGCGTAAGAAATGCAAGTATCCTGGAAGTTCTGAAGAGCAGTCATCAACTCTTCATCTGAGGAAGATGTGCTCAGAGTACCTGTGATCACATCATCACCAAGAGATGTTGCCAATGTCCAGTAGTCACCAGGATAGTTACCCTGAGGAATCGTGTTTACAAGCTGCTCTGCCAGTGCGGAAAGTGCCTCGTCAGCCTGTACTGCAGAATCCTGCTGAGCTGCTACATTGGAAGGACCCCAGCCTGCCTCTGTGAAACGGGACAGCTGTACGTCTGTGCTTGTCAGATACTGAGCAAGTGCGTGGCATACTGCCAGCTTGCCTGCATCTTCCTGAGGCTTGATACCTAATAATTTGAATCCGCCGAAACCGCTTAACTGATAGGTGTTACCATCAGAACCTTCGAAAGAAGGAAGCTTAGCACATGCGTAGTTGTCGCCAAATGCTGCCTTAGCAGGATCGGAATCCCATGTACCGTCAACGATTGCCGCGATGTTAGTTCCGTTATCTACGGAAGAACCGTTCTGGAAGCAGGAAGAAGACTTCAACTCAATGATCTCTTTCATTGCAACCAGACCCTTGTCGGATGCATAGTCGATATTACATTTTGTGAAGTTACCTGCGTCATCTGTGTCATAAGTTAATGTACAGCCTGTTGCAAAGAAGAATGCCGGCTGATACCATCCGGAATTGATCTCGAAATAGAAGTTCTTACCTGCTGCTTCACAATCCTCAACGATCTTCTCTAAAGAAGTAGGATCTGTGATAACGCTGCTGTCATAGTATAAGAAGTAACCGTTATCAGATGTCATGGGATATGCATAGATTGTGCCACCTACGGTAGCTGCGTTTGCTGCACCTGCATCATTCTCAGATGTAACAAAATTTGCATTATCGCCTACGATCGGGCAAACCGCACCAGCGGATACAAGACGTGTAATCTGGTCCTGTGCGAAACCGAAGATATCTGCGCCGCCCTCTACGTCTGTGATCATGTTACCAGCTGCGTCACCTTCACCTACAGGCTCAACGCTGACTTCATAACCAGCCATATCCGGATTAGCTTCCATAAATGCTGCTGCCTGCTTCTGGGTAAATTCAACAACGTTCTCAGCTACCCATACTTTGATTGTGCCTGAGCCGTACTCTACAGCTTCATCTGCCGGTGCTGCATCATCAGCCGGTGCTGCGTCATCTGCTGCCGGTGCTGCATCGTCTGCTGCCGGTGCTGCATCGTCTGTTGCCGGTGTACTTGCTGTGTCGTTGCCGGAATTACCGCAACCTGCAAGACAGCCGGCTACCATTGCTGTTGCCAGTAATGTTGCCAATACTTTCTTCTTCATAATTTTTTCCTCTTTCTTTCCGATTTAGCAGAGGTCTTTTCCTCTCTAAATCTTAGTTTCACCATTTTCTGGTTTCTATATAAAACGTGTTTCCACGTCTTATACCAAAGGTTTTATATTCTATAGTTATAGAATATAAAGAAAGGACTAGTCCTTTCTTGCACCCGCCACCTCGTCAGCGCCTGTATAACGCTGTCTGTGTACGGATCCAGCTTCTGCGCTCTTCCGGAAGAAGTTCATCCGTAAAACGCCATTTCCAGTTCGTGCCGATGGTAGAAGGCCGATTCATTCTTGCCTCATTTCCCAGCTGTAGGATATCCTGCATCTGTAGAATCACTACATCCGCCACACTGGCATACGCTGTTCTGATCAAAGCATCCGATATTTGCTCTTTGTTTTCTATATTTAAATAGGAGTACATATACGCGAGCTCATAATCCGTGTGATTCCGATAATAACCGACAAGCGTATCATTATCATGTGTTCCCACATACAGTACTGTGTTGCTGTCTGCATAATTGTGGGGGAGATACTCATTATCCGCCTTACCGTCAAAGGCAAACAGAAGTACCTTGATATCCGGCCATCCCATCTTGTGAATCAGCTTATTGACCCCCGGAAGAACCGTACCCATATTTTCTGCAATGAGCTTCTTATCACCCACAGCTTCCTCTATGATATCCGCCAGTTTCTTACCCGGCCCTTTCGACCATCGTCCTTCACGGATATCCGTCTCACCCGCTACAATACTGAAATATTTCACGATCCCAAGGAAGTGATCAATCTTCAAAACATCAAATAATGCCGCCTGTTGTCTGATCCTGTCTCTCCACCAGCAAAAGCCGTCCGCCTCCATGGCGTCCCAGTCATATACCGGATTGCCCCAGATCTGACCTTCCTTCGCAAAATCATCCGGCGGGCAGGCAGCCACCCGAGTTAAACCACCCTCAGAATCCAAACCGAACAATTCCCGATGTGCCCACACATCCACACTGTCATACGCTACATAGAATGGCACATCTCCGATCATCTGTATGCCTTTGCGGTTCGCATATTCCTTCAAAGCAGCCCATTGTCTGTAGAACTCATATTGACAGAAGTTCCAGAATGAAATCTGATTGGCAAGCTGCTGTCTGTACTGCGCCAGCGCTTCTTCCTGTCTGTCCCGAACCGTCTCTTCCCACTCATACCATGGCTTATTGTCCGTATGGTACTTAAGCGCCATATAGAGGCTATAATCCGCGAGCCATTCTTTATTCCTGTCACAAAATGCTATGTACTGCGCATTCCGGCAGTCAAACCGCTCATATGCCGACCATAGGACCGTATATCGGTTCTGATACAACACGGAATAATCTATATTATCACTGCTGTCTCCCCAGCGGTAAGAATTAATCTCTTCAATTCGCAGCAATCCGTTCTCAACCAGATCATCCAGATCAATATAATAAGGATTACCCGCATACAGCGAGATTGATTGGAACGGGCTGTCCCCCACACTGAGCGGCCCCATCGGCAGTATCTGCCAATATTTCTGCTTCAGATCCGCGAGCAGATCCACAAACTTAAAAGCCGCGTTACCAAAGGTTCCTATCCCATACGCGGAAGGCAGACTGGATATCGGTAACAATATGCCTGCTCCCCTCGTTAACGATTTAGCCTTCACCCTTCAATCCCCCAACTACGAAAATAAACACTGATTATTTCGTAAACTTTCGTATCTGAGATAAATCTACCACCAAACTATACAATTTGTCAATACGGAAATCCTTTTCCTAATCTAATTTTTCCATTTTGCACGGATTTAAACCGTTCTATTTGTAAAGTTTATACAAAATTGCGAAACCTTTCGCAAAACATAAAATGCACTATTGCATTATTTTTCTTTTTCTTCTATTCTTATGTTGGTGTTTTCAATTAATTATTTATACATTATACTGTTTTTTCTGACTATATTATCAACTATTCTACTATATAAGAGATGAGAGGTATCACTATGACAACAATCAAGGACATAGCCAATCGACTCGGCATATCCGTAAGCACCGTATCCAAAGGTTTAAACGGTGCCAGCGATATCAGCGAATCTCTGCGTCAAACCGTACTGGATACCGCGGTGGAACTGGGCTACACTACGAAACAAATGCGCGGCAAAGCTCAAAAAAAGCTCTGTCTGTTTGTGGAAAACATGGAATATCAGAATCCTGACCAGTTCGGCTATGATATTATCTTAGGATTCCGTCAGTCTGCCTCCCGCGAAAATTTTGATGTCACGGTGACTCCTGTCACTCCTCTTTTCCAATCCACAGAGAAATACGACACTTACATGCTCAAGCACGGATACGTGGGAGCCTTTGTAATTGGGTTCGCCCTTCAGGATGATTGGATGACACAGTTCAACACTACGAGCATTCCCACTGTTCTTCTGGACAACTATATCAAAAAGAATCCCGTTGTCAGTTATATAGGAACCGACAGTTTTGAGGGAATAGACGATGCCATCGTGCATTTGATGTCGCTGGGTCACAGTCGGATCGCACTGATCAACGGATCACGTAACTCCATGATCTCCGAGCAGCGCCGTCAGGCTTATATCGACAGCATGACTGCCCATGAGCTGCCCTTTGACGAGGCTACCATGCCCTATGGTTACTATGTAGCAGAGGCCGCAAAATATCACGTAAGCAACCTGCTCTCCATGGGAATCACCGCAATCCTGTGCGGCAATGACCTGATTGCTTCCGGCGTTATAACAGAATGTAACCAGCGCGGTTTCCGTGTACCCGAAGACATCAGCGTCATTGGTTTCGACGATCTGCCGATCGCCGCCCACCTTACGCCGCCCCTCACCACCATCCGTCAGGATTGTTCCACTTTAGGTAAATGCGGCTTCTATTCTCTTCATTCTCTGATCAATCATGTGCCGATCAGCCGGACAATGCTTCGTCCCCAGTTGGTCGTGCGTAAATCGACCTCTTCGGTCAATATCTAGTATTCCGTGCAGGTTCTCTGCACGGAATCGGTATACTAACAAGTAAATTGTACACTAAGGCTGATAATCTCGTATCACTTCCAACGCCGGCAGCGCTTGACCATCATAGTCAAAAAGTGCCTGATTCGCCCATTCATTTCCGCATGGTCCCTTCTCTTCTATATAGGGCAATGCGTTCTCCGTCGCCCAGCCGGAACCGGCTACGGGAATCCATGCTGCTTCCCAGTAAAAGAACCCTTTACATTTATGTTCCGGCACCTGATCGATCACATCGAACAGTGCTCTCATGAAATCTTTCTGACCTTCCTTACTCATCTGGAAAGGTAAATTCTCCACCAATTCAGGTTTTGTGGCATATCCCTTACGCTCTTCGGGCGCCAGCTTCTCATACTCCGCGTAATCCTCCATGGTAAATCCCATGGAAGTTTCCACGATGATCAGTTCCTTGCCGTAACGCACCGCCAGATCATTCATATTATTGCGTAGGTCTTCCATAGTGCCGTGCCAGAACGGATAATAGGACAGTCCGATGATCTGGAAATCATCTCCCCGCTCCATATAATGATCAAACCAGTCTCTGTACATAGCGCCGTTACCGCCATTGTCCAGATGGATCATGACAGGCATATCTGCGTCCACCGCCCGCACACCACGAATACCGGCGCTGATAAATCGCGCCAGATTATCATAGTTAGGCAGCTGTCCGAGAGGCCAGAGCATACCGCCGGTCAGCTCATTCCCCACCTGTATCAGATCCGGATAAGCTCCCGCTTCCTTCATGGCAAGCAGCGTATCCCGCGTATATGAATAGACTGCCTCGGTCAACTGATCCGCATCCATGCCGCGCCACGCCTTGGGTACCTTCTGCTTCCCCGGATCCGCCCAAAAATCACTGTAATGCAGATTGAGCAGCACATCCATACCATGAGCCTGCGCACGCTTCGCCAGCTCTATCGTAACAGGCAGATCATTCGTTCCCGCCCCGTAAGGCTTACCATCCTCCGTATAAGGATCATTCCACAGCCTGAGACGCACCGCATTGACTCCATAAGTCTGTAAAATATCAAAAACATCTTTGGGAGCGCCGTGGTCATAAAATTTCCCACCAAGACGCTCCACCTCTAAAAGCGTAGATAAATCCATACCCTTGTAGAATTTCATGTGTAGTCTCCGTTCATGTCTTAATCAAAATCAAACTTCGTAAACCTCTTCATAGCATCCTTATACCGGAAGCGCACCAACTCATTCTTCTCAAGCACGTCCTCCTCCGTCCCAACATACTGACAGCGGATGCAATGATACTCCTTTTTATCCTTATCATAAAACATATCAATATCTAAGTCTCTCATGAAGCAGGAGGGACACCTGTAATTTAATTTGCCTTTGCCAGATTGAGCCATGTCGCAAATACCTCCTTATCTTTTAACTTGGTCGTGTAACCTAACGTGAACATCGGTGAGAACGCATAGCCCTCTTTGATGTAGCCTACTGCCTCTTTCTTCTCACAGCTGATGGATACTCTCGTCTCGATCTCCGGTACAACAGCGATCGCTTCCGTCGCGCCCTTCATCTGCGCCTCACGGCACTTGTACGCATAGTCGATCTTCTCTGTGTTTGCACCATCTGTAACGGACAGTACGATATTGCTCATATCCTCTGAATATTCCGTAGTGCCGTAACATGCTACCATATATTCGTTGATCTCCACCTCAGCGTTAGGATCGCTCATTTCTAAGATGGTTCTCTCGATCTTAATGTTAGAGCTGCCTTCCTCGAAGTACATCTTCGTCTGCAGCTTCACTGTCAGGTCATAGAACTCGATATCCACAGGATCAAGCGTCAGGATTCTCGTGTTGCCCTCCTGTGAGAAATGCGCTTTCGTTCTGCACAGGCACAGATCCACTTCCTCGCCGTTATGCGTCAGCTTCGCACTTCTGACCGTACCCTCACCTGCATAGTGGGTAAAGTAACCTGCTCTGTATTTCTCCTGAATTAAGAACGGATAAGAAGCGTCCGTCACATGCTTCGTGCCGATACCTACCGGCCACTCTAACTTCGCCGCATAAGGACGCAGGTCTACGATAGCGCCGCCCTGATCCATGTTAGCGCAGACTCTCATGTAAGGATCGCAGTACCAGAATAACTGCTTGTCCGAACCGTACAGGATATCTCTCCAGAGCGCGCATTCCGGCTCTGTCAATCTTCTGTTCTCACGGTAGAAATCCGCGAACTCAGCCATGGTCATGTCATCCAGCTTGCCCTCTTTCTTGAGCTGACCGTAATATGCCATGCCGTCCTCATAGGACTTAAGTAAGAGTTCATAGGGTGCCTCCCAGCGTCCCATCTTGTTCATCCAGCCGGGACCAACAAACATCATATTGTATGCATAACCATTGTTATATTTTGCCAGATCACGGTACTGATCGATCAGGTTGTACAAATACGGATACTCCCATGTCTTGGAGTCGTAGCTCATACTTCTGAGTACGTTCTGGGGATGGGTTCCGAAGTTGGAGCCGTTACCGTCATAGCATGCGATCAGGTCACGGGACAAATGCGGGATTGCCACGATACCGCTGTCTTCCGCCTCATTCGCCGCCGGTGCATGTACATTCTGTTTACTCGGAATCCAAGGTGCCCACGGACCGCCGTCCATGAAGGTATACCATGAATTGTTACAGGTGTGATATGCCTTGGGACCTTCTTCCCAGCATGTAGCCACGGCACATTTCACCATGGGATATTTTTCTTTTACATAATTTACCAGATCCGCATCCATATAGTAAGAACCCGTGGACTCCGGATAGAAACCGAATCTGTCGTGGAATTTACCGAATACATCATCTACGATGGACTTCTTGTCTTCCATGGAAAACATCCAGATGCAGAAATCCTTGGTCTTATACTTCTCGCGGAACTCTTCACAGGGAAGTCCCAACAGAGAAAGGGCGATCTCATCGCCGTACTTTTCATGATCTGCTTTAGCCAGTTCCACTGCTTCATCATTAAATAAGGAAGCATACGTCATCTGAATCGTAGTCTTAAGTCCGTTCTTGTGTGCAATAGTCTGCTGTGTCTTGAAGATATCCAGAGACTCTGTCAAAAGCTCCTTCCTGCCGATATCTTCTTCTTTACCGTGTCCGGTTACCTTCTCTGCATACTCAGGTACCATTTCCGGACGATGGATGATGTTAACAATAAACTTATCCATGCTGCCCTGCCCTCCATTTTCATTCGATGATTGTCTGATTTCCCGGTTTGCTTGTACTGCTATAACCCGTTCCACCGATGGCTGCGCTCCTCCTCCCGCGCCGGCAACAGCATCTTGCCGATGTATATGCCCGTTTCTGTTTACGCGGTTGTTACATTTTACTTTGCGCAATCGGTTGCTCATGATTTTAGGATAACAAATTGCATAGTTGATGTCAATCAATTTTTTGCCAAATGCAGAAAAATTTTCATACAGGTTAATACCTGTCCAATCTGATTCTTGCCATCTTCCCCAAATACAATTATACTATAATAGAGAAATGCAGTGAAAAAGTTAAAATGCTGCCATAAAAATCTACCCAGACAGGAGCGTAATACATATGAACAAAAAGCCAAGCATCATCTCAATTTTACTGTTGTTGTGCCTTCTGCCCGCACTTCTATCTATTTTCGTTACCGTCCTCACTTCATCCAGATATATGAAGACCACTACGGAAAATGAGATCGAAAGTATGCTGGAGGTCACCGGATATTCCCTGCTGCAAACATTCGACGCGCTTGATGCAGGCACCTACAGGCTGTCCGGGGACACCCTCTTCAAGGGCGGAACCAATCTTTCCACCAGTACGGACACCGTCGACTATATTAAAGAAATATCCGGCGTAGACTGCACGGTGTTTTACGGGGACACCCGTTATTTAACGACGATCACTGATAGTTCGGGAAACCGCGTGCTTCTGACGCAGTGTACCGATACGGTAAAAGAAATTGTTCTGAACCAGGGCAATGCATACTTCGCCAGAAATGTCAATATCGGCGGCCAGGACTATTATGGTTACTATATTCCCATCGAACAGAAGGACAGCGTTGTCGGCATGATGTTCACCGGCAAGCCCAGCGCGGAACTGACCGCCGCCACCAACAGCTACCTGGTTTATATCCTTCTCATAAGCCTTGTGCTTTTGGTGATCATCTTTGCCATCGCCTTTGTTGTCGGTAAAATGATTACCAGGCAGATTCATATAATCCGCGACGCTACGGTTATGCTCTCCAAAGGGAATCTTAATTTCGAAATCAATGATAAGAACCGTATCCGGGAATTATCCGATGTTGCACAAGCAGCGGAAAGTCTCCGCACGCAGCTTGTAAGCGTTGTGGAGATGATCTTAAGCTGCGCCGGCACAGTGGACCATTCCGTGAACCTCGTCGATGACTCTCTTGGCAACTGTGCGAAGGCCGTCAAAGATTTAAGCGCCACCATGGACGAACTCTCTTCCGGCGCCCAGAGTATGTCGGGCTCTGTTGATAAACAATCGCATGACATGAATGAGATCTCCGAGAACATCACTCAGATCGCCGAGAGCTCTAAAGCCACCCGGGAGGTGACGGAAACCGTTACCCGCGTCAGCAACACCGCTAAAGCTGCTCTGAACGACCTATTGAGTGCCAACAAATACACTACCACCAGCGCCGACAACGTCATCATCAGCATTACCAGCGTCAGCAATGCGGTAAACCAGATCACCACCGCTGCAAAGATGATTATGGATATCTCCGGACAGACCAATCTGCTCTCCTTAAATGCCAGCATAGAAGCTGCCAGAGCCGGTGAAGCGGGAAGAGGTTTCGCAGTCGTGGCAGGTGAGATCCAGACGCTGGCGGAACAGTCCAATTCTTCCGCAAAGCAGATTCAGTCGATCATAGAAGAAATTACTTCCAAGACCGCAGAATGTACGAAGATTGCCGCACAAATTCAGGATGCAGTCATCAAAGAAGCTGACGCCTTAAAGAGCGTAAGCCACAGTTTCGAGGATGTGGATGGAAATATTGCCGAGGCCGCCGATGCAGTCAATACAATTTCGGACATCGTGGAAATCGTTGACCGGAATAAGATCAGCGTTCTCGATTCCGTCAGCAGCTTATCAGGTATTTCCGAAGAAAATGCCGCTTCCGCGGAAGAAGCTAACGTTTCTACCGATGAACTGCGGGCAAACATCGAGGATGTCGCGAAACAGGCTGACGAGCTGAAGTCCGTTATCAAGCAGTTGAATGACAGCGTCGCTTTCTTCCAGATATAATGAAAGGATTATTTCCCATGAAAATCACGATCATAGACGGTCAGGGCGGCCGGATCGGGAGATCTATTATAGAACAGCTTAAGAAGAGTCATGCGGACCTGGAATTGTATGCCATCGGCACGAACAGCATCGCCACTTCGGCTATGCTGAAAGCTGGGGCTGACTACGGTGCTACGGGAGACAATGCGGTCATCGTCAATGCGGCGGACTCGGATATTATCGCCGGTCCCATCGGCATCGTCTTCGCCAATGCGCTGTTAGGTGAGATCACACCAGCCATCGCTGCTGCCATCGGAGCCAGCCGCGCCTATAAAGTTCTGATACCGACGGGCCGCTGCAACCATTTCGTGGCAGGCTGCGCGGAGGCGTCGATGGGTGAGTATATCCGTATCGCGGTGGAGAAAATCGAATCCATGCTGTAGGAAACAGAGCGATCCACGCTGTGCGTTAGGATCGCTCTTTTATATTTGCTTTCCGCCCGGCATAAAAAGGCTGTCAGCATTGTACTGACAGCCTGCGCTTATCTTTCGTCCGAAATCACTCAATTAATGGCAGCAATGCCTCCTGACACGGGAAACCTTCCTGCCGGAAGTAGTCTTCCCGGAAGTTGTATCGTCGGAAGCAGACTCACAGGAATAGTCACAATAACCATCTTTGTGGTCATATCCGCAGTAATCATGGCCATCATGGGTATGCCTGCCTTCTTCCGTACATCCTTCCACCGTACATACCGGGCAACTTGTATCTGTATCCGTTGCTACTGTCGTCCGGCTGTGATGCCCGTGGGCAGAAACCGGCATAACGAAAACCATGGATACCATTGCCACGGTCAATGCCGCCGTGAATAACTTCCTAAGACGCATGGTATACGCCCCCTTTCTTGTTTATTTCTACATAAGGGCATGTGTGACAACACTCCCTCATGCCCCGCTTTTTCTATCTATCTTGTTTTCCATTATACTGCACGCGAATGTGCTTATCAAGGATAAATTCAAGCTTCGCCGCTGCCGCTGATCACAATGCACTTGTCCCGGATTCCGTAAGCCTCAAAATACCGGTTCTCCATAGGAATCCACTCCCGCTTGAAGCGTTGGTACATTTCCGCTCCGTTTCGTGCCAGTATCCTCCTCTTCTGCTCCCCTACGGGCACATCCATAAAAAAGCACAGTTGATACACATCACCGAAATAGGGATGACAGCTGTACGCGCCCTCTATAATATTCAATCTGTTCCATGAGACCTCACGAGGCTCTTCAAGCGCCATCCTGCGGCAGTCAAAACGCCGATAGGCAAAACCTTCCTCATCCGTCAGATGATCCAGAACCTCCGCCCGAAACCGCTCATAATCCACGTTCCCTCCGGCCTGCGCATACCGTGCTGCGGTACGCTGTTCCGGACGCAGGAAGAAATCATCCATATGAAAAAGATTACAGTCATATCTGCGGGCAAGCTCTTCTGCCAACGTTGTCTTGCCGCTGCCGCACATACCGTCAATCGCTATATTGACTTGATTGGTCATATCCGTATGTTCCAGCGCACTGTCAATCATGGTGCAAATCTTATTCACAAGAACCCTCCATTTCACGCCCCAGTGCATAATCATTCAACACACCCGCCCTTTCAAGTGTGATCATAACAATCGGAATCAGCACGATCTGCAGTATAATACCCGGTATGGCATTCAAAAGCGCACCGGACAGAAATATCTGCGCGGTAAATCCGTTTCCGGCAATGCCGTACAACAGAATACCGACGAGTCCCCACGCGGCTCTGCCCGCAATCATCGCACAAAGAAGGCTCACGTAGATATAGGGAACCTTTTTCGGCAGCTTCGCATACAGAATACCTGTCATCAAACCATAGACTGCCAGTTCCACCGCCATCGCCGCTGCCGTGGGCATAAGCGGCGGCATACCGAACATAACGCTTCGAAGTATCGGAGTCATAAGCCCGACCGCCAGACCATACTGCCAGCCGCAGATGAAACCGCACAACAGCACCGGAATATGCATCGGCAGAAGCATATTACCGATCTGCTGAATCTGTCCCGTCAGAAAAGGAAGAACAATCCCCAGTGCCATAAAAAGCGCAGATAATACAAGTTTACGTGTCTGTTTCATAATCATTTTCCTCCATAAAAATTGAGCTTCGCAGTGGTGCGAGATTCGCTTCACGAACCTGAAGCTTGCAAAGCAGTTTCCCATATTATAAAAAATAGGAAAGTATCCCGATACGCTTCCCGCATATCCGTTTACCTTCCTGGTAAGCTTATATACTATTTATAATTGCTCTTTTCGTTAGATATGAAAATTATCTGATTTACTTCTTTCTTAATGACTTCTATATCTTTCCTCGGACGCTTGACGTCTCTGACGCCGGCTTCTGCCGACCATTGTGTCTATTGTACTCTGTCCGGTAAATGTATGTCAAGTACACGCAGCCGCATTTCACTCTTCTAATTTCTCACCGCGTCGATTTCCGCATACGCACCTCGTACCCTAACAGTGTCCGCCGCTTCACTTCCTCCCCGTCCAGCATGCGCAAAAGCGTCTCGCACGCCTTTGTACCCAGTTCCTCCACGTCAAACCGTATGGATGTGATGGACGGAATACGGTTCGCCAGCACGGTGCTGTCATAGAAAGAAGCGATCTGTATCTGCTCCGGTACAGCAATCTGCCTCTGCTGCAGGGTATTCAACACACAACCGCACAGAAAATCGTCCATGCACACGATACACTCCGTCTTTTCCTCCAGAAGTTTCTCCACGATCTCATCCACCCTGCCGCCATCGCTCACATTCAGAAAAGTCCGCCTGCTGCCATCCCATTCTTTTCTCTGCATAAAGGCATCTTCAAATCCCCGTAACCTGTTGCCCGTGACGATATGAGTCTCATCGCTCCCGATCAACGCAATGTTCCTGATGCCATGCGCCAGAAGCTTATCCGTCAGTTCCCTACACGCACTCCGATGGTCGTTATCGACCTGCACGACCCTGTCGTCATCGGTGCTGCCCATCGCCACGAAGGGAATTTCGCTTTCGATCAGATACTTCATCGGCGCATCATCCGCGAGCGTTCTTGTCAGGATCGCCCCGTCGATCTTACGATTTGTCACCGCACGCTCCAGCTGGGAAATATTATCCGCCGTCACCATGGAAATCAACACATCATATCCGTGGGCGGAAGCCGTCCTGCTGACGCCCAGCATACATTTCTGGAAAAAAGGCAGCTCCACAACATTGTAATCTCCCGGCATCACCATGCCCAAATTAAATGTTTTATTCTGCGCAAGTCCTTTCGCGACCACGTTAGGGCTGTAATGATGTTCCTCGATATAATCCAGCACCTTCTTACGGGTCTGCTCCCCGATCCTGCCCTTGCCGGATATCGCCCTCGACACGGTTGTCTTGGACACTCCAAGCTCCTGCGCAATATCCCCAATCGTCAAATTCTTATCGTCCATAGCTCCCCCGATTAATCCCATTTTTCCTTTACTGCCCAGCAAGTATATGATAGAATAACACCAACACGCTATGCGCAATCGGTTGCTCGTTTCAAGATTACCAGATATCGGGCTGATTCGCAAGATGTTTTACAATTTTAGCCAGCAATGTACTCTCAAAACCAGAAAAGTGAGGACGATAATCTATGAAAGCAGACAGACTCTTATTCGGTGCCGCATACTACGATGAATACCTGCCCTACGACAGGATTGAGACAGATATGGAAATGATGGAGAAAGCCCACATCAATGTGATCCGCATCGCGGAATCCACATGGAGCACGTGGGAACCGCAGGAGGGAGTGTTTGACTTCACCCATCTGCACAGAATGCTGCGCGCTTCTGCGGCCCACGGCATCTCGGTAATCGTCGGCACACCTACTTATGCCGTTCCCACATGGCTTGCCGCGAAATGTCCTGATGTCCTTACGGAGACTCATTACGGTCCCGAACGGTATGGACGCAGACAGAACATGGATATTACTCACCCCATATACTTAAAACACGCCGAGATCATCATCAGACGTCTGATGGAAGAAGTATCTTCTTATGAACATGTCATCGGCTTCCAGCTTGACAATGAGACGAAGTCCTACGACACATGCAGCGAATATGCCCAGAAGAAATTTATCGAATACATGAAAAAGGAATTCCACGATGATTTAGATGCCCTGAATCACGCCTTCGGCTTAGACTATTGGAGCAACCGCATCAATGCATGGGAAGACTTTCCTGATGTACGCGGCACTATCAACGGCTCCCTTGGCGCGGAATACCAGAAGTTCCAGAGAAAACTCGTGACGGATTTTCTCGCATGGCAGTGCAGTATCGTACAGGAATATGCCCGTCCCGACCAGTTCATTACCCAGAACTTCGACTATGAATGGCGCAACTACTCTTTCGGCCTGCAGCCGGAAGTTGACCAGTGGGAAGCCGCGAAACCGCTGACTGTAGCAGGTTTTGACATCTATCACCCTTCGGCGCAGGATCTCACCGGCAAGGAGATTTCCTTCGGCGGTGCCGTTGCCCGTTCCATAAAGAAAGACAATTACTTCATATTGGAGACCGAAGCACAGGGGAATCACGGCTGGCTTCACTATCCGGGCCAGCTCCGCCTGCAGGCCTTCAGCCACCTTGCCTCCGGCTCTAACTCTGTCATGTACTGGCACTGGCACTCTATACACAATGCCATCGAATCCTATTGGAAAGGAATCTTAAGCCATAACCTGAAAGAAAACGCAACCTACCGCGAAGCATGCACCATCGGCGCGGATTTTGCCAAGTACGGTGAGCACCTTAAGAATCTGCGCAAGAAAGCCGATGTTGCATTCCTGCTGTCCAACGAATCCCTGACCGGACTGAAATGGTTTGCTATCCATCCCGACCTAAATTACAACGATATTGTCAGATGGCTCTACGATGCCTTCTACGAATTAAATATCGAGTGTGATATATTATCCGTAAACGATGTTGACCTCTTTAGTCAATATAAGATTCTGGTGACCCCTGCGCTCTACAGTGTTTCCGACACTCTTGTCAGTCATCTGAAACAGTATACGGAGAACGGCGGAATCTTGCTTTCAACCTTTAAAACGGCATTTTCCGATCCCGTTCTGAAAATCTATCCGGATGACCAGCCGCACGGACTGACAGATGTGTTCGGTATGACCTACGATCAGTTTACTGACGGAGTCAAAGTCGGGTTGAAAAACTGTATTTTCCAAAACAGTACGAATTCGGTCAAAAATACTGTTCCTTATGAGCCTTCCGCCGATTCGACCGATCCGTCCGCAAAAGGCGTCCGCTATTGGATGGAGCTGCTCACCCCCACAACCGCACAGAACCTTGCCGACTACGATCATCCTCACTGGGGCAGCTATGCCGCTGTCACCGAGAACCACTACGGTGCCGGAACTGCGGTTTATCTGGGATGTTACTTTGATAAAACAACGTTGAAAGACTTATTGACTTACATAGTCACCAAGTCGGATATTGCGCTTCCTGAAGTGCAATACCCTGTCATCATCAAACGCGGAACCAACGAATACGGCAAAGAGATCACCTACTATCTTAACTATTCCGACGATTCAGCCACGATCACATGGCAGGGCAGGGATTCCCTACTTCTTATGCAGGATCAACCGATCAGACAGGGCGAATCCTTATCCATCGATGGATGGGGATTCATGATCATAGAGGAAATATAGTAAACTCAGACACCACGGACTGCGGACGCCCTTGCACCTTAGCGATCCGCTTCCCTACTTACATCCGCCTGTATACACGATATCCCTCTTCTACACAAAGCAAAAGCACTACGGCAATCACGGGAATCATCATCGCCTCTCTTCCCCATTCTACGGCTTCATAGACCGATCCGGTCATAATCAGGAAGAGGGGCATACAGGAGGTAAAGAAATACCCTACTCCGCCGAAAAACATCCTGATTAACAGTGGCAGCGCCCACAAGATTCCTGCTGTCGTTACCGCACCGAAGGTACTTTTACAGTGCGCAGACGCGCACATTGTGACTGCACATAACAGGAGCAGAGCCAGAAAATTCAAGCCCAGCATAATCCCGGCAAATGTGCTTGCCGACATGTATCCGGTTTTCAGATCGGCACGCAACGGCTGTGACAGCACGATACAGATCGCACACCCGCCGCCGTCCATCCCGTAGATACAGTCGCTCATTACGAAGCATAACAGTACAGTCATGCTATAGACTATTATAGTCAATGTAAACGCAGCGGCAATTTTCGCATACACATCCTTTTCTTTTCCTTCCTGCGTCGTAAATAACAGCGGCAGCATCTTCGCCTGTCCTTCCTGTGCAAACAGGGTAGATAGCGACATCAGCAGCAGGATACTCGCCAACATCATTCCCATCTGCAGCGTATCCAAAAATGCCGTCCATCCGTTGGTATAAGCAAATTGTATTTCTGTACCTGACGCACGCTGCACTTTGCCAAGCTCCGTATCCGCAATGGCATATACCTGCGTCGGCTCCTTATAATTGTCCCAATCACGCAAGTACCCGTCTGACAGATACGTGGTTACGAAATTATTCAGGTAATTGCCATCCTGCCATCCCGGATAATCATACACCACCTCCGAGGGCAGTCCGTACCGCTCCACCATCGCCGAAACCTTCTCATCCGTAAGTGTCCCTCGGTATTCCTCCGTGATCCGCCTGTTGACCTTAACCGCCTCATATCCAGAGTACCGCACCCCGTCCACCGCAGCCGACTCACTACCGACTGTTGTCGCAAAATAGAATCCCGTAATCAATATCATACATGCCCCACAGATCAAGAACCCCTTCTTATGCCACAATTTATATAATTCCATCCGATATAATCTCATACCCTATTCTCCTCGTCGCCATATAGTACAGATGTCATAACCTAATTCCTCAAACGTGCCAAGGCAGACTGCACAAACTGTTCACGCAGTCGTCCTGCGCAGTCTGCCCCTACACTTGTATCGAACCTTTTCAACATCTGCTTAAAATAACCCCTCTCCCCTCCAAAAAGTTCACCGCCCTCCACCCAAAAAAACTTTTCCCCCAATTAATCTTTTGTATAATAGAATCAGTTATTTAAGTGTCAGAGTAATCACCGCGGCGAATCTGACACAAGACAACAGACAGCATAGAAAGCACAGGATAAGCAAGTGACAGACAAAGAACTGATCCGGAAAGTTCATAGCGGAAGCAAAGATGCCTTAAACGCCATCGTGGAAAAATACTATGATGAAATATACCGTTTCTGTCTGTATCTGACGGGGCAGGCGACCGATTCTTACGATATCACGCAGGAAGTGTTCCTTCGCTTCATTAAATATGTAGATTCCTACGAATACCGGAATCTGAAGGGCTATCTGCTTATCATCGCCCGCAATCTGTGCCGCGACTATTTTCACCATAAGAAAGACACCGCCTGTATCGAGGAAGTGTCCTATGCCGGTAAAGAGGACGCGGAACTTCACAATCTGGAAGACCGCCTGCTCCTATGGCATGCACTACACGAACTTCCCGTCAAACAGCGAGAGGTCATTATCCTGCGAATCTACGAAGAGCTGCGTTTTCACGAGATTGCCGGAATCTTAGGCTGCAATCTCTCCACCGTAAAATCCAGATTTCGCCTGGGTATGCAGAGTTTAAGAAAAATCATGGAGGCATCGGATGAAGAATCATAAAAATAATTTGAGCTTCGCGGAGTTGCGGGATTTGCATCGCAAACTCGAAAATACAGACTCACTTTTTCCAATCGACGAACATGCCAAGGAAAACACCCTGTCCGTTCTGCGGCAGACAATTTCCGAAAAAGAAGTGCATCTGCTGACCGACAGGCGGAGAATCTGGCAGAATCAGATACGTTACGCCGACCGCAGCATGCTGGGTTTCCACATCGCCGACTGTTTCCTCGTACTGTTCCTGATGGCAATGATGGGACTGCATGATGTGGATCGGTCTTACATGATCACGATATCCTCGCTGCTGGCGGGTGTGCTCGGCTCTTTCTCCATAATGCAGATAGGTCGGGCATGCTTTTCCAAGATCGCCGAACTTAGCGAAACCTGTTTCTTTAATGTCAGCCAGTTGGGAGCATATAACATGATCCTCTCGGGTGTCATCAATCTGGCAGCGCTGGCGGCAGGAATCCTGTTTGCCGGCTCCCGCTGGAAGATCAAGCTTCTGCAGATCGGACTGTATATGCTGGTGCCGTTCGTTCTGACGCAGTGTGCCAGTCTGGGCATTCTGCTCACAGAGGCAGGCAGGCGCAGTCCGTGGATGCAGGCGATCATCGGGATCTTCCTGTCTGTTTTTTTCTCGGTACTGGCGGCCATGCCTATATTATATGAAGAATCCATGCTCTTTATCTGGGGCATCGCACTCATGATCGGCACGGTGCTTCTCGGAATACAGATCAAAGTGCTTTTTACAGCAATCAATAAAGGAGAAATTTTATGCACGAATTAGAGCTGACCAATCTGGTCAAAACATTTAAAAACAAAACGGCGGTACAAGATGTCAACGTCTGTCTGGGACATGGCGTGTACGGACTTCTGGGCGAAAACGGTGCCGGCAAAACCACCCTTATGCGCATGGTATGCGGCATCCTAAAACCGACCCTCGGAAATATCCTGTGCGACGGTGTACCGATCTCACAGATGGGCGGCGAATACCGCAGGCTGTTAGGTTATCTGCCTCAGGATTTCGGTTATTACGGGGATTTCAGCGCACTCCGTTTTCTGAACTACATGGCAGCGCTCAAGGCGCTTCCGGAGGAATATGCCCGCAACAGAATCGATGAACTGTTCGAACTGGTTGATCTGGCAGGAGATAAAAAGAATAAACTGAAAACTTTCTCAGGCGGTATGCTGCGCCGAGTCGGCATCGCCCAGGCGCTACTCAATGATCCCGAAATACTTGTACTTGACGAGCCGACCGCCGGTCTTGACCCCGCCGAGCGTGTGCGCTTCCGAAATATCATCAGCTCTCTGGGCAAGAACAGGCTTGTGATCCTGTCCACCCATATCGTCTCGGACGTGGAGTATATCGCAGATAAGATCATGATCATGAAGAACGGACAGATCATGCAGGTCAGCGATGAATCACAACTCCTTGCCGAAACTGCGGGCTGCGTGTGGAAATGTCTTGTGCCGGAAGACCGTGCCGATGCACTGAGCAAACAGCATGTGATCAGCAATCTGCGCAATCAGGCAGATCAGGTAGAACTGCGTATTGTCGCAAAAGACAAGCCGGTGGAAAATGCGGTTCCGGCGGAAGCGACACTGGAGGATGCTTATCTGTATTTTACCAAATGTAAATTCCTGCGGAATTAGCTTTGCGAGATTTGCTTCGCAAACTCGTGCCTAAACGAGCAATTTTCTATAAACTATATGAAAGGAACCGATCATGCGTCTGTATAAAGCAGAATTATACAAACTTTGTTACAAAAAAATATTTCCCGTAGGACTCCTGTGCATACTGGGATTTGTGCTGCTCTACTTTTTCCAGAACCTTCTGGCGGAGACATCGACGGTAGACGGTATTACATATCACGGTTATGAAGCCGTGCGGATGGACCGTCAGATTACGGAAGAGTTTAAGGGTCCTCTCACGGATGAAAAAATGCAGCAGATCATAGACCGTTACGGCTTTCCGCAGAAATTCGAGCCGTATATCGGCTTGACAGATTCTAATTTCCTGAATGAATTTGTGATGCGATATGCTTCCGACGCATACACCGACGACTGGGACGATTTCCGTCTGCCCACCAAGATAGTGCCCCTTGCCGACACGGAGATGGGCCGGCTTATCACTTCTCTTCCGGACAGCTTCCAGCTGACGTACTATGCCGGATGGGAAACCTTCACGGCTATGTATCATACCGAAATGATCCTGATCAGTGTGCTGCTTCTGTGCGTAGTCTCTCCGGTCTTCTCTCATGAGTCACAGTCACGGATGAAACCGCTGCTGTTCACCACACAAGAAGGCCAGACATCGGATATTTCCGCCAAGATCGCCGCCGCCCTCACGCTGTCCGCCGTCCTGTGGCTTCTCTTTACCGTCCTCAACCTGCTGCTCTACGGCACGGTGTACGGCTGGGACGGACTGCGCTGTAACGCCCATTTCGTCACCTACGGCTTCCCCAGCTATCCCGGCAGCTTCGAAATACTGCAGCAGCCTCTCGGCACCTATCTCTTAATAGTCATGCTTTTTACCCTGACTGCTGTTCTGGAACTGTGCGCCATCACACTGGCCATCTCCGCGGGCTGCCACAGCAGCTTTCACGCCGTCTTTGCGGCTGCCATCTGCTGGATCATTCCTGTTTTTCTGCTTTTAATTATGAAGCCGGCACTGATCAGATTTCTCTCTTCCCTAGGGCTTTCGCACAGTCTGCTCCGCGTGTTTGCCTATATCATTTTCCTGTCGGACTGCCTGCTGTACGCCGCACCGTTCTACATGATCTATGAAGGCATCTTAGAGGAAATCAGCGTCATGAGTCGTCACAGCGAAATCCTGCCGCTTTATATCGTCTTTGCCTGCGCATGTATCATCTTCGCGCTGTGCATCGCAAGTACATATCACAGATATCGGAAGCAGGAGTGCCGGTAACAAACCGGGGCTCCTGCTCCCTGTATCTTTCAATCTTTTTAATTTTCCTAACCGCTTTTTGAATATCTTCCGGGGAATATTATTCAGCGTGAAGCTGCCGCTTCACGAATATTCATTCGCTAAAACGGCAGTCCCATAAACTATAATTCAGCTTCTGGTTGTGGTTCTGTTAACTGCATTATAAATATCATAATGCTCCAAATCCGGCCAGATCTCGTACCAGTCGATTCCTTCCTCTTCGAAGCTTCTGTTGATATCCACTTCAAGAGTTAATGCTTTAATATCCTTCAAATTTTCATAGATTGATACTTCATTATACCTTTCGTATCCTCCTTCAGCTCCCCATATATCTAAGCATTGAAGAGTTTCATATGATTCATATTCAGAATCATTCTCATAATAATTTGACAGACATACCGTTGGACGAGTTCCTCCCGGTACAATTTCTCGAATAACTATACATATTCTTGAGTTTATACTATACTTTTTCAGCATTTCATTGACAGTTTCCGCCGTATCTATCAACAGGTTTTCATCTTCATAATCGTTGATCACATAATGATAGTACATAATTTCATTATACTCATCAAATGAACTCCCATCATAATACAGCTTTGTTCCCAGCTGGTCATAAATTACCTGTGAGATCCTATCATCAGGATTTTTATTTATTGGTGTGTAATGACCATCGCCACAGCCTGCTGCCATTATTGATAATCCAAATACTAAAAACAATGTAATGAATCTGAAAATTTGACTTTTCATAGCTATCCCTTTAGGAACCTGCCGCTTCACGAATACTTATTCGCTGAAGCGGCAGCCCATAAAAACTAATCCTCAAGAACCTCGTAGTACTCCAGTTCTGGCCAGATCTCATACCAGTCGATTCCTTCTTCTTCCACATTTTTTGCTATCTTTTTTGTAACAACTAACCTTTTGATATTAGGCAGGTTTATATAAGTTGCTGCCTTATTGTATGGACTGGCCTCTCCCTTGCTGGAGTCTTCGGTTCCATGGATATATAGGTTTTGAAGGAATTCATATTTTTCACATCCATCTTCACTTTCATAGTAATTGCTCAAGGAAGCTACCCCTTCAGTTCCTCCCCCTCCCGGTATTTTTTCACGAATCCCCAAATGTATCTTTTCCGGCACTTCCTTCTCTTTCATGACTGCATTGACCGCTTCTGCCATATCCGTCAATACATTTTCATCTTCATAGTCATGCACTGTATACTCATACCAAGCAACTTCACCCGGATTATTATATTGTTTACCACGATAATATACTTTTTTTCTGCCTACCGCTTCATAGATCGCTTTTGAAATATCGTCATCGGGGCTTTTATTTACTTCTGTTCGAAATACTTCTCCGCACCCTGGCACAATCAATACTAACAGTAGTGTAAGAATCAATACATATATTTTAAGCATTCGTTTTTTCATTTCTTAGCTCCCATCAATATACTGACAAAATATTGGAAAAATAATCTAAATTTTTCGCATACATATCGTAATCAATATAATAAACTCTTCCCCAGCTTACTACTTCGAGGATATATTTGTATTGCAAAGGCTGCTCACCGGCGTATCTGTATAACCCTATTATTGTCATATAATGGGAAGGTGTACCTGCCTGCTCTGTATAGTCTCTGCGAAAACAGCGTAAAGCTGCCGCTCACGAATATCCATTCGCTAAAGCGGCAGTCTTCAAAACTACTTCTCCAACACCTTATAATGCTCCAATTCCGGCCATATCTCGTACCAGTTGATTCCTTCGTCTTCTGCGCTTTGGGCAATCTTTTTTTCGATAACTAAGCTTTTTATGTCTGGCAAATTGATATAGGTTGAGGCCTTATTGTAAAGACTTCCCTTATTGGAATGTTTACTTCCAGAGATACGCAGACACTGGAGAGCTTCATATTGTTGACATTCATCCTCATACTCATAATAATTGCATAATGAGACTAGCCCTTCAGTTCCTCCCGCCATTTTTTCCAGAATAGCCAAATCTATTTTTTCTGTCATCTCTTTTTCTTTCATGACTGAATTGGCAGCTTCCACCATATCCTTCAGCAGATTTTCATCCTCATAGTCATATACTGTATATTTGTACACAGTAACTTCCCCTGCCTTAGAATTTTTTTTGCCAAAATAATGTACTTTTTTCCTGCCTACCGCTTCATAGATCGCCTTTGAAATATCATCATCTGGTTTTTCATTTACTTCAGTTCGAAACACTTCCCCGCATCCTGTTACTATCATTACAAACAGCAATGTAAGAATTAATACGAACATTTTGGGCATTCGCTTTCTCATTACATATCTCCTATCAATATACTGACAGAATATTGGAAAAATAATTTAAATTTTTTGCATACATATCATAATCAATATAATAAACCTGTCCCCAGCTTACTACTTCGAGGATATATTTGTATTGCAAAGGCCGCTCACTGGCGTATCTGTATAACCCTATTATTGTCATATAATGGGAAGGTGTACTTGCCGGAGCTGTTCCATCTTCATCTTCCCCAGTATTATTTCTTGCTCCCTGTATACTGTCATATAATATGATATTATCATCATAATCGAAAGTATTATATGAAAATACTACCGGTATATCCTCATTCAGCATTCTTTCAATTTCATTCACAATGTCCCGCTTCTCTTTTTCATATGTAGCCATGCTGTATCTTGCCCACTTAACATTTGTACTGGGATTGCTGTTTACTTTTAAGAAGTCACTGAATCCGCGCTCCATTTTCCATGGATATAATCCGGCATTTCTATTTACGACATCACCTTCAATTGCATACTTTGTGTCATACATCTTTTCTATATATTCTTGATAAGCATCCTTTTTACATAATCCGGTTTTCTGGAAATCGCTGTCAAATGTATTAGTAACACTTAAACAATAATCGCTGTTTTGAATTGTCATATATAATTCTGCATCACTCATCGCAATTGTTCCGCATCCCATATGCCATAAACGGTAATATTTATCATATTCCAGCTTCAGTTGCCCTATTAATTCACCGCCGCCCTCCTGAAATATCGCTTTATCTTCCCACCATCCTTGATCTCCGCCATAGTAGGTCGTACCGTCACTCTTTACAATATTTAAATAATGATCCGAAGCGTTACTGTCCAGCTTTGCAACTTTAACCATGTCCGCCATTAGCGGTCTGTCGTCCACGGCGTCATCCAAATCATCACCGTCCGAATTCGGGAGGTGCGGATAACTCCTCATAGCAAAGTATTTTATATTGATGGAATGACCCAGTCCGATATATCTGTCATCCACGTTATAAACAATGCCTGTCTCCTGATAGTCCGTAAGGCCGTCGCCATCCGTGTCCGGTTTCGTAGGATCTGTCTTAATAATCTTTCCATTTGGCAGTCTCATGCCTGCCGTTTCAAAAATATCATACAGCCCGTCTCCGTCCGCATCCGTGGGATCGATCTGCCCTGTTGTGTCTCCTATGACACTTGTAAAAACCGTCTCCAGCTGGTCCGCGGTGGCCGCATAATAATATTCTCCCCCTGTCTGTTCTGCCATTTTCTTCAAGTACACGTGGGAAGGCACATATCCGACATGAACCGCATAAATCTGGATACCACCGGCTATGCATCTGTCGATTGTTGACTGTACATAATTGACATCACCGTCGCAGATCAGCACGATTATTTTTTGTTTATCGCAGATATGTTTATCAAATGTCGATAGTGCTGTAAGCAGACCCTTATTTACATTCGTCCCACCACTTAGGTACATCGACAAAAGCGTGTATTTCAGCGTTTCTTTATCAGACGTAAAACTCCGTTTTAAAGTACCGGATGAGTTAAAGGTAATAACAGCAGCTTCATCATCTGTCTGCATGGCATCAATAAAACTGCCCATCGCTGTAATGGCCATACTAATTCCGCTACCACTCATACTGCCGGATGTATCCACCACAAAGGCTATATCAAAATTCTTTTTCACAGTATCCCCGGAGGAGCTGTTTCGGTAATCTATGTTTTCCCGCCACGCATCGTACCACAATAAGCTGTCCACCAGCATGTATGTCGAGAAATGTGTGGTGGTATAGGTAACTGTATGGTTTGCGGTATCAATCACGCTGTCTTCATCCAGTATCTGATACCAGTTGTTTGCTTCATCATACCACATGATGGATAAATCTTCTTCTCTGGTATCACCCAGCGCGTTCACATCATAATGGAAAGTGATATCAGCCTGATCAAATGCAGCGCCGCAGCCGATTTCAACGGGTACACCGAACAGCCCCACGACATCGCTTGAAAGCTTGTCAAATTCGTACACATCCTCGATGCCGACAAGTTTCTCCGCATTGCCCTTGATGCTGAGGGAAACGCTTACGGCTGTTACGCCTTCTTTTTTGGGATTCTTCATCTGTTCGGTCACTGTCTGGTATACGCGTTCTTCGGAGTCTATAATGCCGTTGCCGTCCGTATCCTTAAGCAGCGGGCTGAACCCCAGCTTGACATCATCATAGTCCGTCAGGCCGTCGCCGTCCGTATCCTCCAGCAGCGGATCAGTATGATACTGGTACAGTTCCTCATAGTCTGTCAGGTTATCACGGTCGGTATCGCTGTTTATCGGACTGGTACCGAGGTCGATCTCATCCCTGTTGTTAATACCGTCTTCATCCATATCCTCTTCGCTGTCAATGATTCCGTCTTCATCCGTGTCCGCTTTCTCCGGATCGGTTAAAGTGATATTGAGCTCTTCATAATCAGTAAGACCGTCGCCGTCCGTATCCACATACTTGGGATTTTTCTTGGCATACATCGCATGCGAACTCAATTCATAATTTGTCGGTTCATCAGTGCTTTTACCCTTGTCTCCGGAAAAGCCGAAAGAGATCGTCTGCCCGGCATTGATGTTCGCATTATATTCGGCATTCTTGATCACATAGTGCTTCCCTTTATGGCTTTCGGTGACACCATTCCATATATTGGTAATGTTACGGTTAAAATCAAATTCCAGATACCAGTCTTCAATCGCGGAATCCGTATTATTCGTGATGGAAACGGTTCCCGTGAAGCCGTCGCCCCAGTCGCTGTCCAGATGGTATGTAATGGAATAATCTTCTTCCGAAACGCCTGCAATGTTTCCTAAAAGCGTATATTTCTTCGGGAATCCCGGGAAGTTCTCCTGTCCGCTGATCCCAAACTCGGCACTGCCGCCGACCACAATGTCCTGGTTCCATCCGGCATTCTTTATGATATATTTCCCGTCCTCGCTGCTGTCAATTACAGCATTCCATATGTTGGAAATCGCTCCGGCGTAGTCAACTTCCATTGTCCAGTTCTCAATCACGGTCTTTCCCGTGTTCTCGACCTTCACATTGGCATTATAACCGCCGTTCCAGTATCCCGACAGCGCAAATGTCACCTTAAAATTCTCACCTTCATAAACCGATTCTGTGGTAACGCCGTCCCATCCGGCGGTCTCTTCCGCTGCCGCATTATCTCCTGTGCCGGATTCGTCTTCACCTGGCTGCGGATTATTATCGTCTTCACCCGGCTGTGAGTCGTTTTCACCTTCATTCGGCTGTGAACCGCTCTCGTCCTCGCCCGGCTGGGATTCACTTTCGCCTTCGCCCGGCTGCGGGTCACTTTTATCTTCATCCGCCTGCGGGCCGTTCTCGTCTTGCACCTGTCTGCGAATCACTTTCGCCTTCATTCGGCTGTGTTTCGCTTTCACCCGCTTCTGTTTGCGTTACCATCTGCTCTTCTTCTGCCATTGCTTCAATATTCATTGTACTGAAACAAAGGCTCAGAATCAACAGTACTGCCAAAGATTTTTTCATTGCTCTTTTCATTCGCTTACCTGTTTTTTTCATCAATTTTCTCCTTTTTCGTTGTATGTTCTGTTTACAAGTTCCTTTGTACTATTTTTCATCACTCCCCCTCTGATTAAGAATATACTATATATTTAGTCTATTTGTTTGTAGCTCAACTATAATCAAAAAAACGCCAGTACTACTATGTGTAGTACTGGCGTTAATTTAATATATTTCTCTGCGGATGTCAAGTCTATTCAATGAAATAAAATTAGTAATGTGTGCACTTTGTTGATGTCTCTGTATGAGAATAATCTTTCATTACTATCTCATTACATTTTTTACACTTGTCTGCAGTGTAATAGTCCGTCTTACAGGTTCCATCTGAATATTTATAATGTACTTTACAATACCCGCTCTCATAAGAGTGTATGCAGCCAGCTCTGGCACCGGCATTTTTCTGTAACTCTGACAGATCGTAGCATACGCCGTCATCTCCTACAAACTCTGTTTTGGGCAGTACATCTTCTGCTGAAAACCTTATTTCTTCGGTATCAACAAAGTCTACCATAATCTGCGTATCCTTCGATACATCTACAACCGGCTTATCTACGTCTCTTATTACTTGGGGATTTTCGTAAGCACAGACTGTCAGGGAACCCCCGAACAGGATCATTACTCCCAGCAACAAGGAAAACATTTTCTCGATTCTTTTCTTTTTTTCAACTTTCATCATGTTTGCCAACCTCCATTTAATCATTTTTTTGCTTCTGCTCAAATAAGCCTGATATTTCCATCCGCCGGATTCTTCCTCCATGGACATTTTGATGATCAATTCTCCGTATTTCTTTCGTTCCGGCTTATCAAGGTTTTG
>JAAUZM010000004.1 GCA_014804605.1 Lachnospiraceae bacterium | reverse complement strand
TGAAGTGTACCCCTTGTCAAGGACATTTTTGAAAAAAGGGAAAATATGTTCTTCAATAGATGCTTCTATATTTATTGTTCCTTTTCTGCGCCCTTAATTCCTTTCAAAGGATATATTCCTGTTGTTAAATACTGATAATACTCATTTGGCGACAGCTTAGCCAACTGCCACTGATATCTCTCATTGTTATAATACTCCATCCAATCATCTATGATGGCCTTTACCTGTATAAATGTCGTGCATCCGCCAAAGTCTATTTCATCTTTCATATGACCGAAAAAGCTCTCCTGTGGCGCATTATCCCAGCAATTCCCTTTTCGGGACATAGACTGTCTCAATCCTTTGTCTTTGACCAGCTGGATAAAACTGCAGCTGGTATAATGGCATCCCTGGTCGCTGTGTATCATGGTTTCTGTTTTCAATGATACGCCGTGTTTTTCTACCATCTGATTCACTGTTTCCAACACAAAATCAACTTCCAGTGATTCACTTAGTACATAAGACAATATCTGTTTCGTATAAGCATCCAAAATCGTTGAAAGATAACAAAAACAGCCATCTAAAGGAATATATGTTATGTCTGTCAGAAGCACCTTGCGTGGCCCATAATCCTCAAATCCTCTATTTACAAGGTTATCCGCAACATTGCTTGTTCTTATGGCTTTTGCCATTCTACGATACGGATTGGCTTTTCTTATTGGACAGACAAGATGGTATTTCCTCATTAACCTGCGTATTTTCTTTAGATTCATCACAACCGGAGGTTCCATATGAAGCAGGCTCATATAGATCCCTTTCGCGCCTTTATCATACCCTCGATAGCTGTATGCCTTTAAGATCAATTCAAAATCTGCTCTGTCCTGTTCTTCTTTCTTCTCCCGTTCCCCAGCGGCATTAACCCATCTATAATACCCTGATCTCGATACGCCGGCTATTTCACACAGTAGCTTTATCGATAACTGATTTTTTTTCTGGCTAATGGTTTCATGGATGATCTCAAATTTATTTTCTGATGTCTCCATGATCAGCCTTTCTTTCTGGAATTGTCCACTATAATGATTTTTTTTAAAAACTCTACTTCCTGACGCAAATATAAAATCTCATTCTGCATGCGCTCGATTGATTGCGCAGATGCAAGCCCTGATATCTCACCGGGCTCTTTTGCCGGTAACCTTTTTGTCCGGTTTGGACCTTCTTTAAATCCCTGACCGGATAACGCTTCCCTTTTTATCCTTTGTACGTAATTATCAATCTGTTTCTGGGTAATACAATCCATGTCGTACCCCAGATCAGACATAATCTTTTTAGGAGCATCGCCTGCTTGATATCTGATCCAAAAATCTTCTTTAAACTTTGCCGTAAAATACAGCTTATTTTTCGTTACTTTTAAAGTATACGGATTTGCTTTTAGTTCTTTTATTTCTTTTGCTGTATATCCTTTCATATCTTCCTCCAGTAGATAGCTTCATTATATACCATCATCTACTGAAAGAAATCCCTTTTTCTGCTGTCCACTTATTGGGATTTTACACCCTCGTTTAGTGTCTATTTCTGGGGTTCCCTTCTTCCTATCGTGTCCACTCTATAGGGTACATTTTAGCCTGTTTGCACGGCTGATTCCTCGCTGCAGCCCTTGTTCTTCTCCTTGTTGTATTCCTTGTTGTATTCCTTCCATCCGTATTGTTCTCTCATACTTATCCGCATCAAACTCTTCCAATAACATCCCTAACACCTCCGACCGATGTTCCCTCAATGTACTATCCAGAATCCCATGTGCCACACAATAATCAACAGCCGCATTCAATGCCGCCTGCAATTTCATCCCGCTGGCGGCATACTGTCTGGATATCATCACAAACTCCGCATACTCCCGCAAAGTCTGACAACTGTCCATCAACGCCATATTATGTCCATAATTAATGTTCAGCACCCTGACCTTCAGTTCCACGTCCGCCTGTCTTTCTTTACACATAAAAGCATCCGACAGTTTTAAGACAGACTCTTCGGGAGAATCCTTTTCACCGTTATAGAACACAACACACTGCGGTGTAGGCAGCTTAATCTCCATCGAACCATAAAGACTTACCTCTGCCTGCTCGATAAGCTTCTGATATTCCTCTGCCAGATAAATAAGGAAACGTACCGGCATATTCGGATTGCATGTGCTCTGATGCTCATACAGATTCAATGTTCCCGCAAGCACGAAGGCAAGATCATTCTTCATAACCACATAGACCGCACTCTCAATCGTTACGACTTGAAGCGCTGACGCATCTTGATAATTCGTGCCGTTTAATGCATTGTATAACTGTAAAAGAGCTTCCTTATCCTTTTCAAATAAAAACCGAAATAGCCTGTCCTTTACATTCCGATGTACCTTTTTCTGCCACGGCATTCTGAGTTTCCCGCTCTGCCGCTCCCGTCTTTCTCTTCTCATATCCTTTCCTCCTATATGTGACAGGATTCCGATATGAGCCGCCGAATGCCGCCTCTCCGTTCCTGTCTTATTAAGTTGATTTGTAGAAAATCTGACAGAAACTGTCTGAATGTGCGAGGCGCACACTGTTAGAAATTCTCTGATAACCTCATCATAATATCAGATTCATTGTTTGTCAATTATTCATTTTCGTGAAAACTTTCTTTGCATCAAAAAAAGCAACCGCTTTTCTATAACGATTGCTTTAAGTGGCATTTTCTTTAGTGTCTTTTCCCGCCTCTTCCAATTCTTTTCTCTCCGCCAACAATTCCTCCAGTGATTTATACAATTCCCCCAACTCTTTCGCCTTATATTCATCGCTCTGTGCCACAATGTCCCTTGAAAAAGACTTCGCAGCCGTTTCATACTTTATTTCCAGCTCCGTATAGCCTTCCATGTATTCATCCAATTGATCTTTCAGTTCTCCGGCCCCATAGATTCTTTCCCCACGAAAATACATCTCCACTGTTTCTTCCGGTAAGACATACGAAATCTCAGCCAATTTCACCGGCGCAGTTTGCTTATCCAAAATTGTCTCATATAAAGTCACCGTACCGATATTACCGCGTTCATTACCGCCAAAAATACTGTAATCCAGAGAAAGATAGCGATATTCATTATTCTGATTTTTATATGCAGCCAATAAATCAATATCCATATACGGTGAAATCGCCTTGTAATCTATATCGCTCATGACATACTTTCCAAATACGGCATTCGTATCAGCCAAAGAAAAAACTCTTCCATTCTCTTGCTTATAAATATAAAGGGCATTTTGTCCGCAATGATTCGCCGCAAAAGTCACCAGCAGTTCCAATGTGCCGTCAAAATCAACATCAGCAATAGAAAACTCCCATCCCCTTCCGCTGTCTTCCGGCTCTATAAAATGTCCCATTAATATTTCAAAATCAGTCCAATCAACTGTTAAATAATTCGATTCTTCAATTAATTCATTTGGCTCCACTTCATTTCCAGATGTTTTCTCCTCAGTCGTCTTATTCGGACTTCCTTCATCTTCAGATTTATTCTCCTCAGATGAATTATAAGTCGTGTAATCGTACTGACAATCCTTCTCGTAACTTGTTGTGTCAATCCATGAATCCTTACTCGTGCAGGCTGTCAGAAACGTGCAGCATATAACTATCAATAACAACTTTTTTGCCTTAGTCCGCTTCAAAATATGCATCCCATTATTTTCTGCACCATCAATTAACTCTATATCTGTAATGGAAGCTCCCTTCATTATAGTATTGCCCCTTCTCCAGTTTCTATCGTTTCTGTTTTCTTACATAAAAACGCTGACCTGCAAATCAAAACATACACAAGTGCAAATCGTAAAATCATTCTTTCATGATTACACTAATTTTCAAATACTTGTCATAAATCATTTGTTGTTTGACTAAATAATAAGTAAACGATATAGGCCAAATAACCATAAAAATACACTTTAGAATAGAATGTTTCAGTTTTTTGCTAACAATAAGTTTTTGATTATCGCTCAATAATTCGATTCCCGTGAGTTTTTTCCCCACATCTATGTTTTCACAACAATCCAGCAAGAAAAAATAAATCCATGCAAAGAAAAGACAAATAAAGAAAAAGATAAACATCATATCAATCTCAAAGATTTTGTTCATAGCCGCTGTCCTTATAGGTTCGGCCCGAAACATAACCAGAATAACTCCACATATACCTACAAAGGCAAAGACAATACAAAGAATAAAATAATCAATGATAAATGCTGCTATTCTCCTAAAAGCCAGATCACTCATAACATTCTCCCTTCCCCTGATACCTAACATGAATCTTATTTCCATTTGCACCGCCGTAAGCCTTAAATTTATTGACCTCACATGGCGTAAAATCAATCATCTTCCTCCGCCTCCTCCCCGAACAGATATTTCTTCCGCAAGTAATCCGCCTGTTCCTGTGTAATCCTGCCTCCCCACTGGCAGGCATTGATAGACCCATACAGTTCTCCCCACAGGCAGTCCATATGTGATACTTGATCTTTCTCCCCTTGTATATACTCATCAAGGGCATACTGTAAACTTGCCGGCAGTCCTGTTTCCAGATACTCCTTATCCTTTGGCTTCCCCTCTTCATCCACACTGTTCCCTGTCTCTATAAACAGCAGTTCCTCCATACTGATCTCCAATGCCTTTGACAGCTTGGAAAGGGTTACTGCGCTGCACCGTTCAAACTTTGTTTTACCGGAGCAGATATCCGACAGGGTTGCCCACGGCACCCCACTTATTTTTGACAGACGATATCGTGAAAGACCTTTTTCCTTTATCAATTCATTCAACGTCAACTCGATCACCTCACGTACATTATATCGGCGTCCCGATAGGAACGCAATAAGAACATAACGCCATATCCATGCCATTTCAATCAAGTCAAGAAAAGACAGACGGAACATCCCCATCTGCCTTTATACTATACCCTTCTCTATTGATACAGTGCCAACCACCGTCAACGTAACGCTTAAACCAGCTTCCTCTCTCCGCCTACTGATTCAATTTCCGATATTCCGAGGGCGACTGCCCTTTAATCTTCTTAAAAACTTTAGAAAAATACTTTTCATCCTTAAATCCGACTTTATAGGCGATCTCATAAGTCTTTAAATAGCTCTGCCGTAGATAAGTACAAGCATGTTCAATGCGGATCTCGTTGAGATAATCCACAAANCCGACCGACAGCTGCTTCTGGAAAAGCGTAGACAGATATCCNGCGGATATGCCCACCCGNTGCGCCACATCCACCTGCATAAGGTTCTCGTAATAATGCTCTTCTATATATTCTCTGGCTAATTCTACCAANCGNTTTTTCTCTTCCGTCGGTTCCGNCCNAANCGCNTCCTGCGTNCCGAATAATTCATCCGCCGCCNGATTNACCATTTGCAGAATATCCGAGGATCTTACCGGTTTCAATAAATATTCTTTTGCTCCCAGACGCAATGCCTGCTGACAATATTTAAACTCATCATACGCGCTTAATATCATNGTATACGGTAANATATCCGCACGNTTTGCTTCCTGCATAACCTCGATGCCNTCNANCANCGGCATCTGTACATCCAGAAACATAATATCCGGTTTATCCCGAAAAATAATATCTACGGCTTCCTGCCCGTTGGCNGCAAGATATATTTTATCGAAACGGTCTGTATGCAGTTGTATATATTTNGCAATTCCGTTGCGGATCGTATCCTCATCATCCGCAATCAATAACTTGATACTCATGCTGCCTGATCTCCTTCAGTCCGCAGGGAATGGAAATAACCACNGTCGTTCCCTGCCCTANCCTGCTATTGATATGAAGCTTGTAATTATCATGGTAAATAAGTTCCAGTCGTTCTTTTACATTTTTAATCGCATACCTTCCGATGCGCTGGCTTGCATACTTNCGGCTGTCCGCTTTATCCCAGATTGCCTCCATCTGTTCCGCACTCATGCCGGCACCGGTATCTATAACCTGAAATGTCATATGNGTATCNTCTCTGCTCCCGATAATGGACAGCGTATAATTGCCATCGGCCTTTTCAAATCCGTGCACAATTGCATTNTCCACAAAAGGCTGCAGGATCANTTTGGGAATCTCTTCCTCCATAATTGNCTGATCCAGTGATATTTCATANTTTAACCGTTTCCCGAACCGCATCTTCTGAATATGCAGATATCGATCCAGCAGNTCCGCTTCCGTCCGNACCGTTACNATTCCGTCTCCCCTGTTTAAAACAAGGCGGAATANTTGTGAAAGNGNCAAAATGTCTTCCGCAATCTCATCGCTTCCCGATTCCGTCGCTTTCCAATACANGGAATCTAACGTGTTATATAGAAAATGNGGATTCATCTGCGCCTGCAGAACNTCNAGNTCGCTTTCCCGCTCCTTGANCGCCAANATATAATTCTTATCAATNAGCTCTCTGATATCATCTACCATGCTGTTAAAACANGCCGACGCTTCTCCCACTTCGTCCTGCGTCATTACCTCTACCTTCTGGCTGAAATCTCCCCTCTTAAAATTCTCCATCGCAACGCTCAGCGTATGTAANGGCTTGGAGACAATATCAGAAACCAGAAGCAAAACAGGATANAATCCGATCANAAATCCGATTAACAATGCCAGAGGTGCATAGATGATNGTGTTGCTTAAATCTTCCCATCCTACCCNGCGCGCAATCTTATAAACGANCGTTCCTGTCTCNTCATCACGGCANCGGTAGATGTTATANTTTTTCCATGTAGTATTTTGAATCAGGTTCTTACCCATNGGCTCNGAAGAACTTTCTNCGATCATCTCCGATANAATTTCATCNTCTATATTTCCGCAGCGNACAAGTTCCGCGCCATATTCGCTCATCACNACNACTGCTTCCTGTCTGTCACGCAAAGAATTTTGNCATATCTCGTCAAANATATCCGCCGANGAGCCAATCACCAGATANCCCAGTTTATTCCTTCTCGCCAGATCATAGATCTCACGATACATCACGATCTTNTCACTTTGATTAAACTGNTACGTNTCGGACTGATACCGCCGCCATACCCTCTGCCAGAGAAATTTNCCTTNTTCCTGTACCGCAAGGTCATANATCTCCTGCTGCTTAACCTGTTNGATATCACCTATATAGGAAGACCGNTCAACNCAACTCAGATANGGANTGATGCCGTTTTCGGGATATATGGCAACCGTTTTGATCTGTCCGTCGATTGCCACCATATCCTGTATAATCTGCATAGGCGCATGATTCATCCAAAGTCTGGCATCCCNGTTTAATTCCTCNGGNTCATCCACCGTCAGTATCTTATTGACCTCATCATTGATGCAGATATAGGTTCCCATNTCCATAATATTCTTCTGNACAACACTGATTCCGTCCGATATNCTTTGTACGTTCTGAATACATCTGTCCTCTTCGCTCTGCACCGCTGAATGATANTTATGCATTAGGAGAAGGAGGCTGATCAACAGCAAAATNGGCGTAATAATTAAATAGCTGTAAAAAACCAANTTCTGCCGAATACNCAACTTCATAATCCAGTTTCTGATCCTTCTCATTGCATCCTCCGCGCCCTCAAAGAAATAAAATTTTTCTCATTTTATCCTTTTACGGCTCCCATTGCAACACCCTTCGTAATATGCTTATTTAAGATCACATATACAATAACCGCAGGCGCCGCCGTCAATGCCATAACCGCAAACTGAACCGCATAATTGGATGAATACTCTCCGGTAAATTCCAGTACGGAGAAGGGCAGCGTCTTCCATGTGGGTGTACTTAAGTAAGTGCTCGCCATCATAAATTCATTCCAGTTGTTTAAAAACGTCATGATCGACACCGTTGCGATCGAAGGTTTTAAAAGCGGTGTAACAATCTGAAATACGATCCTGTATATCCCGCATCCGTCCATAACCGCCGCCTCTTCAAGCTCCTTCGGAACCGCCTGAATGAACCCCGTCATTAAGAACATTCCCTGCGGCAATGAGAAGGCTACATAGGGAATCAACAATGCCCAAATGGTATCTGTCAGGTGGAATGCAGAATAAATCTTGTAATTCGGAAGCAGTGTTGCATGGATCGGAATCATCATACCCATNACNAGCANNGTACTTANCAGNCCNCTNANTTTCCATTTCATACGCTGACAGGCAAAAGCTGCCATGATAGATATGATTACAACGAAAATAACCGCAAGCGTATTGATCAGAACACTGTTTCTTAAATAATGCAGGAAATTACCGTCCACAAATGCTTTCACATAGTTATCCCACCGNATCTTCTCCGGAATGATAAGCAGCCCGTTTGTAAACATCTCATTACTGCTTCCGAGTGAAAAATCCACCAGCCAGATCAGCGGGAACAGCTGGATGATCGCTACAATGATCAGCACGATCCATAAAATAACTTTACCGATTTTCATATTATTTTCTTTCATGTGATCACCCCCTACGCTTCCTGCTTATCCCGAAAGATATTGTTAAGTGCAACTGTCACCAATATACAGATTATGATAAATACTACACCGATGGCGTTGCCGTATCCGTACTTAAACGCCTTAAATGCCTGCTGATACAGGTAGTTAGCCGCAAACTGCGTACTGTTATTCGGTCCGCCGTTTGTCAACAGATATACTGTCTCCATCTGCTTTAAAGCAGAGATGATAGCCATGGTAACATTGATCTGGATCACCGGCTTCATTAACGGAAGCGTAATTCTGAAGAATGTCGTCCACCAGCTTGCACCGTCAATGGATGCCGCCTCGTATAATACCGGATCGATATTTTTAATACCCGTATAATAAATCAGCATACCCCAGCCAAATCCATGCCAGATCAAAACGATAAGCACCGACCAGATCGCATTCTGCTGNGACAGCCAGTTGATCTTCCCCTGATATCCGAATGCCGCCAACACATTATTCAAAAGTCCGAAATCCGGATTATAAATGAATTTCCAAAGATAGGCAATAACCGCTACGGAAATAACGTTGGGGATAAAGTAGATACATCTGAAAATTCCTTCTGCCCTACCCTGCAGTTTGTCTAGCACCGCGGCTACAACGATTGCGATCGGATGCTGTATGCAGATAAATCCGATGGCCAACAGCAGGGAATTTTTCAGGGAACGGCCAAAGGCGTTATCCTGAAACAGTTTCACATAGTTATCCCACCCGATCAAATGTGCTTCTCCCATGCCTGTATAATCCGTAAATCCATAGTATACGCTCAAACAAATCGGTGCCAGAACCGCGAATAGGAAAACCAGCACGCCCGGCAGAACAAGACTGAAAATAACCGGTTTGTTACTATACAGTTTTTTCATATAAAATCTCCTTTCACGCAGGTATGAATTAAGAAAGAGGATGTTACAAAAGTATATTTCTTTTGGAACATCCTCCCATTAATCACTCAATTAATTCTGCATTTATTCACATGCCGCACCGATTGCTGCGAGGAAGTCCTCTACGGATGTGGAACCGTTGGATACACCCTGAATCTCGCTTTCAATGGATGTCTTGAATGCGGACGGACCACAGTCATTGATCGGTGTTCCCGAAACGCTGGTTGCATTTTTCAGAATATCCATAACCTGTTTCTGNAANTCAGTCTCNTNACCGGTNAGATANGCNGTCTGATCCTGNGCGGACATACCTACNCCATTCTCCCAGCCATATTTNGAAAGNTTATCNGGCTGATACATATAGTTTAAGAATTTGANTGCNTCATCNTTNACTGCNGAGNTTGCAGATACTGCATATCCGCCGCCGTTCCATGCTGCGATATCATTTGCNCCGCCTTTACCGCCGTCAACAACAGGCAGGGTAAATGCACGAATGTTGTTTCTGATGTCTTCCTGAATGTCCTCATTTAATGCCATGGAGCACTCCCAGCTTCCCATGCAGAACATTGCAGCCTGACCGTTAGTAAACAGNTTCATTGCCGTTCCGTAATCCTGAGAGTCATATCCTACCTGNAACATACCTGCTGCTGCAGAATCTACCAGAATCTGTGTNGCTTCCTGCAGCTCCGGTGCAGAGAAATCACCTGTCGCTATAGCATTACGAACNATATNNGCATAATCTGTTCCGGCAACTTTCACNAAAATATCCGTAAGGAAACATGCCATCGGCCATCCGTCGCCGCCGTCCATAGCGATCGGTGTNTATCCTGCTGCCTTGATATCTGAGCAAACCGACATCAATTCATCGTATGTAGCGGGAACTGCCCAGCCGTTGTCATCAAACATCTTCTGGTTATAATAGATGATCTGAATATCTGTATTTCTCGGAAGCCCGTACAGTTTACCGTCTTTCTTGAATCCTTCAAGGGATCCTGCGATAAATCCGTAATCTGCATAATCAGCCTCNTTCAATTCTGCAAGNACTCCCGCATCCAACACTTCATCGAGGAAAGAAGGCTGTCCCCAGATACTTACAACATCCGGCATGCCGTCCATTGCATATGCNTTNAATTTCGTCTTNTANGCCTCTTCGTCAAGNGNNTCGACTTCNATTGTNACATTNGNATTNGCTGCCNTATACTCATCGATGATCATCTGCTCTACAAGTCCCTGTCCGTTCTTACGATCAGGAAGGTTNGAAAACAANTTGATCGTTACNGCTTCCCCTGAANCCGCTGTATCCTCATCCGCAGCCTGTGCTGTATCATCCGCCGTGTTATCGGCAGCCGGCGTATCTTCCTGTGCAGTACTCTGTACGTCACTTGAGGTCGATGTGCTGCTGTCGGTATTGCCGCATCCTGCGAGCGTTGATACCATCATGGCCGCTGTAAGCAGCGTTGCGATTAATTTTTTCTTCATCTCTTTGTCCTCCCGTTTGTGGATGTATTTTTGATGATTTAAGCTTATCATCCGTGCAATCCCATTTACAGATATCAGAATTCCAAAATGGTGGAAAATTTTTAAATGTTATTATTCAGAATATATTTTACTATTATATCGAATACTGCTTATGTTGTATTTGTAATAAAAAACCAAGCAAACTCATGTATGGACGTAAGAATTGCCTATAACATAAAAGAGCCTTAGATGTCTGCCGACTCTAAGGCTCCAAAAATCATACCGCTATCACTAATATACTATTCCTGTTTTCTACTTTCCGGGCCTCATCGTAATATTGCCGGTTCGGTCGTCCACATCAAAAGATGCCGGAGCCACAGCTTCCATCTGTTCCGCAAAAGATTTCATGCCGGCAGGTGTCTCTCCTGTTTGGCTATAGCCGAATAGAATACCGCCGTTTCCATCAGACATATAATGAACTGACCATGTTTCCCAATTTATTTTACTTTGTGTCCTAAGTTTTAACGAATCAAGCTTTACCGCTGCTAATGCCCTCGTTGCGTATTGGTCAACTCTCGGATCCCTGTTAGCGTTATCGTTTTTTGCAAATACGGTAACCGTTTCATAATGGGTCGGGACTGTATCATGTACATCGGGGTCCACTGTATACATCTCCAGTGCGTTTACTACGGCGCGCGCATTTTCCAGATCGGTGGCGTTGCCTGACTTTTCGACATATTTTAAATACTGAGGCGCCAGCACCGCAAGCAGAATCGCCATAATGGCAACAACAATAATTAACTCTACAAGCGAAAAACCATCATTCTTTATTTTACTCATGACACCTTTTCCTCCCCTGTCACATTCATAAATCAAATTGCTGCTAAGATTTATTATATTTTATTGACAAGGTATAAAACAGAGCAAAATTTTTAGAAAAGGTGGACTTTTTTTATATAAGATCATGCGAAAAACAGCTTTGTTCTGCTCTGACTAAACAACATTACGGAATTTGAATCAGTGCTCCGTCATCGTCCATACTATAGTTATTCCCACTCCTGCTCTCTTCCAGCAGTTCATACAGGCAGCGCAGCTCCCCTAACAGCTCATCCACATTCCTCTGTGCATCAAATCTCCTCATCTCCACACGCTGTTCATTCACCGGTGTCCTATGATCACTCGCACCTGTATTGATATGCTCCAGATTCACAGCCTGATAGTGCGGGTAATCTTCTCTTCTTACTCCAGAGCCGTCTATGTGTTCGTCAACCATCGTGTATACATCCGTGTTAATTACATGCGCCAGTTCCTCTATCGTTGCTCCGGGCATCTTTTCAAATGTATTGATCACCCTGCTAAACGCTGCCAGTTCTCCTATCTCATGCAGGAACGGGGCGTTTCCTACGTCTTCGGAGCTTCGTAAAGCTTCATATCGGCAATCGTCTCCTCTCACCGCGTCGGCATAGAGGACGAGGAAGTTCATAAACCACCGTAGGTTATGATGGAACGCAGTCTCCAGATCAAGAGAAATATGTCCTCCTCCGCCTACTTGCCATCTGGGATCCGGCGGACATGACTCTCTCCTGAAAAAGAGCGCATTTATGATATCTCTATACCTATCATAAAATTCAAAGGTAACCGGCTGTGTCTGTAGTTCAATACAGTTCGGATCCAGATCAAAATTAATGGTCCACGTCTGCTTGAAGAACTGCTTCTTATCCTTATAGATCAATGTCAGCATTACTTCCTTCGCCTCATAGCGATCCGACTTATGGTGCTTACGCCCCGGGCCTACCGCGACATGTTCGAGTAACGTATTTTTACCGCGGATTTTTCCTGCGTTTCCCATCTCGGCAATATAATTTACCCAGTTTATTATCTCCGCCCCTGCCGATTCGATCTGTTCAATTTCCGTCGGCTTTACATTTACCTTTTTGCCGGACTTCTGCTTATTCCACGCCAAAGCCTCCAACCCAAAGACAAACTCATCCCTGCGAAACGTAAACTCTGTTCCGACTTTTACAGTATTACAAAGATTGCACATTTTCTTTTCCTCCTTCTGAAAAATAAAATTTACTTACATAACGTCATATCCCGTCAGCCCATACCGCTCCACCAGCTCCACGATCTTAGCCTCAAACTCCTTGTCAGGGCTGTAGGGATACTCCGCAGTCTGCAGGCATTGTGCCGCAAGAATATAATATTCTTTCCCAAGGTCCTCCCAATTGGGATACTGCTGCCCTTCGCCTCGCCAGACAGCAAGATATTCGTTGTGAGAACGCACCGCGGCAAGCACGGTATCATGGCTGTGTATACCATCGTGTCTGTACGGGAACAGGCACCTGTGTTCTGTATAGACCGCCGCTCTTCCCCAGTCGGTTCCCTCTATGGCGATCGCCACCGTGACGGATGGCAGACAGATATGCCGCTCCCGCCAGTCCGACACAGCCGCCTCTGCGACCTGCACGATGAATCTGATCTTGTCATACCGTGTCATAAAGCATTTTCCTCCGTTCCGAAGCGGCTACTCTCCATCTGTCTTGTACACCGTTAATTTATTCCTCTCATTTATGTATTCATACTCCACCCTGTCCATACGCTTCTTGACCAGATAGATACCTAAGCCGCCCTCCTTTCTCTGTTCTAACAGTTTCTCCACATCCGGATCGGGGCGTTCCAACGGATTATATGGCATACCGTCATCCTCGAAATANAGTGTGATCTCTTTCTTCACCCTGCTTTCTTTATATCTCCTGTCCTTCTGATCAGAGCTCTCCTCTACCCGTATCCCGACGGTCACTTCCTCCGCNCCGCTGTAATAGCATATATTGGAATAGATCTCATCCACTGTCATCTGGATCTTCATGACAGTCTTCATGGATATGCCGTTNTCCTCCAGCACCTNTTCCACAAAATCTGCAAANTCCNTCATTTTATCCATGTCCGGNTTATCACTCTTCTCNTCGAANCCGTTNCCGTGATAAGTAACNGCCAGCATNGTAATATCATCAAACTGTGNCGCATCTTTCTGGAATTCATCTACGTCCNTCCACAACGCCTGCAGCAGTNCCTCNGGNGTNNCGCTGTCNGCATCCGCAATGGTACGNANCAACCGGTCTTCACCNTATAGNTGCTGNTGCAGNCTGGTNGCTTCCGTTACGCCNTCGGTGTAGAGTAACAGNGTATCCCCCTGTCTTAACCGCAGNCTNCCCTGCCTGTACGCNGCNTCTTCCATNCCCGCAAGNACCAGTCCNCCCAGCATATCATCATATTCACAGGAACCGTTCTTACGNCGCAGCAANGGNCTGCAATGCCCCGCATTGACATANGCNACTTCACCGGTNGCAATGTCTAACACNCCGATCCATGCCGTGACAAACATGCCGTTCTTATTGTTATCACANAGACTCCGATTAATTTCNTCGGCCATATGCGCCAGATCTTCTNCCTCTTTTCCTACCGTCATAAGACGNCTGCGGATCAGNGTGCGGGATACGACCATGAACAGCGCCGCCGGCACTCCCTTGCCTGATACATCCGCCATNACAAGCGCCANGCGATTCTCGTCCAATANGAANAAGTCATAGAANTCTCCNCCNACGCCTTTGGCCGGNGTCATGGANGCNGCCAGATCAAACTCATCCCTGTCATCAAATGCACCGNCCGCCTCGGGCAGCATATCCGCCTGTANATGGGATGCCACCTGAATCTCTGTTCTGATACGTTCTTTCTCCGCCGTGATGGANGCAAGATTCTGCACATAACTCTGTATCTGCTCCGCCATGCCGTTAAANGCATGTCCCAGATCCTCAATCTCATCTCCGGTACTCAGCCGGATACGATAATCCAGATTGCCNCCGTCTAATTTNGCCACCTCTCTCGTNAGGNTACGGATCGGTTCCGTCAGCTTCTTGGAAAACAGNGTTCCGAAAATACATCCGAGCAGAATAATNACAACCAGTATCGCNACGAANAAAACNATCACCCTGCGAATCGCCGTATCCTGTCTGCCTGCCATGTCCGANGTTAATGACAGGATAAGCTGCTGGCTTGCNNTCGCCGGCGCNACAACNTCCNCNACATNGATNACCGTNACAAAGCTCCATCCCAGACTGTTAAGCGGCGCATAAGCGAGATATACNTNTTTTCCGTCCAGTGACAATTCCAGCGAGTCCGACCTNCCCTCNACCATACCGGTCACCGCATCCGCCAGCGNCCNGTTCCCGCTNGCCCGCAGGTCCACTGCCTGNTCCGCATAAGCTGCNGTCTCTCCCTCAGCGCTGCCCGATACCAGCACCTGTCCTTTTTCATTGACCAGAAANGCATAACCNGCCTCTCCGATNTCAACATTCAGTACGGCGTTATTGACCGTATCCAGATAGGANCCCACGCCCGCAACCGCCACGACCTCNCCGTTATGATAGATCGGNCTGGCGCAGACGATNCAGTCCCCTCCCTCGTGAATATCTTTGATCACGTCCGTATANANGATCTGNCCNGATTCACTTTCCNTGGCNCGCATATACCATTGCCTTNCTGCCGCTTCATAGAAAATCGGCTGNGCAAGNTCTGCCTCCGCNCCNGTCATATTATATTTACTNTACGCAATGTAATCCGCCTGAATCATCCAGCCGCTCTCCGTNGCNACATAAGTGGATGACACCATATCATTATGGGCGTTNTACTGCACCAGCATGTCCTGNAAGTTCCCCAGCTTCAATATTTCCTCCGTGAGAGGAGGCGTTGCCGCGCTTCCTTCTCTTCCTTCTTCATCCAGCCGCTCAGACCAGAGAAGCTGTGCCGCCAGAAGANTAGANTCACGAANCGGAGGNGCTACNCTCCTGTCGGGNAATCNCTCCGGNTTTTCGTANATTGCCTGAGCCTGAGCCGCAATTCCCAGCACATATGCTTCCACCGCCGCAAATTTTTCCTCGATGTACGCTGCTTTCTCCACAGCGATACTCCGCAGATTCTCTACCGCCAGATTCTCCAACGCCTTCTCTGCGTCCTCCGCGGCAGTCTGCCCCAGCTCCATGCCGTTTTCCGTCGCGATATGCTTCATGGAATACAGACTGTATACACTGACCGTTCCGGAGATCACCACCGCCGCCGATACCATGGCAAGAAGCAATTGGTTTAATTTCTGTCCTATTCTCTTTTTTCTGCGTGTTTTCTTCTTTTTCCGCGCCATTTTTCTTTCCTTTCTCCTCCATGCCTCTCACATCATTCTGCGCTGGCGGCATTTTTTATAACACGTCTCCACGTACCCGATCAGGTTCGCGAACTCCCCGCTCACCCAATAATCTTCGAAATAAATCTGCACCTCTCCCTCATGGTGCATCACGATATATTCCCGTTCACTGCACAGCGGTTTTAAACCGGTAAAGAAATATCCCATTTCCTGTATGACCTCATATGCCCATACCGCACCCGGATCGTTGCAGTTTATAAATATGACCGCTGTCTGCTTCCCCTGCAGGGGATATCGCGTATGCAGCTTCGTAATCCGCTTAGCCAGATCCCTGCCTGCATGTCTGATGTCAATTGTCAGGCTGTGCTGCAGATCGTCATTTACATACTCCATCTCCGTATAAACCGGAAGCTGCCCCGTCCGATCCTCCGCCGCACAATCTTCACTATCCGGTATCCTGCGGATATCCGCCGTGGCGATTGTAAACACCGCGCCCAGTGAAGCGTATATATCCCGACAGAATGCGTAATGTTCCTCCGGCAGATACACAACGCCCGCATCCCGTTTGCCTACCGCACGAATCTGGATACCCTGAGAATGTTTCCGGTTTCTTCCGTTATTGTAAGAATGGGTAATGTGATCCATATCAAACACATTCATGACCAGTCCTGTTGCCCGCATACCTAAGCGGTACAATAACCGCTGGGTTACATCGTGAAACAGCACCGGCAGGCAGAATGCCGCCGAATAATTACGTGACAGCAGCAGCTTCATCCCGTACTCAAAAAAAGGCATTGCCAGACCATAGCCTCTGTATTTCTTGCGGAAAACCTGTGAGGCGATCTCGCACATGGATTCCTTCGGATAGAACTCCTTCAGAATCATCATGCCGATAATGCCGTCCTCATCCGTCTCCGCGATCAGAAATGTGATGATCCCTTCCTCCGCCTCTCTGCGCAGATATTCCGGATCGTAGAATCCTGTCTTGAAATATGTATCACCGTACTCGTCCCTGATGCAGGCGATCATGCCATTCTCATCACCGGGTCGGAACAATCTGAGGTGCACGGTGATCGGCTGTTTCCCTCTGCTTTCCAGCATGAGCGTCTGTTCCGTTTTTACATCCGCTTCCGTATTTGATTTTATGACTGCCTCCATGTTTTCCTCCTCTCTTCACACGCCGGTCAACAGTATCACACGCCCTTTTTCACATTTAGGATATCCAGAAATCCCGTGATGTGCAGAACTTCCATGACTTCATCATTGACACCTCTTATGATCAGGCTTCCGCCTTGTTTGTACATAACCTTATGGGTAGCTAACAGCACGCGCAGTCCTGCCGAAGATATATACTCTAACTCCGTAAAGTCTAAGATCAGTTCCGCAAGTCCTGTCGTCTTCCCCGCTATAATTTCTTCAAGCTGCGGCGCAGTCGTCGTATCCAATCTGCCCTTAACATATAAAACCAACTTATCCTTCTCTTTTTTTTCATCAACTGTCATATCATCTTCTCCTTTTCATCTTCCAACCACACGGGTTTCCTCGCGAATCCCACATGGTATGTGATCTTTTCCATTGTCAGTTCATGCTCGCCGACCTGATAACGCCCTACGGCAATATCTTTGCCGATGATGATTCCTTTCGGATAATCATTGAGACAGCGGTTGAGAAGTGTTACCTGTGCTTCCTTGCTTTCATCTGACAACGGATTGTTCGGGTTCACACTACCGATGGGCACCAGCTTGACATAGTGGACATCCGCCATCGCAGCTTTCTCTCTCTTATCCATTGATATCTTCCTTCCATGGAAAGGGCGGCTCACNGGGAGCCGCCCCTATGAGTCTNTCNATTAACCTTTNGCNGCGCCTTTGGCTGCACCGCCGCCGGAACCTGATCCNNCNGAGCTGNCGCCGCTCTTAGCAGTGATTGCCGGTGCCTTGCCCGCAATCGCATCNCTGTANTCCGCCTTCTTATTNATCAGCTCGTTCTCCAGTCTGCTGACGTTCCTCTGACCGTCTACCGCAACTTTCTGNGCTGCCGTCATGGCGCTGTANTGCGACTCGCCGGAGGCATACGGTGCCACTTTCAGTTCGCCGCTTAAGGCTTTCAATGCGAAGATCTCNGATACNCCGTCGNTTANATTCTCACTGTCNGCAATCANNTTCACCAGCTCACCCGCNTGCGACTGGAAGTTACTCCATGCCTGATTAACCTCCGCCATGGCATCGCTGTACTCCGTTACCTGTTTTTCTTCCGCCGCNTTCTTTTCCTCTAANTCTGTNACCTTCTGCGTCTCGCCCTTCTCCGCGGCTGCACTGATNTCCTTATCATAATTGACCGCACCGAAGCTGTTNATCTTTCTGGTCATCGCTTCTTTGTAGGTATTTAACTGAACGGCAGCCACCTTCTTAAGCTGTGTCAGATTTGCTGTAAAACCGTCTTTCGCCGCCGTCAGGCGTTCCTCGATCTGACGGATTTCCTGACGCAGCAGTTTCAGACGTTCCGCTTTAATTCTTGCCTGCTCGGACAAATCCTGACCATTGCCGTCCTTCAAAGTGCTGCTCACCAGTGTCGGCGCCACGTTGGCCGCCATCATATCCAGCACCCTTGCCAGACCTTCCGGTATCCCGTGATTGGTCGCGCGGACGTCCACATGATATTTCGCAGAATTATCCGAGGATCTGGTGTTAGACTGATGGGAGCTGACACTGCCGGTCACATTTACCTTAACCGGCCATATTTTCAGGGAAGCATCCATGCTGGCTCTCATATCCATGGTTTCCTCCTCACGCTGGCTCTGCTTTACTTCCATATCAAAAAGAATATTGACCTCATCCACCTGCAGATTCGGAATCGGCACAATGGCAAGAATCGGTACCGCCACTTTCAACTCGTCCAAATTACTGGTGCCGTCTTCATTGGCGGTGCGTTTCTGGTATCCGAACATGACGTTGCGCACGTTGCCCTTATTGTCGAATCCGATCTTATTAATAAAGTCCGCCGTGGAGTTCGCCATATGGGCGTTGGCATCCGCCGCCGCCCGCAGCGGTGCGCCGATCAACTGATCCATCTGTAGTCCCGCAAATTGTTCTGCTATCTTCATACACTACCTCCGCTTTAAAATTTTTTTGGCATTATTTCCCAGCTCCTTAAATGAGCTGCCCCTCTTTTTCTTTGCCGGATATCGGATATCCGTAACAATGATGCTCTCCACATAGAGCACCTCGCCGGTGTGATAGCGGCCGCGTCTAAACCCGGCCGGTTTGATCTCCTGCTGTGCAAGCAGACGCAAATTGATATCCTCCGCCAGTTCCTCCGTATATTCCAGAATCAGACGTTCCAGCTCCTTCCTTCTGTCCTGCCCGGCAGCCTTGTGCGCTTCCACATTCTGCTCCCCGGCATTCTGCTGCTTGCTCGCCTTCTGTTTACTCATAATCTTTCTCCAATCCATACTCGATCTCCCGATTCATAATCTTTTCCTGATACTCCATGATGCGATTGGCAATATTGGACTGTGCCATCAGGTATTTATCCTTGTCGAACTCCCTCGCGGTATCCGCATAGACGCTTTTGCCGATCTCTTCCATCCGCTCCTGTTCCGCGATCATATCCGAGATCTTTTGATAGAGCCGCTTCAACCTTTTGATCTTCGCCTTCAGTTTCGTCGTTTCCTGCCAGATGTCCTTCTGCTCATCGCTGCCCAGATTACCGTCCACCGCCACCGGTGTAGTATCTGTCTTCTTCGCGATCTGGTTCGCGCTGAACTGATCCGTCAGACGCATGACCCCCTCGGTGGCAGGCAGTGAACTGACCCGCATCCGATAGGAAACCCGGGGCAGGAAATCACTTTCTCTCTGTTCCGGAGAGCAGATTCGTGCGTTGATAGTGTATTGCCCCTGTTCGCCCTTCTCCGCCCTGACCTCCGTATCAAAATCGATTTCCGCCTTGTCCACATTCAGATTTGTAATCGGAATGATGGAAATGAGAGGTATCTGCATCTGGAGATTATCCACGTTATAGCCCTCGTCACCTTCTGGCCTGATCTGTTCATAGGCAATATTCATGTTGCTTAACTGTACGGTCTCTTCTTTTCCATTCTGGCGCAGCGTTCCCATATTTTTGATAGTGTCAACTACACGTGCGCGAAGCTGCTCATTGGAGCGCGCCAGCGCGTGCAGCGGTGCATAGACGAGGTCGTCCAGAGGAATAAATTCGCTGTAATCGTATCTTTCGTCAGCCAATTGCTAAATCTCCTTTCTTCGATGTCTGAACCGGGTTTTCGTCTTATGCGAGGAACAGTTCCCGCTCTTCTTCTCTTCTCCGTACAAGTCCCGGGAGCACCTTACCGCCGCCCTTGTTATACAGGAGTAATTTATCCGCTACCGTGGCTGCATCCCTGCCGTTAACCAGCTTCTCCAAACTTCCGTTNCCGCAGTTATAGCAGAAGCTTGTCAGGGCATCGAACTGATTCTGGTTCAACGCGAAACTGATTACTCCTTTCTTCACACATGCATTCACATAACCCGCATATTTGGCAAGATCCTCTTTCAGAAGAGACTTAGCCGCCTCCTCAGATGCGAGTGTGTCCCCCTCCTTCACGCCGGCAGTATGTCCGTAACCGATCGTCCATACTCCCGCAGGGCATTTGTAAGCTTCCAGACGGCATCCCTCATACTTAGCGATCAGCTCTACGCCTCTGTCGGAAATATGCATTTCGCCTCCGACTGCTTCCATCGTCTTGCTGCCCTGATTCTGTACTGNCTGTTCCGATCCCATGGCAGCTTTGACATCTTTGCGGAATCCATCCATCGTATAACCACTCTGCACACCGTTCCAGAGATGATTCGGATCGCCGTGTCCCGATGCGATGCCTCTGTCATGCCCTTCTTTATGGCTGATGACTACACCATCTGCCAGAGGGTCCAGATGATACTCCCGACACAGGAATGCAAACAGTTCTACCGCCGCGTCATAAGTACGCTTTATTACTTCCATGGCAGCAGTCTGATCCGTACAGGTAAAAGTGGCTCCGCCCGTGTACTTGATACAGGACGGCTCACACATCTCCACGCCGATGTGCGTGTTGTTAGCGCTGCCGCCGGCATGCCATGCCCGATGATCCCACGGAAGAGTCTGATACACCTTACCCGTATTGCCNTCTATAAAGGCATGCACGCAGGCCCTCTCCTGCTCCGGTTTGTCCCAATTACGGATAAAGGTTTCCGCCGAAGGCTGCGGACAGCCTACGCTATGCAGCATCAATCCTTTTACCGTAATTTTTTTCCCTGCCTTATAACAGGGATTGTTTTTCATAATGCTTTGTACGATTTCCATACATTTCCCTCCTTCTTCGGAAAACATTATTATTGGTTTGTAACATCCCGGCTTAAGCCTTCAGTGTTACGTTTGTTTTCCTCTGTGGGAACATAATACGATATTGTGTTAACCGTATTGANCGCTATAGTACCCGTACTTACTGGATTTGCGGCACTTAACGCAACGTGTGTAAATTGATTCTTTCTTTTTTTGCTTTTTGTATTACAATTGTCGTATTTTGGGGAGTTTTGCGGAAATATTTTTTTGAAAAGAGGGGTTGACATGGGCAACAAAATATCGTATTTTGTTAACCATTCAGTCTGTAAGGCCCGCCTGCTGTTCTACTGCTAAAATTTTGCTAAAACAGTGCTAATGCCGTGTTTTTTGTTTTGCTTTTATTGCAAAAAAGGTATAATAAACGGGAAAGGAGTACATGAGTCATACCCCCGATATCTATTATGAATAAAACAAAGGTAACATCTCTTGTTAAAAATATCATCATCCCTCTGTCCGGTCTGGCGGTCGCAACTGCTTTTGCTTTCCTGTTTTTCTATCATGTACCGGAGAACTCCGGCAATATCGCGCCGATCTATATCCTCGCGCTGATTGTTATCGTGCGCTATACGGACGGATATCTGCCGGGATTAGTTTCCTCTGTGATCGCCGTGGTCTGTGTAAATTTTCTGTTCACTTACCCTTATTTCGAACTGAATTTTACGCTCTCCGGCTATCCGATCACTTTCCTAGAAATGCTCGGCGTGACGCTGCTCACCTGTACTATGACTACTAATATGAAACAACAGGCCCGTATGATCGCCGAGAAGGACAAGCTACTCTCGGAGACAGAGAAGGAGAAGATGCGTGCCAATCTGCTGCGCGCCGTATCCCACGACCTGCGAACGCCGCTGACCGGCATTATCGGCGCCAGTTCCTCCTATCTGGACAGCAACGAACTGCTGGATGAATCTGAGAAGACAGCTATTGTGACACATATCCGGGAGGATGCCGACTGGCTTCTCAATATGGTGGAAAATCTCTTGTCCGTGACCCGTATTCATGACCAGTCTTCCGCAGTCAAGAAAACCGATGAATCGGTTGAGGAAATCGTCTCCGCCGCCATCAATCGTTTGAAGAAAAGAATTCCTGAGGCTTCCGTCAATGTCTCGGTGCCCGAGGATCTTCTCATCCTGCCGATGGATGCCATTCTAATCGAGCAGGTACTGATTAATCTGCTGGAAAATGCGATCGTCCATTCGCAGAGCCGCAAGCCGATCCTGTGTTACGTGGATGATGATGAGCATAATGTGACATTTCATGTGAAAGATTTCGGGATCGGTATTGATCCGGAGCGATTAAACAATATTTTTGACGGTAATTCTTATATCGGAAACAGTGAATCGGACTCCAAAAAGGGAATGGGAATCGGCCTGTCCATCTGTAAGACGATTATCACGGCTCACAACGGCACCATTAACGCCGGAAATCATGAACAGGGTGCAGAATTCTATTTTACACTTCCGAAGGGAACGCAATAAACCAGAGCCGTAAAAACGGAGGACTTTTTATGAATCTCAGACATGAAATCCTATTGATCGAAGATGAGAAAAATATATGTAATTTTATCGCAACCACACTGCGGACCCAGAACTATAAAGTAAGCTTTGCGGAAAACGCCGCAAACGGTCTGTCTCTGGCGGCCTCCGGCTGTCCCGACTTAATCCTGTTAGATCTGGGTCTTCCCGACATGGACGGCATCGACGTGATACACAATGTCAGAGAGTGGAGCAATATTCCCATCATCGTTATCTCCGCCAGAACCCAGGAAAAAGAGAAAGTAGAAGCTCTGGATGCGGGCGCTGACGATTATATTACCAAACCTTTCGGCACATCCGAGCTGCTGGCAAGAATACGCACTGCACTACGCCGTTCTTCCTTAAACAACGGCGTCCCTGTCTCCGGGCAGAGCAGATACACGGCGAAAGATCTGGTCATTGACTATGATAAGCACACGATAACCGTAGCCGGCGACATCATCCATTTTACCCAGATCGAGTATAAGATCCTAACCTTCCTCGCCCGCAACGCCGGCAAAGTGATCACCTACGATACGCTGATCACTCATGTATGGGGACCATACGCGGACAGCAACAACCGGATCCTGCGTGTAAATATGGCCAACATTCGCCGCAAATTAGAACAAAACCCCGCCGATCCGCAGTATATTTTTACAGAGATCGGGATCGGATACCGCATGATCGACAATGAGAATCTGTGACGACCGTTGACAAATGTATAAAAAAACAGTATACTAATAAAACCGTGCAGCCGGGGCGTTAGCGGTGCCCTGTACCCACAATCCGCTCTAGTGGGGGTGATGTTTTATCGAGGGCGTACGCTTGTGTAGCTGCCCTTTATAAGTGGCGTTGAAGTTTGGGTCTTACGCAATGGGAATCCATGAACCGTGTCAGGGTGGGAACACAGCAGCACTAAGTGGAAGCTCTCATGTGCCGTGAGGGTGCCTGGCGGAGTTAACTGTAAAGGTAACGTACATGGGTTAAGTTCGACATAAAGCGCACGGTTTTAAATTGCGTATGGCTCACTATTAAGTCAACTTCATAGCCTAGTAAAATGCAAGCTTTTTCTATAATTCCACTTTTCTGAGATAATACCCGAATTCTCCCGCTCTCACATTACCTCCCGGACATTCAAACGCTTCGAATCCGAACATAAGCGCAACCATCTTCTCACGCTCATAGAACACACCCGGCACTCCTAGATAATAATCCTGCTCCTTCCCCAGAATTATGTATCGGTAATTATAGAATCCATGCAGCAGAAAGCTGTTATTGACCAAGTGTTGATATTTCGACTGCAATATCACAAAATCCTTGGGTTCGATCTTCACATAGACCCGTTCGTCACCGTAGGGATGTATGTTCTCATAAGTATCTAAAATCTGCTCCCACTTGTCCTCTTTTACAGGGTATACCGGTATGTTCTCCTGTTTGGATTCATTTTCTTTCGCTGTGCGGTGAGGCAGCTCTTCCGTAACGATAACCTTAGTCGGTGTGTTGGCGTATCGTGGCTGTTCTTCCCTGATCGGCTGTTCCATACCTTTCTGCGGGACGGATTCATTTTCGGACTGCATGTCTCTATTGATATTCACATTGTTTTCCGGTTCTATATTTCTACAGGTAAACGCTTGATCTCTTGATTCCATGTCTCTTTGGATTATTGCACCATTTTCCGATTCCATTTCCTTACGGGTAATCGCTTTATCTTTCGATTCCATGTCTCTTTGAGCAGCTGTTCTTTGCTGCGGCTCTGTATCTTTTTGTATTATTGTTTCTCCCTGCGGCTCTGTGTGCTCACGCGCCTCCGCTGCAAATCTGCTCTTTCCCTCCAGCAAATATCCGCCGGGCAGCATAACCTGAATCATCGTATGATCCGTCTGGTCTGCAAAATCATCTTTCCAAATACCGCCGCCGTCCTGAATTGTAATGCCGTTTAGTTCCTTCCAACCGCTTCCGTTATAGACGCGAATCGGAAATCTGCCGTTTATATTATGGGGAATATTCTGGATTTTCAGGTATAATCTGCTGTCCTTATCACGACTTTCCACTTTTACAAAACCGGCGCTCCCCATTCTGATTCCATCCTTATACAGACCTATATATATGATTTCCTTCTGATACATACCCTCTCCCTTTCTCCTATATCATACTGGCACACTAATCAATCGATACCGCCATTGACTTCGGGGGCATCAATATATCCGTACACTAGGAATATATGCACCGATAAAGCAAAAAATGCCGGATAAACATCCAACGGATGCTATCCGGCACGAAAGAGCGTATCNNNNACTCTCATCAATAATCTAAAGAATCCAGATATTTCATATAATTAACAACCATNAGCGCNATCTTGAAGGTCAGGGCATCCTCGAACGTCCTGATATCCAANCCGGTNCTNGCCTCCAGTTTCTCAATACGGTACACCAGTGTATTACGGTGTACAAAGAGCTGTCTGGAAGTCTCGGANACATTCAGATTATTCTCAAAGAACTTATTAATCGTTGTCAATGTCTCGTCNTCCAGTTCGCTCGGTATATTNGAGCCGAAAATNTCGTCAATAAAGATCCGGCAGAGGTTGATNGGCAGCTGGTAGATCAAACGACCGATTCCGAGTGTATTATAGGCGGTCACCTTCTTCTCNGCATAGAAGATCTTACCNACATCAAGTGCCATCTTAGCCTCTTTATAAGACTTNGAAACCTCTTTCAGTTCATTCACGATCGTACCATATGCCACACGTACATTCGTCATTGCCTCCATGTTCATCATGTCNACAATCGTATTAGNGACNTGATCAAGTTTTGTATAGTCATCCTCCTGCTCCAGCTCTTTGATCAGAATCACATTACTTTCATCCACTGCCGTAATGTAATCTCCCACCTGCGCGGAGAACATACCGTTTAACAGCTCNGTAGANGCGGAATCTTTCTCCTTATCCGTCTCGATCAGAAATACNGCTCTCCGNACAGATGCCTCTATATGCAGCTTCTTGGCTCTGTTATAAATATCAACAAGAAGCATGTTATCCAACAACAAATTTTGGAAGAANTTATTGCGGTCGTANCTTTCCTTATAAGCAATGATCAGATGCTGTAGCTGGCTGACTGCAATCTTGCCCAACATATATGCGTCCTCTCCGCTTCCTCTGGCATCCAGAATATACAGCAGTTCNTCTTCATCCAATACCTTCATCAGATGGTGCGCACCGATCACCTGACTGTCNGCGGGNGAATCGGCAAATCCGCTAATGAGTGCCGGTGTGATCTCATCGGATTCAAAAGTGGACGCAACNACCTTACCCTCCANATCCCAAACGCTCAGNTCGATCTTGGAAATAGCCTTCNGTTCTTCTATACTGCTCCGGATCACTTGACTTGATATCATATAGTAACCTCTCTTCTACAAAATAAAGGGGATGCCTAGGCATCCCCTTTGAAATCATTCTAATTAGTTGGTGATGGTCTGCTCTGTTGCTTTGTCGAATACATGAATCTTCTCAACATCGAAAGCAAACTTAACTGTATCNCCNGGTCTTGCNGNNGTACGGGAATCNACTCTNGCNGTNATCGGGAACTCAGCAAGATCAAAGTATAAGTAAACTTCTGCACCAAGCAGCTCGTAAACCTTGATTGTAGACTCGAATACGCACTTAGCTGACGCGATAAACGCCTCGGAATCATATACGTCCTCAGGACGGATACCGAATGTTACAGTCTTACCTGCGTAACCGCCATCAATCAGTTTCTTAGACTTAGCAGCNGGAAGCGGAATTGTCTTACCAGCTACCTTCAAGCTTGCTGTATCGCCGCTTACCTCAACAACTGCATCAAGGAAGTTCATCTGAGGAGATCCCATGAATCCTGCTACGAACAGGTTCTGAGGCTTCTGATATAAGTTCTGAGGTGTATCTACCTGCTGAACCACGCCGTCCTTCATAACAACGATTCTTGTACCAAGTGTCATAGCCTCTGTCTGGTCATGTGTTACATAGATGATCGTGGTGCCTAATCTCTGATGTAATTTGGAGATCTCAACACGCATCTGTACACGAAGTTTAGCGTCCAAGTTGGACAGCGGCTCATCCATCAAGAATACCTTAGGATTACGAACGATTGCACGACCCATAGCNACACGCTGTCTCTGACCACCGGANANAGCCTTNGGCTTACGATCAAGAAGNGCTGTCAGGTCAAGNATCTTAGCTGCNTCNTTAACCATCTTATCNATNTCNTCNTTCGGNACTTTTCTTAACTTAAGACCAAATGCCATATTGTCATATACAGACATATGAGGATACAGAGCGTAGTTCTGGAATACCATTGCGATATCTCTGTCTTTAGGCTCTACATCGTTTACTACTCTGTCGCCGATCTTCAGTTCGCCGGAAGAAATGTCTTCCAGACCTGCGATCATACGAAGTGTTGTAGATTTACCACAACCTGAAGGTCCTACGAAAATAATGAATTCCTGATCTGCGATTTCAAGATTGAAATCTTTTACTGCCTCAAAGCCATTGGGATAAACTTTGCAGACGTTCTTTAAAGATAAACTTGCCATGATTGCCTCCTACTTTTGTTTTTTTATTCTATCAATAATCGCTCACCGAAAATTGATTCTGGAATTAGTATAACGAACTTTTCTCATGTTTGCTATGCCATTATTTCACAAAGATTTTGCGTTCCATTGTAGAAATTGCTTACTTTATCAACTGATTTTCACTTCACTAGACAAGTTGACTAAGAAATTCTGTTTTAACTATACATATTTAACAAAGCCCATAAAACAGTATCTATANCCTCCGCNGTATTACGCTCCGCATGTCAGTACTTTATATCCGCTCTCCGTCACGGCATCAATCAGCTTCTGATCCGCAACCTCNGCATCGGCGGTTACGGTGGCCTTGTTCTCCTCCAGACTGACAACCACCTGAGTCACACCTTCCACGCCCTCCAATGCTTTCTGTACATGCGCCTGACAGTGCGCACACATCATACCCTCGATCTCCAATGTTTTAACCATTTTGTTTTCCTCCTTGTTTTTCTTATTTTTATTTATTATAAATTCCGGCATCGGAACTTCTTTCTTCTTCCTGTCTCTCCTGTCTGACTGTACCGCAAACAGGTTAAGCCGCAGGGCATTGGTCACCACACAGAAGCTGGACAGGCTCATCGCCGCCGCCGCAAACATCGGGTTTAGGCTGATTCCAAANGCGGGGACAAGTATGCCCGCTGCCAGCGGAATACCTATACAGTTGTAAAAGAATGCCCAGAACAGATTCTCATGAATATTCCTAAGCACCTGTCTGGAAAGTCTGATTGCCGCCGAAACATCNGTCAGTCTGGACTTCATCAATACGATATCCGCCGCTTCCAGCGCCACGTCCGCTCCGGCGCCTATGGCGATTCCTACGTCCGCTCTGGTGAGCGCCGGCGCATCGTTAATCCCATCTCCGACCATGGCAACGCGTCCGTGTTCGGATAACTTTCTGACTACCGCTTCCTTATCATTCGGCAGAACATCCGACACAATTTCCGTAATGCCTACCTGCCTTCCGATCGCCTGTGCCGTCCGCCTGTTATCCCCGGTCAGCATAACTACCTGCACGCCCATATTGCGCAGCTCATTAACTGCCTGTGCGCTGTCCGGTTTCACCACATCTGCGACAGCAATCATACCCATCAGTCTGTCTCCGACCGCAAAATACAGCGGTGTCCTGCCTTCTTCCGCCGTCTCATCCCCGGCTCTTTTCATATCATCCGTAAGAAGCCCGCGTTCGGCAAGAAGCGCACTGTTGCCGCCCACTGCTGTCATGTCGTCCAACAGTCCTTCCACGCCCCAGCCCGGAAGCGCACGGAAGTTTTCCACTGACTGTACCTGAAGCTGATCTGCCTCGGCGCGTTCACAGATTGCCTTCGCCAACGGATGTTCACTCTTACTCTCCAGCGCCGCCGCTACCTGTAGCAGTTCACGCTCGGATACTCCCTGCGCCGGCCTCACCGCTGTCACCGCAGGGCTTCCTTCCGTAACGGTGCCGGTCTTATCCAGCACGACGAAATCCGTCCTTCCTGCATGTTCCAGCGCCACTGCATTTTTAAACAAAATACCGTGTCTCGCACCCATGCCGTTGCCGACCATGATCGCTACCGGCGTAGCAAGCCCCAGCGAGCACGGGCAACTGATCACAAGCACGCTGATGGCGTAGGACAACGCTTTGCCCACACCCGCACCTGCTGCCAGCCATAGAATGCCGGTTATAAGCGCCAGCAGCATAACTACCGGCACAAACACGCCCGAAACCTTATCCGCAATCTGAGCTATGGGTGCTTTAGTCGCCACGGCATTCTCTACCATATCTATGATCTGTTGTAAAGTGGTATCCTTACCCACACGCACAGCCTTGCAGGTCAACGACCCGTTCTTGTTCAGCGTCGCCGCACTCACACGGTCTCCCGCATGCTTATCTACCGGCAGGCTCTCTCCCGTCAGTGCCGACTCATCCACCGCGCTCTCGCCCTCCTGCACCTCACCGTCTACCGGAATACTCTCCCCCGGTTTCACAATAAACATCTCTCCGGCCATGACTTCCTCCGCCGGCACCGTAATCTCCCCGCCGTTCCGTATCACATGCGCCGTCTTGGGAGCCAGATCCATCAGACTTTTGATGGCGTTGGTTGTCTTACCTTTGCTGTACGCCTCCAGCATCTTACCCACTGTAATCAATGCCAGAATCATCGCTGCCGACTCGAAATACATATCGTGGAGACAGTGTGCCGCCATCTCCTGATCACCCATGTAAGATCCCATCCGGAACATAACTGCCGTGCTGTACACGAACGCCGCACCACTTCCCATTGCCACCAATGTGTCCATATTAGGAGCTTTACGCAAGAGTCCCTGAAATCCGTTTACAAAGAACTCCTGATTAATTACCATTACTAATCCGGTCAACAGTAATTGATACAATGCGATAGCCCATGGATTTCCGGCTAACCCCGCGGGAACATACCATCCCCACATCAAATGTCCCATGGACACATACATAAGCGGCAGCAAAAGACACAACGACGCAATCAGTCGACGCCTTATCCGGGGTGTTTCATGATCCTCCAAGGCCTCTCTTCGAGCATTGCTGTCTATTCCGCCGGCTGTGCCCGCCCTCTCTGTTCCCGCAAGGGAGGCACCGTATCCCGCCGCGTCTACTGCCGCACAGATTGCCTGCGGCGTTGCCGGTTCATCATATTCCACCACCATGCTGTTCATTAGCAGGTTTACGCTGACCTTATCGACTCCGGCCACACCTGCCGCCGCTTTCTCCACATGCGCGCTGCATGCTGCACAAGTCATACCCGTTAATTGGAATTTATCACTTTTCATTCCGCTTCCGTCATACCTTTCCTAATGTCTTATTTCGTCTGTTTCACACGTCTGTCTACTTCAGCTTTTTGATCAATTCCACGGCTTCCGCCATGATCTCCGTATTACCCTTTTCGATCTCCTCCACCACGCATGTCTGCATATGCTCCTCCAGAACAACATATCCCAGACTCTGAAGCGCACTCTCCACCGCACCTATCTGAATCAGGATATCTCCGCAGTATCTGTTATCATCAATCATATTTTTGATTCCGTTAAGCTGCCCGATAATTCGGTTAATGCGATTCTGCAGCTTCTTCTGCTCCTTTGTATCCCTCGGCGTATTCTTATGATGACAACACGCGCATATATTGTCCATTCCATCCATAGCATGCCCTCCACGTATGATCTTATTACATTTCAAGGTTTTCTGTAGTCATTATCATATACCCCGATAGGGTATATTGTCAACTGTTTTTTTATAGAGAAAAAGAGACGGCAGATCATCTGCCGTCTCCATATCATACTCATATCAAATTACTTATTTCTGCTCTTCCTGCTCGCTCTTAGCCTCAGTTCCCATCCACTCATCACGGTAGAATGCCAGCTGATTCTTACCACGCTTCTTCGCCTTATACAAGCCCTGATCCGCCGCCTTATACAACGTCTCGAAATCATCGCCTTCATGCGGGAAGATCGCCACACCGATACTTGCTGTAGCAGCATATTTCACATATTCACCCGCTTGGAAGTTACGGAAGAAATTCTCTACCTTCTTCGCTTCTTTTCGGATGGAATCATCATCGGACACTCCCTTAAGGAAGATCATAAACTCATCACCGCCGATACGCCCGATAATATCGGTAGCACGGAAGATCGCACCGATCTGCTGTCCCAGTGAGCGAAGTACTTCATCACCAAAAGCATGCCCCATCGTATCATTGATCTTTTTGAAATTATCCACATCCAATATAAACAGCATTGACTGCGAATTCGGATTCTGAGCCATGAAATCTTTGATCTTACGCTCCGTCGCCAGCTTATTAGTCAGTCCGGTGAGCAGATCCGTATCCGCCTTGTCCTCCAGCTCTTTCTTCTTCTCGTTATTGCGGATCTTACCAATAATATTGATAATTACCACCATAACAATAAATACGAAGATCGCAATAACCAGATATAACATCATGTCCTTCGTGTTCTTCCACTGAAGTCCGACCTGTTTATCCACATAACTCTGACTGACACCTAAGATTACTTCCCACTGGTTTACACCAAGCGGCACATACGCCAGCAGGCAGCTCTCACCGCCGACCGTTACAGCAGTTGTACCGCGGGATCCGTTGTCCAGACGATTCCTGATCGTGCGTGCAGCCTCGGCATTCTCCGGCTTAATTGCCTCCATAAGATTGCCGCTCTTCAACACCTTACTGTCCTTGGCTCCGGCTGATCCCAGAATCACTCCCTCCGCATCCACAACCGTCAGAAATGAGTTGGAATCAAAATCTGATTTGGTCATCAAACCGTCGAAATTCGACATAGGATAGAACAACAGCAGATAATTTGTTTCATTTTCTCTTTTGATTCGCTCTGCTACAATAATCTGCTCTTCATAATATACATATACCAGACTGTCGTTCTGCTGCAGATTCTGGAAATACTCTTCACCGCCAATGGAAACCGCCTCACCAGACTGATCAACTCCGGCTCCCTCACCGTTACAGATAATAATCCTGCCCGCCTCCGTACAGGAATCTAAAATGCCCGCCATATTCGTAGCACGAGTCGCATCCCAAGATGCATCCTGCTCCAGCAAAATCCTGACCGGACGTGACACCTTAGCAAGAGATTCTATCTCATTGATGAAATTCTCTCCATAACTCTGTGTTGATTTGATTATATTTCTTGAAACCGCATCCGCCGCTTCCGCGCTGCTCTTTGTCGAAAAATTAAAGAGCATGACAACAACGACAATCATCAATAATGCTGCTGGAACGACCCAAGAAGCTATAGCTGACCTATTCTGACTTTCCATTACTTTCCTCTTCTCCCCATTCTACATTTAGCGAAAAATTCATATCCGATACCTGTTCCGGCTCAGGTTCAAATTTTTTAAAAATACTACTGTACAACCACGCCGCGCCATAGGCGGGAACTGAAATGCCGAACATAAAGATAAATATATAGGAATATGTCGAAAAATAGCCTATCACAAAAGGCAGGGCATAAAACAATGCCATTAACAGCGTTTTCGGCAAATTGGCAAAGGCCAAGAGTGCCGCATTCCTGATCGTATTCCTGATCGTATTATCGAATCTGGCAAGCAGGGGGAATACATATATCGCTATCATAAAGATGATGACTCCCACCGCAACCACCGCTATTACGAGCGGTTTCGGAAATACGACTCCCGAATAATTAAAGATCAGCGAATCCCCAACATAGACCGCTATCACCAAAAGCATCAGAAGCCAGATTAACACGGCCTGTTTAAAATTCCGAGCGAATGATTTGAAAAAGCCTCTGATCAGATACCCTTCTTCACCCCTTATCATCTTCAATATCACATAATGCATCGCCGTAAATGCAGCTCCTGCCGTAATAATCGGTATGCAGCAGATGATAACCAGTATGTTGAGGATCAGCAGGTCTGCCACTCGATTCAAAAGTCTCATGACAGGACTGTCCAGATCAAAAAACTTTCCCATAACAGCCTCACTCCTATATACATGACTCTATTATATTACAAAAGCATACAAAAAAGCTACAAAATTTGCAAAAAAAATTTACAAATTTTCATCCAACCCCGAAAACTATATTTTATACTTCTTACTAATCAGTTCATATTGCCTGTTTATTGTCTCATACATCTTAAGAATTTCGGCAGATTCTTGTCTTACATGCTTCATGATCCGGTCATAAGATTTTACAAATGTAACGACCACCTGCCGCTTCAACCGGTTCTTAGCCGCCTCCTCGCTCAGAATACTGATAACCTTTTCTTTAGGCAGATCCTCGCGATAGCTTCTCTTATTGACAAGCGCCGTGACGACGTCGGCTACCTGCAGAATCCTCTGCAGAGAATTCATCTGAACATCCTTCAACCGAAGCGGATACCCGCTGCCGTCTCCTCTCTCATGATGTGCCAGAGCAATGCTGACCACTTCTCTTTTCATCCTATGTCCCAGTACTTTGCCCGTCACCTCCACATGCGTTCTGAGCAGCCGGATCTCTTCCTTCTCCAGCTTGCGGGGTGCTTCGATGATCTCCTGCGGAATCGCCAGCATACCGATATCATGAACAAGCGTACCGTAATAGAGGACTTCCCGCTCGACCGATGGCATTACCATCTCCTCCGCTATATCCTCACACACGCATATTGTGGTAATATTATCCACCACCATCCTCTTGCTCCTGAATCCGTAGCAGTACATTAGCATCTCCAGGAACTTTTTCTTATCCTCGTTGGAAAAGATCATGTATTCTACGATATCATCCAACTCTTTCTTATACTCTCCGCTGCTTATCTTCCCGAAAATATCATACTTCTCTTGGCATTGATAGAATAGAAGCAACCCTTCTGAAGACAGCTTAGTGCCCGCCTGCTTCTGAAACATATGCATATCGAACTGACTTCCCATAGATGAGAAATAAATATCCATTTTCTCCGCAATATTGACATATGCGGCAATCTCTTTATACTCATAATCCACTTTCTGAAGCTGTTCATAATCCATGTGATGATACATGATCACCTTAGCCAGATCCGGCACGGGAGAAAGATACTTAAAGAACAAATACCCATATATACAGTGTGCCATACTCTCTCTGGACTCATAGCGCAGCATATCNTTGATCTTNCCCNGNTCNGTCTTATANGCGCCGATNTCATGCAGGGCNGCNGTCATGACAATATCNGCAAGCTCGAATTCCTCGTACTTACCCCCATCTTTCAGCATCATATAAACTATGTACGCCACTCTGGATCCATGCTCCATGAGTCTGGGATGGATCAGCTTCAAAACATCACGCATCAGCAGAAAAATATCTTTGCTCTTAATATACTCCATATGAAACCTCACATCCTACAAAATAAATTCCATCGGTGTGTAAATAATGCCATCTTTTGTTTCTTCGGGACGAATATCCCGAAAACCCATCTTGTGATAAAACCCGACCCCGTAGGGTGACGAATTAACCGTCATACGCTCGGCGCCCACTTCCGTCCGCAGATAATCAGCCAGATATCCGATCAATCCGCGTCCGATTCCCTGTCTGTGATATGCTTCATCCACAAAAAGAAGTGAAATATGCGTTGTATCGCGGAGCGTGAGCATGCCCACAAGCCTGCTGTGATCCACGGCCACAAACATCTGATACGCTCCCATGACAAACATTCGATACAGTGTGGAGTCCGTAATGAAATTCTCGAAATTCTTCACACCTTCCGGTGAATAGACATCCGCCTCAAACCGCAGAAACGTTTTCCATGCCAGAGCCATAGCATCCTGCCACTCTTCACGATATGCATTTCTGATCTGATATGCTGTTTCCAACTTCGCTGCGGCTCCTTTTATATATTACCATTCTTATTTTAACGTATCTTNNGACAATATTCAAGGACTGTCACACAAAAGAAGCAGGTACTGAGGCGGCTGCTACTTCACCGCCTCAGTACCTACTTTATTCACCAGCGGAAGACCGTTTTCCAGCGCATATGCATTTTCAAGCGTTACCCGGGCGATCGCCTGCATCGCNTCTTTCGTAAAAAATCCCATATGGGAAGTAATCAACACATTCGGAAAAGTCATCAGACGGGCCAGATTCTCATCCCGCATGATCTCTCCCGATTTATCCTCATAGAAAATTCCCTCNTCTTCCTCATAGACATCAAGCCCTACTCCGCCGAANTTACCTGCCACCAATCCGTCTATCAGCGCGTCGGTATCGATCAGACCGCCTCTCGATGTGTTGACCAGATACACACCCTGCTTCATGTGCTCTATCGTCTCCCGGTTGACAAGATGTTTCGTCTCCGATGTAAGCGGACAATGCAAAGAGATCANGTCTGCACTCGACATTAATTCGTCCAGAGATACATACTCCACATCCAGCTTGGAGTTCGGATACAGATCATATGCCAGCACCCGCATCCCAAAACCGTTGCAGATCCGTATCATCGCCTGTCCGATCTTACCCGTACCGATAATCCCCGCTGTCTTCCGGTACAGATCCACTCCCATCAGTCCNTTCAGACTCATATTAAATTCTCTCGTTCTGTTATAAGCCTTGTGGGTATATCGATTCACCGTCAGTATCATGCCCATGGCAAACTCCGCCACCGCTTCCGGCGAATAACTGGGCACTCGCAGGATCACGATCTTATCCTCCGCCGCTTTCACATCCACATGGTTAAAGCCCGCGCTGCGNAGCAGAACTGCTTTGACTTTCATCTCATAGAGNTGCTGTATCATCTGTTCATTGACATAATCATTGACAAAAATACAGACGGCATCATATCCCCTTGCCANCGTNATNGTCTCCTCCTGAAAAGGGACTTCATAAAACCGGATGTCAAAGCCGTATTCTTTTCCCATCGGCTCAAACCAGATTTTGTCGTAAGGTTTTGTACTAAAAAAAGCTATTTTCATGCAAAATTGCCTCCTTTTCCATATTAATTATAGTATGGTCCAAGAAGGCAAAATCATTCGTGTTTATTATNCNTCCCNTAAAGCAANGNATTTATGCGGTTGTCAGATTCCGGAAAAAATCCTGTACCGACTGCGAAATACTCTCGAAGAAATTCTGTACCGCGCTCTCCACAGCACCCTCTACCGCCTCATTGATCGTCTCGTTGGCTTCTTCTACGATATCCTCGCTGTACTTTTGGTACATCTGTTTAGCCTGATCTATGAAGTCCGCCGCACCTACTTCGATCGAGTCCAGTGTCATCATGAACGTAATGATTCTGTCTCTGTTCTGCTGTGTCAGAGTGATTCCNANTTCCGCCTCNCCNTCACTGATGGCGCGTCTGATATCGTCCTCNTCNGACAAGTCCACTTCTCCGGAGACTACCATATCGATCATTCGTCCGACGATGGTTTCCTCTCCTTTATTACCGGCTGTTCCTCTGCTTCTACTGCCGAATACCAGAATCGTCATGGCTGCCACACAGGCTATACACAGTAAGAACATCGTGCCCAGTCTTCTGATCCATCCATGTCTCCTCATAGCACTCTCCGTCCGTCACTTGCTCCGATCACGCGATCCAAACTGTTTTCACGACCGCGTGTCCATTCAGATTCTCTGCAGAATCCAGCGGTATATATCTCCATAAATATCTTCCCGGTCTACCTCGTTCAGAATCTCGTGTCTGTCTTTGGGATACAACTTCATCTGTACATTTTCCATTCCCAGCTCTTTGAACGACTTATAGACACGTTCTACGCTCCTGCCGTAATCTCCCACCGGATCATCTTCGCCTGCCAGAAAGAATACCGGCAGACTGCGCGGCATCTGCTTCAATTTCTCCACGTCATGCAGATTACGGATCAGCCGGAACAACGTCTGAAAACCGTTGGCCGTAAATATAAATCCACACATCGGATCATCAATATATCTGCGTACATTATCCTCGTTTCTGGACAGCCAGTCAAAGGAAGTCTTCGGCGAATTAATCTTCTTATTATAGACCCCGAAGGCGGCTTTATCCACGAGCTTGCTTACATGGTCAGCGCCAAACAAAGCACCGTCTATCCCCGCTAAAATACGCGCACAAAGCAGTACCGGCTTCGACTGCATACCGGTTCCTACGATAAGCGCGCCGTCTATTCCCGTACCGTAACGAAGCAGATAGTTACGTGTAATGAAAGATCCCATGCTGTGCCCCAAAATGATATAAGGCACTCCCGCATACTGTTTCTGTGTCATCTTCTTAAGTCTGTGTTCGTCCCGGACGAGAACCGTGGGCGCATCCTCTTTGCAAAAATAACCGTACTTCTCCCCCGATCTCACGGATTTNCCATGTCCGAGATGATCGTCCCCCACTACCATAATACCTTTNTCAGCCAAGTATCTGGCGAATTCATCATATCTGTCTATATATTCAGACATACCGTGAACGATCTGTACGATACACACCGGCCGCTCTTCCGGAATCCATCTGATCGCATGTATCTTATGCTCTCCGTCTCTGGAATCAAAATAGAAATCTTCCTTCTTTATCATACGGCAATCCTTTCTCAACAAATCTCTGCTCCTGCAGGCATCGGTCTCTCCGGTGTCATAAGNGCCAGTCCGCCTTCCGCATCCTCAGCGCACAATAACATCCCCTCGGACATCATTCCGGCGATCTCTCTGGGCTGCAGATTTACCAGCACCATNACCTTCTTGCCCACCATCTCTTCCGCGCTGTAATGCTGTTTGATGCCGGATAATATCTGTTTTACTTCTGAACCGACCCGCACTTTAGANCACAANAGCTTCTTGGACTTCGGCACTTCCNTGCACTCTATTATCTCGCCTACCTGAAATTGACATCGATCAAAGTCATCGTACGTGATCGTCTCCTTCGCCTCTATGTCGATCANATTNTCAGCGGAAGCCTCGTCCGCTTCTTCCTGCGCAGACTCTGTNTCTCCTGCTGCCGCTCTGCGTGCAGCAAACATTGCATCCACTTTCTCCGTAATCTCCTTAAGATCCTGTCTGGCAAAAAGAATCTGTGGNGCATCGGTCACTTTATTGCCCGAAGGATACAGTGTTGCTGCCCGCTCANTATCGTGANTTGCCGCACACTCCTCGAGAACTGCGAAATCCACNAANTCCGCATTGATCTGGNAAGCGATCTTCTCCGCCGTCTCAGGCATATAGGGCTCNAAGAGAGAAGTCCCCACCAGAATCCCGTTGAGCAGATTATACAGCACAGTTGCGAGTCTGTCCTGTTTTGCCTCATCCTTGGCCAGTGCCCAAGGCATCGTCTCGTCAATGTATTTATTNCAGCGTTTAAACAGCGCGAAGATCTCCGTGATCGCATCTGCCACGCGCAGGTCATCCATCTTCNTCGACACCTTATCGTATGCGTCCGTCACCGTGCGGAACAANTCCGCATCCACNTCCTCNGCACCCGCGTCCACGCCGATCTTCTTATTATCTGCCACGCCGCCGAAATATTTATTGCTCATGGAGATCGTTCTGTTCACCAGATTCCCCAGCGTATTGGCAAGNTCGGAATTCATGCGCTCTACCATCAGATCCCATGTGATCATTCCGTCATTCTCAAAAGGCATCTCGTGCAGCACGAAATACCGTACCGCATCCACNCCGAAGAAATCNATCAAATCNTCGGCATAAATCACGTTTCCTTTGGATTTACTCATCTTACCGTCGCCCTGCAAAAGCCACGGATGCCCGAACACCTGCTTCGGCAGCGGCTCCCCCAGCGCCATCAGGAAGATCGGCCAGTAGATCGTATGGAAACGAATGATATCCTTACCGATCAAATGCAGATCAGCCGGCCACAGTTTCTTGTATTGATCGCTGCTTTCTCCATCCGCCTCGTATCCGATTCCCGTGATATAATTGGTCAGTGCGTCCATCCATACATAAATCACATGCTTCGTGTCAAAGGTCACGGGAATACCCCACGTATAGGAAGTTCTGGACACGCACAGNTCCTGTAATCCCGGAAGCAGGAAGTTGTTCATCATTTCATTCTTGCGGGACACCGGCTGGATAAACTCCGGATGGGTATTGATATGCTCGATCAGTTTGTCGGCATATTTACTCATTTTAAAGAAATATGCCTCTTCCTTAGCCGGTTTCACTTCCCTGCCACAGTCCGGACACTTACCGTCCACCAGCTGTGATTCTGTCCAGAAGGACTCACAGGGTGTACAGTACATGCCCTCATAATATCCTTTATAGATGTCTCCCTGATCATAAAGCTTCTTAAAGATCTTCTGCACCTGCTTCTCATGAAATTCATCCGTCGTGCGGATGAATTTATCATAAGAAGTGTTCAGGGCATCGCAGATCCTGCGTATCTCACCCGCTACGTTATCCACAAACTGCTTCGGTGTTATGCCGCCTTCCTGCGCTTTTAACTCGATCTTCTGTCCGTGTTCATCTGTTCCCGTCTGGAAGAAAACATCATAGCCGTCTTTTCTCTTAAAACGCGCGATGCTGTCCGCCAGTACGATCTCATAGCTGTTCCCGATGTGCGGCGTACCGGAAGTATAGGCGATCGCCGTTGTAATATAGTATTTTCCTTTGCTCATGACAAGCTCCTTTCTCATATTAAAAAGCGAAGCAAATTCTCACATGATAATATATCGTAAGCCTATCACAAAAGGAATTACTCGTCAATTACTCCTCTTAACTAATCCTGTTCTCCTGACGGTGACATCAGCCTCTCTGTGGTCTATATCCGCGTTGGCCACATTGATACTGCATCGGTATACTCCGACTTCGCCTGCGGTATACTCCGGGCCTATTCCAAGCACATTGCCCTCTGCATCCGTCCACACGAGTTCATCTCCTTCCTGCCACGCCAGATTACCGTATCCGTCTCCTTCCTCCAGCACAGCTTCCAATCGAATCGCATGATCGTAATAATCNGTNTCCNTNCCTCTGACTGTCAGCTTCGCATANAGNCTATCCTNCANNCCGCANATGATATCNTGTTTCCATACCGTGACTTTNTNTTCGCTGCTGTANGGGCAAATTCCCGGCGATTCATACAGGCCGCCGTGATACACGCAGGTATACTGTCCACCGTGCCACGAACCGCCCTCGGGNTTANNCGGATCCGGATACCATGTGGCNTCNGTCTTGATCAGTTCCNCANTACATTNNTCCACTTCCNNTTTGGTAGTGTGAGAGTTCNNATAGCAGCCCGACACCCCATCCTTATTTTCCTTNTTACCCTGATGNATATGCCNGATTTCCNCGGTAACCTCATCCGCCGCNTANATCGGATAGAAATTCTCCGGCACTTTTCCCTCTTTACCNTCCTCGGTTCCTTTCTTGCGTGCCTTGTCATTATCCGCTCCGTTGCCAAGCAGAAGNTTTCCGTCCGCCCATGCCGCCATACCGCGCGATATATTGTCCTCTATGGCAGTCTCATAGTAGTCCGTGCGTTCTTCCACGCCTTCTATATGCATAGCGGCCTCCGGATTCAGTACNGACAGTTTGTCCGGAACCGTNTGNGAATCTGCNGCCGCCTGTATAAGCGTTGCCCATTCAATCTGNCCGATGTCGATTTCTCCCTGCTCTGCATCGGGATTCCTATCGTAAGTATANCCNTCCGTCTGCTGTCTGAACCTCGTGCCAAGCTGTATCAACGCTCCNGCCGCTGCACGCCTCTTCTCATCAATATGCGTGCNAATGTCCNGNAGATCGGCGCTGTCAAANACCGCCTGCTCATATTGTATTCTTCCCGNGCTGNGCATATACTCCCGCGCTCCGCTGTGTGCCGCCAGCGTGATCATGCCNTNCGNCGGCAGACCGCACNCTCCTGCANNAATACCGGNCGCTAAAAGTACTGGCCAGANTTTTCTGTATTTTTTATTTCTCCTGATATTTCTATTATAATTTCTCACGATAACCTATCCACCTGCCTTCCTCATCATATANCGCTTCATAATCCTCTAAACCGCTTCCTTCCATCCATCCTCTGATATAGTGCTCTATCAGATCATGATTATTCCCGCGAAGCAGACTGCCGTCCGACCACGCCGATCTGCCCAGCGTCAAGTTATCGGAAGTGGCCAGTGTATATGTCTCCTCATATCCCGCCGGAAGCGTCTGGGACTGTGACAATGCCTGAATCAGCAGATCATAGTCAACCGCCTTCATCTCCTCGATCGTCTGTANNCTCCCGATCGNCGCTTCCGNCTGCGGGTTCCTTGTATATCCGTANTTTCCGTTNTCTATAACCAGTTTCGTTCCTACGCCGCCAAGNGCTCCGGACAATCCGCTCTTGCCCTCAGCGGCATATTGAAAAAGCGTGTCGAANTCCTTCGCATCCAGAATAACCTCCTGNCCNCCGGCATCCTGATAGCGTATACTTCCCCGGCTGCGAAACTCNCCTGCTTCTCCNGCNGCCGATGCGGTTGTGCCTGTNAACAGCCCTATACACACGGCCGCCGCGCACAGAGCCGNCATTCCNTTTTTATTTACATGAATCCCTCGTATTTTCTTTCTATATTTCATATAGGTAATCTCCTTTTGTCTGTTTTTATNATTGTAANTATCATTCNCTGTACGGCTCCAGATANAGCGTATTNGCCTCCGCGTCATACCGGTANCGCAGNGTCTGCACCGAAAGTCTGCCGATCCTGTTCTCCACATTCTTTAACTGATTCACCAGTTCGTCCAATTGATTCAGCAACACATCAAACTGATTATTCACTTCAGTGATATTCTGATTCAGAGCCTTCTTCAATGTCTTCTCCATGGCGCCTATGCTCGCCCAGAGCTTGACATCTTCCTGTTCCAATGCCGCGATTTTCGCATAAAGCCCCGATATATCGGTGTGCACCTTATCCATCTCCGACCGGATCTCTACCAACTGCTTCTGAATCATCGGAATCGTTTCCTTGTTCATAACCTGCACCAAATCAGTCAGATCATACAGCTTCGTCTGTGTCTCCTTAAGCTTCTGTAGGATTGTGGAAACTTCCGTATGCAGCGTGTCCACCCGTTCCTGCAGCTTGGTGTCCTCCTGCTGATATTGTTCGATCGTCTGAAGCAGAGTCTGTTCCACCTGCGTCATAGTATTGTACAGCTCCTCGATCTTACTGTTCAGGGACTCTATGCTCGTAAGATACTCCTGTCTGAGCTCCTCCTGACCGTCATTGGCTGCCATATACTCCGCTGCTTCCTCTTTATGAGTCGTCTGCACCAGTTCCGCTTCCTCCGCCGCTCTTGCCGCTTTCTCTTCATCCTCCCGCCTGCGCTCATTCGCGGCATGTCCCCACAGAAGCAGCAACAACAGCACGATAACTACAACCGCCACTACTCCCACGATCACAGCCGCAAGATGGTCTTCCTGTCTTTCGGGGTCGTTTCTCCTCTCATTCAGATAATCTGACACTTTTGTCATAAATTCTTTCATAAAATACCTTTCCTTTCTTTTTTATTCAGTTGTCACAAGCTCGCTTAACTACAGCTCCAACATTTGGAAATCCGTGGCGATCCGCCATAGAACCGTGCCGTACGATGCACGGAATAAAGTATACTTTAGATGTATCCAAAGATTGTATCAATAAGATAACAGACTACGCCATAATTGACAATATCGTAATGTTGCACAAATTTTTGCACATAAAAAAGTCAGTGTACACCGCAAATTGCGATGCGCACTGACTTTTAATCATACAAACGGAATACCGTATGTCTCTCGTTAGTTATTTTATCTTAATATGTCAAAATTTCATAGCCGTCTTCCGTCACTGCCAGCGTTACCTCCCACTGTGCAGAAGGTTTGCCGTCATCGGTATAGACCGTCCAGCCGTCATCGTCATCGATATAAATATCCGCCTTGCCCATATTTACCATAGGCTCTATGGTAAATACCATACCCGGCACCATGAGCATCTCCGTGCCCTTGCTTGTCACATAACTGACAAAAGGTTCTTCGTGGAATTCCAGTCCCACACCATGTCCGCCGATCTCCCGCACGATGGAATACCCGTTTGCCTTGGCATGATCATTGATCGCCTGTGCCATATCACCCAGAAAATTCCATGGTTTCACCTGTGCAAGCCCCACATCGATGCATTCTCTGGCTACCCGCACCAGTTTCTGAGTCTCCGGGTCTACATTCCCCAGCATAAACATACGGGAGGAATCGGAGAAATACCCATGATAGATGGTGGATACATCCACGTTGACGATATCCCCGTCCTTAAGCAAACGCTCTTCACAAGGAATCCCGTGACATACCACTTCGTTAATGGATGTGCAGACACTCTTAGGGAATCCTTCGTATCCCAGAGGCGCGGGTATCCCGCCCATCTCTCTTGTCATATTGCAGACCAGCCTGTCAATCTCCTCCGTGCTCATGCCGATATGGATCTGCTTTTCGATCTCGTCCAGAATCGCTATGTTCAACTTACTGCTTTGACGGATTCCCTCGATCTGCTCCGGTGTCTTTAATATATCGTGATCCGGCACGATATGACCCTGCAGCGCGTAATGCTCTATCTTTTCATCCATGGCCATGTGACATGCCTTATATTTCCTCCCGCTGCCGCACCAGCAGGGATCGTTTCTTCCCAGTTTCTTCATTTCCGATATGCCCTCAGTTCGTTGTTTTATTTCATTTGCCGTTGAAATATGCCGCCACGAAGATGGCCGGCGTATTCCAGTAAATCGTGATCTCATTCAGAGAATAACACGCCGCATGGTCCAGATAACATTTCATCGGCGGTGTCCCTTCCGGAATCTGCTCTCTTCCCACCTCATCGCAAGGTGTCTTAAAAGGTCCTCCGCTGACCCATCCGGGCATAGGCAGCTCTATGCCGTCACACTCCGTCGGACGATTGTGCGGATTCCTGTATGCGCGCTCTCCNTATCCCGTCACATAACTGTAGTCCACCGCATTCATGCCGAGCAGATANTNAAGCTGNGCCAGCGCTGTCTGNTCNTATGCGCTCTTCCTGTCTTCCTGCTCCATAAGAAGCGCCGCCAGCACCAGCAGCATCCCTCTGTTNNGCACTACCATATTACTGCCCCACACATAATCCTCCGGCTCCATCGCCACACCGTAACCGGACNGCTCCGCCACAGCCACAAGCCGGTCCGCCTCCGCCAGCACGNCACCTCTTAAGTCCGCCACACTCTCTGCCGAAGCCCCATGCGACTCATCCGTCAGAATTGCCAATGCCGCNAAACCGGATACATCCGTCCAGCCGAAATCCGTCTTCGTCAGATTCACCTTAAGCAGCCTGTCCAGCTGTTCCTGATACTTCTGCTCTCCTGTGGTGACAAGCATCTCCGCTGCCGCCCACAACCTCTCATCCAGATCNCANACATCATCATATTCCCCCGTGTTACAGCTCTCCGGATTCTTAAATCCCACATATTCCGGATACCGCTCCAGCCATCCGTAAGCCCTTACAGCCGCCTCNTNCAGCCGGTCTGCGAAATCACCGTCATACGCGCGATACACTCTGGANGCCAANGCCATGGATGCCGCATAATCCGCAGTTGCCATAGAGGAAACCGGGAAAAGATAGAACTGCGCATGATCCTCCTCCGGCATAATGAAATCCGCATGACGTTCCGACGTCAGTTTATGGTAAGCGCCGCCTTCCTCGTCCTGCATCTTGAGCATCCACTCCAGCTCATAACGGCATTCATTCAGTACATCCGGAACGCCGTTGCCCGACTCCGGTATGTTCAGGCTNTCCTTAAAACTCTCCGGAAACAGCAGATACGCATAGAGCAAGTGCCCCACTGCAACCGCCGCCGGCGATATGTATCTGCCATAGTCTCCCGCATCATGCCAGCCGCCCGACACTTCCTTCTCTACACTGCGATCCGACCAGAGCACNGCCTTATGGGCATGGCATACGGGATGCTTATATACTCCCGCGTACGCCTCCTGCAGCCCACATCCGCAGCGCTGATAATATAATGCCTTCGTCATATCTTTCTGAATCGCCCGATACACATCCTGCCCGATCNGGAAATAGTGTGACCGCTCCCCGGATTCATTCTGCACATAATAAGTTCCTTCCTGTGTGATCCGGCTAAAATCCGCCACATGCACGTGGTCNCCCGAAGCGGCATCCACGCCGGCATCCCGCGCGTCTCCCTCCATAACAACCTGTCCGTCGTCCCGCCCGGGCTCCGCCTGTATTACCTTGAAATGCTCTCCCNCAGTCAACACCGCCGTTTTCCTGCTCTGCGGCAGATATCCTACCTGATTACATAAAACCGCCATTTTATCACCCACNACGCCTTCCCGTTTTTGTTATTCCGTTCCATTCGTATGTTTGAATCTGTCTCCGTGCCCGTCCGGCGCACGAAACAAGTCTGAATCCATCTTACTCCTTGCAACGTTTCTTTTCAAGTAATATGCTGTCTNAATTATCCTGAGCCCTCACCTGTATTGCTGTTCGGGCATAGCAAGGTTTTCTATGCGCTTAGCGTTTGTTGCGCTGTGAAAGGAGCGAAAGNACGACTCCGTAGATATTAGCTTTCATCTGTGCGTACCCCCTTAGATTTCTTACGTTCATCTCACCGCTAAACGTTTCGTATCAGATATTTAACTTATCGTTAAATATTCACGTNCTTTANTCGCAATTTTATTTGTATTGTTTATTTCCATTTCCTTTATCGTGAAATTGTCCTAGAATCATGTGCAGATGTAAGCCGTTTAGCACAATCAACCGCTTACNCATTATACCATCAGATAACCACGTATACAAATATAGTTTATGTGCCGGAGAACAATATGGAACTTGGTAAGTTATTAGCAAAATTACGAAAAGAAAAAGGAATTCTGCAAAAAGAAGTTGCAACCTATCTGAATGTAACTGTGGCAACTATCTCCAATTATGAGAAGTGCGTCCATTTACCCGATCTGAACACATTNTCCATGCTGGCAGATTTCTTTGATGTCTCTACAGACTATCTCTTACAACGAACGGATTATAAAGCAGGAATCGACACCCTGAATCATTCCCTCTCCGCGGATTACACGGTAGGCGACCTGCTGAACACGATCGTAGAACTGGATCCCCAAAGCACGCAGCTTCTCTTAGATTACTATGATCTGTTAATGCTGCGCAATTCCATCAAGCGCGTAAAGTAGAGACGGAATATTTTAGACANGACGCTTTGTCTGTCTGTGCCCATNATCGCTCAAAATGTTTTCTTTTTTCCAAAAAACCTATTTACAATTCCGTTAACCTTATGCTATAGTAATGAAAAGCATATTTTCTACAAAAACAGATCNGTACTTTCTATCTATATTCTAAGTTTCAGAAAATCCATGCTTTGTTCCCAATTAACTTTACTAAGGCAGGAGGATCTGAAGCGGTTCTCCTGTGACGGGCTTTTTCTATTTGAAAATGGTCTGTCNATGACCAAGGAGGACACAGAATGAACNAAACAAATGTACAACGTAACTTTAAGGACACAGTATTCCGTATGCTTTTTAGGGAAAAGGAAAATCTGCTGGGCCTNTACAACGCACTGAACGGGACATCCTATACGGATGTGGGTAATCTAGAGATCACCACACTGGAAAATGCAGTCTATATGAATTATAAGAATGATATTTCCTTCGTGTTCGACTTCGAGCTGCTGCTCTATGAACACCAGTCCACATACAATCCCAACATGCCGTTACGGGATCTGTTCTACGTGAGCCGGGTATTACAGCGCAGAATCAAAGATGAGAATCTGTACGGCCGGAAGCTTGTCAAGATTCCTGCACCCAAGTTTGTGGTGTTTTATAACGGAACTGATTGCCAGCCTGAACAGCAGTTGCTCCGGCTGTCGGATGCATTCGAGAAGAAACAGGATCAGCCGGCATTGGAACTGACTGTTATTGTTTATAACATCAACTTAGGGCATAATCAGGAGCTGTTGGAAACTTGCGGCCTGTTAAAAGAATATGCCCAGTATGTGGAACAGGTCAGAACCTTTGCGAAAGCGATGGCCTTCCCGGAAGCAGTAGAACGGGCGGTAGATCATTGTATCAGAAACGGAATACTTTCGGATTTTTTATCCGAGAATCGGGCGGAGGCGATAGCAGTGAGTATCTTTGAGTACGATGAGGAGAAGCACATACGGAGCGAGCGGAAGGAATGGCGCGAGATCGGCCATGCCGAGGGACGTGAAGAGGGTCTTGCCGCGGGACGCGAAGAAGCCTTCCAGTTAAAATGTACCCTATAGAGTGGACACGATAGGAAGAAGGGAACCCCAGAAATAGACACTAAACGAGGGTGTAAAATCCCAATAAGTGGACAGCAGAAAAAGGGATTTCTTTCAGTAGA
>JAAUZM010000003.1 GCA_014804605.1 Lachnospiraceae bacterium | reverse complement strand
TCTACTGAAAGAAATCCCTTTTTCTGCTGTCCACTTATTGGGATTTTACACCCTCGTTTAGTGTCTATTTCTGGGGTTCCCTTCTTCCTATCGTGTCCACTCTATAGGGTACATTTTAAGGTCCCACCAGAGCTGCGTCCTCTGTCCGAATACAACACCGATATTCTGCGCGTTCTCTTTTCGCCTTTTATTCGGGTCAATGCCATCCACCCGACACTCACCTCTTGTCGGCGATAATATTCCGGTCATCATCTTGATTGTTGTCGATTTACCGGCACCGTTGCTTCCGATATAGCCTACGATCTCGCCTTTCTGAATCTCAAACGAGATATCATCCACGGCTGTCTTGACAATCTTTTCATTAGAAAACAGCCCCTTCACCGCTCCTTTCAGTCCCTGATATTTCTTCGGAGTCACAAAATCCTTGGAAATGTGTTTTACCTCAATCATAACAATAACCCTTTCTCATGCGCTTCAGTCACCGTCTTTTGGCGCTTTTCATTAGATCACACGCTCATTGCGCTTTGCTTCACAACAGCTCAAATCTATCATACCGTCATCAACCTTCTATATCGTATCAGATTGTATTAAATCATATTTGATTTGTCTTGTAAATTCCCGACATTTCTTGCACTTATTTTTTCTGTTAACCGCGATATGAAATCTCCCGGAATTATCATTTCTAACATTCCGGGAGACTACTCATATATTATTTTTTCTGATAAATAATTTTTTTAATTGTACTGCCGGATAATCCGAAGTTTTTAGCTAGTTCTTCAATCGGCACACCATCATAAAATAATCCTCTGATCCGGCTGTTTCTTTCCGAATAGAACTTTTTTGATCCGCTAACCGCACCCCACTCCAGCTTTGAATCGGACTTGGGAATATATAAAAGCTCTCCGTCGATATAATACTGAATTTCCCGTAATAATACAGGAGGTAAAATATCTGCTGCATTCTTGTATTTCATCTCTTCCGCTCCTTATCCATTCTATAATAAATAAGTGCAGAACAGCAGATTATATAGCTTTAGTAGCCCATACAGATAGCTATATAACTGCTATTCTGTACGGGCATAAGATTCTGGTTTATGGCTGAACCCGCATAGATTTTTCATCATATATATCACCCCTTCCTGTATATTGGTACTGTAGAAATAACTTAAAATCGGATCTGCGCACTCGTTGCGTTGACCGTGAATGTGCCATGTAGTTTTCTGCATGTGTACATATAAACTATAACCGATTTCTGTCTATGATGGTGTCAAAGAATGCGATATGTGTGTTTAGTTTATACTATAAACAACCGGTACACCAGTGGAAAAAATAACTATAACTATATTGGATATCATAGGTGCATTATTTTTTCAGGACTTACCAAACTCATAAATGCCTATACCGACTGCCATTGACAGATTCAACGAATCAATAGAATGTGCGTGTGAAATCACCACACTTTTTCCTATCTTCAAATAACTATCATCTAACCCGCTTGCTTCGTTTCCGAAAATCAATGAATACGATTTACTCCCCGGATGTTCAAATGTTCCCAGCCGATACATTCCGTTTAACATAAAGGGATAATACTCTCTATCATTTCCATATTCCTGATCATACCGGCTAAAACACGAAAAATATTCAAAATTTATTTTGAATACCGCTCCCATTGATGCTCTTATTACCTTAGGATGAAAAATATCAACCGCCGGTTCAATAATCGCTAAATTAGTGATACCAAACCCCACACAACTTCTGATAATTGTACCCAGATTACCTGTATCACTTGGGTTTACCAATACCACGTGGTTGTCATTATGATTTAATTTGCAATGATATTTTTTAAAGACACCGATCACAATGCAGTTATCTTTATCGCGTATTTTTTCGATATGCCTGTCGCTTTGTATTATTTTTATGCCCGCCATTTCGCATTCCGAATCTAATTTATTTTGAATCTCTGCATTTATATCCGAATGCACCAGAATCATTTCTATTAATTCCGGCTTAGTTTGCAACAATTCAAATGTCGGAAAGGAACCGAAACTATATGAATAGGGGGCCGTTTTTCTATATTTTTTTATTTCGTTTACTGTCACTTGCCTGCTCCATATTAACAATCACCAATATACTGCCAAGTAAACTATATAATATAAAACCGGGCATTTCGAGTCCGCAAAATAAATATAGTCATTTTAGATAATATCAATTACACTCCTAATAATAAATGCACGCAAGGATATCATTTATATATATCTTTGTTAATGGTAGAATCATACCTCTATTTCTGTGGATGGCGGTTCAGGATATATAGCAGGTGTGTGATAAACGGATCTGATTATCGTGGATAATGGTATCGTTTATGATAAGACTATGGTATATTAAAATGAAAAACATCCCGCATGGTATTATTTCTATACGGGATGTTTTCCGGGGAATGTTAGATTTTTATATATTCTTGGTTGTCTGCATCCTGCTTAAGATAAAAATTCCAATCTCCTGTGTCGGTCAGGATACCCATGACTGCGGCATATGCAGGGTAGTAATATTGAGTGTCGGTTGAACGTTCACTGCCGAATCTCACGATCTTACAGAAAGGATAGTTTTGATCCAGAATCTGCGCTATGCGTTCATTAATCGTCACGGTGGCTTGTTCAGGATACTTGGCGTTAACATGTTCTACCGTCACATGTTTGGAATCAGGACCGTATGCCGCAAACATACACCCCGATAGCTGCGATGTGAACATATAGGGGGCTTCGTCTCCTAACACAAGCGTTGATATGTCATTGAATATAGCCGGCAGAAGATATGCATGGATGGGTTGTGCAGTGAAGCCATGCGTACGTTTAGCGTAGCTTTCTATTATGATATCTCTGTCCGGATCCGGCGTGTTTACAAGGTCCACATCTAATACTCCGGAACGTAATGTGGTATCATTAATACATAAAAAATATGTTTTGAAAAAGTTTAAGGGATCTCTTAAAAATTCTTTATTTCTTCCATCTGCCATTGTTCTTCTCCTTTAGAAATTTCCAACTGTTGCCCTTTGGATGGTGCTGAATATCATGGCGGGCTTCTTGCTGTTAAGCTGCGCCAGATCAAAAGAGCTGCCCGGTCCGGATTTATGTAAAGAGCGCATTTTGCTTGAATGAGATTGGATACTGGATCCGGTAGAAAAAGTTGCTTTCGGCCCATCGGTGTACATATTATAGATCTCTTTGGACTGCAAGATCATTTCTTTCATCTTAGAAGGGTCGCTTCCGAATCCTTCGTTTAAAATCGGTCCATATAGGGCCAGGAAATCGTTGAACGCCAGTTTCGTAATATCTACTGCAGATTTGTAAGCGACACATGCAAGGGCTGTCTCACAGTATTTTTTCATTGATTCTGCGGCGATCTTGCGGCTCCAGAATGCAAAATCAAAGCGGACAATAGCCGGATAGTCAGCAACAACTGAGTAGAGCTTCACCACCTGTTCTTCGCCTTCGCCGACACCCATAATCGTATTGAGAGCGGTAGATGCAATTTTTGAAATTCCGGTGACAATGCCGCTGGCGCTGTGATCACTGATCATATCATTGATGGAAGAGGAAACTTCACCGAGGATATCACTTGTTTTCTCCGAACTTGTAGCACGATACTGTATACTCGTCTTGACAACTTTGGTGATCGGAACTGTCAGGTCATCAGTTGTCTTACCTGTTTTTAAGTCTAATTTGATTTCATCCTCAAAAATCTGCGCCTTGGATTCTGCCAGCTCCATAAGAATTTTCAGATTTTCACGGATTTCAGCAGCTTTTGCATCAGTATTATCTACGGATTTGATAACATTTCTTAATGCACTCATACAATGTACCTCCTTAATAATTTGTTTGATGTCAAACAATATGTTTACGTAAATATTATGATTTTTTGATTTGTCGTTGAAGTGCAATCAACCGTTTCAAGTTTTACAGTTGAATTTACCCCCTGAATCTGTTAGAATATACGTTGGTGTTTTATATATCATGAAGGGCTTTTGTGAAGAAAGCAAACAGCGTATCCGGTGCAGTCTGCTGAACGTTTGATGGTTTGCAGTATGGCTGCATATATTCGATACACGGAAATGAGGAAATCATGGGCGTAGTTCAGAAGGTGTTTGGAACACACAGCGAAAGAGAGATTAAGCGTATTGAAGGTCTGGTAAAGAAGATTGAAGACCTTCGTCCGACGATGATGGAAATGTCGGACGAGCAGCTGCGTGATAAAACGAAGGAATATAAGAAAAGGCGGGAAGAAGGAGAGACGCTTGACGATCTCCTGCCGGAAGCATATGCCACGGTGAGAGAGGCGGCGAGACGTGTTCTTAATACGGAGCACTACAGGGTGCAGTTGATCGGCGGTATTATACTGCATCAGGGCCGTATTGCCGAGATGAAGACCGGTGAAGGTAAGACCCAGACTTGTCTTCTGCCGGCATATCTGAATGCGTTAGAGGGTAAGGGCGTGCATGTCGTTACCGTCAACGATTATCTGGCGAAGCGTGACGCGGAGTGGATGGGACAGGTGCATGAGTTTCTGGGATTAAAAGTCGGTGTTGTCTTAAATGACATGAAGTCCGAGGAGCGTAGGGAAGCATATAATTGTGATATCACATATGTGACCAACAATGAGCTCGGTTTTGATTATCTGCGTGATAATATGGTCATCTATAAAGAACAGCTGGTACTCAGGGATCTGCATTATGCCATCATTGACGAGGTGGACTCCGTACTCATTGATGAGGCGCGTACGCCGCTTATTATTTCCGGTCAGAGCGGTAAATCCACGAAATTATATGAGGCATGTGATATTCTGGCGAAACAGTTGACTCGCGGTGAGGACATGGAAGAATTGTCCAAGATAGATGCCATTATGGGTGTGGAGCGTGAGGAGACGGGAGACTTTATCGTCAACGAGAAGGATAAAGTGGTGAACCTGACTGCGCAGGGCGTTGCCAAAGTGGAACGCTTCTTCCAGATCGAGAACCTTGCCGATCCGGAGAATCTGGAGATCCAGCATAATATTATTCTGGCGCTGCGGGCACACAATCTGATGTTCCGCGATCAGGATTATGTGGTAAAGGACGATCAGGTGCTGATCGTCGATGAGTTTACCGGTCGTATCATGCCGGGGCGTCGTTATTCCGACGGTCTGCATCAGGCGATCGAGGCGAAAGAACATGTGAAGGTAAAGCGAGAGAGCAAGACTCTTGCCACCATCACATTCCAGAACTTCTTTAATAAATTTGAGAAAAAAGCAGGTATGACCGGTACGGCGCTGACGGAGGAAAAGGAATTCCGCGACATCTACGGCATGGATGTGGTGGAGATTCCGACCAACAGACCGATTGCCCGTGTCGATCATCAGGACAGTGTCTATAAGACGAGAAAAGAGAAGTTGCGCGCGATCGTGGGAGCGGTGAAGGAGGCTCATGCCAAAGGACAGCCGGTTCTGGTGGGTACGATCAATATCGATGCTTCCGAAGAGTTAAGCGCCCTGCTTAAGAAGAACGGTATCGAGCATAAGGTTTTGAATGCGAAATTCCATGAGATGGAGGCGGAGATCGTAGCGGACGCCGGTATTCATGGAGCAGTGACCATCGCTACTAACATGGCCGGACGTGGTACGGATATCAAGCTGGACGAGGAATCAAGAGCTGCAGGCGGGTTAATGATCATCGGTACGGAACGGCATGAATCCAGACGTATCGACAATCAGTTGCGCGGACGTTCCGGTCGTCAGGGAGATCCGGGCGAATCCAGATTCTATATTTCGCTGGAAGACGATCTGATGAGATTATTCGGTTCTGACAGAATGATTGCGATGTTTAACGCATTGGGCATTCCGGAGGGACAGGAGATCGAGCACAAGGCGTTGACGAAGGCGATCGAATCTGCACAGAAGAAGATAGAGAACAATAACTTCGGTATCAGAAAGAGCCTGCTTGAATACGATCAGGTCATGAACGAGCAGAGAGAGATCATCTACGAAGAGAGAAGACGCGTCTTAAACGGCGAGAGCATGCGGGATGCGATCTACAAGATGATTACCGACATCACGGAGAACTGCGTGGATATCTGCATCGGTGACGATACCGATTTTGATGAATGGAATTTCAATGAATTAAATACGCTGCTGCTTCCAACAGTACCGTTAAAACCGCTTAGTCCGAACCGCGTACTGAAGCCGAAGAAAAACAGCTTAAAGCAGCAGTTGAAAGAGGAAGCTGTCAAGCTCTATGAAAATAAGGAGGCAGAATTCCCCGAACCGGAGGCGATCCGGGAGATTGAGCGCGTGATCCTGCTTAAGGTGATTGACAGAAAGTGGATGGATCACATCGATGACATGGAGCAGCTTCGTCAGGGCGCAGGCTTGCAGGCCTACGGTCAGAAGGATCCGCTGGTGGAATATAAACTGAGCGGTTACGAGATGTTTGATGAGATGACGCAGAATATCAAAGAAGAAACCGTGCGTCTGCTCTTTAACGTCCGCATTGAGCAGAAAGTAGAGAGGGAGCAGGTAGCCAAAGTAACCGGCACCAACAAAGACGATACCATCCAGAAGGGACCCGTAAAGCGTATGGAGGCCAAGGTATACCCCAACGATCCCTGTCCCTGCGGTTCCGGCAAGAAGTACAAGCAGTGTTGTGGACGAAAGTAAAAAAACATGAAGTTATACTAAGACTGCAAAATACGCAGTCTAAGTATAACTTCATGTTTGGAAGAATGTCGCTTGCAGCGTACATTCTTCTGGGGTGACTTTAGCTTTAGAAGCGAATATAATATGAAAAGAAAAGGTGGTGACGTTAAGTGGTAGAATTGGATAACATGAAATCCGAACTTCTTAGTTACGAAAGTCCCTTAGCGGAAGTGAGGGATTCACTTTGACTTAGATAACAAGTCGAAGCGGATTGAAGAATTAGAGATGGAAATGCAGGCGCCGGACTTCTGGAATGATCCGGAGAAATCCAACCAGAAGATGCGGGAGTCCAAGGGCCTGAAAGATATCGTGGATACGATGAACTCGCTGAGCAGTCAGTATGACGATATTCTGACACTCATTGAGATGGGGTATGAGGACAACGACCCTGCGATTATACCGGATATAGAGGCAGAGCTTAAGGAATTCAAGGAGACCTTTGAGAATATCCGTATCAGCACATTATTATCCGGTGAGTATGATCGAAATAATGCGATATTAAAGCTGAACGCAGGAGCGGGCGGTACGGAGAGCTGTGACTGGTGCAGTATGCTTTACCGCATGTATACGAGATGGGCGGAGCGTAAAGGCTTTGCGCTGGAGGTGTTAGACTATCTCGACGGCGATGAGGCCGGAATCAAGTCGGTGACTTTCCAGATCAACGGCGAGAATGCCTATGGCTATCTGAAATCGGAGAAAGGTGTACACAGACTGGTGCGTATCTCCCCGTTTAATGCACAGGGCAAGCGTCAGACGTCTTTCGTATCACTGGACGTTATGCCGGACATTGATGAAGATGTAGATGTGGAAATTAAAGACGAGGATATCCGTATCGACACCTACAGGAGCAGCGGTGCCGGAGGTCAGCATATTAACAAGACGTCTTCGGCGATCAGAATTACCCATTTTCCTACAGGAATCGTGGTGACCTGCCAGAATGAGCGTTCCCAGTTCCAGAATAAAGATAAGGCGATGCAGATGCTGAAGGCGAAACTTTATATGCTCAGACAGGAGGAAAATGCGGAGAAGTTGTCCGATATCCGGGGAGATGTGAAAGAGATCGGATGGGGTAATCAGATCCGCTCCTATGTCATGCAGCCATATACCATGGTGAAGGATCACAGAACGGAAGAAGAATCCGGCAATGTAAATGCGGTGATGGACGGTGCGATTGATCCCTTTATCAACGCATATCTGCGGTGGATTAATTCAGTATAATAATTTGGGAAAAGTAAAGCCCTGAGCGAGGATCGAAAGATTCGGCTCAGGGTTTTTGCAGCTACAGAAATCGTTATCTTTTCTCTCTTACCAGGTCTAAATAGAACTCCGCCAGTGTTGCATTGATATAGGGGAGTACCCACAGCATGGCAATGCCGCAGGAGAGCAGACAGGGAATCAGATAGGGGAGGAAACTGATATAAATATATAACAGTTTGAGTCTGTGCCCGCTTGTCAGACGGCGGCTTGTGGCAAGCAGCTCGCGTGTTGTATACTGCGGAAAATCGTGCAACAGAAAAAAGACCTGTCCGTAGAACAGCTTAATGATAACGGGAATAATCAGGGAGAGAACGATACATGCGATGTAGAGTAACAGCTCCTGCTTTCCGGGCGGGTCAGGCAGCCGCGAGGCAGTGATAAATCTGGGAAGATCGAAGAGGTATATGAACAATGCGATCCACGCCTGTATGAGGAGTGCCTTATCCGGATAGAATCTAAAACCGCAGAAGATGTCGTTTACGGTGACGTGCTGTCCGCAGACGATTTTTAAGTAAAAGTAGGCGCTGCCGGAAGAAAACAGTCCGGTCAGAACAGAGACAGCAAAAGAAATCGCCATGTATATACACATTCCGACAATGGTGGTGGTATCTTCCGCGAAAGCCAGTGCGGCGAACGAGAAAAACATCGTGCTGACCGTCACAAGCAGCCATGCGCCGATGGCAGTCCCGTAGTGCCCGAACATATGCTCTTTAGCGGCGGCCTTAAGCTCCGCGGAAGATCGTAAAGAACTCATTGCATAACTCCAATCTGTGCGTGCTGCGGATCAGAACGCGGCATCTAAATTCATGCCTCTGTATTTACCGGCGGCATCAGAAGATTTCATTTCTTTTTGGTAAGGGTTTTCCTCATTATAATATTTAATCTGTGTGGCGGTAGTGCCGCCGGATACATAGGTGCGTCCGCATTCGGGGCAGATGGAGGTATGGATCGATACATTACAGGAAATGACCTTGCCGTTATCCTCAGCAGCTTTCTTATAGGCATTGTTCACATGTTCCTGCTCATGGCTGCGTACGCGGGATGCGGCAGCATTCGGGTCGATGTGGGCCGGAGCCTTAAAGGAGACATCCTCATCGGAACCGTCCTGATATTTACGCTCTCGGCAGGTTTCACACTCAGCGGGAGACGACTTCTTACCGGCCTGTTTCTCCGTGGATTCGCCGGGGTTTCTGATGATTACGCGTTCGCCCTCGGGAGTATTTTCGGCGCCCATGCTGCCCGTGGCTTCAGGGGCAGGAGAACCCGGATTTCTGCCGAAGACAGAGGGGGTTATTCCCGTGCCTGTATTTGTATAGGAGCCGTAATTGCCATAAGAATTATAGATTCCGTCAATCATATTGCACCTTCCTCTCATTTTTTTACAAAAAATTACCGATAAAAATTATGTGGGTATGGAATTTCTTCACCGTTTAAGATCGCATTGATCATTTCTTCGTAGGTCATACCGTACTGTTCTTTGATCAGTTCGTTCGCTTTTTCTAAGATCTGCGGGTTCGTCCGCATCGCCTGAAAGGTTGCAGCGATGAGGAGGCAGTTAAACACGATGCCTGCTGTGGCACAGATCAGGCCGATCTTAGCTTTGCCGACAGATCGAAGAGCCCTTCCCTTGGATAAAAGCGCCAGCACAATGCTGATACTTCCGAGGATAAACGTAGGGTAGAGGGTAAAAGAGGCACACATAATGATGGCAAGAACACCCAGAATCATTGCTGCGGTTGCCAGCGCGTCTCCGCCCGGCTTCGATGGAGAAGGATAGCTTCTGTTTGTATAGGGATTATCCGGTTGTAACTCCATGTGCTGCTCCTTTGCTTTGCAGTGCTTAGGCGATCTGCTTATATGTATCACGTACCGTATGCGTACAGTATATCATATACATAGAAGAAAAACCAGAGGTTAAAATCGTTAAAATCAGCATAGAAAAGCAGTTTCATGGTTAGCAGTTTTGTGCAAGTTTCGGCGTAAGCGATATTGACCAAATTATGGATTATGTGTAATATAAAGGCAGGAATGTAAGATAATTATATCTATTATATATGGTGTACGCCTTTCTTTCCTGAGAAATGTATCCCTATGTTTTTTTTTATGGAAGGAAAAGGAAACACAGTGATGATCGGGGGATGAAGTTATGAGAATAAGATGGAAAGGTATTACGGCTCTGGGTCTGTCAGCGCTGATTGGGTGTATGGCACCTGTAAGCACAATGATGGCAGCGGCAGAGGAAACGGAAACAGCGGAGAATTTACAGGAGTCGGAGGTGACCGAACCGGCAGCAGAAGAAGTGCAGGAGTCGGAGGTGACCGAACCGGCAGCAGAAGAGGTGCAGGAGTCGGAAGTGACCGAGCCGGTGGAAGAAGAGACACAGGAACCGGAAGTGACCGAGCCGGTGGAAGAAGAGACACAGGAACCGGAAGTGACCGAGCCGACGACGGAAGAGATACAGGAAGCAGAAGAGGCTGAATCGACCACAGAGGATACACAAGAGCCGGAAAGTGTTGAGGCGGCAGCGGAAATTGCGGGAATTATGCCGCAGGCGGCGGAAACTGCTGCTGAATCGGAAGGACAGGAGCAGTCTGAGAAAGCCGCAGAGCCGGTGATCGTAATTCAACTGGATGGTGCGAATCGGGCACAGGCATTGGGCGGTACGATTGAATATAATACATATATTAACAATCGTGATCAGCGTTTCAGAATTTCCGCAAGTCAGGGCAGTGATCCGGTATCACTCTATTATTATCTCGATACGGCAGCACGTGTTTCTGATGAGAGCAAGAATGTGGAACAGTTATCCGCTCTCTGGCAGCCGGCTGAACAGGCGACAGGACAGGAGGTCATCATGGGACAGGAAGGTGCCTATGTGCTGTATGTCATGGCGAAAGCGGCGGATGGGCAGATTTCTTATGCGAGAACGGACGGTATCGTGGTCGATGCAACGGCACCCGTGATCACAGGGATCGAGAAGGGTGGCACCTATCCGGAAGGTACGCGTTTCGGAGTATCGGATGATAACCTGGAGAGTGTGAAGATGAACGAGCAGCCGGCAGTTCCCTCACAGACAGACGGGATGTATCAGGTTACGGCGGCAGAACATTCTACTTCCTGCGTGATCAGTGCGAAGGATAAGGCAGGAAACGAGACGGTGTACAGCATCACCGTGGAAAAGAAAACAGAAGATGACACGAGTGTCATATCGAAGAGCGGAGACTATTCGTTAAAAGCGGGCACTGCATATCGGTTAGGCGACGGAAAGTGGACGCTGAAGGGTGATAGTACAGTCTATAGCGGCGGCAGCACTTTCTATGTGAGAGGGGACGGCAGCTATCATTTTACACAGCGTACGAAATAAGCTGAGAGAAGGAGTGGATATTCTATGCAAAAGCAGATGTCATCTAAGAAGATCGGGATAATCTTATGTGTGGCAGCCGCCGTAATTGCAGTGGTGGTTGTGCTTCTTATAGTAAACAGAAAAGATGANGCTTTNCGTTCCATTATGGTCTATGAGCTGGAGGGAAGCGCCGTGATCGAGCGGGCGGATATCGGTGCCATCGATGCGGCGGAGAATTTGTATCTGGAATCCGGTGACCGTGTGAGTGTNCAGCAAGACAGCATGATGCGCATGAAGCTGGATGANGATAAGTACATAACGGCGGAAGCCGATACGGTCTTTTCGCTGGAAGCGGAAGGAGACGGGCAGGATTCCAAGACGAGGATCCNNCTGGAGCAGGGGNCAGTTACNAANGAGATTCAGAAGCCTTTAAGCGGAGANTCACTGTATGAGACATCNACGCCGAATTCCGTCATGGCGGTCAGGGGAACGATATACCGGNCGCAGTTGTCTGATGATGGCGCAGGCGGACAGAATATGCGGTTGTGCTGTTTCGACGGAACGGTGGCGGCGACTCCGATACTTCCCGACGGTTNATACGGGGAAGAAGTGCTTGTTCATGCNGGCAGTGAACTGACCGTATACAGCGATGGGACGGTGGACGGTCCGAAGGACATTGATTTTNCAACGCTGCCGGAGCAGGCATGGCAGACATTGAGTGANCTGCTGGAAAGCGGCGCACCTGTTACNGGAATCACAAGCGAAGAACTTGCACAGATTAAACAGGATGCNGNGAAAGTAGTTGCGGAACAGAGCGAGACAGCTGAGNAGANGGAGGATGTGCAGGCAGTNGANGNGACGCAGGAGCAGAATATAGAGGATCAGGATACGGAAGAACAGAGTACAGAAGACCGGCAGACATCGGAATCGAAAGGGAAGACAGCGAATTCCGAACGCAAACCGGTAAAGAAACAGAGTGGGAATAATACGGAGCAGAGAGAGAATAACCCGGGAAGCGAGGCCGGACAGAAACCGGCGAAACCGCAGGATACGCCACCTGCACAGGGTAATACATCAGATAACTCCGGAAACGGAAGTTCTGATAACGGCAACAGTCAGGAAGCAGGAAACAATGATTCCGGCGAGAATAACGGAGAAAACCCGGGCGGGAACAAAGGTGACAAACCCTCTAAGCCGGAGAAAGAGGTAATCTATACGGTGACCTATGAGTATCAGGGGTCTGTATTTGCCACGCAGAGCGTGCAGAAAGGGAAGAAAGCCTCTGCGCCGGTATTGTCTCCGGCAGCGGCAGGTACATGGGATTTTGACTTCAATACAAAGATCAACGCGGATACGACAATTGAGTGGAAATCCGGAAACTGACCGAACAAGGAGCAAGATGCAGCGGGACGGAATATTGTCCGGGACATCAGTAAAGTAATATGAAAAATCGAAACGGAATGAAGGCGGCGGCGATTACGGCCGCCGTTGTTCTGACATCTTATATATTTCTGTATTTCGGCGCAACAGGGCTGATCGATCAGGGCATATCGGACAGGCTGAATCAGAGAGAGGGCGTTACCAATAAGAAAATCTATATTATAGGGATCGATGATAAGACGTTGGATCGGTANGGTCCCGTCAATACATGGAGCAGAGAGATTCCCGCNGAACTGGTTTCTACNCTGAATCATGNGCNGGGNGGCGGACCGGCAGTGATCGGATTCGATGTGATCTACAGTGAGGAGGCAGATGAAGCGGCGGATGATTATTTTGCCGAAGTCTGCGGCGAGACGGGGAATGTGGTCGCTGCCATGAGTTTTTCCTTTAAGGAACAGCCCGAACGGGAAGCGGACGGCAGTATTGTCTATAATCCATATTATGTGGATCATGTGATAGAGCCCTATGATAGCCTGAGGGATCGGGTTATGTGTGGATTTGCCAATACATTTGTGGACAGCGACGGTTACGTGCGTCAGGCGATGGCTTATCTGGATTATGAGGGAGAGCGGGTATACAGCCTTTCGTCCCGCGTCTATATGGCGTACCAGCAGAGCCGGGGAGAGGAAACGGTACTTCCCGATACTTACGGAAGGAACAATCGGTATTACTTCTCTTATTCCGGCAAGCCGGGCGGTTACAGCGTGGTCTCCATGGCGGATGTGCTGGACGGCACGGTGGATGCNGCNATATTCCGGGATGCNGTGGTGCTGGTGGGAGCATATGCTGTCGGGATGCAGGACGCTTACATGCCGGCCATTGCTCATAACAGCCAGATGTACGGAGTGGAGATACATGCCAATATCATAGAGGCGCTGCTGGAAGGGCGGACACAGCTTCCGATAGCACCATGGGTCTATGCGGCAGCAGGGGCGGTTTTGTGCGGCTTGTTCTATGGCTGCACGAGGAAACTGCGGCTTCTGTACTCTACGGTATTGCTTGGCGCAGGCGTGGCGCTTAATGTCGTTGCGACGAGGGGAATGTACCGACAGGGCAGGATCATGCCTACGATACTTCTGCCGATTTGTCTGATTCTCATTTATCTGGTTCAGGTGATCAGAGGATATGTGACGGAGGTTATGCGCAGGCGGCGCGTGCTCAATGTTTTCAAGCAGTATGTAGCGCCTCAGATTGTGGATAAGATCAGTAAGGATAAGGACTTTGAATTGGTGCTGGGCGGTGAGAACAGGCACGTGGCAGTTCTGTTCGTGGATATTCGCGGTTTTACTACGATGTCGGAGAGTCTGCGGCCGGAGGAAGTGGTGGAGATNCTGAACGAGTATCTGAGCCTTACCACGCAGGCGATATTTGATCATGGCGGCACTTTGGATAAATTTGTGGGAGATGCCACGATGGCGGTGTTTAACGCACCTTTTGATCTGGATGATTATATTTACCGTGCTGTCTGCACGGCGTGGGATATGCAGAGCGGCGCGGCGGCGATCGGAGAGAAATGTAAGGAGCGGTTCGGTAAGAGCGTATCCTTCGGAATCGGTATCAACTGCGGGAATGCCGTAGTAGGTAATATCGGATGTGATTTCCGTATGGACTATACGGCGATCGGGGATACCGTCAATACGGCGGCGAGACTGGAGAGCAACGCCGCGCCGGGACAGATTCTGATCAGCGGTGACGCGTATGAGGCAGTGAAAGACCGGGTGGATGCGACACCCATCGGAGAGATTCCGCTGAAAGGTAAGAGCCAAGGGGTGTTCGTATATCAACTGGACGGATTAAAAGCATAAAGTCAGGGAGGAAAATAGGAGAGGAATGGGTAAGCTGTATTTGGTTCCCGACAGAACGGATATGGAACGGGTGTGCAGTCTGGCAGAGGATTACGGCTGTGCATTTGAATATAATGATTTCTATGCTGCAGAGGTTATGGACGACCCGGGGAGACAGGAGGAAATTATTGCATCCTATGGGCAATATCGCAGCAGTTTTATGCAGGATACGATGCACGGCGCTTTTCTGGATGTGACGATACACAGCAGTGATCCGCTGATCCGGGAGGCTTCTATGCTGCGGGTGCGCCAGTCCATGGAGCTCGCGGCGCGGATGAAACTAAGAGGCGTGGTGTTCCATACGGGTCGGCTGGCAAATTTTCGTGTAGCAAGCTATCTGGATAACTGGCGTGAGCAGAACAAGGTTTTCTTTACAGAGCTGGCAAGACAATATCCGAATCAGCAGATCTATATGGAAAATATGTTTGACGAGGCCCCGGATATTATGGCCGGTCTGGCGGAGCAGATGCGCGATGTGGAGAATTTCGGGATATGTCTGGACTATGCTCACGCTATGCTGTCGGGACGTTCCGGACAGGAATGGATCGAGACGCTGGCGCCTTATATCCGGCATATACACATTAATGATAACGATCTGGTCAATGACCTGCATATGCCTGTGGGAGACGGCCGGCTGGATTTTCAGGAATTTGATCGTCTGATCAGACGGTATCAGATAGATGTTCCGGTGCTGGTGGAGGTAAGCGGATACGAGGCACAGAAAAAATCATTGGAATATATGACACAACACGGGATTTACCCGATGGACGCAAAGGAGAATAACAGTGCACTTACAGTATAAGGATTTTGAGAAAATAATCAATATCGGGATCAGACTTTCCACGGAAAAGGACAGAAACCGGCTGCTTATGGCGATTTTGGACAACGGTATGGAGATTACGAATTGTGATGCCAGCACATTATATTTGTATGAGGACGATAAACTTGTCTTTAAGTTCATGAAGACGCTTTCACAAGGGGTTAATCGGGGTATGGACAAGCCCATCGACGACCTGCCGCCGGTGCCCATGAAGGAGGAAAATGTGTGCTCCTATGCAGCGATCCACAGGGAGGTAGTGAATATTCCGGATGTCTATGCGAGCAGCAGGTTTGATTTCTCCGGCCCCAGACAGTATGACAGTCTGACCGGGTACCGAACGCAGTCGCAGCTGGTGGTGCCGTTGGAGAACAATGAGAATGAGCTGATCGGGGTATTACAGTTGATCAACGCTATGGACGAGTCGCAGAACGTCATTGCTTTTGATGAGCAGTATGAGCTGATCATAAGATCGCTGGGAGCTATGGCGGCGATCGAGCTCACGAACCTGTCCTACGTAGAGGCGCTGAAGACGCAGTTATACTCCTTTGTGGAAGCGCTGACTACCGCGCTGGAAGAACGGACACCCTACAATGCGCAGCATACCAGAAATGTGGAGCGATATGCCAGCATGCTGGCGGATCATATTAATGAGTTACATGCAGAGGGTAAGTGTGAGGAATTCTTCGAGCCCGGACGGAAGGAACAGTTGATGCTTGCGGCGCTCATTCATGATATCGGTAAAATGGTAATTCCGCTTAATATTATGAATAAAGCTACCCGACTGGATCAGGAGATCAGCAGAGTGGATGACCGGTTTACGCTGCTGCACGCGCTCTACGAGGTGGACATGCTGCGCGGCAGGATCACGCAGGAGGAATATGAACAGACGACGGTACAGCTTCGGGAGGATCTGGCATTTATCCATAAGATCGATACAATGGATTACGTGAATGATGAGGCATATGAGCATATTCAGGAACTTGCGAAGAAGCAGCATGTAGGCGAGGATGGAACGACTCTGCCGTATCTGACCGAAAGGGAAGTATCCTGCCTGAGTATTCGAAGCGGGACGCTGACGATGGAAGAGCGCAAGGAGATGGAAAATCATGTTGTCATGACATCCAAGATTTTGGATAAGGTTGAGTTCTTCAAAGGATTTTCCATGGTGCCCAAGTGGGTCGGCGCACATCACGAGTATCTGGATGGCAGCGGGTATCCGAATCAATTGCAGGGTGAGGAGCTTGATTTCGAGACAAGGCTTCTGACTGTGGTGGATATCTACGATGCGCTGGCGGCTACGGACAGGCCGTACAAGAAACCGATTCCCCGGGAGAAGGCGATTGAGATTCTGAGGAGCATGGCAGAGAAGAATAAGGTAGATNTGCGGCTGGTGGAATGGTTGAATGAGGCNCTGATAAAGAGTGAAGGAAATTAATGCGCAAAGAGNAAGCGCNGAAATGAGGATAACATGGANATTATATTAAAACTGAAAGAAGAACTGAATGTAGAGAAATGGCAGGTGGAAGCTGCCGTAAAACTGATTGATGAGGGAAATACGATTCCTTTTATCTCACGATACAGAAAGGAAGCTACCGGGTCATTAAATGATGAAGTGTTACGTGATCTGGATGAACGGCTGACTTATCTGCGTAATCTGGAAGANAAGAAAGANCAGGTGNTAAAGAGCATCGAGGAGCAGGGCAANCTGACCGATGAACTGAGAGAGCGNATNGTGGCGGCGGAAACTATGGTGGTGGTAGAGGATCTGTANCGNCCTTACCGTCCCAAGAGGAAGACCAGAGCCAGCGTGGCGAAGGAGAAGGGACTGGACGGCTTGGCACAGTTTATTCTGGCACAGGAGACCACTGAGCCCATCGAGACGGAGGCGCAGAAGTATGTCCATGAAGANGAGGATGAGGCTAAGGCTGTGAAGACGGCAGCGGAGGCGGTTCAGGGNGCGAAGGATATCATAGCNGAGATGATCTCCGATGAGGCGGATTANCGTATCTATATTCGNAANATTACGACGGAGGAAGGCAAACTGATCAGTACTGCCAAAGATGAAAAGGCCGAGAGCGTCTACGAGATGTATTATGATTATGAAGAGCCTGTTAAAAAGGTCGCAGGACACAGAACGCTTGCNATCAACCGCGGTGAGAAGGAGAAGTTCCTTGTAGTCAGGGTGGAGGCGCCCGTGGATCGTATTCTGCAGTATCTGCGCACTAAGACGATAATAAATGACAATCCTGTCACATCNCCGATTTTGGAGGAAGTGATTGCTGACAGCTATGACAGATTGATTGCTCCCGCTATNGAGAGGGAGATTCGNAACGATCTGACGGAAAAGGCGGAAGACGGCGCTATNAGNGTGTTCGGTAAGAATCTGGAGCAGCTTCTTCTGCAGCCGCCNATCGCCGGTAAGGTTGTTTTAGGATGGGANCCTGCATTCCGTACCGGATGTAAGCTGGCGGTNGTGGATGAGACNGGTAAGGTGTTAGACACGAAGGTNATCTATCCCACCGCNCCCCAGAATAANGTANCGGAAGCCAAAGCGGAATTGAAGAGACTGATTAAAAAATATAACGTATCCCTGATTTCCGTGGGCAATGGGACGGCNTCCAGAGAGTCCGAGCAGGTGATCGTGGAATTGTTAAAAGAGCTGGATACACCGGTGCAGTATGTCATCGTAAACGAGGCGGGCGCATCCGTCTACTCTGCGAGTAAGCTGGCGACGGAGGAATTCCCGAATTTCGATGTGGGACAAAGAAGNGCGGCNTCCATAGCCAGAAGGCTGCAGGACCCGCTGGCGGAGCTGGTGAAGATCGATCCGAAGTCGATCGGTGTGGGACAGTATCAGCANGATATGAACCAGAAGAAACTGAGCGAGGCCTTAGGCGGTGTCGTGGAAGACAGCGTGAATAAGGTGGGCGTGGANTTAAACACGGCTTCTGCGTCTCTCTTAGAGTATGTGTCCGGCGTGACGAAGGTGATCGCAAGAAATATCGTGGATTACCGCGAGACTAACGGCAGATTCACGAACAGGGCGCAGCTTCTCAAAGTAGCGAAGCTGGGACCGAAAGCCTATGAACAGTGTGCCGGTTTTATGCGGATCACGGACGGCGATAATCCGTTAGATGCCACCAGCGTGCATCCGGAATCCTACGAGGCGGCAATGAAACTGTTAGATAAGATGGGCCTGACGATGGAAGACGTGAAGGAGGCGCAGAAGAAAGCGGCGGCACAGAAAGCGGCAGGGAAGAAAGCACCGGTGAAGGAGAAGAAGAAACCTCAGCCCAAAGTGGTGATTCGCAATACTAACACTGCCATGGGTAAGGCATTGGCGGCAGCGATGGGCGGCATGACGTTCGATAATAATAATTCTGACACGGATGTCAAGTCTGGCAAAAATGTCGGAAACGGAAGTGACGGTATTACAGTCAGCGGTCTGGAGAAGAAGATCAAGGATAAGAAGAAACTTGCGGAGGAACTGGGCATCGGTGAGATTACGCTGACAGATATTTTGAAAGAGCTGGAGAAGCCGGCCAGAGATCCCCGTGACGATATGCCGGCGCCGATCTTAAGAAGCGACGTACTGGATATGAAGGACTTAAAACCCGGCATGATTCTTAAGGGAACCGTACGTAACGTCATCGACTTCGGTGTATTCGTGGATATCGGTGTGCATCAGGACGGTCTGGTGCATATCTCGCAGATCACGAACAAATTCATTAAGCACCCGTTGGAAGCAGTCAGTGTGGGAGATGTGGTGGATGTGCAGGTGCTCACCGTGGATGTGGCGAAGAAACGGATCGGTTTGACGATGAAAATTAAGCAGAATGCGTGACAAGTGTCTGAATAAGCTGGAGTAAACAATTTACTTGACGTAGTAAAATATTTATGTGATATTTTAACTGGAGGTTGTTTATGGCTACGATAAAGGAAATTGCGGAAATAGTCGGCGTTTCGAGTGCCGCCGTATCGAGAGTGCTCAATTATGACGAGGGGATTTCTGTCAGTCCGGACACGAGGGCTGCTATCTTTGCCGCCGCAGAGAAAGTCGGTTATAAGAAACGGGTGATTTATCCGAAAATCGACCATGTGGCATTGTTGTATTTTACGGAAGAGGAAGATGAGCTGGAAGATATTTTCTATCAGAATATCAAGGAGGAGCTGACAGAGCAGGCGGAGAAAATGAATATCCAGCTCAGTGAGTATACAAGGCAGAACGGCATGGAGGTGATTCCGAAAGACCTGAATGCATTCGTGGCCATTGGCTGGCTGAACAGGCAGGAGATCAACCGGTTGTATCAGATCTGTAAGCGAGGTGTGTTCATCGGTACTTCTCCGGACGAGAAGCTCTTCGACGCAGTCAGGCCGAATATGGATTCTTTCGTTACTCAGATCGTCGATTATTTTGCCGAAAAGGGGCATAAGTCCATCGGTTTTATCGGCGGCTCCGATCGAAATATTGACACGGGTAAGCCTTCCATGGATATTCGGGAATGGTCATTCAGACAGAGCGCCCTGTATTATCAATGTCTTCGGGAGGATTTTATCTTAATTTCCGATAAATTTACCGTGCAGGAGGGGTATCGGCTCGGCAAAGAGCTCATTCATAAACAGGAATTGCCCACAGCTCTCTGTGTGGCCAGCGATACGTTGGCAGTGGGAGTGCTGCAGGCGCTGAATGAGGAGGGAATACAGATACCGGAGCAGATTGCGATTTTCAGCATTAATGATGTAAACATAGCCAAATATGTTTCTCCGCCGCTCACGACGATCCACATAGATATACCGAGTATCTGTGAGACGGCATTGGAATTACTTCGCAACAGGGTTTTAAACGGCGGGGAGATCACCAAGTCGATCTTTGTTAATGGGATTCCGGTTTATCGGAAGAGCGGTTAATGTTGGAATATGTTATAATTTTATAGAATAATTGAGGTGTACGGATGCAGTAAGCGATTGCTGCATCTTTTTTTATGCGCAGACCCGTGCAAAGGAAGTATGCCACTAAAGTGGCGCACGGGTCGCGCGGCGAGTAGGGAGAAAATCTTCCCTACTCGATTGCGTAGTTTTTGATAATGAGACGCTTCAAGGTCAATAAGTGAAAAGATAATTGACAAACAAAGTAATAAATGCTATATTCCAAGTAGTAAATATATTATTTAAAATATAATAAATTATTTACTAGGGCGTAAGCTCAAAGGGATTGCAATTGGAAAAACAAAAACAGAGAAGAAAAAAGAGAAAAAGAAAAGGAGAGAAAGCGCTATGAAAAGAAAAATATGTCTGGGATTGATGATGGTGTGTATGATCTCAACACTTGCAGGCTGCGGGACATCGGGCGGCGATCAGGCCGGGGACAATGGAGGAGCTACGGCAGTGGCGGATGAAAACGGTAACTATATTGTGAATGGCAGTTTTGAGGAGGTGGATTTCACGGGATGGGTCATCAACAATATTGATGATGTCACGGAAGAACTGGATGTGTACACGCGAGAGACAGACTGCTATGAAGGCGCCCAGTCGCTCCACTTTTACTCCGGAAGCAGCGATGTCAATTTTACGGCGGAGCAGACCGTGTCAGGATTGGAAGCAGGTTCTTATAAGCTGACGGGACATATTCAGGGTGACGCGGCAGGGGATGCTAATGCTTCCGTCTATTTCTATGCTGTTGTAAACGGTGAGACGATTAAAACGGACGCGACCTTGGGCGGATATGTCAACTGGTATACGGCAGAACTTTCGGGGGTGAATGTAACGGACGGGGAAATTACCGTGGGTGTCAGCGTTACAACCGCACCCGGAGGCTGGGGAACGATAGATGATATCACATTGGTAAAGGAGTAGACATGCGGTTTATAAAAGGAATGGATGTATCTATGTTAAAGGAACTGGAGAGTTATGGGGCATCCTATTATCTGGCGGATCAGAAGGAGGATATGTTTACGATTCTGAAAAAGTGTGGTACTGATATGATCAGACTGAGAATATGGCAGGACCCCTATGACGATAACGGCGATGCCTACGGCGGAGGAATGAATGATCTTACCACCACGATAGAGCTGGCGAAACGTGCCGTTCGCAATGGGCTGTCTATACTGCTGGACTTTCATTACAGTGATTTCTGGGCGGACCCATCGAAGCAGATCAAACCGAAATCATGGAAAAATCTGCAGGGTATAAGCCTTGAGACGGCAGTTTATTTACATACGGTCAATACCTTGAAAGTACTTAAGAATGTAAAAATAGTTCCGGCTATGGTGCAGATCGGCAATGAGATCACAAACGGGCTGCTCTGGCCCGACGGTCACGCGGATAATACGGAAACTATGGCGGCACTTTTACGGGCGGGAATCGCGGGTGTAAGAGAGATTTGCCCCGATACCGCAATCATGTTCCATCTGGACTTCGGAACCGATAATAATATGTATAGGGGATGGTTTGACCGAATAGAACCCTATCGTCTGGACTATGATGTGATTGGTATGTCCTATTATCCGCATTGGAACGGCAGCATGCAGATGCTCCTTAACAACATGAATGATATAAGTAAAAGATATGACAAAGATGTCATAATTGCGGAAACGTCCATCGGATATACAACGGACTGCCTCGGCTGCAGGGGAATCGTTTTTTCTGAAGAGCAGGAGAAAGCTACAGGCTATCCGGCGACGACGGAAGGGCAGGAAGCGTTTCTTACGGATCTGTGCCGTACGGTCAGGAGCGTGCAGGGAGGCAGAGGTATCGGGGTGTTTTACTGGGAGCCGGCATGGCTTCCGATTCCGGATTGTAAATGGGCGAATCAGAATGGATGTGACTATATGAATGACAAGGTGGAAGCGGGGAATACGATGGCGAACCAGGCTCTGTTTGATATGGAGGGAAGAGCCAACAGTGCCTTGCTGAATTTGCAACGGATGTAGAATGGGAGGTTTAGGTATGAAAAGAAATTTAGGTGGGAAAAGGGAACGAGTAGCGATATTGACTGTATGTGCACTTGCCAGTACTCTTCTGTCCGGCTGCGGTGCCGGTAAGGGGACGGATACGAAACTTATCGTGTGGACCAATATGAATGTAGAGGCCGATACGATACAGAAATATGCCGATGAATGGGGTGCGGCGAATGGATACGAGGTGGAGGTGATCCATCAGTCGCCGTCGGTGCAGCAGTTCGCGCAGGCGATCAACAGCCCGGACGGTCCGGACGCGGTAATCGGAATACCCAACGATCAGCTTGCGGATTATGTCAATGCCGGATTGACGGCGCAGGTTCCCGACGGACTTTATGATGACACGGCGTTTTCGGAGGCGGCGATTCAGGCATGCTACGTGGACGGTGTCAGATATGCTGCGCCTCTTTCCGTAGAAACTACCGCTTTGTTTTATAATACCGATCTGGTATCTCAGGTTCCTGCAACTTGGGAAGAACTGGTGGAACAGGCGGCAGACAGCGGCGGCGTATCCTTTGATGCGACGAGCATCTATTATGATCTCGGGTTTGTGAGAGCCTGCGGCGGGTATATTTTTAAGTACGAAAACGGGGCATATGATGTCGAGGATATCGGACTGGCCAACGCGGGTGCCGTGCAGGCATATGAGTTCATCAATGCCCTGTGTAATGAGTATCATCTGCTCTCCGCAGATGTCACGGCGGATATTGCAAGGAGTAACTTTCAGAATGGACAGACTGCGTATTATATCGGCGGTCCATGGGATATTGATGGATTTAGTTCAGCCGGTACAAATTTTCAAATTGTGCAAATGCCTACTTTTAACGGACAGCCGTTTGTTACGCCGGTGGGTACACAGGTGAGTTTTGTGAGTAAGAAGAGTGACAGTCAGGATAAAGCATGGGAGATGATTCTGTATCTGATCGATCACGGCGCTATGGACATGTATGAGGCCGGAGACAGAATTCCCGCAAAACTGTCTGACCAGTCGGCTGCGGGCATACAGGAAAGTGAATATTCCAAAGCTTTTATCGCGCAGATCAACAATGGAGAACCTATGCCGACGGTGTCTGAGATGGGGCAGCTCTGGAGCATTCATGCGAACAATATCCGCTCCATGTGGATGGGAGAACTGACAGCCGGGGAAGCGGCGGAAAACATGGTGACGCAGTTGGAAGAAGCAGTTACGCTTATGAATTCGGGGAAATAGCACAATGATTAGAGATTCCGCAGAGCGGAATTATGGAGGTTACCGGTATGAGAAAAAAGAATAATACAAAGGCCTACGGGTATCTTTTTCCGGCGCTGTTTTCGATCCTGATCGTTACCTGCCTGCCGATTGTATACACAATCGTTATTTCGTTTACCAATTATAATATGTACCACTTAAGTGATTTTTCGTTTGTGGGATGGGAGAATTACCTGACAGTCTTTTCGGGTAGCATCCGGCATGTGTTTTTTCCTGTGCTCGGATGGACGGTATGCTTCGCAATTATCAGTACCGTGGGTTCTTATGCCACCGGGCTGATTCTGGCAATCTTATTGAATAATCCGCGCATGCATGAGTCGAAAATATACAGATCAATTCTGATTGTGCCTTGGGCGCTGCCCTCTACTATAGCGATTTTGGCGTGGCAGGGACTTTTAAATGAGCAGTACGGCGGAATCAATAACATGCTTCATGCGATCGGTATCGCATGGAGCGTTCCGTGGCTTACCGATGCATTCTGGGCTCGGGTGGGAATCATTATCGTAAATGTGTGGCTCGGTTTTCCCTATATGATGAATGTATGTCTGGGAGGGCTGCAGGCGATTTCTAATGATTATTATGAAGCCGCTAAGATAGACGGTGCCACGAAATTTCAATGCTTTAAGAGCATAACACTGCCGATGGTGACGAAGTTGTCCATCCCATTGGTTATATCTACTTTTGCATCAAATTTCAATAACTTCGGAAATATCTATATGATTACGCAAGGCGGACCGGCGAGGGTGGATAACCAGTTTGCGGGTTATACGGATATACTGGCAAGTACCACATATAAAATGACCACATGGTCGAACCGGTATGAGCTTTCGGCAACCTTCAGTGTGCTGATTTTCATTATTGTCGGTACATTTACGCTGATCAATATGCATATGTCGGGTTCCTTTAAGGAGGTGGACTGAGAATGAGCTATAAAGAGCATGAGAATAAAGGGCATGGCAGTAAAGAACGCCTGCAGAAAAGCCCAAAGCTAAGTTACAGTGAAAAAGTATCTCCGGCGGAGCGCAGAAGTCTGTGGGTGAGCAGAGTTATTATCTGGATCACGATGATCGTGGTAATTTTTCCGGCGTTGTGGATTGTCATGTCATCCTTTTCGGCAGGAGACAGCTTCTTTTTGTCCTCTCTGTTTCCGAGTAAGCTGAGTGTGGAGCATTATGTGGATTTGTTCAGAGAAACGAACTTTGTACTGTGGGTGTGGAACTCACTTAAATTATGCCTGATCGTGGCGGTCATTCAATTAGTGCTCACATCGCTGGCCGCTTACGCTTTTGCACGCCTGCGGTTTACGGGTAGGAAATACGGGCTTATGGCGCTTCTGGTACTGCAAGTATTTCCGAACAGCATGGCGGTGGCAGGATATTATATTCTGATCTATAAATTCGGTCTGGTAGACAGCAGTCTGGCGCTGATCTTCGTGCTGGCCGGCGGAAGCGCTTTTAATATCTGGCTGTTGAAATCCTATATTGATGGGATTCCGGTTGAACTCGATGAGGCTGCGTTGGTGGACGGCGCGAACCAGTTTCAGGTGTTCTATAAAGTGATCCTGCCGTTGGCGATGCCGCAGCTTGCAGTATTGTTTCTTTTTTCCTTTATAGCGACTTACAGTGAATATGTAATCACATCTATTTTCCTGCAGACACCGGGGAAAATGACACTGTCACTGGGATTACAGTCATTTATCAGTGATCAGTTTGCCGCACACTGGACGATGTTCTCGGCGGCAGCAGTGATTTCTTCGCTGCCGATCATGGTTGTGTTTATGTGCCTGCAGCGGTTTATTCAGAGCGGGCTGGTGGCCGGTGGCGTGAAGGGATAAATTGTTATATAATTTCGAGAAAACCCTTGACTCTATCTGCGAATATGGATATGATAATAATAGAAGGAAAAGTTTGTCAACAGATTTACAGAGTGACAACATTAAGATACGAGAATGATTATAAGCTGCAGGAAATAAGTATGAGCGGCAGTGGAATATTCGCAGGAAAGGAGATATGGTTATGAGTGCGATGACAATCAGCGGAAGTGGTAATGATATTTTTAAATCTTATTCACATCTTGCCAGCGGTAAGAGGATCAACTCAGCGGCAGACGACGCGTCGGGGCTTGCAATTGCGCAGAAGATGCAGAGAGAAGAGACCGGGTTAAGTGTGGGTGCCCAGAATGCACAGGCAGGAATCGGAGTCCTGAATGTGGCGGACGGTGCGCTTGACGGAATGACGGATTATTTACAGAGAATCCGTGATCTTGCACTGCGGTCGATGAACGGTTTAAATACTGCTGATGATAAGCAGATGTATCAGGATGAGATCAATCAGCTTAAGCAGGGTATCCAGTCATTGGCGAAGGATACTTCCTTGAATGAGCAGAAGCTGTTGGATGGCAGTATGGCGGATATGGGTATCGCGACGAATCCGAACGGCGGCGGTATGAAGATCCAGATGGAGAACTCCACATTGGAGGCGCTTGGTATTGCGGATTTTGATGTTACATCCGATAATTTTGATCTGAAGGCCATTGATAAAGCATTAGATATGGTTTCCTCAAGAAGAAGCAGTCTTGGAGCGATGACCAATCGTCTGGAGCATACCTATAATTACAATACGGGAGCATCTTTAGAGCAGCTTAGCTCCAGAAGCCGTCTGGAAGATCTGGATTTCCCGAAGGCAATCTCCGAGAAGCAGCAGAAGGAAGTTCTGGGTCAGTACAGGATGATGATGCTGCGGCAGCAGATGAACAACAAGGGTATGATTACTGGTATGCTCTTCTGATCCGGATTAGATTGGTATGGAAAACGGTAGGTAGTAGGTGCCGTGTAATTATGAAATGATAATGTAACACCCTGAAGAATATGTTTTATACATGTTCGGCGGGGTGTTTTTTGTGCTATAGGGAATTCCTACGTTCGTGCACGAGTTAGCGAAGCAAATCTCGCAATCGAGCACAGCCCGATTTTTATTTGTTGGCTTAATATTGCAAATTTAGCTTTCTTTTTTCTTACAAACATGCTACTATAATATAGTACTTTATATATAAAGTACTATATTAATGAATGCGGAGGATAGGAAAATGCTTTCAAAACCAGCTACTTTGCTTCTGGGGATCATTTATGAAAAACCACTTAATGCATATGAGATCACAAAACTGTTGGCTTATATGAATATTAAGTGGTGGTTCAATATTTCAGATTCAACGGTTTATACAACATTGAAAAATTTAGAAAAGAAAGGATTCATTGCGGGAGCGGTGGAAAGGGTAGGGAATATGCCGGATAGAACGATATATTCTTTAACTGGGAAAGGGGAAGATGAATTAAAAGAAACGATAAGAGAATCTATTGTACAATTTAATTATGATACTAATATTTTTACAATAGCGGCTTTTCTTATAGACATATTAGAAACAGAGGAAAAGAAAATATTGTTGGAAAAAAGATTGAATATCTTGCAATCCTATCTCACAGGAATCAGCAAACAGGACAGTGAGGTATGGGAACAGGAAGCGCCACCTTTTCATGTGGCAAATTTAATGCGCATGATTGATATAGTTAATGCTGAAATATCTGGAACCAAAAGATTATTGTCAGTCTGCGAGGAGAAAAAAGATGAAGAATAAATGGTTACATTTTGATATTGACAAAGAAAATACGTTTGGACTTATTTGTGGTTTCATTATGATTTTGTTAAGCGTAGCTATGACATTGTTTAGTGATGAAATTTCCAGTATTATATTGAGGGACTTTTTTATGATTTTGCTGCTAGGTTTTTTTACACCTATATATTATATCTTAGTTATAAAAGAGAAAAACTTATCGGTTTTGGGATTACATAAAAATAAGCTGATTGCCAGTTTAATAATTAATGTGGTTGCAGGCGGGTCTTTACTAACTATGTTTATCAGCAAGAGTACAGAAGCTTTAGTCTTTGATTTAAATTCATTTTATGCAATTACATATATTTTAGTTGCCGGAATATTTGAAATGATTTTTATATATGGGTTCTTACGTTATGAATTTGAGAGAGCTTTTGGAATATTGCCCGCGATTTTTATTACCGCAATTTTTTACAGTTTACATCATGCGGGATTTCAACCGGAATTTATAAAGCTGTTTTTTGTCGGCATTATGTATGTTACAGTATTCTATTTTACACGCAACATTTTCTCGATATTTCCTTTTTTTTGGGGTGTTGGTGCTGTTTGGGACGTTTTAGTAAACTCAGAAGCGGGCAGTCAGATCAAAAATGAAGCATCTTTTATCATAGCGATATGTATGCTTATTGTCATGATAGGTATTAGTATTTCTATTTATTGTAAAAACAAATATAATAAACAAAAGAGTAATAGCTAAGGCTGTTACGTGTTTTGGCTTCTCATAAAAAGCACTTGACAGAAATGCCAAGAAAGTATATGATAAATCCAACAAGAGTAATCAATGAACCGTGCATTCGCACATTCGGGCAATTTCTGCCGCTTACTCAAAATTACAAATCAAATAGCGGCGGAAGCAGCGGAGCGAATGTGCCTGTGTTCCTTAGTATACTATGTAGTGCTTGGATTACTGTACAGTATGGATAGTGAAAAGGACTGTACGATAAAGAACGATGCAGGACAGCGGTCTGCCTTCTGCCGGAGCGAAGAAGGAGGACAATATTTATGGAACATGTAGCGATTGAAAGAGAGGAGTACTTCATGACAATTGAGGGAGGAAAGGCTAAAACAGCCGAACAGGCGATTCAGGAAGGAGAGTCCAATACTGAAGAGGGCGGGAAAATTCTCACAAGAGGGTTATATACCGTCGCGGATATCGAGGCGCTGCCGGAGGGAGAGCGCGCGGAACTGATTGACGGCGAGATGTTTATTATGGCGGCACCTACGTGGAAACATCAGGATTTATTAGCGTGGATGATGTACGTAATTAAGAGACATATTATGGAGAATAAAGGGAAGTGCAGAATGGTTCCGGCTCCTTTTGCTGTCTATATTAAGAAGGATCAGTATAATTACGTGGAACCGGATATTATCGTGATCTGTGACAGGGACAAGCTGGATAATAAGGGCTGCCACGGCGCACCGGACTGGGTAATCGAGATCGTATCTCCGTCCAGTAAATATATGGATCGTGTGAGAAAGCTGACACTGTATAAAGAAGCAGGGGTACGTGAGTACTGGATCGTAGACCCTATGCAGACAAATGTTACTGTATACGATCTGGAGCATAACATTGATCCTAAAGTCTATTCCTTTACCGACCGGATAAAAGCGGGAATTTATGAAGATTTCGAGATAGACTTTAACGAATATTTGGAAGAATTGAAGGAGTTTGAAGCGGGTGGTGAGTGAGGGCCTCATCATAGCATACAGAGGACATGTAAGAGACCAAGGGTGTTCTTTGGTCTGTTGACTGAAATAACAAGAAATAGATGGATCGGAAATAGAAGAAAAGAATAATCTAAGCATAAAAGAAAGAGGCGGTTGAACGATCATGAGATCATTCAGCCGCTTCCTTATGTAATAGGAAATTGTTCCGTTTTTTCGAGTGCGCGAAGCAAATCCTATTATTTTACTTTGACAGTATATTTGACTGTTGTTGCCTTTTCATTGTCTGCCTGTCCGTAAAACGTTACTCTGAACTGCAGGCTGTAGGTTTTTCCTTTTATCGCATTCGGTGTGTTGCGTAAGGTGATGACGCCGTCGGCATAATCACAGGTGAATGCATCGTTGTTGGTCAGCAGCTCCACGTTTGTGACGATCGGATTCTCCGCGCCTTTCAAGGTGGCGGATACGTTCCGCGTGATACCCGCATAGGAACCGCTGAAGAAGGTGGCATTCTTAGGTATGACAGTAACCTTGGGTTTGCCCTGTTTTAATTTAAGATTTATTTCTGGTGTAGTATAGTGTATTGCACTGCCCTCGGCATTCTCAATAGTGAGGTTGAGCTTCACTTTATAATTATATTTTGTGATCAGCGCTGCATTTGGTTTCGCATGGATGATCACTTTATTATCCGCACATTCTGCGATGAACAGATGGGCGGCTCTGCCGGAAAGGCATACGCCGGTGATGTTTCCGTTAATCGATTTTAGTGCAGGCGTTGCTGTCACAAAGGTGCCGCCGCGGTTTAGTACGTCAATGCTTCCTTTCGTGGAAACCTTGATCGCTTTAGTCATGTCTACGTCTACGATCTTGATAGTGAGTGGCGTGCTTACCGTCAGTGTATCAGTCGCTTTAACATTGACCTTGAACTTATAATTGCCTTTGGCAACAGCGGTGTTATTCAGCTTCGCAATTACCTGATTTCCGGTCCGATCAAAGGCAAATACGATGCCGGTGTTGATGATACTGCGTGATTTGGCATCAGCAGCGCTGACACTTACGTTAAGTGGGTCAAACTTTGCTCCGTCTTTCCACATCACTGTGGTGGCCGCCGTATCATATGCCATTGTCGTCGTATTAGTGTTGAGCTGCAGTGTGGTCTTGCCCAGCTTGGCGGCAGGTTTGTTTCCGTTTACTTTGATGGTGAACGGAACGGTGACCGGATCAGCCCATGAGTTATGTGTCAAAGTAAAGGCTGCCTTATATGTCGTGTTCTTAAGATTTTCGGTTCCCTTTGTATACTTAATAAGGAAGTCGCCGGTTTGATCTGCATTTTCATGCATCAGGATGAAACCTGCATTGGCCGTTTTCTCATCAAGCACGTAATTTACATCGCCATAAAGATTTCCGTCCGGCCGGTAAACGAGCGGGTTGAGAACCGCACTGTCAAGTCCGGCCGCGGGATATACTGTCATGGACTTATTCCTGAGAGTGCATGTCGGCGCTTTCTTTTCCACACCGACTGTAAAGTTTGCCGTAACGTCTTTATATCCGGTGAAGCGCAATTTGAGAGTACCTTTTTTATTACAGCTGGTGGTAAGATCCGAACTCGCAGCTTTAAGACGCCATGAGCCGTTCAGATTCTCTAGCGTGAAGTCGCAGCCGGTCAGTTCCATACTTTCCGGAACTTCATCTGACGTGACCTCTAAGAGGCTGTTCTCCCAATTCTTGTAGAACAGGTTTACTTTCGCGCTCTGTTTGATCTTATATTTCGGCGCCTGTTCTACTACTTTAACGGTGAATGCTACATTGTTGTAGTCGAACTCTTCTGTACCTGATTTAACTTTGCCCTGCAGGGTAAGCTTGTAGCTTCCTTTGGCGGTGCCATCGGCTGCCTTGATGACATATTTTGCCTGCGTTGCATCAGCTTGTGCAGCATCTGCCGGGGCAGGACCTGCCCCAGTTAAAGTGAACTTAGCTGCATCGTCTCCCGCAAGAGAGGCACTCGTCACCTGATATCCTTCGCTAGAATAGAGGGTAAATGTCGTGCCTGTAGTTTGCCACAGATTAACTGTGACGGTGTCCTCGCTGATGTTGGGCTTCACATCGGTGACGTACAGGAAGATGTCTTTCTGTGTCTTCGCCTTATCGTTTGCTGTCATAGTAATCTTTGCCATGCCCGCGGCTTTGATTGTAAGCGGTATGCTGTAGCCGCTGCCTTCGGCAGTTACTTTGCCGGTCGTGATCACCTTAGCATTGTTGTTCTTCACCGTCAGTTTGGTTGCGCCTGTTACAGTCACATGGATGGTGCCGTTATTGTTATTTGCATTGCTGTCCAGTTTGCCGCGATAAGTGCCCTGCAAAGCATCATCCGGTGTAAAGTTGTCTACGGCAGTTACCTGAATATCTGCTACTTCTCCGTCTACTACGGTTACTTTGTACTGTGCTTTATATGTCTTGCCGTCTTTGAAGGTTACCTGGGCCTTGATGGTGGTCCTGCCGGTTCCTTGGGCGGTCAGAGTAGCAGTCGTTCCGCTTGCGGGATTTACTTTGGCAACGGATTCTTTTGCGCTACTCCATGTGACTTTCCCTGCATAGGCAGACAGATCAAGCTGTGTGCCGTTCATGTTCCAGATGACGGAAAGTGCGGTATCGGTGCCCTGACGCAGTGAATTGCTGTCTGCGCCGATGGCGATGCCTGTTACGGTGCTGAGCGCCACGGAAAGTTCCGTCTCGTAAGGTACGGCATCCGAGTCAGCCGGATCCTTGTACTTAGCCGCAAATGCTTTAGCCTGCATGCCTGCGAACTGTTTCAGGGAAACATCCGGATACATCCATTCCCATCCGGCAGGGAGTTCTATATCATTAAGGGTAAGCTGCTCGTTGGTCAGCGCGTTCAGTCCTGACGGAATATTTAGCACATCGTCCGCAGTGGTGACCGTCTGTACGGTGATCTTACATTCGGCCGTCTTCGTGCCGGACTTCGTGGTGACAGTGGCACTGATCTTAGCGGTTCCTTTCGCCTGAGCCGTCACTACGGCCGCCAGAGGATCATTTGTTTTCGCAGTGACGGATGCAACAGCCGGTTGATCGGATGCCCATGTGATATTGTCTACTGTGGTGTCGCTGGGAGTGAGGTACAGNTTCAATTGNTNCATNTTCGGCATCTGGGCTACGGGCTGTCCCTTTGAATCCAGATATAGTNTACATTCACTTTCATTCAGCGTAACNCCGGTCAGGGTATCCCTNCTTACGGTCACATTACATTCCAGAATCGGTCCGTTCTTGACTTCGGCCAGAATNTTAGCACTACCTGCGCCTTCCGGTGTTACGACACCGTCTTTTGTNACTGTTGCTACNCTTTCATCATTNCTGCTCCATGTGACGGAGGANCTNATATCGTTTGTGCCGTTGCTTACTTTCAGCGTTTCTGCCTGACTGGGTGTCCAAGTGGACAGATTGAAAGACAGTTCAGTCTTATTCAGCGTATAATTGAATACCTGTACGGTACAGGAAGCTGTNTTGCCGTTATGGGTAGTGGCNGTGATCTTAGCTGTACCCACACTCACGGCAGTCACGGTTCCGTCTGTGCCTACTGTGGCAACGGCAGTATTGTCGCTGGTCCATGTGACATTCTTATTAGTTGCATTGTCCGGTTTGACAGTTGCTGTCAGCTTTTCGGTCTGGTTAAGCTGCATGTTCAGCGTTGTTTTATTCAGGCTGACACCGGTGGCGTTTACCACGGTGCTTGTGCCTCTCACGGCGAGGTAGCCGATTTCAGAGCGGGAACTTCCGTCTACACTTACGGCCGTGACCCGATAGGCTTCTTTCGGGTCAATATTTTTTAAGTCGGATGCGGTGAAGTAGTAGTAGTTTCCGTTTGTGGCGGAGGATGCCGTGAATGTATGAATGACATCCGTGTCATATGGCTTCGTGATNGTTACGGTTACGGGATATGCATAGGANCCGAAACCGTAGTATGCATTGGTGGCGCTGTCGTCATTAAACCATACGCTGCTGCTNCCGAAGGTNTCCCATTCNCCGTATTCTTNGNTGGCATTGTANGCTGTTGAATAATAGTCAGTTCCATTATCAAGCCTGATTCCNAGACNNCCNGATNTGGTGAGTTTAGCATAATATCCGACATATCCNTCCGGTACGTCTTTTAAGTATAAATAGAAGTTCGAGCCCGACCATGAGGCGTGATCTGCNTTCCATCCGGAAATGGGATTGCCCAGTCGGTCGAAGAGTTCAAGTTTATAGCCGCCATTGTTCCAATGAGCAAGAGCTGTTTTTGCATCCACTTTGCTATTATGGTCATGGATATAGTTGCCGGCAAGCTGNTCTGAGGANAATGCGAAANAAATACCTTNTCCGGAACTGTCCGACCATTCNTNCATCCATTGGCTGTTCATATAGAACTTNTCATCGTCATATACATAGANGTTATGGCTGTACAGATGCTTNCCGTTCTGGGAATAGCGTATCTGGTAAATGCCTTCNNCCAGTCCGTCAGAGTCCTGCCATGTGCCGGTATAGTTGATATATCCGTTGGCGGTTTTGCCGGTGAGAGCCGTTTTCTCNCCAANGGCAGTGCTGCCTGCACTTGTGTAAATCTGTGCGTCAATTGTCTGGCCGGCCTGCACNTTTTCAGTGGGAATATATACGTTTAGTTCCAGTTTCTTTAATAATGCCTTGTGGTAAAGNATCNCGCTGTTATAGGCAGTTTTTGANCTGGTGGTAGAACCGGAGNAATAGTTATACCATTTTACACTGGAATTTGTATGTGTAAATGAGCGCTCATTTCCTTCGGCATCTGTGTAAGTGTATATNAAATANGCCTCTTTATCCTNGGGCGGTGCATAGCTTTCTCCCTGATCGTTTTTAAAATCCAGNGACAGNAGGGANTTNGTTATTTNACCTTGTGCNNTTCCCATTACAACTCGNGAGGANCTGTTGTTGCAGANCGATACGGATACTTNGGTNCCATCCGCTACGGTGGAGTCTGTCTTGACTTCATACACACCTTTCTTGTAATTATAGTGNTCGAATGTGATAAAGCCCTGATTTTCATAGGGAGCGTATAGTGTAATGCTCTTATCACGGATATTNTCAATGANCGTATATCCCTTATCNGCCTCTATNTTATAGGTGAATGTCTTACTGTCGAATATGTTCCAGTAAGTGTCCTTCTTAAGCTTCTTAAGNTTATAGATAGCTTGCTGNCCGTTATATCCCGAGGCAATACCGCTGATATATTCTGTAATGTTCTCACCATTTTCATAGAATACCGGGCGTACTTTGGCAGGATCAATATTTGCACCACTAAGTCTGACATACAGATAATCGCCATAATTGTCGTACTCTTGATTGCTTGCACTCCATAAGCTATCNACAACGGCAGCGTTATCCACACAGACTGCATTCTCGTAGGTGACAGATGCTCCGTCTGTGGTAGTGACAACTGCATTATAATCTCCGGCAGACAGATATTTGGCAAAATAAACTGTTGCATAAAGTCTTACGGAGTTTCCGTTTGTCAGATCACTGATAGAGAAGGAGCCGAAGACATCTTCATAAGGATTATAGTAACTGGTATAGATATTTATATTTGAAGCTGAGGCGCTGCCTACCGGTGTTCCATCCTGATCAAAAAGAGTTACACTTGCAATATTATCTGTAGTATATGTTGCAGGNAGATTTTCNATTTCTATTCCTGCGTAGGAAGCATTGGGACGTATGTACTGTGTCTTTACNACAGAAGTATNAGGCATCCGCNGCTGCAAAGGTGATCGAAGCTGTCTGTTGNAGCCATTCAGTNCCATAGTTGTCCGTCAANGTGATCACNGCNTCACAGGGNGTTCCNGCAGTGACNGTAATNCCCGTGTCGNTGCCGNCNCTGTNCTTGAGGATNTNNTTAATGTAGTATANANCNTNATANNNNTNNGATNTCTCGTCACCNGAAACNGTNNTNCCGTCTATGGTGAGGGNAAGAGTATATTTTCTTTGGTANTCNNTTTTTAGTCCGGTNACTTTTATNAGGAACGGTCTTGCCTCACCCGANACGTAGTATTCCGGNGCAAGTGTGACTTTCTTTTCTTCACGCTGCCANCGCTTTGTATCTGNGATCCAGTTAGGCTGCCNTGTAAGTAACGNTGCAGGGAGTTTCGCCTCGGNGATCGTATCTGCGTTGATTCGGTTGTNATTAAANCNGGCANANGTCAGTTGNCTCATNCNNGACAGATCTGGTAATTCTGTCANGTCATTGTACTGTAGGTCNATGCTGGTCAGAGCAGTCAGAGTGTNAAGTCNGCCCACATNTGTTATAGTGTGTCCTGAGAAGNTGATACNTGTCAGGTTCTCTATGTGCTCNATACCNTGCAGAGAACTGATANTACCCGAAGNGCTGCTTNTNNNATANTNGANNNTNGTCAGCNTNTCCAGTTTNTCACTGGTGATCTNATCAGAGTCNNCGATANNGATCTCTTTCTTTAATATAGCTTCTGAATACNGTATCCGGGAANTCGGTGTCTTCGTAAGTCACAATCTCTTTCGTTGTAAAGATAAGAGGATTATCTTCNGNGCCGAGATTCTCGTNGGNTCTTTCCGCCAGTCTNCCGGANGGTTTGATATAGTATTCATACTCTGTATTCNCAGACAGNTNGGATNNCTGAAGCGTGACAGAGGCAGANGTNCTGTCTTTGCTGCCATATGCATATCCNGATGTAGACATCCAGGATGTATCCGATTTTTTTCGATAATATAAATNAAANNNGATACTGCNNTCTGCATNATAATANGGNGATAATTCTACAAGAGCACGCAGGCTGCCTGTCCCGACCTTTGNGGTCAGGTTGATCGTTNCGTCATTGATGTCTTTCGGTGTTATCGTAATCTCATCTGAATTAATGAGTTTTTCTTCACCGGCACCGATATATGTGGTCAGTGCTACGTTTGCTTTTCTTGCCCAATCCAGNNCTACTGTTGCATAGTATTTATTTGGTATGGTGTTATAGTTCNCATCCTGATATTCCCNNGGGCNCATATTNCCGCTCTGCAGACCGGCAGCGTCTGTGTAGTGCAGTTTCATGTCAAATATGGCTTCCTTGTTAGGATTATCTATTGTCCAGACGATTTTAGCTCTTTGGTAGCCGATCTCTTCNACAGAGACGTCGCGGATAGATATCGAAGACTCTGTGACAGGGCCTTCCGTGGTGAATTGATCCGGNANCGTCAGGAAGTGGTAGNAGTATTNGTACTGGTTATCGGTNCTATTNNNCGTNGTAATACACCAGACGATAGTANTATGTTGTGTCCGGTTTAAGTATGCTGTNACCTTTAAAGGTGNCGGATACATCATAAAGGGTNGTACCGTTTTCATATCTGTAGTCANAGTCCAAATTTGTAAATTCGCCAATTATAAATGAGGAATCTGANAGTTCGGNNTCTGTAATTCTGGATTTCCCTTTGAAGAAATCATCTGCAAGGGAGGANTCTGTTGTATATAGTNNTNTAAANCNATAAGAACTGNAGATNCTCTCTTTAGAAANCGCAGAAAAGTCTGCCGNGTANCTTCCCGGTGTCATNGTGACATCTGNAAGGTTGTATCCCTNNGGATCTTCCGTCAGATAGTCGCCNTCGCCATANGGANTTATGGAGGACAGCATATCATCTTCGCCGGCANCATTGCCNGATACCGTGCCATCTNCNTCGACATTGGGNGTGTCATTTTCGATAGGATCNNCTTCAATGTCCGTGTCGTCGCCAGTATCGAAATCGTCATTATTAGATTCGNCACCGTTGTCGGGCGTGGTGNCGGAATCGTCGCCGGTGTTATTGGAACCATCACCGTTGTCGCTGTTGGANTCACTGTCGNNGCTGCCGGTATTGGCATCAGAATTGCCGCTGCCATTGTNGTTATTGGCACCGGAATTACTGCCGTCAGAGCTGTTATCTGNGTCANTCTCATCGTTAGNACCGGCATCGGAATCNTTGCTGTCGNTGCTATCTGATTCGTTGCCGGAATCCATGNTGTTGTCGTTACTGTTGCCNGAGTCNGCGTTATTGCCTGTGCCTGCTCCGGNTTGTTTATTTGTGCCGTCNAAAGCATCGGGCGTTTCNNNCGCCNCATTCTCCGACATNGGCGATACCGTCTCATTAGNANAGGCGGTACTCATGATNTCNCTGCCTGCGTNCGNCGACTTTGCGTACACCGGCATNCCTGCGGGCAGGACATTGGAAATGATCAGTACGGCACAGAGGAGTGCGGTACATAATCTGCGTTTACGTTGTCTCATAATTTCCTTCTCCTTTACGTGTTTGATANAAATGCNTAATAAATCANCTTATTCTAGCATATTTTTTTGGGGGGGGGGCAAGAGGGGATGAAGGATTTGTGAAGAAAAAAGTGGGAGCGTGTGCAGAATAGATATGGTTGGAAAATATGAACGGAGAAGATAAGCCGATCGTATAAAAACAGGCAAATCCGACTTGACAGATATGCCTATAAAGTATATGATAAATTCAACAAGAATAATCAATGAACCGTGCATTCGCACATTCGGGCAATTTCTGCCGCTTACTCAACATTACAAATTAAATAGCGGCGGAAGCAGTGAAGCGGATGTGCCTGTATTCCTTAGTATACTATGCAGTGCTTGGATTGCTGTACAGTGTGGATATTGAAACAGACTGTATGACAAGGAGCGGTGCAGACAGCAGTCTACCTTCTGCCGGAACGAAGAAGGAGGACAATATTTATGGGCCATGTGGCACTTGAAAGAGAGGAGTATTTCATGACGATTGAGGGAGGAAAGGCTAAAGCAGCCGAACAGGCGATTCAGGCAGGAGAGTCCGATAATGAAGAGGGCGGGATAATTCGCAAAAGAGAATTATATACGACCGCGGATATCGAAGCGCTTCCGGAGGGTGAGCGGGCGGAGCTGATTGATGGTGAGATGTTTATGATGGCGACACCTATGTTGCGACATCAGGACTTACTTATGTGGCTTGCAGCAACAATTTGGAATTATATAGCGGAACATAAAGGCAGATGTAAAATATTACCGGCACCCTTTGGAGTCTATATCAAGGATGATGAGCACAACTTTGTGGAACCGGATATTTCTGTAATATGCGATCCGGATAAGCTGGATGAGAAAGGCTGTCACGGTGCGCCGGACTGGGTAATCGAGATCGTATCTCCGTCCAGTAAATATATGGATCGTGTGAGAAAGCTTGCATTGTATAAAGAAGCAGGGGTACGTGAGTACTGGATCGTAGACCCTATGCAGACAAATGTTACNGTATTTGAGCTGGAGCATGACATTGATCCAAAAGTCTATTCCTTTACCGAGCGGGTGAAAGTAGGTATTTATGAGGATTTCGCAATAGACTTTAACGAATATCCGGAAGAATTGAGGGAGTTTGAAGCGGGTGGAGAGTGAGTAANGAGTTTCTATACAAAATTCCCTTGCAATCCTATNNCATCTATTGTATACTTTCTGTTGTGGGAAACCACGGATTCCGGCACTTGCGGTAAGTATNCGNTGCNGTCCAAGTGGTAACCANANANANTNTAATATCAGAAAAAGTTCTTCGGGGTCGGGTGCAATTCCCTACCGGCGGTATAGTCCGCGACCCGTTANNGCATGNTATATATGTTCTANAGGATATCGNTTGAGAGATCGGANGNCNAGNGATGATGAACNTNNTGCTGTGANGGCTGATTTGGTGCGATTCCAAAACCGACAGTAAAGTCTGGATGAGAGAAGAAATAGCAGGACGACATGCGGCAGAGCCGTGTGACAGACTGTTTGCTTTGCTTTATTGCCCCGAGACGTANGTTTCGGGGNTTTTTGCGCGAACGAACTTTTTCCGACAAAACTATGGATAGAAGNTGAATGCTTCGGAATGGAGGAAAAATGAGTAACGGATTATTACAAAGTATTGCAGACAATCTGACATTTGTGNTGGTCTGCNTAGGGGTAGCGGTAGGACTGTTTGCGATCGCATACGCNGCGGAGAAGTATGTGTATAANCGGGANGGTATCACGGAGCGTATTTTAAGCACCAGAAAGATCACGATGATNGGGCTTTTCTCTGCGCTGGCNGTGGTTCTGCATATATTCGATTTNCCGATTCNGTTTCTGGCACCGGGCTTTTACNGGCTGGATTTCAGTGAGATTCCGGCGCTGGTNGGNACCTTCGCTTTCGGNCCGGTAGCGGGTGTGATGATNGAGTTCTGCAAGATNCTGCTGAAGCTGNTGATCAAAGGCACCAGTACTGCTTTNGTGGGAGATTTAGCCAATTTTGTAATCGGCTGTAGTCTGGTTCTGCCNGCATCGATNATCTATATGTTNAAGAAGACGCGTAAAAGGGCNATCCTGTCATGTATTGCCGGATCGGTGATNATGACGGTATTCGGAACGGCGTTTAACGGCGTGTANNTGCTTCCGGCGTTTTCAACGTTATTCGGAATGCCCATGGATGCGATTATCGGGGCAGGCGCGGCGATCAACGGGAACATTAACAGTGTTACGACGTTCGTATGTTTCGCGGTAGCGCCCATCAATATCATNAAGAGTGTGGCGGCTTCCGGTGTGACNNTGCTCATCTATAAACCGCTCAGTCCGATNTTGAAAAATGCACAGCTTTCNNCGGTGCGNAANGANAAGATGGCGGTNGANAAGTAAGGTTTAGCCTTAAATACGCCATGTGGCGGCAGCTTTAATTATNCGTTGCCTGCCTTACAATAATGTAAGAAATNAAGGNAAAATGTAAGCCGGTTCAATGGATTACATTTTTCCTTTTTTGTTATATTGANTANAGCTTGNANCAAATCATGTGNNNGCTCTGNGNGTTATTTTCATAGATGTGNTTCAGTCTTTTTATGGAGTAGAGGCGTTATATATTTAGAGAGAAGTGAATTAAGATAATATTAAGGTTTCACTATCACGATTTTAAGAATCGGTTGTTATGATACTCCCGTAGAACGGAGNACAGAAGCAAAAGTANGGCANACTTTCGGGAAACAGAAAATTTTAATAATAGTTTATATATTATNAATATNCTTGAAGAAAATTATATGATAANGTCGTTACANTATATGGAAAGAAAGTAACTGTTCAGAAGGTGCTTCCGCGAGGTNTTTTTTGAGTGAAGTGTAAGCGGAAGCCACAGAAAATCTGAGNTAGACAGACATACACGAANAGGATAGGACGGACTTTTTCGTGACATTCCCGCAGTTAAAAACCTGCCGCAAGCAGCCACATGGCTCGTTGCTCGCNNGAATAAAATGTAATAAACAGGAGGATCAACTATGGAAGCATTGGTTGAGATCCGGGATATGTGTAAGACATACAATCCCGGTGAAAATGAAGTAAAGGCGCTGGATCATGTGAGCCTGACGATTCACGAGAGGGAATTTGTGGCGATCATCGGGCATTCCGGTTCCGGTAAATCTACGCTGATGAATATGCTGGGGTGTCTGGACGTGCCTACCAGCGGCAGTTATTACCTGCACGGGCATGATGTGGCGGGAATGTCGGACGATGAATTGTCGGATATTCGCAATCAGGAGATCGGATTTATTTTTCAGGGATTTAATCTGATTCCAAGTCTGACGGCGCTTGAGAACGTGGAACTGCCGTTGATTTATCGGGGCGTCGGTAAAAGAGAGAGAACAGAGCTGTCTGACCGGGCGCTTGATAAAGTGGGGTTGGAGAATCGTAAGGATCATAAGCCTTCGGAGATGTCCGGCGGACAACAGCAGAGGGTTGCCATCGCCAGAGCCATAGCACAGGCGCCTCCGATCATCCTAGCGGATGAACCTACCGGTAATCTGGATTCCAATTCTACAAGAGAGATCATGGAAATTCTCAAAGGATTGCATGAAGAAGGCAGAACCGTGATACTGATCACCCATGATAACGACATCGCGGCACAGGCTAAGCGTGTCATTAAGATCATGGACGGCAAGATCGTGGAAGATTATATGAACGAGGTACAGCAGGTTGTCTGAAAAGAACGCAAGAATCGGCAGTGAGAGCTTATATCTGCGAAAAAGATTCAGATGAACAGTAGGAAGCAGAGGGAATTAACAGAACTGTCAAGATGATAGAAAAGACGATGAAGCATGAAGGCCTAAAATGGGAAAGGTAAAAAAATCTGAAAAGAAGGAGTAGGAAGGAACAGAAATGAAAGAAGAATTGAAAACAGCAGACTCCGTTCAAAACAATGTGAGTGCGGTAAGCACTGCGGAGACGGGGAATCAGACGGAACAGGAAGGCAAGAAGCACAAAGCGAAGAAAGAGAAAGCGCCGAAGACACCTATGGATAAGAAGAAAAAGAAGAAGATCATAAGACGCTGCGTTATCGGTGGCGTGGCAGCGGTGATCGTCCTTTTTATAGTCAGCAATTCCATTGCGGCCAAGAATGCGGGCACCATTGTATACACTACTACGGCGACAGTGGAAAATATAGAGCAGACGTTAAATACCAGCGGCACAGTCAAGAGCGAGGAAACGAAGACCTATTTTGCTCCGGTGGCAGTTCAGATCGGTTCGGTAGACGTGGCGGCCGGAGATAGTGTGAAAAAGGGAGACAGTCTTATAAAGTACGATGCGGATGCGCTGGAAGAGGCGAAGCAGATCGCAGAATTGAAGCTGCAGGCTAACGAGGGCGGTTACGAAAGCTCCATACATAAAGATAATAAGTACATAGCGGAGCTTGGAGAGGCCAACGTGAATCTGGCGGTGCTGGAGCAGCAGATCGAAGACAGTGAGAACTATGTCAAGGAACTGCAGCAGAAGATCAATGATAAGAAGACATGGCTTGCGCATGAGGGGACGTTACTGCAGGTATCGCTGTTAGACTGGTCGGACAGACCGGATTCGGAGGAGTATCTGAATCTGCAGAAGATGATACAGTTCAACAGCTACGAGCAGCAGAACAACAAGGATATCCTTGCATGGCAGAAGGAAGTAGAGATCTATGAGGAGAAAATCGCCGCCTACAAGGAATACCGTTCCGAGATGAAATCGCAGAAGAGCAGTTCCGAGGGCGGTTCCATGGACAGCGGCAGCAGAAGCCAGCTGGAGGCCAATACGCAGATGGAGCGGATTAGTGGTCAGGAGACGCTACATGATATTCAAGAGGTAGAGAACGGTATTCTTGCGGACTTCGACGGTGTTGTCACGGAGATGGAGGCTGTGGAAGGTGCAATCCCTCAGGAGGGAACGAAGTTAGTTACGGTGGAGAGCACGGAGAAGGTCAAGGTAGAGATTACCGTGTCCAAATATGATCTGGAGAAAATACAGATCGGACAGACTGCGTCCATCGATATCGCGAATAAGAAGTACGAAGGTAAAGTGACCAAAATCAACCGTATGGCGACCACCAATGCCAGCGGTGCGGCGGTAGTAGGCGCGGAGATTGAAATTGAAAATCCGGATTCGGAGATCTATCTTGGGGTAGAAGCCAGAGTGGAGATCAATACGGCAACCGTGTCGGGTGCGGTAGCGGTGCCTGTTGAGGTTATCAATACGGATAAGGACGGAGATTTTGTATTCGTGGCGGAGAACGGCGTGGCGGTGAAGAAACGCATTACGACAGGAATTTCTTCAGACAGCTACAGCGAGATCAAGGAAGGTCTGTCAGAAGGAGAAACGATTATTGTGATAACAGGACAGGAACTGGAAGAGGGTGCGCCGGTGACTGCGATCCCGCAACAGTAAAAAGAGATTTTTCTAAATCATCTCTGAAATGAAGTTATAATTTAAAAACGGCGGGAAAGGGACAGGTTGGTACAATGGCACAAATATGGGAATATATTAAGATTGCCCTGATGAATATCAAGAGCAACAAGGGAAGGTCCATCCTTACCATGCTGGGCATTATCATCGGTATTGCTTCTGTGATTCTGATCATATCCATCGGTAACGGAATGAGAAGCCAGATCAACGGCGAACTGGACAGCATGGCAGGCGGACAGGTAGCGCTCTATACCAATGATGCCGTAGAAGGCAACGACGTGACCTTCACGGACGAAGATTTTGAACTGATTGAAGAGAAAGTAGAACATGTCAAGGGCGTTACGCCGCAGTATACGATGTGGGCGAATGCGGAAGGACGCAAAGGTAATTTTGAAGCGTTGGTATATGCGGGTAATGAAGCATTGCAGTACTGCGTGGCGAAAGAGCCGATGGCGAAGGGAAGATACTTTACGGAAAGTGATTATCTTGGAGGCAATAAGGTGTGCGTTGTCAACGAGACCAGCGCCAGAATGCTCTTCGGCACAACGGATGTGATCGGAATGAATTTCGATGTGACGATCTACAATGTGACGCAGGAGATGTCCATTGTGGGAGTCAGAGAGGACAGTAAATCTACGATGCTCTCTGCACTGAACGGCAGCGGTTATCTGCAGGTGGAACTGCCGATCTCTACGTTGGGATCGGGTTACGGATTCTGGGTGGAAGATTTCCAACAGTTCTATATTGTGGGAGAGAGCGCCGAGTATTCAACGCAGGTAGCGGGAGATTCTCTGCGTCTGATGGAAAATAAGCATAATGTGCGCGGAGAAAACAAGATCATGATGGAGAGCTTCGCGGATGCGCAGTCGCAGATCGACAGTATATTGAGCGTGATTACAGTATTCATCTCGTTCGTAGCAGCGATCTCGCTTCTGGTAGGCGGAATCGGCGTTATGAATATCATGCTTGTGTCCGTGACGGAGCGCACGAGAGAGATCGGTATCCGTAAGTCGCTGGGTGCAAGGACGAATTCTATTCTTTTACAGTTTCTGGCGGAAGCGGGTATTATTACACTGATCGGCGGATTGATCGGCATAGGGCTGGGCAGTTTGGGAGCAGTGGGGGTCTGCAGCATTATGGGATTTCAGGCGCAGGTGAAAGTGACTACGGTGTTGTTTGCGGCGATCTTTTCCTCGGCGGTGGGTATCTTCTTCGGAATCTATCCGGCTAAGAAGGCAGCCAAGCTGAGCCCGATCGAGGCGCTGAGGCATGAGTAAGATATAAGGGCATTATGCATAATAAAACCCTCAAGTGGCTGCGGAAAATGGATTTTTAAATGTTTCAGTGGTACATGGTAAGATGTTGAATGAAACATTAAGAAAATCTTTTTCTCCGCAGGATACTTGAGGGTTTTTATGTGGTCAGCCTTGTTACATAGTTTAGGAATCAGAGTTTTTAATGACTACATTCACATCATCTAACCCTGATACATTCACATTGCGATTAACTTTCGCATCGTAGGTATCCGCCTTGATGATCTCGGAAAGATCGATACCTGTCGCTTCCTTCATGCTTTCAAATAATTTTGCCATAACGACGGGCACATTTCCGGCAACCTGATTGACACCGGTGCTGTCGCCTTCTCCTCCGCCGATAATTGTAATCTTGTCGATCTGTCCTAACGGCTCGGCAATCTTAGCCGCGATGTCCGGCAGTACCTTGATCATCATCTCGGCTACGGCCGCCTTATTGTATTTCGCGTAAGCTTCTGCTTTTCGCTCCATGGCTTCCGCCTCTGCGATACCTTTAGCCTGAATCGCCGATGCTTCCGCTTCACCCACGGCACGGATACCTTCCGCTTCCTGCTCTTTGGAGAAACGGTCTGCCTCCGCCTGTGCTTTTCTTGCTTCCGCCTCGCGCTGTGCCTCGAACTGCTTCGCTTCCGCCTCCTTCTGTCTCTGGTAGAGGGCAGCGTCCGCTTTCTGCTGGGCGGCATATTTATCCGCATCTGCCTGCTTCTTGACTTCCGCTTCCAGTGCCCGCTCCTTGACGGCAACCTGTTTTTGTTTTAGTTCGATTTCACGTTCCTGCCTTGCGATATCCGCATTTGCCGTAGTTACCTCGATGGTCTTACGCTGTTCCTCTTTCTGAATCTCGTAAGCTGCGTCCGCCATAGCTTTCTTAGTGTCGGATTCCTGCTGTAATTCGGATTTCTTAATCGCCAGTTCGTTCTGTTTCTTAGCGATTTCGGTCTGCGCAGCAACAGCCGCGTCGTTGGATTCTTTATCCGCAGCGGCCTGCGCTACCTTGATATCTCTTTCGCTCTCGGCCCTTGCGATGGCAGCAGTCTTTTTGATCTTAACAATATTATCGATACCCAGATTCTCGATGACATCGTTGCCGTCCACGAAGTTCTGTACGTTGAAGCTGACGATATCAAGTCCCATCGCCGCCAGATCCGGCTCGGCATTTTCTTTTACCAGATTCGCGAATTTCTGCCGGTCGGAGACCATTTCCTCTAACCGCATCTTACCTACGATCTCACGTACATTACCTTCCAGCACTTCTCTGGCAACGCCTGCGATGTACTCTGTATTTTTATTTAAGAAGTTCTCTGCGGCGAGACGCAGTCTGTCCGCCTCACTGCTGATCTTGATATTGACGGTGGCATCCACGTTAATATTGATGTAGTCTGCCGTCGGAACCGCATTGCTGGTCTTGACATCGATCGGAATCAGCCGCAGATTCAGTTTATCCAGACGCTCGAAGAAAGGAATGCGTATACTCGCTTTACCGATAACGATTTTGGATTTCTTCTTGAAACCGGAAATGATGTACGCCATGTCCGGCGGAGCTTTCACATACCCGATAGCCATGAAAATGATGAACAGAACCACTAGTATGATGATAATTAATGCGGGTAACCCTATTACTTTCATTGTAATCCCCTCCTGTGAAATTATACGGTAGCATATTGCGCAAACAGTGAAAGTGCTGTTGTTGCACGATAGACCGTTTATATATACAGTATATCTTATTCCGGAGTAAATTGATATAGAAATCCACAGAAAATTTGACATGATAAGACAAACTGTTACGTTTACACCCACGCCACAACCTAAGCTCAGAGGGAAGTTAATATCTGAAGGAACCCCTCAAAAAGCGTCGGCACTTGACGAGGTATCTCACGAGTCTAGTGTCCGCTACGCTTTTTGCGGAGCGAGAGCGCGGTGACGCAGATATTAACTTCCCTCTGAGCGACCGGGTGACCAATGTGTGAAAAGTAACGACAAACCGTGTTACTTTTCATAGAACCATCGTGAAGCAACTGCCTCCGCCCACCGCGTCACTCACCTGAATATTTCCGCCATGCGCCTTCACAATTTCATAGGCAATTGATAATCCCAGCCCGAAGTGATCCTTCGTGCTCCGGGATTTCTCTACACGATAAAATCGGTCAAAGATCCTCTTCTTATCTTCATCCGAGATACCAATGCCGTTGTCTGTAACAGATATATAAAAGCGCTCCTTGTGCTTCGAGACTGCCAGAGTGATCTTGCCGTGCTCCGGCGTATAACTGATGGCATTATGTATCAGAATGGAAATGACCTGACTGATGCGCTCCGGATCTGCAGGGCAGGCAGGCAGAGCACCCTCCGGAAGTTCTATGGACAGGGAGATGGATTTTTCCTGTGCCAGTGGTTGGAAGGCCTCGTAAGAGTTCATGAGTAACGTATCCAGTTCCGTAGGCTCCATTCGGACGGGAAAACGTTGGTTATCAGATTGGGAGAGGGTAAGCATGTCGCTCACGAGTGAAGATACACGCAGACCTTCCTGACAGATCGTTTTCAGGAAACCGTCCCGGCGTTCCGGCGGAGCGCTTTTACAGCATTCGGCAGCGGACAGAATCACGGATAGGGGCGTACGGAGTTCATGGGAAGCAGAAGCGATAAAAAGCGCCTGCTTTTTCTGGTTCTCCACAATGGGTTTCAATAGTCTTCCGGTGAAAAACCAAGAGAAAATGCCCAGAAGCAGTACGGCCGCGACATCGATCAGCAAAAAGCGCAGACGTTGTTCCCGTATTTGGTTTTCCAAATTCAGCAGGGAGGATAGAACGATGACCTCCAGAGTGGAATCAGGGCTGCCCATACTGATCACACTTCCGTAATATTTGGTTTCCGTGGAAGGGGAAGTAAATTCATATTCGCAATGCGTGATCGTGGTGAAAACGCCTGTACGTGTGGAAACTTCAAGGTCGGATTGATTGGCGTAAGCGTCGCGGCTCTCCTGAAGAAGGAGGTCTCTGGAAGNGTTNTCTTTCGGATNATTTAACTGATTAAANAGAAACGGCGTTCCGTTGTCCAGCACAAAGAAGAGATAGTTGCCCTGNGCTTCCATTTTGGACAGCCATTCCATAGAGATAACGGTCTGTTGTTCTAGATTGGTGGAAATCGTGTTCATATCATTTTTGAANGCCTGNAACTGATTCCTGTACAGTCCTGTTTCCGATACATATAAATAACAGAAGGACATGATGATCATGATAATAGCGGTGATTCCCGTGCACAGCAGAGTCAGCCGCAGATGTACTTTCTGAAACATGGTGCCCCTCCTTCGTGTCATAATATGNTGAANCTCATGTGCCTTGTAAACAATACCCGACACCCCGTATCGTCTTAATCTGCAGGGCGCTCCCCGTGATTTGAAGCCTTCTGCGCAGAAAGTGGATATAGTTATCCAGATTGCCTTCCTCCACATCGCTGTCCGGNCCCCAGANNTTTAGGAGAATCGTAGTTCTTTGCAGGGTTTTCCCGATAGAGTGAACGAAGATATCCATAAGCGCCGCTTCTTTCTTAGAGAGTGTACAGCTTCCCGNCGGNCCGGTGAGGATACATTCCGATGCCTGCCANGAGATATCNGCAACAGAGAAGGTATCGTTGACCGTGAGGGTATGCGGTCTTCTGGTGACACAGCGGATACGNGCCATCAGTTCCTCGAANGCAAAAGGTTTTACGAGGTAATCATCGGCNCCCAGATCCAGTCCTGTTACCTTATCAGAGAGNGTNCCCAGAGCGGTGATGAGAATGACNGGAGTAGAGATGCCTTTACAGCGAAGCGATGTCAGGACATNNGTGCCTTCCATNCCCGGAAGCATTCTGTCAAGCAGGATCACNTCGTATATATTCTGTTCNCCGTAGAAAAGAGCCTCCTCCCCATCGAAGCAGGAATCTACATTAAAGTGTTCCGATTCCAACTGATAGGTCAGGGTGTCATTCAGATGTCTGTCGTCTTCCGCCAGTAAGATTCTCATGGACATATTTTTCCTTTCNCTCACAACCTAGACATGANTTAGTTATACTTAGGCGGCGNNCTTTGACGCCTTANTATAACTTCATGTCTTATTNTACCATAGAAATCTATATTTAATCTCTAAAAAGANGGAAGAAATCTTAGCNNTAAATTACANAAGTTCCTTTGTTTTTCCGGCGAGATACAAGGGAAGATTTGTGATATATCCGTCTTTTTTGTAGCCGCGTTTNGANAAACGCAGAGCGTGNNCNGGNCGGTGATCNGCGATGTANTTTTTAAAGGAGGGCGCAGATTTATTTTCGCCGCCTTTGGCTTCAACGGGAATGATTTCAGTACCGNATTGGATNATGAAGTCGATCTCGCTGTTTTTGTCAGAGAAGTATCGCGGCTCAATGTCAAACTGCCCNCGNAGNTGNTGCAATACATAATTTTCNGTCAANGGTCCNTTGAACTGNTAATCNGTTTTTAAAAGNATGGCNCTGTTNTCAATGCCGGCCATATGCTTGAGAAGACCGGTGTCAAATANAAACAGCTTGAAGTGTTCCTGTTTGTCGAAAGCNGACAGCGGATGTTCCGGTTTAGANACATTGTANACACGGTTNANCATTCCGGCTGAGACAAGCCATTCGATTGCTTCTTCAAAGTCCCGGGCTCTGCCGCCTTCACGGACAGCGCCNTACATGAATTTCTCATTAGGNTTGGCGAGCTGGGATACGATGCTTCTAAAGACCATGAGAATACGNCCGCTGTTGACTTTACCGTTATGTTTGGAGAAGTCATTTTCATAGACGGTGACCAGCTCGTGTTGAATCCGGGAGATTCTTGCAGGNTCCTGGTATTTGATCCATGAAGCAACGCACTCCGGCATGCCGCCGATAATGAGATAGTTATTGTAGATTCCAAGTAAGCGATTGTGAAAAATTTCTTCAATCGGCTGCTCTTTCCGGATGCTTTCATAGTAGGCATATACAGTCGGATCAACCGCGGCAAGAAACTCGTCAAAGGTCAGCGGATANATATCAAGGAGATTGACCATGCCGACCGGATATGACTTTGGCACGGCAAGGAGCGTACCGAGCAGGCTGNCGGCGGCAATTACATGATAGTTGTTTGCCTTTTCGTTGAAATATTTAAGGGTATTTAACGCTTCCGGGCATTCCTGAATTTCATCAAAAATAATTAATGTATCTTCAGGCATGATTTTTTCACCGGTGATCAGGGACAACAGTTCGATAATACGATGCGGATTTTTGTTCGTCTCAAAGATGGATTTGAGTTCNTCTTCTTCATCGAAATTAAAGNAGACGNAGTTCTTNTAGTANTTTTTTCCNAATTCTTTCATCAGCCAAGTCTTGCCGACCTGTCGNGCACCCTTTAATATCATAGGNTTGCGTTCNGGATCAGATTTCCAATTTATCAGAGCGTGCATTGCATTACGTTTCAAGCAGNTCACCGTCCTTTNTGCGTANTTANATATAGNACATCACGTTTTTCTNCGNTTTTCAAGATNNATTTAACACATTTTTCTGAAAAATATNNGANAAAAAAACACATTTTTATCAAAAATGTCATNTGCNNANGAAACTATAATGGAANTTTAAAGAAATNTNTTTCTCTNTTTTTTAGAGATTATTTAGAGAAAGGCTTGGTATGATGATAACAGCTAAAGTGACACAGGATGATCATGTGTGGCACGGATATGGGATTTGATTAAAGAAATTATTAAGGCGGATTGTGAAGAAGAAAGTAAAGAAGAGCAGAAAAAGAAATTAGATTATGAATTAGATTATGAAAGAAAAGAGTCAAGAGGAGTAGGAAAGGGTCTATGAAAAAATTTCGGAAAGGTCAATTGAAGAGAATATTTGCAGCAGGCATGTCGCTTGTGATAGTTGTCTCCCTTCTCGGAGGCTGCGGAAACAGCGGTCAGCAGACGGCCGGTAACGGCAGTGGGAACAGGACGGATGATATAATGGCGGATGGCGGCAGTCAGGCAGATGAACAGCTATCAGGCAGCACGGCTATGGGGCGCTATCTGGAAGAGGCTGCGGATCTGTCGGAGAGTTTGTCGGGATACCGCAATGCGATATTTAAGTTAGAAGACGGAGGTGTGGTGCTCACAGATCCGATGAAAAACATGAGGGTTTCGAAGGATCATGGTGTTACGTGGGAGAGCGACGGGAATACATGGTTGAGTGAGATATTGGACAGAGGCGGATTTATTGACGATTATGCCGTGGGAGCAGACGGCACGGTAGGGATTCTGTATACGTACATGGAATCGGAAGATGAGACGGATGCGGATGAGTCCGCAGGACCGGATTTAGAAGAGGAAGAGAAACCATGGTGGGCTTCAGAGAAGAGGGAACTGCTCATCGTAAAGCCGGACGGAACAGAAATGCCGGTAGTATTTACGGTGATGGATGAAGACATGTGCCCTTCACATATATGGATATCCGAACAAGGAAGAGTCTTTGTGGGAACGCAGGGATCGGATCTGTATGAGATTTTAGAGGATGGCAGCAGCAAAGTCTTTCTCACCTTAGAAGATTCTCCACAGATCATACAATTTCAGGGAAGCAGGATGATTATTGACGGCTACGGCTACGACAGTCTGTTGATCTATGATATGGAGAGCAGCGAGTTCATCGAGGATGATACACTCGACACTTTTGTGAATGAAAATTATGGGGATAGAGCTTTTAACGGTGGGAGCTGGTATGATCTGTATTTCTTTCCGGGAGAAGACAATATTCTCTATCTTGCAGGTGAAAAAGGGGTGCACCGTCATGTGATCGGCGGAAGCGCCATGGAGCAGATCGTAGATGCTAACCTTACAACATTCGGCAATCCGACTTATCGGCTATTGGGGATGATCGCGTTGGAGAATAATGAGTTTATGGCTATCTTTACAGATGCGCGTCTGGTTCGTTTCATTTATGATTCGACAGTACCTACGGTGCCGGGGCAGACGATCAAGGCATACAGTTTGAAAGAGAACAATACGCTTCGGAGAGCTATTTCGATTTATCAGATTGAGAATCCGGATGTTTACGTGGAATATGAGATCGGCATGGAGGACAATAACGGCGTTACGAGGGATGATGCTCTGAAAAAACTGAATACGGAGATCATGGCGGGAAATGGGCCGGATCTGCTTATCCTGGATGATATGCCGGTGGATTCTTATATAGAGAAAGGGATGCTTGCGGATATTGCTCCGCTGATTGACAGTATGAATGGAGAAGGAAAACTCTTCGAGCGTGCTGTGGACACATACAGGCAGGAAGGTAAGATTTACGTGGTTCCATGCGAGATCAGTCTTCCCATTATGGAGGGAGCTCCGAATTATGTATCCGATATTAATGATTTAGAAGGCATTGCCGATGCGGTGGAGAGACTCAGAAAGGATCACCCAGGGATGGATCTGCTGCAGATTTGTTCGCCCAAAGGCGTGATGAAACAGTTTGCAATGGTCTGTGCACCTGCATGGCTGACAGAGAGCGGAGAACTGAATCGTGAGATGATTTCTGACTTTCTGACGCAGACGAAGCGAATCTATGACGCACAGATGGAAGGACTATCGGATGAGGTGATACGACAGTATGAAGAAGAAAATGAAGAGCATATTCAGTATTACGAAGAAATGCTGGAGGAATCTGATTGGTTTGGACGCGGCACGGAAGAGGTGTATTATGTGACGGGTGAAAAGCAGATTATGACAGGGGTGCTCGGAGGCGCATATACCTATGCGGAAATAACTTCGGTGCAGAGAACAACGGGATTTGAGGACAATGTGATCCTTCCTATGTTCGGACAGTGCAAAAATGTGTTCTGGGTGGATACGTTGGCAGGAATCAGTGCGGTTTCCACACAGATTGACAGGGCGGAAGGCTTGCTGAAAGTGCTTTTGGGGGATGAAGATATATCAGGCATGGGATTTCCAATCAACCGAACAGCTTTTGAGAGTTCACTTTTTCCGGCTGATTTTGTCTCGACTGATACTGCGTACAGCCAATTGGGTTTTGAATATGAGGACGGCAGTAGTTTTTATTGGAATATATATTGGTACGGCGAACAGCAGGCGGATATCCTAAAGGGATGGATGCAGGCAGCAGATACGCCGTATGTGCGAAACAAGGTGCTGGAAGAAGCGGTGTATAACGCAGGGACATCATACATTCAGGGCGAAACAAGTCTGGAGGAGGCGGTGTCAGCGGTAGAGAAGAGTATGGCAATCTATATGGCAGAATAGCAAGACATGAAGAAGACATGAAGTTATACTAAGGCACCAAAGTACGGTGCCTAAGTATAACTAAGTCATGTCTGGAAGAATGCCGCTGGCGCGAGCATTCTTCTGGGGACTGAGAAGTAATCAAGTCGTGCTTATGGGAGGTCGCTTGGCGGCGAGTATTCTCTGTGGGCTGGGAGGTAGTGTGAGTATGGAAAAAATGGAGATGAAGAGAATGATTCGTAAGAGAAAAAATGTTGGAAAGCGAATATTATCAGCGACGCTTGGGGTGATGCTGTTGGCAGGGTGTCTGGCGGGTTGCGGGAAGGGCGGAACAGCCGGGGACGGACAGGATGGCGCGCAGGGCGGCAGTACAGGCGGACAGAGTACACAGCTGTATGAGGAAGGAACGCCCATGGGACGTTACGTGGAGAAAACGGGAGAATTTGGGGACGGTGCCGGGCTTTCCGACATTAGCAACCGTCTTTTTAAGCTGAATAATGGACAGATGGTCATTGCTGACGCCTTTAGGCCTTTTGTGATTTCCAAAGATGGCGGGCAGAGATGGTATACGGATAAGCGAGCATGGAACACCAGAATGGTGGAAAACGGCGACTATATTATGAGCGCGGCAGTGGGCGGTGATAATACGGTGGCGGTAATCTATCAGGCGGCAGAATCAGACGCGGCAAGTGATGAGGCGGCAGATTCGGGCGTAGCAAGTGATGAGGCGGCGGATTCAGACTCTGCAAGTACTGTGGCAGAAGATTCGGGGAGTGAAACGCAGGATGAAGAAGCAGATAACGGAGCAGAGACAGATTCACAAGATGGCACGGGAACGCTTTTGAATCCGCAGCTTCTCATCATTAAGCCGGATAAAACAGAGATGCCGGTGGAGGTGGATCTGACGGAAGAGGATGAACGTCTAAAGGCTGCATATATATCGGATGACGGCAGGATCTTTGTCACCACGCAGAGCGCAAATATCTATGAAATTCAGGAAGACGGAACAAGCGTCCTGTTTCTCAGGGCGGAGGAGAATTCACCGGACCTGATACAGGTTCATGGCGGGATGATGTTCATGGACGGATGGGATTATGAGTCGCCACTGATCTATGACATGGAACAGAAGCAGTATATAGAGGACGAGGTCTTAGCGGATTTTGTGAAAGAAAACTATGACGACAGAAATTGCTTCAGCGGTAACTGGTATGATATGTTTTTCTTTCTGGATCAGGAAGGTGCTTTGTATATTGCAGGAGAAAAAGGACTCTACCGTCATGTAGTGGGCGGCAGTGCCATGGAGCAGATCATAGACGGAAACTTAAGCATTTTCAGTAATCCGTCCTATGCAATAGAAGGTATGATCGCATTGGAGAACAATGAGTTTATGGCATTGTTTTCGGGCGAAAAGCTGGTACATTTTGTTTATGACGCGGATATTCCAACTGTACCTGTGATACAGATTAACGTTTACAGTCTGGAAGACAATGCAACGATGAGGCAGGCAATTAACCAGTATCAGACTGAAAATCCGGAGATCTATGTGAAGTATGAGGTTGGTACGGGCGGTGGTAATTCCGTCACGAGGGAAGACGCGTTGAAGAGTCTCAATACCAAGATCCTGGCGGGAGAGGGTCCGGACGTATTTATTCTGGATGACATGCCCGTGGATTCTTATATAGAAAAAGGGGTGTTGCGCGACTTAAGTCCGATCTTTGACAATATGAGCGGTGAAGATGAGCTTTTTGGTAATATTGTGGATGCGTTCAGAACCAATGAGGGGATTTATATGATGCCCTGTGAGGTTCGGCTTCCGGTGATAGTCAGCAGGAAATCTGAAATAACAGGAATCAAAAACTTATCGGATATTGCAGATGTGGTTGAGAAGCTTAGAAAGGATCATCCGGAAGGCGATCTGCTCAAACTGTATACGGAAAAAGGAATCATGCGGATGTTTTCCCCGGTATGCGAACCCGTGTGGATGACGGAAGACGAAGAAGTGAACCGGGAAATGATTTCGGAATTCCTGCAACAGACGAAGAGAATCTATGATGCACAGATGGACGGCATAGCGGAGCGGGTGTTGGAGGCGTACGAGACTGACTGGAACACTTTTGCAGAAGAAGAATTTGGTGCACCGTGGGACGAAACGGACACGATGAGAATATCCATGGATTGCCTCAGGTTTACAGGCGGCATGAATGAGGCGGTGTGGGGATACATCAACAGATTTTGGAGCTACGCGGAGATGGTTTCCGTTTCGAGGGTTCAGGGATATGAAGATAGTGGATGGGTGCCCATGAACGGACAGTGTGAAGATGTTTTCTTTGCAAAGACATTGCTTGGAATCAGTGCGGCGTCAAAGCAGGCTGAGGCGGCGGAAGATTTTGTGAAGGCATTATTCGGGAAGGAAAATCAGGGAAACCTGTATGAAGGACTGCCGGTTAACAAGGCGGCTTTTCAGGAGGGGTTTGCCTCCGAGGCAGGAGACGGCGTAGATGAACGGTGGGGTGGCCTTGCCACAGACAATTATGAGGGAAACATGATTTCCCTGTCTGTCTACTGTCCAAACCAGTCACAGGTTGCGGAATTGCAGGCTTATATGGAATCCGTGAAGACTCCGTATATTGAGAATACGGTTTTGGAGGACACGGTGTACGAAGAAGGAATCGTTTACATGCAGGGGAGAAAGAGCCTGGACGAGGCGTTAGATTCCATTGAGAAGAAGATGGCGATTTATCTGGCGGAGTAGTTTATAAATCTTAATTTTGAGAAAGGGAAGTGTATGAAAGCAAAAAGGGGAACAAACAAATTTTTTTTAATTCTGTTGTTATTTTCTATGTTGCTGACACTACTTAACGGCTGTGAAACTGAAGAAGTTTCGGAAAACAGCAGCGGAAATGAGCAGAATGCACAGAGTACACAGTCGTCTGCAGAGGTTACGGCAATGGGGCGTTATGTGGAAGAAACTGCGAGTTTACCGGATGAGATTTATATAGCGAAATTGAGTCGATTAGCGGATGGAAACTTAGCCATATGTGATTCCTATGATCCGTTGTATATTTCAAAGGATAACGGAGTGACATGGGAAGCAGACGAGAGCACAACAGACAGTGGAATATGGGCAAATAAAAGTTTGGTTTATGATGTGGCAGCCGGCGCTGATAATATGATTGCCATTATTTATGATGATTACGAGAAAGCTCATGAACAGGGNGAATTAAATCCCAGACTTTGTCTGATNAAACCTGANGGTACTGAGATTACCATAAATATTCCCNTTACGGCAGAGGATGGGNATCCGGTCGGTGTGTGGATATCGGATACAGGAAGGATTTTTGTGAGTACAGNAGGNTCCAATATTTATGAAGCTTGGGAGGACGGAANCATTGAACTGTTTNTGGANCTTGATTCCGNTTATCATCCANNTNTGATACAGTGTCAGCAGAATCTTATGGTAATGGATGGAGGTATGCATAGNGANCTCCTTATNTATGATATGGAGAAGAAGCANTACATCGAGGATGAAGTTTTAAAGGAGTTTGTGAGTGAAAATTACGAANANAGGANGAATANTGAAGGATATGNTATGTATTTCTTCCTGGAAGAGCAAGGAGTCATTTATCTGGCGGGNCAAAAGGGGCTGCACCGTCATGTAATAGGNGGCAGTGCCATGGAACAGGTCATAGANGGAAAACTTACTACNTTTAATGATCCTTCTAANNAAGTGCAGGGCATGATCAAACTTGAAAACGATGACTTTGTGACGTTGTTTAGCGATAAGGGAGCNGTTCGCTATGTTTATAATCCGGANATCCCTACTGTGCCGAATGAGAAACTTAAAGTATACAGCCTGCAGAAAAACGATACGATACGGCAGATGATTTCTTTGTANCAGATAAAAAATCCGGAGGTTTGGGTAGAATATGAAATCGGTATGGAGGATGGAGTTGCTGTCACAAGAGATGATACGCTGAAAAAACTGAATACCAAAATCATGGCAGGAGAGGGNCCCGATGTATTAGTGTTGGACAATATGCCGCTTGATTCCTATATCGAAAAGGGGCTGCTTCTTGATATGGGTCCGATTCTTTATAATTTAAGCGGTGAAGAAGCGNTGTTTACGAATATTGTGGATGCCATGAAAACAGAGGACAAAGTATATGTAATGCCTATTGAAATACAGATTCCNGTAATGTATGGAGATAAAAAATATATTTCTAAGGCAGATAATCTGGAGGGGATTGCCGATATAGTGGAGNAACTGCGCAAGGNATATNCGGAAGAAGANCATGATTTATTAGGTGTGTATACGGAAAGAGAAATCATGTATCTGTTNTCTATGGTTTCAACGCCGGCATGGACGGCAGAAAACGGTACAATTGACATGGGAGCGATTGCAGAATTTCTGACNCAAATGAAAAGAATTTATGATGCGCAGATGGACGGACTTACGGAAGAAACAATGTGGTNTCNTGGANCTTATCCTTTGTGGGATCAAGAGCATATGGGAGGGAGAACNACAGATGTTACGAGCCGNTTTTTAGGGAAGACTCATATCNCAGGCGGNACGGTGTACACTANTTATGGATTTGGACACTTNAATTCNGTAAGAAAAGNNGANAANTATNAAAATGATGAATGGATTCCTATGAANGGTCAAAGCAGNAATGTNTTTCTTGCACAAACAATGGTGGGGATTAACGCAATGTCAGCGTCTGCGGATAGGGCGGAGGAGTTTATAAGAGTATGTCTTGGTAAAGAAAACCAGTCTTATCTGTTTAATGGATATGCAGTGAATCAGGCAGCATTTGATGAGAGCTTTATATATGATGGAAGNCAGGGNCTTACGGAGGGAACATGCGGAATGCTTGAACTGCCCGACGAAAATGGNTCACGTGTCAAGCTGGNTATNTATTGGCCGGATGAGGAACAGCTTGCCAGATTAAGGAATTGCATCGAAACGGCGGATACACCGTACATAGAGGATACTTTCCTAGAGGAAATTGTATATGAGNCCGGTACTGAGTATATGTGCGGGAACATCAGTCTGGACGAGGCTTTGGACACAATAGAGAAGAAGACGGCGCTCTATTTTGCAGAGTAAGAAAAGATGAAGTAGGTGGAGAGNNTGGNTAGACTGAAGAGAGATGTGANAAAGCAAGGAAGCNGTGCAANAAGNCATAAGGATACGNGGGCATTCTTTCTGTTTCTGGCACCNAGCCTATTGGGNGTGCTTATATTTGTGCTGCTTCCTTTTTTGGATGTGTTCGGGCGGTCNTTTAAGACNGTGGTAACGAGTCAGTTTGTNGGATTTCAGAATTATAGGACNATTTTTGCCAATCAGGCATTTCGTCTGGCGGTAAAAAATACATTCCGTTTTACGCTTATATGNATTCCGCTGNTGGTGGTGATCGGCCTTATGATTGCGTTGCCGATCAGNAGGCTCAAAAGNGCCGGGACGATCAAATCNCTGTATNTGTTCCCGCTGGCAATGCCTACGGCGACGATCGTCATTGTGTGGAAGATGGCCTTCTANANGCAGGGNTTCNTGAATCTGGCGTTGACGAAAATNGGAGAACTGACAGGNTTATGGGGTGAGNTTCATACGGATTATCTGGGCAGCAGCGCTTCTTTCTGGGTATTGGTATTNAGCTACATATGGAAAAATACGGGCTATACAATTGTGTTGTGGCTGGCGGGGATTCTGGGGATTCCGAATGAGATGCTGGAGGCGGCGAGAGTGGACGGCGCTTCCGAGAGGCAATGCTTTTTTAGGATCGTGCTTCCGAATCTGAAAGGGAGTCTGTACACGATNGTTATCCTNTCATTCCTCAATTCATTTAAGATATACAGAGAAGCTTATCTCGTGGCCGGAGCATACCCGGAACAGGATATGTATCTGTTGCAGCATTTGTTCAANAACTGGTTTGTGAATCTGGATTTTGATAAGATGGCGGCCGCAGCGGTNTGNGTGGGCGGATTTCTGTTTGTGGTTATTATGCTGTTGCAGAGGATGTGGGACTCGAGATGAACAAGACATGAAGAAGACATGAAGTTATACTAAGNCACCAAAGGACGGTGNCTAAGTATAACTAAGTCATGTCTGGAAGAATGCCGCTGGCGCGTGCATTCTTCNGNGGNTGAGANATAGATATNACAGAAAGGATAATGAATTGAATGNGTTTACATAACTTNACNATANGCAAGGAAAAGATATTAANAANGGGATCNCGGTTCTATTGATTATGATTCCGACGCTTTTGGTGTGTNTGCCGATTNTTTTGCTGGTGACGGGATCAGTGATGAGTAANGGAGAACTGCGACAGCATTTGTCACCGGTTTTTTCGGANGCGNTGGAATATATCAGTTGGAAGATTGTGCCGGATTATCCNACCTTTGAGAATTACAGTAAATTNCTTTTNATGACGCCGCAGTTCTTCGTTCTTTTTTGGAATTCCATNAAGNTGGTGGGATGTATCCTGTTAGGGCAGCTTTTAGTAGGCGTNCCCGCAGCGTGGGCTTTTGCAGTGTATCAGGTGAAGGGGAGCAGAGCNCTTTTNGCNCTNTATATAGTATTGATGCTNCTNCCGTTNCAGGTTACGATGCTTTCCAGTTATCTGGTGCTTAATAAATTGGGAATGCTCAATACGCAGCCNGCGGTGATNTTGCCNGCNGTGTTNTCCACNTTTCCGGTNTTCCTNACNTACGGAGGATTCCGNTGNATNCCNATGCAGCTTATGGAAGCGGCNCGGATCGACGGGGCAGGGGAGATACGAATNTTCTGTACAATTGGGCTTCCNNTNGGNAAAAGNGGGTTATTGTCTGCCATAGTGTTAGGGTTTTTGGAATACTGGAATATGATGGAACAGCCTATGGCNTTTCTGGAGGATAAGTCNCTGTGGCCGCTGTCGCTGTATCTGCCGGANATNACNTGGGCACAGGCGGGATATGCGTTTACGACTTCGATCATCACATTGATTCCTGCGGTATTNGTCTTCGTATGGGGACAGGANTATTTGGAGCAGGGNATTATTTTTTCNGGANTAAANGANTAGNANNAGAGAACGTTGGAGGGTAACAGGAAAAAGAAGATCATAGTAGGTTTCTTTGTATTTCTTGGGCTTATGTGGCTCTGTACGGTCGTATCAAAGAGTATATACGCGTCGGAGCTTCCGATCGTTTCCACGGAATCGATTGAGAAGAAATATGTGGAGCACACGGTGCAGGCAGATGGTATTGTAGTGGCCGGGGATAAGAATTCCGTGACTGCACTGAGTGGACTGCGGATCGATAAGCTGGCGGTACAAGTGGGCGATCAGGTGGAAGAGGGAGACGTGCTTTTTACCATAGANATGGACGACCTGACGGATATNATAGATGAAAAGCAGACGGCAGTATCCAAATTGCAGACACAGATCAACACGCTGGCGCAGAATGANGAGCTGGCAAGGCAGAAAAGAGAGTTGGAAGAGCAGCGNGCCAGAGAGGACTATGACGCTNNGGCGCGNCNCGAANATACGCTGGTAGGAAGGGAATTNGAAGAACTNAATAAGGCCGANAACAGATTTAGAGAATCATGAAGGCGGAGANGATGAGGCGTTGAAAGACGCTTTGCAGGCGGCGGCCTATGCGGAAGCCGATGCAAGATGGCAGAGAGATACTAGCATGAAAGAGGCAAGCCGCAGAGTGGAGGATGTTACTGCGCCGGAGAGTGCGGATTCCACGTTGACAGTAAGCCGTCTTGAACTTGAGGATATGAAAGAGGATCTGGCACGTTTTCAGGCGGTTAAAGAGGCAGAGGGTCAGATCAAGTCGGAGCGAAGCGGATTGGTGACGGACATCTTTATCAGTGCAGGCGGCAGGACGTCTGATTCGGCTGCCATGTTGCTTTCGGATGATTCCGTTCCCTGTCAGTTTAAGACGATTCTCACACAGGATCAGAAGAAGTATGTGTCGCTGAATGATACGGTGTCCCTTAAGTTGGACGGAAGCAGCAGGGATAAGGAGGCAACCGTAGACTATCTGTCTGAGAGCAGTACTATGCCCGGAAGTTATGAGGTCTATGTTAATCTCCCGGAAGGAACCGGAATACCGGGAATGTCGGGCACGATGAGCCGTGCGGAGTCAGGAGAGAAGCATTCCTGCTGTGTCACGCCTGCGGCNGTGTATAAGGAGGGTGTCAGAAATTATGTCTATGTGGTCAAAGAGCGGGATGGTATTCTCGGCAAAGAATATTATGCGGAGCAGATCAATGTGAGAGTGCTGGATGAGAATGAAAGCTGGGTTGCATTAGAGGGAGCACTGGACGATGACAGTATGGTTATCTCTTCTTCCACGAAAGAGTTGAAGAACGGAGAGGTTGTGAGGTTGCCGGAATAGTGCAACATAATATAACTAATAAAAATCAGGAAATATTTTCGCATATCGAAGATTTTCCTGATTTTTGTATTCTCGAAGCTGTTATTCAAGTTTNAAGGTTGTTGCAAATATGNATAAGATATACATAAAAATAAGTGCTCAATATCGTTCNAAAATTACTATTATAAAGAANGGTATTTTTAAGCACTACTGTAGTATATAGTCTACCACATCACAAAATAAAAGTCTAGTAATTTTTTGTATTCCCTTTACAATATAACTTGTCGATATAACCGGTTATAATTTGCAGAAGGAGGTTGTACATGGGCACACAGCACAAACAGAAGAACAGGGATCTGTCGAGGCAGGCAGAGGAGAATTATCTGGAACAGACACTTGCAGTAGTGAAAGANAATCTTACGAATTACGGGCAGGAAGTGTCGCGTATGCAGGAAGATATTGATGAGATGCTGGCACATTATCATGATAATGACGTGGAAGTATTAACGATTCTGAACAATACCGTGACTATGCATGACCATATGAAACGGGCACTTTTACGGAATGAAAAAGCACTGAATAAGCCGTACTTCGGCAGGATCATTTTTCACGATGAGGCGCTTGATAAGGAAGAGTCCATCTATATCGGCAGGGGTGGGATCTCCAAGGATACGACTCATTGGATGGTAACGGACTGGCGCGCGCCCGTGGCGAATGCATATTATGAAAACGGTCTTGGNAAGTGCAGNTATGAAGCGCCGGGCGGNGCAAGGATACAGATTGATTTGGAAGTGAAGCGCACGTATGANATNGAGTCGGGCAGGCTGCTGGATTACTTTGACAGCGAAGTGATCGCCAATGACGACCTGCTGACGAAGTATCTTGCCAAGAATAAGCAGGCGGTCTTAAGTGAGATCGTTGCTACGATCCAGAAGGAGCAGAACGAGATCATTCGGAAGTCTCCATATCACAACATGATCGTGCAGGGTGTGGCGGGATCGGGCAAAACTACCGTGGCGATGCACCGGATTTCCTATATACTGTATAACTATGAGGAACGTTTTAAGCCGGATGATTTCTATATTGTGGGGAGCAACCGGATATTGCTTAACTATATCACGGGTGTTCTGCCGGATCTGGATGTGTACGGCATACGGCAGATGACGATGGAGCAGCTCTTTGTCCGGCTTTTGTATGAGGATTGGGATGATAAAAAGTATCGGATCAAAGGTACGAACGCGGGTAGAAAAAGTGACAGCATAAAAGGCAGTTCCGTGTGGTTCAAAGATCTGGAAGCATACTGCCGGAAGTTGGAGTGTGATACCATTTCCTGTAAATCTGTTTATCTGAATCCGAAACAGTTCGTGGAAGGAATCCGCGATGGTAAGATCGGTGTGTTCGATGAGAGCGGCGGACAACCGGCTGATCCCCGGAATCTGGTCTGCCTGATCGAGGGTGATGCGGTGGAGCGATATATTCGTCAAAATCCTACTGTGTCCGTGCAGAGTAAGATCAATATGCTAAACACCCGCCTGCGGGGAAAAATCAAAGAAGAGTTTCTCGGAAAAGGCATTAAGTATACAGAGGCCGAGCGCAAAGCAATCTTAAAAGCATATCACGGACACTATGGCGGCAGAGTTTGGAAACAATCTATTTATGAGCTATATCGGGATTTTTTGCTGAAACAGAAAGAAAAAGGATATGATGTCAATATCCCGGATGAGGAATTCAATGTCTATGATCTGGCAGCGCTTGCCTATCTGTATAAGAGAGTGAAGGAAACCGAAGTGATTAGTGAGGCACACCATATCGTCATTGACGAAGCGCAGGATTTCGGGATGATGGCTTATCTCGTGCTGAAATTCTGTATTTACCGGTGTACTTACACCATTATGGGTGATGTGTCACAGAATATTCATTTCGGCTATGGATTAAATGACTGGGAAGAATTGAAAAATCTGTTCCTTGCGGATTCCATGGACAGCTTCGGTATCTTAAAGAAAAGCTACCGTAATACGGTGGAGATATCCGACTTCGCTACGAACATACTGCATCACGGACGGTTTTCAATCTATCCCGTGGAACCGATCATAAGGCATGGCAGCCCGGTACAGGTGAAGCAGACCGCGAACAGACAGTCCATGATCCGCGAAGCGGCGGAGATTTGCAGGAGATGGCAGAGGGGTAGTAATGCGCTGGAAACGATTGCAATTGTCTGCAGGGATCAGGAGGAGGCTGCGGCTGCGGCTCAGGAATTATTGCAGTATATAGACGTGATGGAAAGCGATCCGGAGAAGACGGAATTCGGAAACGGTATTATGGTGCTTCCGGTAGAGTATACCAAAGGGTTGGAATTTGACGCGGTATTGATTTTAAATCCTTCGCGGGAAAAATATCCCACGGATGACGGACATGCGAAGCTGCTCTATGTGGCGGCAACCCGTGCGCTTCATGAACTGTGTGTGCTCCATACAGGAAACCTGACGGGACTGATTGCAGACCCGGTGCCGGATCGCGGCGATGACGGGAAGAACGTTGTGGATTCGACATATATGACAGGAGTGTCAGAGAATATAAGGGAGAAAAATGTTGGGCTTGTTAGCGGAAACGTTGGAAAACAGGCTGTAGCGCAGAGAGTCGGGGAATCCATAAAACCGGATAAACGGATGAAAAAAGCGATATCAATTGTGCGTAATCAGTTACCGGATGAAACATCAAAACAAAGTGCAGTGCTTGAATCAACTGCGAGGCTAAAATCATGTATAGGAAAAACCGCACAGGAAGGTACTACAACCAATCTTAAGATCGACACGAATCATGGTAATCGGATCGCAATGAAACAACGGGAAATAGAATCCCTGTATGCCTTCGGTGACATGCCGCCGACCGAAAAACTGAGTCCGCCGGGACACGGCAAAATTGATCTGGCGGTGAAGTGGGTTATGAAGCAACAGGACGGGCTGTATCTGCATAGCCGGTATGGAGTTTTGCGGTTAAGTCCAATCGGAAGCGCCATTGTCAGGGTTACTTTTGCAAAAGGCGGACAGATCGTTGACCGGATCAATGACAAGATCGCAGTGCATTCTGTAGACAAAAGATGGATGTACAAGGAATCCGGCAGCACGGTAGACCTTATGACGGACGAACTGTTTGTGCAGGTGGATAAGGGAACAGGTGCGATACGCTATATGACGCGGGATAAGAAATTATTGTTGACAGAACGCAGTAAAGAATGCCGACACTTGGAAAGCACCACAGATGGAAGATTCAAAACGTGGCTTTATCTTGACTGGCAGAAGAAGGAGACAATATATGGCATGGGTGCCGGAGACAATGCAGGCATGAATCTGCGAAAGACTGCCCGTTATATTTCCCATGGAAATAATATCGGAGAACTGCCGTTTATACTGTCGGATCAAGGATATGGAATGGTTCTGGCGGCAGACAGTCCTGTGATGTGCTGTGATATACCGACCTACGGGTCCTATCTCCATGCTGAGAGCGAGGAACAGATGGATTTCTATTTCATAACCGGAAAGCGCCAGAATACGATTATGAACGCTTATGCTTATCTTTGCGGGAAGCTGTGAGGCTTCCCGTAAAGGTAGTATATTTTTTGTATATGCTGATTGAACCAGCTAAGATAAACGAAAAGTATTCATTTATAAATGGAATTGCACAAAAACATATAGTAAAATAATTGTGTCAGCTCATTTGAATCAAACAGACATTTATGGAGGCGATGTTTGTGATATACACAGAAATGACAATAAAAGCTATGAAATACGCATATAATGCGCATCTTGGTCAGTTGGACTATAATAATGTTCCATATATTTTTCACCCATATCATTTGGCTGAGCAAATGGATGATGAAGTTTCTTGTACAGTTGCACTTTTGCATGATGTTGTGGAAGATACGGAGATTACAATAGAAGATTTAAAAAAAGAATTCCCCACAAAGGTTACAGACGCAGTTGCCCTGTTGACCCACGACGAGACAGTTGATTATTTTGATTACGTGAATGCGCTTAAGCATAATGATGTTGCACGTAAGGTAAAATTGGCAGATTTAGATCATAATTCTGACGAAAATCGAGCAACAGGATGTGGGCTGTCTCTGGAAGAATTAGAAGCTTGGAAAGTAAAATATGCTAAGGCAAAGGCGCTGTTGCTTTAGAGCTGCTTTTGCGTAAGATATTACCGGAAGCTGATTGACAGTTCTTTACCCAATCCTTTGGCTAATAATTGCAACGTAGCAACTGTCGGACTGCAAGTTCCATTCTCGATGCGGCTGATATTTGACTGGCGGATACCGGAACGGTCTGCCAATTCTTTTTGAGTCATATTAAGTGAGGTTCTGGCTTCAATCAGAGCTTTTGTGACCTCAAATTCTGTTCTGGTTGCCTCACGCTCTGCCCGAAACTCCGGATCATTCATTTGTTTTTCTAAATATTTGTGAAGATCATTCATTTTGCTACACTCCTTTGCTGTGCGTGGGATTCATAATCTGCTTTATATTTTTGTGTTAATTTTATTCTCAACTCAAATAATCCATTTCCTATATCAAACACAATTTAATCCTTACATATAAAATATTCCTTTTCTGATATATTATCAAGAGCTATTTAAAAAAAATATGCAATATCTACAGAAATAAAACTTTTGCAATACAAGATGCAAATAATGGTAAAACACCGGAATCTTTTCTTTCCTTTTTATTCCGCATGGAAAATGTTAAAATATAATGTAAGATTTATACATTGACTTCTATACGCTTGGCAGGGAACATTGCCCATCCGGCAACTGAAATCCCCGAATGCGTGATTGGAAAGCAGACATTCTCCGATTACAATATACTTAACAAAACGATTCAGACATACAGGCATTATCCTATGGCTGAATCCTACAACGCAGAAAGGGAGAAAAACTATGCGCTTGGAAACAGAACGTCTCATTTTGCGGGACTACGTTGAAGATGACAGAGAAGATTATTACAGGCTCAAAAATGATTCCGGGACGATGTACTATCTGCAGGATATCAAATTATCATCGAGACAGCAGGCGGACGAGGAATTTGAACAGGTGCTGGAGGATGCTAAGAAAGCGGACAGAACTTTTTATTTCCTCCATATGGAATTAAAAGATTCCCATGAGCAGATCGGGAGTATCGGGTATACTGTGGAAGCGAAGACACCGGTAGGTAAGATCGTTCATGCCGGATATTTTACCTATCCGAAATTCTGGAACAACGGATATGTGACGGAAGCGTTTCGTAAAGTTTTAGAGTTTGCTTTCACCGAAGATGGCGTGTATCGTGTGACAACGGGCTGTCTTGCTGAGAATGTCGGCTCCGAGAAGGTTATGATCAAATGCGGTTTGATCAAGGAAGCGGAGCATGTGGATTGGGAATGGCATGACGGCCGAATGAAGACCCGGCTGGAATATCGTCTGTTAAAGGACGAATGGAACAAGGTGTGACAGAAGGAGGATGTATAGATGTCAACGATACATTTGAGAATATATGACCTCAGAAAAGCTAATCGGATGAGCCAGAAAGAATTGGCGGATGGAGTCGGCGTTTCTGTCCAGACAGTCAGCAAATGGGAAAATAATGTATGCATGCCGGATATCACGATGCTGCCGGAAATTGCCGTATTTTTTCAGGTGACAGTGGATGAACTTCTGGGACTTTCCCCATTAGCGGATGAAGGGTACATTCCTGTCAGAAGTGGGGAAAAGGACTACTGGGAGTCCCGTTTGGATTATCTGAAAGCAAGCAGAAGAACGATGTGGAACGAAGATTATCTTCGTTTTCTTGTTAAACAGGTGTGGAAGATCGACAAGCCGATTGATGTGCTGGATTGTGGATGTGGATTCGGTTACATGGGATTTATGCTGTTGCCGCTTCTGCCTGATGGGAGCACCTATACAGGAATCGACTTCAGCACGAATATGCTGCGGGAGGGAGAAAAACTTTTTGCAGAAGAGGGGTATCAGGCGGAATTTATCTGCGATGATTTTTTACAGCATACCTTTCAGAAACATTATGATATCACGCTCAGTCAGTGTGCCATGAGGCATGTGAATGAACCGCGAGATTTTTTACGGAAAATGATCGCTCAGACTAAGCCCGGCGGTCTGGTCATAGCGATAGATGTAAATCGTGAACTGGAAAGTGACGGGATTTATATAGACGGATTAGAGTATTCCGAACTGTGTTCCCGCATGGGTTTTCGCAAGATGTGGGCGAAGGAAAAAGAATGTCAGGGCAGGGACTACGCTATCGGCATGAGAATGCCTTTTATGATGCGAAAGGAAGGACTCATACAGGTGGATGTCCGTATGAATGACCGGGTCACATTTGCTCATTCGGAGCGGGAGGATTACGCAGAATTAGTAGAGTGCTTTATGGAAGAAAAGAACTGGCGGCACAGCATTTCGCCGGAGGCGGAGGAAGAAGTCGTACGCGGGTGTATCAATCATGGGATGAACAGGAAGGAAGCTGAAAGCTATTGCCGCAGACAGCGCAAGATTCAGGCTTTTGTGACGGCAAATCAGGATGATTTACAATATCTACATTACCGGGGGCTATTGATTAGTTATGGATGGAAAAAACATGGGAATAGGTTTTAGATGAAAAGTCAGGCAGAATGATTTATAATTAAGATATCAAGAACGGAGGAATAAGAAAATGGGAATTGTAATTAAAAATGCATTGGCAATTTTGCCGCAGGGCGCAGAGGATGTGGTACAGGAAACCAGCATCTACATTGAGCAGGACAAGATTACCGGAATCGGACAGGCACCTGCCGGATTCAGCGAGGACAAGGTGATTGACGGAAAGGATAAACTGGTGATTCCGGGTCTGATCAACTGCCATACGCACTCTTACATGTCCTTTATGCGCAATGTGGCGGACGATCTGTCATTTATGGACTGGCTGTTCGGGACGATCGATCCCATTGAGCAGCAGATGACGGATGAGGATACTTACTGGGGAGCTAATCTGGCGATTATCGAGATGATGAAGAGCGGCACGACCTGCTTTAATGATATGCAGATGAATATCCACCAGACAACGAGAGCGGTCAAAGAGACCGGTATGCGTGCCGTAATCAGCCGCGGACTGGTGGGCAGCGGCAATGACGAGGCGGGGCAGATGAGGCTTCGTCAGGCATATGAAGAGAGGGACGCGGCGAAAGACTGTGACAGATTGTCGTTTGTGTTAGGTCCCCACGCGCCTTATACCTGTGACGAAGATTTCTTGAAGATCGTTGCGGAAGAGGCGAAGAAGAACGGCATGGGTATTCATATTCATCTGTCGGAAAGCGAGAGTGAGATATCCCAGATCAAGGAGAAATACGGCTGTAGTCCGATCGCATTGGCTGAACGCTGCGGATTGTTTGACGTGCCTGCCGTTGCGGCACACTGCGTACAGATCGACGACGCGGATATGGATATTCTTGCTAAGAAAAATGTCAGCGTAGTGACCAATCCGGCGAGCAACATGAAGCTGGGCAACGGTTTTGCACCGGTAGCCGGAATGCTGGAAAAAGGAATCAACGTATGTCTCGGTACAGACGGTGCCGCCAGCAACAACTGTCTGAACATGTTCCACGAATTGAGTCTGCTCACACTGATTCACAAGGGAACAGGCCGCACGCCACAGTGTGTCAGCGCGAAAGAGGGATTCCGCATCGCAACGATCAACGGTGCGAAAGCGCTGGGAATGGAGAAAGAGATCGGAAGCATTGAAGTAGGCAAGAAAGCTGATCTGGCGATTCTCAACTTGAATACGCCGTCCCTGACACCCAGAAATAACCTGATTGCAGGATTGTCCTACTCTGCCAACGGTTCAGAGGTGGATACAGTGATCATTGATGGTCAGATCACCATGGAGAACAGAAAACTTCTGACTATCGACGAGCAGTTAGTGTACCGGAAGATTCAGGAGATCATAGAGCGAATGGGATTAGACAAGAAGGTGTATTAAAATCAGGGAGAGGCTGAGAGAACAGCTGAAGAATGAACAATAAAAAGAGCGGCGCTGTGTTGATGAACATGGCGCCGTTTGTGTTGTGTCACAGTAAAAATACCCCTGCTATATAGGAGAGAACATTGAGAAAATACGAGTTAAGGATACATTTTAACACTTGAATCAACTTCAGAAAAGGTTTCACAGTAACACCTTAGAAAAATATGATAGGTCATAAAGTATAAAGAATGGAATTAAACAGAGCGGTATAAAAAAGACAGAAAATATTGGTGCAATATATTGACAGCTCAGTCTATTTGCGATAGACTAGACATACAGTCTACTGATAATAGACTGAAACGACGTGACAAATATGCTACGCATACCGCACCATCACTTATAAAACATCAATCACAGGGAAGGAACGCAATATCTATGAAACAGAACAAGCAGGAATACAAACTAGCAGAGACGGAAGCGCGTTTCGCGGAATTGATCTGGCAGAGAGAGCCGATCACATCACCGGAACTCGTGAAATTGTGTGAAAAAGAATTTAACTGGAAAAAGTCCACTACTTACACGGTTCTGAAAAAACTGTGTGACAGGGGAATATTTCAGAACGAGAAAGCTGAAGTGACGTCGCTGATCTCTAAGGAAGAATTCTATAGCTATAAGAGCAGAAAGTTTGTGGAAGATTCCTTCGGCGGTTCCATACCGAGATTTCTGACGGCTTTTATGGGAGGAAAGAAGTTGACGGAAGAACAGGCGGAAGAAATCAAACAGCTAATTGATGATTTTACGAAACCATAAGTTCCTATAAATAGCATGCCGTGAATGCTAGGAGAAACGTTCTTACCGGTACATGAATCATATAAGAAACATTATTAGATAACGCAAATTGAACAATATGAGAAGCATTCTTATAATAACGCGCCTTGAATCATATAAGAAACATTCTTGAATAACGCATATTGAATCGTATGAGAAATAGTCTTAATAACGCGCTTTGAACAATATATGAGCACCATTAGAAACATCATGAACATCTTAAGGAGAGAACACAATGAGTTTGACAGAAGCTTTTATGACAATCCTGAATATGAGCCTCACGGCGAGCTACTGCATTGCGGCAGTCCTTGTACTGCGCTTGTTCCTAAAAAAGCAGCCGAAAATATTCTCCTATCTGCTGTGGAGCGTGGTGCTGTTTCGCCTGCTGTGTCCGGTTTCTTTCTCCAGTAGTTTCAGCCTGTTACGAATGGATACGAACGTGATATCGCGGGAAAACCTTACAGCCCGGCAAATGACAGAGCATACTGCAGGGCAGGAGACCGGTGAACATCCGGAGCAGATGACGGAAGATCAGAATGAGGAGACTGAAGCGGTATCGCAAACGGCGCAGGCGGGGCAGCGGGGCGCAACCCGTATACAGACCGTGCTTGCAGTCGCGGCATGGGTGTGGTTTACGGGTATGGTTCTCTGGATCGCTTACGGAGTTTGGTCAGCATATCGTTTGTGCCGCTTTCTGAAAAAGGCTGTTTGTGTGGAAGATGATCTCTACGAGACGGAAGGGATTTCTTCATCGTTTGTGCTTGGAATCCTCCGCCCGCGCATCTATCTTCCGGCGGGGCTGTCCGGGGAGGAACGAGAGTTCGTGCTGGCACATGAGCGGGTGCATGCAGCCAGAAAGGATTATCTGGTGAAGCTCCTGGCATGGCTGGCAAGGTGTATTCACTGGTTCAATCCGCTTGCGTGGCTTGCTTTTGCGCTGATGGAGAATGATATGGAAATGTCCTGTGACGAAGCTGTTGTGCGCAGGATGGGCATGGAGGTGAAGCAGGATTATTCCCGCGCCCTGTTGACCTTGTCCTCTGAGACGACGAAGATCGGCAGTTATCCGCCGGCATTTGGGGAAGGCAGGGTAAAAGACCGTGTCCGCAACATTTTATCTTATCGAAAGAGGGCGCTTGTGACGGTTGCCTTGCTTGCGGGTTTATTACTGGTCGTTGTGGCAGGGCTTTCTCTCAATCCTCGGAAGAATGATGAAGCGGAGGAACACCTTCGCCTCGGAGAGAAAGACGCGCTTGTTATGGATTATGCAAATGCGTGGTGCAATCGGGACGGAGAGACACTGGTAAAGCTTTATGTGGATGAGGATACCGCCTTTGCAAATCTGCCTATGTTAGAGAAAGCGGGCGGAGAGTATACCTTCGGTTTCTCAAGTCCATGGCCCGATGAGTTCTGGCGGACGATACCGACAGGAGAGGGGACAGATGAGGGAACAGCGGAAATCCGATATTATGCGTGGACGTCCGATCCGCATGTGGCTGTCTGGAAAGAAGAGATTTCTTTTGTCAAGACGGATACGGTAGATCCGGTGACGTCCAGCAGCTATCGGGTGACAGGCAGCACACTTACTTATCTGGACAGCATTGCGTCCGAAGCAGAATATATGGATGCTTATTGGGGCGATAGGGCACATCATTTCGTAGACTATATGGAAAACGGATTCGTGGATGCGATCAATTACCAGACAGAGTATGATTCTGAGAACGGTGAGAGCGACCGCAATGCCGTTTACAGAGATCCCGAGACGGCAGCGGCGTACATTATGAATCTGACCGGAGGTACAAGCACCGCCGAGACAGCCTCCAACGGTACATCGATCGTGGAGTACACTTTTGCGGATGGCAGCAGTGTTCTGATTCCGATGATCGATGCGAATTTTGACGCCCGGACGAGCAGCGTGGACGGAACGGCAGGCGAAAATACGGCGGAGCTACCAAATGCCGTCAATAACGAAGTATGGATTCTGGATGTACATGTGTGGAATGCTGGTGCACCGTAAAAAAGAAAATTATGTAAACCAAATTCTTTTCCCTTGCACTTCCATCAAATTTTAGTATAATAGGAGATAAGTAGAGAAAGCGCCTACATCGTAGGTGCTTTTTCACGGAAGAAAAAAATACCATTATAGAAACAGAAAAATACGATACGCGGGAAAACAGTTTTTTTCACATATTTGTCAAGAGTAAGAGCGGAAGGATGTAAGATACGGATGGAAATCGAATTTGATGTAAAAATTACCTCAAATATTCTATATGATTATATGCTGCATCACACCTACAGCAGCATGGCGGGAATCATGGGCTCTATTGTGGGTGCGCTGATGCTGGTGCTTTTTGCATCCAACAGGCAGCCGATCTGCCTCATCATCGGGGTGGTGATTCTGCTGTATCTGCCGTGGACACTTTTTATCAAATCCAGACAGCAGGCACTCGGCACACCGGCGTTCAAGAAACCGCTGCATTACCGCCTGTCTGATGACGGAATCGAGGTGTCGCAGGACGATACCACAGAGCAGATGGGATGGGACGGCATGGTGAAAGCGGTGTCTACCATCAACAGCATCGTGGTGTATACGACCCGCACAAGTGCATGCATTTTTCCGAAAAAAGATTTGGGCGACAGCAAGTATAAGGTGATCGAGATCATTTCCACCCACATGCCGCCTAAGAAAGTTAAGATCAGAGGTTAGTTGAATATGTGTGAGAAGTAATTCTATAGCCTGCACTATGAGACGCTTCGCTGAGAAGTACTAAATCTTACACGGGAGAATAACAATGAAGATTATCGAGACATACAGCGCCGAAGAAACTTTTGAACTCGGCAGACAGATCGGGCAGCAGGCGAAAGCCGGAGAAGTCTACACCTTGACCGGTGATCTGGGTGTCGGCAAGACTGTCCTGACGCAGGGCGTTGCAGCGGGGCTTGATATAGAAGATCCGGTAAACAGTCCTACTTTTACGATCGTACAGATTTACGAGGAGGGCAGACTGCCGTTCTACCACTTCGATGTATACCGCATCGGCGATGTGGAGGAGATGGACGAGATCGGTTATGAGGATTATTTCTACGGTGACGGAATCTGCCTGATCGAGTGGGCGAATCTGATCGAAGAGATACTGCCGCCTGCATGCCGGCAGATCACGATAGAGAAAGATTTGAGCAAAGGGTTCGACTATCGCAGGATTACGATTGAGGAGTTATCATGAAAATATTGGCACTGGACAGTTCCGGACTGGTGGCGTCCGTGGCACTGGCGGAAGATGATAATTTAATCGCGGAGTATACCATACAATATAAAAAGACCCATTCCCAGACGCTGCTTCCCATGCTTGACGAGATACGGAATATGGTGGAGCTTGATTTGTCCGATGTGGACGCGATTGCGGTGGCGGCGGGACCGGGATCTTTTACCGGACTGCGGATCGGGTCGGCTACGGCGAAGGGACTTGCTTTTGCCATGGAGAAACCTATCGTTCCGGTTCCCACGCTGGAAGGGCTTGCCTATCAGATGTACGGGACGGATGCGGCGGTATGCCCGATCATGGATGCCAGAAGAAGTCAGGTATATACCGGTATCTATGAGTTTGTCAGCGGAGAATATGGATATGACATGCGTGTCATTAAGGAGCAGTGCGCAGTTTCCTTCGATGAGATTGCAGAAGAATTGAACCGGCTTGGCAGACACGTGATTTTCGTGGGTGACGGGATTCCGGTGTTCAGGGAGCGGATGACGGAAGTGCTGCGGGTGTCCTACACGTTGGCGCCGGCGCACAGGAACAGGCAGTCTGCGGCTTGTATCGCGGCGCTTGGGAGTGTATACTACGCACAGGGTAAGGTCGTGAGCGGTGCGGAGCATGTTCCCGAATATCTGAGACTGTCTCAGGCGGAGCGGGAACGCGCGGAAAGCAGTGTAGCGCAGGCATAATTGATTTGCGCGTACAGCAGGAAAGGCAGGACGAAGCTGTATGGTTACATATAGAAGAATGACCCCCGAGGACGTACCTTATATCAGCAAACTGGAAGAGCAGACCTTTTCCATGCCATGGTCGGCATCCTCTTTTCTGGAGATGATCAGCAAAGAGGATGCCAGATATTATGTGGCGGAGCGGGGCGGACAGCTTCTGGGGGGATGCGGCGTCCTGATGATTGCCGGCGAGGGTAATATCACAAATGTGGTGATCGCGCCGGAAGCGAGAAATCAGGGAATCGGTACGGCGATGCTGCAGCATTTGATGAAAGAGGGCGACCGGGAAGGGCTTACGGCATACACGCTGGAGGTCAGAGTGAGCAATGCCGCCGCCATTCATGTATATGAGAAGCTGGGATTCGTGTCAGCTGGGATTCGGCCCGGCTTCTACGAGAAGCCGACGGAAGATGCCCTGATCTTTTGGAAGAGATAGGAACGGCATGGAACAATTACCACTGTTGTTACACATTTTGTCTGATAAAATGAGACATAGAGGATTAAGTAAATAAGTAACATATGGGAGGTTTGTCATGCGTGTTTATTTAGAAAATAAAGAAACTGAAATGGTTCAGGCAGTTTGTAATTGCTGCGGCAAAAATTTATTGGTAGAAAATGGATTTCTCAAAGAGGAATGTATCCACGTGGAGCATGATTTCGGCTTTTTCGGGTCGAAGGACGGCATAAGCCACAGATTTGATCTCTGTGAGGAATGCTACCGGAAAATTGTGGAAGGATTCACAGTTCCCGTAGAAGAATGGGAACGCAAGGAATTGCTTTGATACACTAAACTGCCCCGGACTGTTGCGGTGACAGAATGGGAGTAACACATGTTAGATATCTGCTTATTGGGCACAGGAGGCATGATGCCGCTGCCCGGCCGGTGGCTTACGTCAATGATGGCGCGTTATAACGGGACAAGTATATTGATCGACTGCGGGGAGGGTACGCAGATCGCCATGAAGGAGAAGGGCTGGAGTCCGAAACCCATCGATGTGATCTGCTTTACCCACTATCATGCCGATCATATCAGCGGATTGCCCGGTATGTTGCTCACCATGGGCAATGCGGAACGGACCGAGCCGCTTTTGCTCATCGGGCCTAAGGGGCTTGCAAAAGTGGTGAATTCCCTGCGCGTGATTGCGCCGGAGCTTCCTTTTGAAATCAACTATCTGGAACTGACGGAGGNTGCGCAGACGGTCACTTTTGACGGGTTCCGTATAGAAGCCTACAGGGTCAATCACAATGTCATCTGTTACGGGTACAGTATCGTGATAGACCGAATTGGCAGATTTGATGTGTCGAGAGCAGAAAAACTCAATATTCCGAGAAATTACTGGAATCGCTTGCAAAAAGGTGAGATAATAGAGACGGAAAACGGTACGTTTACGCCGGATATGGTGCTGGGGGAGCAGCGTAAAGGGCTTAAGGTGGCGTATTGTACGGATACCAGACCTACGGAAAGCATTGTNCAGGGTGCCGCGGGCGCAGACCTTTTCATTTGCGAGGGTATGTACGGAGAACCGGAGAAGCTCGCGAAGGCGAAGGAGTATAAACACATGACTTTCTACGAGGCGGCCAAACTGGCAAAACAGGCGGATGTGGGGGAGCTGTGGCTGACGCATTACAGCCCGTCACTGATTCGTCCGGAGGAGTATATGCGTGAGGTAAGGAAAATTTTTCCAAATGCAGTGGCGGCGAAAGACGGCAGAAGTGTCGATCTTATGTTTCAGGACGATTGAGAAAGGAGTCGATAAGTTATGAAACGTTCCGGAGTAATCACTATTATCATCATAGGTCTGATCCTTGTAGCNGTAGTTGCGGGGTATGTGATAAATTTNAATCGTAAGTCCGATGCAAACGAAGAAACTGTAGTGGAATCAACAGCGGTGCAGAAGGTTCTGCAAAGAGACTTAGAGCGGTATTATCCGCCTACGTCGAGGGAAGTGGTAAAATATTACGCTGAGATNACGAAATGTTTCTACAATGAAGAATATACNGACGAAGAGTTAGAGCAGTTGGCGTTAAAGATTCAGGAGCTGTATGATACGGAGCTGGTTGAAAATAAGTCGCAGGAAGACTATATGAATGACCTGCGTNCAGAGATCGCCGATATGAAGAAGAGCAAGAGTACAATATCCGGTTACGTCCTTTCCTCCAGCGTCGATGTGGAGCCATTCGTGGAAAACGGCTATTCCTGTGAAAGACTGTACTGTACGTTCAGNNTAAAACAGGGNACNAGCGGTACGGTGCGNTCCATGGAACAGTTCGTGCTGCGCAAGGATGATGACGGNCACTGGAAGATATTGGGCTGGGAATTAGTCGAGGATTAGATTCCGGTGGGAGCAGCNGGCAGCAATATTTTGAAGAAGAACAGGTAGCAAGAAAGGCAGCAGTGAGGCCGCGGCTGANCTGTTAGAAAGGCACGCAGATGGATACGGAANCGACGTGCAAGNATAAAGATATTANAATATTGGCGATAGAGAGTTCCTGTGATGAGACCGCGGCGGCGGTAGTCAGAAACGGCAGAGAGNTNCTGTCAAATATTATCTCTTCACAGATCGATCTGCATACACTNTACGGCGGTGTGGTTCCGGAGATCGCATCCCGCAAACATACCGAAAGNATCAATCAGGTCATAGCAGAGGCNCTGCAGACNGCGGATATGACGCTTCGTGANATGGATGCCATTGCAGTGACATACGGNCCCGGNCTGGTGGGGGCGCTGTTAGTGGGCGTGTCGGCAGCCAAAGCCATCAGTTTCGCGTCGGGGATTCCGCTGATCGGAGTCCATCACATTGAGGGACATATCAGCGCTAATTATATTGAAAATAAAGAATTGGAGCCACCCTATGTCTGCCTGNTNGTNTCGGGCGGACATTCGCATCTGGTACAGGTCAGGGACTACGGCGAGTANGAGATCATGGGCAGAACGAGGGACGATGCNGCCGGAGAGGCTTTCGATAAAGTGGCGAGAGCCATCGGGCTGGGNTATCCCGGCGGNCCGAAGATNGATAAAGTGTCGAAGGAAGGCNATCCNGATGCGATCAAGTTTCCACGCGCTAAGGTGGCGGNCGCNGTCTATGATTTTAGTTTCAGCGGATTGAANTCNGCNGTGCTCAATTATCTGAATTCCTGNGAGATGAAAGGAATTGCGGTNTGTCAGGCNGANGTNGCGGCCTCGTTTCANAANGCGGTGGTGGACGTACTGGTCGAACATTCCATGAATGCCCTGCAGGAGTGNGGCATGAAGAAATTNGCCATTGCGGGCGGNGTGGCATCCAACTCTGCGCTGCGGAGCGCGCTNGAGGAGGAGTGTGCACGGCGGAATATTACATTCTATNATCCNNCNCCCATTCTGTGTACCGATAATGCGGCGATGATCGGCGCGGCGGCGTACTATGAATACTGCAAAGGAGTACGGCACGGATATGACCTGAATGCNGTGCCGAATCTGAAATTAGGGGACAAAATATGAATAAAAGAAGATGTACCGCCATCGTGCTGGCGGCGGGAAGCGGCAGCCGCATGAAAAGCGATGTAGCGAAACAGTATATGCTCCTGCGGGACAGACCNCTGATCTGGTATGCCTTGCAGGCGGTGGAAGAGTCCTCTGTCATTGATGACTGTATTCTCGTCACCGGTGCGGAGGATATTTCTTATGTAAAAGAAGAAATCGTGGTGCGATACGGACTGCGCAAGGTGACCGCTGTCATAGCAGGCGGAAAAGAACGGTACGATTCCGTATACAATGCCTTGCAGGCGATTGCGGATGGAGACATGACTAATCCGGAGCATGACGGTTATGTATTTATTCATGACGGTGCCAGGCCTTTCCTGACGGAAGGGATTCTTAAGCGTTGTCTTGCGGAAGTAGAGAAAACGGGCGCATGTGTAGCCGGAATGCCGGTCAAAGATACGATTAAAATCGCGGATTCGGATAGTTATGCGGTACAGACGCCGGAGCGGAGTCTTGTATGGCAGATCCAGACGCCGCAGGTATTTGAGATCCCGCTTATTACAGCGGCGTATGAATCTCTTATGCAAAGCAGGGACAGTCAGACGGCAGACGGACAAGGGATCACGGACGATGCCATGGTGGTGGAAAGATTCACCGGTCATAGTGTTAAACTGGTGCACGGTTCCTATGAAAATATTAAGATCACCACGCCGGAAGATCTGGTTATCGCAGAAGCGCTGTTGCAGCATAATGAACTGTCGGAATGAAGAAGCTTTGGAGTAGCCTGAAGGAGAGCCGTTTTGAAAATAAACAAAATAATGCGGGCAGAGGATATGCGCTGTGCAAAGATACAACGGCTGATTGATTTGCTTTGCCCTAAAGGAAACAATATTTTAGAGGTTCTTGCCGAAGATGGAATAGGTCCATTCGATGTGGGGAAAAGAATAAAGGTTGACGGTAAGAATATCAGGATCAAGAATAGAGATTATATTGCTGCCGAACTGCAAAAGGTTACGATAAACACGGAAGGATCTATGGCAATATATGATCGTAACGGCAGAAAATTGTGCGGCAGTATTGACCTTAATGTATCTTCCAAAAATGTAGAGTTATTTTGCCTATGGGTACGAAAGAATAATGTGCCTGCGGAGGTTGTTTCAGGAACACGTGAGAGAATATTTCAGTGGTGTGTATTAGTAGTGGGTGTATTATTAGTTATTGTATATAAAGTGTTGAATATCATAAATCATGGTGGATAAAAAATAAATAAAATAAAAGGTAAAAATAGGTTGACACTGAAATTCATTTTTGCTAAAATAATCCTTGCGCTGACCGTGAGGGAAGCGTAATTCGAACACGGAGAGGTATCGAAGTGGTCATAACGAGGCGGTCTTGAAAACCGTTTGTCCGCAAGGGCGCGTGGGTTCGAATCCCACCCTCTCCGCTGGAGATACCTCTCCAACCGAACCTTTATAATAGAAGCAGTGACATTATAAAGGCAATCATATTGATAAATGATGTATTTAGCTGTGTCTGGAGAAGTACCCAAGATGGCTGAAGGGACACCCCTGGAAAGGGTGCAGGTCGTTAATAGCGGCGCGAGGGTTCAAATCCCTCCTTCTCCGTTCGCTGTTTGACACAGGTTGTCCGGCAGCGGAACGCACAAATAATCGTGCGATTTTGAACCTTGACAAATAAACAGTAATGCAACCCTGAAAATTCTAAGAGAAAATTTTCAGAGAGTATCGGACGATACAACCAAGTATTTGAGGTTAATTTCGAAGAAATTTACCTCACGGAT
>JAAUZM010000002.1 GCA_014804605.1 Lachnospiraceae bacterium | reverse complement strand
CTCTACATCATCAATCCTACCGCTCAGCTTGGTCTCTACATCATCAATCCTACCGCTCAGCTTGGTCTCTACATCATCAATCCTACCGCTCAGCCTGCTTTCCACACCATCAATTTTACAGTCCAGTTTGCCTAAACTGCTTTCCACACCATCCATACGCCCCATAAGCGCTAAAAACATCTCTTCACTGGTCATGTTTACCATCTCCCTGTTCATTAAGTTTACCTCTCTTTCTCCTTTTGGTCAACGCGGAACATTTGTTCAATTCAATCAAAACATTATCGAATTATCGTATGTTGTTCCGTTGCCGCTTAATTAATGTTACTACTTAAAAACATGTGAAAATATCGGTGACATACCAATGACTCCATAGCATATGGACAGATTTTCACATAGATTTGCTTGATGGATATGAGTATACTATTTTCGTAAAGTATTGTCAATCACAGAATTTTACTTTTTAGATTCCAGAGAATTTTAGATGATGTTCATCTTTAATACTTTTTATTCCATATCCTATAGAATAAAATATGGTAGAATAAAACATGGGGCTATGTTTCCATAGCCCCTCAATACACTTTCACAATTATATCAGCTGTTATTTAAACGGAATCACACCGCCGTCATAAGTATCGTTAATATAATTTGTGATCTCATCTGATTTCAGCGCGTCCACCAATGCCTTGGTTGCCTCACTATTCTCATTGCCTTCTTTTACCGCGATCACATTCACATAGGTCTGCGCCGCCTCGGAATCTGAACTCTCATAAGCCACCGAATCCTTGCTTACGGAGAATCCCGCCTCCATTGCATAGTTACCGTTCAGTACTACGAACGCCACCTCATCCTTTACTCTCGGAACCTGCGCAGCCTCTAACTCCTGAATCTCGATCTCATTCGGATTATCCACGATATCTCTCACAGTTGCCTCTAAGCCAACACCGTCTTTCAAGGTCAGAATACCGTTATCCTGTAATAACAGGAGCGCTCTCGCCTCATTCGTCGTATCGTTAGGCACGGCGATCACATCACCTTTTTCCAGCGTTGTCAGATCGCTCTTCGTGCCGGGGTATATCCCGAAAGGCTCGTAGTGAATACCGCCTGCATTTACAAGGTGAGTACCCTGCTCCACATTAAAAGAATCCAGATAAGGGATATGCTGGAAATAGTTTGCGTCGAAGTCGCCGCTCTCTACTACCATATTAGGCTGTACATAATCGTTAAACACCGTTACTTCCAGTTCCCAGCCCTGCTCGGCAAGGATCGGCTTCGCCTGCTCTAAGATCTCTGCATGGGGTGTTGCGGATGCCGCAACCGTAATCTTTCCCTTGGACTCAGCCGGCACTGCCTCGGCCGCTCCATTATCTGCCGCCGTATCATCAGCTGCTGCCGGAGTCTCTTCCGGTGCCTCTGCATCTGCTGCGCTGTCTGCTGCCGACGCCCCGGTCGTTGCTGCAGAATCACCGCATGCCGTCAATGCACCGAGCGCTACTGCCGCTGTCAAAATTCCTGCAATAAATTTCTTCTTCATAATACTTCTCCTCCTTTATCTATATAAAAAGCTCCGCCGGAGGCATTGCTTCTTATATTTTATATCTTATCTATCGTTTCCGCCGATCCAGCTTCACCGACATGCTCATTCCCACTGTCTGGAAAATCTGCACCAGCACTACCAGCAGAACCACCGCCACGAGCATAATTTCCGACTCATACCGATAATAGCCGTAACGCATGGCAATATCTCCCAGACCGCCGCCGCCCACGATACCCGCCATCGCGGAATATCCTAAGATCGTGCCGAGAGCAATGGTAACGCCCACCAGAATCGATGTCCTCGCTTCCACCAGTAGTACCCTGATAATGATCGTCATCGTGCTCGCTCCCATACTCTGCGCCGCCTCGATTACGCCTCTGTCCACCTCGTTGATTGAGGACTCGATCATACGCCCGATAAAAGGAGCTGCCGCGAAGGTGAGCGGAACTACCGTAGCCGCCGTTCCGTAGCTTCTGCCTACTATTATCTTCGTAAGCGGCATGATCAGAATCAGCAGAATCAGAAAGGGAATACTCCTGACGATATTTGCAATCACATCCAATACCTTGTAGACCACCGCGTTTGGCTTGATACCGTTCTTATCGGTCACTGCCAGCGCGATGCCCATGGGAAGTCCCAGCAGATAGCCGAATAAAGTTGACAGCAGTGTCATAAAAAGTGTTTCTTTTACACCGTCCCACATCATGAGCGTCATTTCACTAGTCCACATAGCCATCCACCTCCTCTACATCCAGCCCTCTCTCGATCAGATACGCCTTCATATCCTCCTGCATCTGCGTATCATCCGGCAGACTTAGAATCATCTCTCCTCTGGCGATACCCTCCACGTTCTTGGTATCGGCCCTCAGAATATTGATCGGCTGTCCGAACCGCAGCACCATATTAGCTATGACCGGCTCGAAGGAAGAATTTACGGAAAAAACAATGCGGATACAGCATTTGCCCTTCATCAGATCTTTCTGATGGCTTTCCAGTGTGCGCCGCTCTTCCCCTCTGCCCTTAACGATCAGCTCCTTGGCTTCTTTCGTCTTCGGATGGGTAAAGATATCAGACACTCTGCCCTGCTCCACCAAATGTCCTCCGCCTATGATGGCCACGTGGGAACAGATTTCTCTGACCACCGACATCTCATGGGTAATGATTACGATCGTAATGCCGTAATCCTTATTGATCTGTTTTAAAAGCTGTAAGATCGACTGCGTCGTCTGCGGGTCCAGCGCGCTGGTGGCTTCGTCGCACAGCAATATCTTCGGATTGGCCGCCAGCGCTCTGGCAATCGCCACACGCTGCTTCTGTCCGCCGGAGAGCTGGGACGGATACGCCTTCGCCTTCTCCGTCATCCCTACGATCTCTAACAGTTCTTCCGCCCGTTTTCTGGCCTCCTTCTTACTCATGGTGCCTTTCTTGCCACCGTCTTTCTTACTGACTCCGGCATACAGCAGAGGAAAACATATGTTATCTATAACATTCTTCTGCATAAGCAGATTGAAATGCTGGAAGATCATCGCGATCTCGGCGCGCTTGGCGCGGAGTTCTTTTTGTGATAAGGTGCTTAAGTCCTTGCCTTCAATCTCCACCGTACCCGACGTAGGACGTTCCAGAAAATTAAGACACCGCACCAGTGTACTCTTGCCAGCCCCCGACATACCGATAATGCCGTAGATCTCCCCTGCCTGAATCGACAGGTTAATATCCTGCAGTGCTTCCACATCGGCGTCCTTCGTCACGAACGTCTTACTTAAATTGCGAACTTCTATCATTCCCGCCATCTGACCGTTCCTCATTTCCATACACATACTGTTACTGTTCATAATCTACCGAACATGACTACTTTAGTATGAATAGCGGCATTTGTCAAGTTATGTGGCGCTGCACCTTCACTTTTACTCGGCCGAGAACAGCGCTGTAGACAGGTATCTGTCTCCGGAATCCGGAAGAAGCGCCACGATGGTCTTTCCTTTGTTCTCGGGACGGCGAGCCAGCTCAGTTGCCGCATGGAGCGCCGCACCGGATGAAATGCCTACCAATACGCCTTCCTCTACCGCGATTGCTCTGCCTGCCGCAAAAGCATCCTCATTGGAAACCTTGATGATCTCGTCATATACACTCGTGTTCAGCACCTCCGGTACGAATCCTGCGCCGATTCCCTGAATCTTGTGAGCCCCCGGTGCGCCGCCCGACAATACGGGACTGGTCTCCGGCTCCACTGCCACAACTTTTACCGCAGGATTCTGCTCTTTCAGGTACTCGCCCACGCCTGTAATCGTGCCACCCGTGCCGACGCCCGCCACGAAAATGTCTACCTGCCCTTCTGTGTCCTCCCAAATTTCCGGCCCCGTGGTTGTCTTATGCACCGCAGGATTCGCTGGATTTACGAACTGTCCTAAGATAATGGAACCCGGTGTGGAAGCCTGCAGCTCCTCCGCTTTGGCAATGGCACCTTTCATGCCCTTAGCGCCCTCTGTCAGCACCAATTCCGCTCCGTATGCCTGTAACAGCTTCCTGCGTTCCACGCTCATGGTCTCAGGAAGAGTCAGGATAGCCTTATAGCCCTTCGCTGCCGCTACCGCTGCCAAACCGATTCCCGTGTTGCCGGAAGTGGGCTCGATAATGGTCGCACCCGGCTGCAGTTTGCCTGACTTCTCCGCCTCATCGATCATGTTTAAAGCGATACGGTCCTTCACGGAACCTGCCGGATTCAGATACTCCAGCTTCACCAGAAGCGTAACATCTGTAATCTCATGATTCTTTTCATAATTTGTAACCTCCAATAAAGGAGTTTTACCGATCAGTTCTGTTGCACTTTTTTTAATATTTGCCATAATATCCTCCATTCCAAAACATTTCATACTTGTTTACTAGGTTTTGTATGAATTGATAATACACCCGTCTTGCAAACCTGTCAACTGTTATTTTTAAATTTTTTTATAATATAAAACCGGAAATACAATCAAGTATCTCCGGCTTGCTTTTTACCCGTCCAATATTTCTTCCCCACACGGTTTCAATTATCAAAAGTAATGCGGGCAGATTGGACAAAATGTTCTCTCAGCGTCTCAATTTCTTCCGACAATTAATAATATCATATCCCATCATACTCCCCGCCGTATAGAACAACCCCATCCCGTATATCATATATCGGGGCTGTGCGAATATCACCAATCCCACCACCAGCGCATTGACTATAATACCGGTTATCACAATAAACATAAAACACAAACTGCAGTCAATCTGTCCGATCAACTCCCGATCCCTTTGAGCCGCCTCCGTCTGCGCATTTGCCTCGATCCGCCGCTCCAGCTCTTTCTTATTCCTGATCAGATACACCGCCGCCGCGACCGCTGCAAGATACGCTGCTACCGCATACATGCTGAGCAGCCGGTTCGCCTGCGCAATAGAATTCACCAAACCTTTAAACATATTATAGACATACACCTGCAGCATCGGCATAGCGCCCTGCCTCATAAGCGTACGGCTCATTTCTCCGCAGATCTCATCATATTTCATCGCCATCTCCGGCTCGGAACAACGGAAATGCTCCGACAGGTATCCTTCCACTACCGGATTAATGATGCCGTACCCGATTGCATCATAACTGTCCGCGTAATGCGAGGACACAGACAGCCATCCCAGCTCTGCATAGTCATATAACAGCTGCTGCTCGTCCGCCTGGCTCATAATCTCCGAATACAACTCCTTCACAGTCTCATTCTCAAACAGGGCTTGGTCTTCCTCTACGTCGGATGAGTACAGCAGGGTGCACAGAAGTCCCATGGAATTGCCACTGTGTTCCATCCACACGCCCCTGACGGCATACTGATAAGTCCGGTCAAACAGCTTTCCCGCCAGAAATACCCCTACTATCATTACAGCCAGGCACAGGAAACGTCGCACACTCTTTTCCCGAACCAGCATATACCACGCAAAAACAATCCCCATGACAAGCAGCGTGATCATCATCTGTTTGCGCAGACTGATCAGCAGAAAAGAAAATCCAAGCGTCAGGCACAGATATCTGCCATGCCCTGTTCGGATATAGAGAAACAGACAGATGACAAAAAGCACAAACAGCGGCATTCCCAGCCCTTCCGTCAGTATACTGTCCGTATAGGCAGATCCCCTGTTCGCCGCAAACCGGCACAGAAGCGTAACCGCAAACTGAAAAAGAACGGTCATAAGCTGTAAAATCCGGCTTCCCCTCTTCACGCTCCGGACCACATATCCGGCAAACCATGTGACAAATCCTGCCAGCAGACTTTGGATTAGGACCGCGATCAACAGTGCATCCGTCCGCAGAACTTTTGCAATCACCCTGCACAGCGCCAAAAATGACGGGTAGAGCGGCTCTCTCGTGATATGCATGGAGACATAACCGCCAGAGTCCACACACCACACCGGCCCGTCCGTCAACGGAAATAACAGATAGAAACCGATGCAGCCACACAATATCACATATTCCCATAGTTCTATTTTCTTATGTCCGCCTTTGTCACCTTGCATCTTCCGTCTGTACCATATTTGTGCGTAATCCTTTGTTTTCTTGCCGCCGTGTATCTTCTTTTCCCCCTATTTTCCCTCAATGTACTGCTGGCGATCGCAAATGCCCTCAATATTTCCATCGACTACCTTCTGTCTGATCAGTATGGGAATTCTTCCCCTACGCTGAATAATGAGATACTTTAAGCCCTATCATTCCCCGTATGACAGCCTCCTATACGCATGAAACTCTCCAGAATCACTCTGTACATTTCTGACATATCTACTATAATAAAGTTAAAAACATTACGATCATTTTACCTCATGAAAGGAATACCAATATGGCTCAGCTGCCTTCCGTCTTAAAAGAAATCCGCCCGCATGGCACGAAATCTTTTCCCTGCGCGATCTATCGTACTCATTCCGTGGGAAAAGGAACGCTCGTGAAGCATCACTGGCATGACGAGGTGGAGATCCTGTACTTTTCCGGCGGGGAATTCCGGCTGGAAATCAATATGGAATCCTTTCCGGCTTGTTCCGAGTGCCTCTACTTTATCAATCCCGGCGAACTGCACAGTATCATCACGGAATCCTCCGATCACCATTGGGAAGATGCTGTTGTCTTTGCTCCCGGCATCCTGAGCTTTGATTCCTATGATGAGGCACAGATTCACCTGATCAAGCCTATGCGGAGCGGCCGGCTGCTTTTTCCGCGGTGTATTATGCCCGAACATCCCGCTTTTGTCCCGATCCGGAATGCCTTCATGCAGATCATGCACTCTTTTGAACAAAGCGCCGCAGATGATTCTCCCATGGAAGCTTCTCTGGCGGACAGCAGTCTGGTTACAGATGACTTAACCAGTCAATTATATATTAAATCTTCCCTGCTCTATATCCTTGCCACCCTCTCCGATCACAGGCTCTTTACGCCCACGGAGAAAAATCTGGACAAGCGTATCGAAAGTGTCAAAACGGTCCTTACCTATATTAAGGACAACTATCAGGACAAAATATACATTGCCGATCTGGCAAAACAGGTAAATCTGAATGAACAATATTTCTGCCGTCTTTTCAAAAAGGCCATCGGCCGCTCTCCCATGGAATATATCAATGAGTACCGCATTATGCAGACCAGACGTCTTCTGGAAGAGAGCGATCTTTCCGTCACGGAAATCTGTCTGGAGTGCGGCTATAATAACCTCGGTAATTTCCTACGGGAATTTCGCAAATATACAGGAACCACCCCTGCGCAGTATCGAAAGACTCATGCTGAAAAGTCATAATATCGTAGTTTTTGATCAAATAATCGCAAGACATCTCCCGTACATGTCACTAAAATGTATTTAAGACAACACAAATTTTTCCACTCAGGAAATACAACGGGAGGCAGCGTTATGATGAAAAAAATGGTGGCATGACAAGGTAGCATATCAAATATATCCCAAGAGNTTCTANGATTCCAACGGTGACGGAATCGGCGACATTCCGGGCATTATCAGCAAACTGGATTATCTGAAAGATCTGGGCATAGATATTATCTGGCTGTCTCCCTGCTATCAGTCTCCGCTGGCCGATCAGGGCTATGATATCTCGGATTACTACAACATTGATCCACGCTTCGGAACGATGGCGGATATGGAACATTTGATCGCCGAGGCGAAAAGACGCAACATGTACATTCTTATGGACTTGGTGGTAAACCATTGTTCCGACGAACACGAATGGTTCCGGAAGGCCTGCGAGGATCCCGACGGAAAATACGGCAATTTCTTTTATCTTCGAGACAAGAAGGACGGGGAACTGCCCACCAACTGGCGTTCCTACTTCGGCGGTCCGGTGTGGGAAGACCTGCCCGGCACCGACAAGCAGTATCTGCATGTATTTCACAAGAAACAGCCGGACTTAAACTGGGAAAATCCCGAACTTCGGGAAGAAGTCTACAAGAACATCAACTGGTGGCTGGATAAAGGCCTGGGCGGTTTCCGTATCGATGCCATCATTAATATTAAGAAAGCGCTGCCCTTCCGGAATTATGCTCCGGACAGAGACGACGGTCTTTGCAGCATTTACGCCATGTTACAGGAAGCCAAAGGCATCGGGGAATTCCTGGGCGAAATGCGTGACCGCACCTTCAAGAAATACGATGCCTTCGCCGTGGGCGAGGTATTCAATGAAAAGCCTGAGGAAATACCGGATTTCATCGGAGATGACGGTTACTTCTCCAGTATGTTCGACTTCAATGAGACTATTTTCGGCAAGAGCGGAAAAGGCTGGTATGACGCGCGACCGGTCACGCCGGATGATTATAAGAAATGCTGTTTTGAGTCACAGGCCAAAGTGGGAGAGATCGGATTTCTGTCCAATATCATCGAAAATCATGACGAGCCGCGCGGTGTCAGCCATTATATCCCTGAAGGTGACTGCTGTGAGGAAAGCAAGAAAATGCTGGCGGCGTTAAATTTTATGCTGCGCGGTCTGCCTTTTATTTATCAGGGACAGGAACTCGGCATGGAAAATATGACTTTTACATCCATTGAGGAAGTAGACGATATCTCCAGCCATGATGAGTACAGTGTTGCACTGGACGCGGGACTGTCACCGGAAGAGGCGTTAAAAGCAGTGTCGAAGTTCAGCAGAGACAATGCCCGTACCCCTATGCAGTGGTCTGATGAGGCCAATGCGGGATTTACTACGGGTACGCCGTGGCTGAAAGTGAATCCGAATTATACATCTATTAATGCTACGGAGCAGATGAAGAACCCGGAGTCTGTGTGGAACTTTTATAAACAGCTGATTTCGCTGCGTAAAGATCCTGCTTACAAAGAGACGGTCGTGTACGGCGCTTTGGAGCCGGTGTGGGAAGAGCGGCATAATCTGATGGCGTATTACCGGAAAGGGGATAGGACACTGTTGGTGGTAGGGAATTACCAGCGGGAGACGCAGGAGATTGTGCTGCCGAGCGGATATCAGAAGGTGCTGTTGAATAATTATGGGAATGTTTCGGAAGATAACGGGAGGATTCGGTTGTATGGGTATCAGGTGCTGGTATTGGAAATGTGATAAGATGTATCTAAGATGTATCGAGTACGGATGGCAGATTGCAGGCACATTATTTTATNGAAAGGAACGGTGAAATTATGAACAGGACTTGGTGGAAGGAAGCGGTTGTTTATCAGATTTATCCTCGCAGCTTTATGGACAGTGACGGGGATGGGATCGGGGATCTGCAGGGGATCATCAGCAGATTGGATTATTTGAAGTATTTGGGGATCGATGTGATCTGGATGTCGCCGGTGTACAAGTCTCCCAACGACGACAACGGGTACGATATCAGCGATTATCGGGCGATCATGGATGAGTTCGGCACGATGGAGGACTTCGACGAATTATTAGCTAAGGCTCATGAACGGGNAATCAGGATCGTTATGGATCTGGTAGTGAACCATACTTCCGATGAGCATAAATGGTTTATGGAGAGCCGGAAGTCTAAGGACAATGAATACCGCGACTATTATATCTGGCGCGAGGGTAAGAATGCGCAGACTCCGCCCAACAACTGGGGTTCCTGTTTCGGCGGACCGGCATGGCAGTATGACGAGGCGACTGACATGTATTATCTGCACCTTTTTTCCAAGAAGCAGCCTGACTTAAACTGGGATAATCCAAAGGTACGGCAGGAAGTGTTTGACATGATGACATGGTGGTGTGATAAGGGTATCGACGGATTCCGTATGGACGTGATCAGTATGATTTCCAAGACAAAGGAAATGCCGGACGGCGAAGGAATCGGCTTATATGGAGATTTCAGTCCCTACTGTGTTCACGGCCCCAATGTGCACAAATATCTTCAGGAAATGAANGAGAAAGTACTATCCAAATACGATATTATGACCGTAGGNGAAACAGCCGGCGTGACCACGGAACTGGCGAAACAGTATGCCGGGGAGAACACCCATGAGCTTGATATGGTGTTCCAGTTTGAGCATGTGGAAGGTGACGGCAAATACGGAAAGTGGACAGACGAAAAGNTGCCGCTTACCACATTGAAGAAGACATTGTCCCGCTGGCAGGTTGACTTGTATGGTCANGCGTGGAATAGCTTATTCTGGGACAATCACGACCAGCCCCGCGCAGTCTCCCGTTTCGGCGATGACCGTNCGCAGTATCGGGAAGTTTCCGCGAAAATGCTGGCCACNTGTCTNCATATGCTGCANGGCACTCCCTATATCTANCAGGGNGAAGANCTGGGNATGACNAATTATCCTTTTCAAAGTCNTGAGGATTTNCGTGANATCGANAGNATCAATGCATACAAAGAATGGTGNGCNGACGGCTCACTGTCNCATGAAGTCTTCTGGCCCTGCATTACCTTTAAGAGCCGGGACAACGCCAGAACGCCGNTGCAGTGGGATGACTCCGNTCAAGCCGGNTTCACNACNGGAACCCCTTGGATTGCCGTCAATCCCAATTATAAAGAGATCAACGCTAAGGNACAGACGGNAGATCCCGATTCCGTATTCCACTATTATAAGAAGCTGATCGCGCTGCGAAAAGAAAATCCNGTCATGGTATACGGCAGATACGAGCTGCTTCTGNCGGACAGNGNGGAANTATTCGTATACACNAGAACNTTGGAGCAGGANAAACTGCTTGTGGTATGCAGNTTCTGCGACCACGAGNCNGNTTTTACCATNCCCGATGAGTTTGTGGGAATGCCNTGCNTNATNNCCAATATGGATAATNNGTATGANAGNGCNGAAGATNACGNTGAAGCCTTATGNNGCTTTTGTGCTAAAGAAATAATCATANTCAAATCCCCGTCGCGGTTAANCGGCGGGGATTTGTTTTACTACATTTTCCTTTNTCTACTAAATATCNGTCAGTAANTCTTATCTCANCTTCCAGATATCTCTGTTNTACTCCTCNATCGTTCTGTCGGATGAGAAGAATCCTGCCTTNGCGATGTTGACGAGCATCATCTTACGCCACTTCTTCTGGTCTTCGTAATCCGCCATCATCTTATCTTTCGTCGCNATATAATCCTCTAAATCTAACAGCGTCATGAACCAGTCTTTATTCAGCAGCTCCTTNTANAGTCTTTCCAGATTCTCTTTGTGACCTACCTTAAGAGCTTCCTTGCTGACAATGAAATCAACTGCCTCTTTGATCACAGGGCTCTTCTTATAGTAGTCCTTAGCTACATAATCTGCTTTCTCGTAATGCCTGATGACGTCCTCAGATTTCTCTCCGAAGATGTAAATGTTATCATCACCTACAAGCTCGTGGATCTCCACATTCGCACCATCGGATGTACCCAGTGTAACCGCACCGTTTAACATGTACTTCATGTTACCCGTTCCGGATGCCTCCTTGGAAGCAAGGGAAATCTGCTCGGAGATATCGCAGGCGGGAATCATCTTCTCTGCATATGCCACGTTGTAGTTCTCCACCATGAGCACTGTCATGTAAGGGCTCACATCAGGATCGTTGTTGACAATCTCCTGCAATACAAGCAGCAGGTGGATGATATCCTGTGCGATCACATAAGCGGGCGCTGCCTTCGCACCGAAGATAAAGGTCATCGGTCTTGCAGGCTTCTTGCCGGCTTTGATCTCCAGATATTTATGAATGATGTAAAGTGCATTCATCTGCTGACGCTTGTACTCATGCAGTCTCTTACTCTGTAAGTCAAAGATGGAATCGGGATTTAAGGTAACACCTTCCACCTCTTTCACATACGCGGCCAAATCTTTCTTGCGGTTCATCTTGATCTCGGCAATACGGTCAAGCACTGCATCGTCGTCGATAAACTCAAGCAGCTTCTCCAGCTTATCCGCATCCTTCTTATAGCCGTCGCCAATCGTCTGGGAAAGGAATGTTGCCAGCTCATGGTTACAGGATAACAGCCATCTTCTGAAGGTGATACCATTGGTCTTATTATTGAATTTCTCAGGATAAATCTTATAAAAAGCATTCAGCTCGGTATCCTTCAGGATCTCCGTGTGGATTGCAGCCACGCCGTTTACAGAGAAACCATAATGAATATCGATATGTGCCATATGCACTCTGTCATTCTCATCAATGATCTGCACCTTCGGATCATCGTATTTCGCTGCCACTCTCTTATCCAATTCCTTAATGATCGGCACTAATTGAGGCACTACTTTTTCCAAGTACTCAAGCGGCCATTTTTCCAATGCTTCCGCAAGGATTGTGTGGTTCGTATAAGCACATGTCTTACTTACAACATCGATCGCCTCATCCATGGTAAATGCTTTTTCATCCACAAGGATTCTGATCAGTTCAGGAATGACCATCGTGGGATGCGTATCATTGATCTGGATCACTGCGTGCTCATACATTGTGCGCAGATCGTACTTCTTCTCTTTCATCTCTTTTAAGATAAGCTGTGCAGCATTGCTTACCATGAAGTACTGCTGATAGATACGAAGAAGATTACCTGCCTCATCGGAATCGTCCGGATATAAGAACAATGTTAAGTTCTTCTCGATATCTTCCTTATCAAAATCAATGCCCTTCTTGACAAGGCTCTCATCCAGCGTTTCGATATCGAACAGTCTCAGCTTGTTGACACCATTGTCATATCCGATTACATCGATGTCATACAATCTGGATGTCACTTTTCTGTCTCCAAAAGCTACCTCAAAAGAAGTGTCTGTCTTAGTCAGCCATGACTGATCCTCGATCCAGTCATTCTTCTCCGCTGTCTGTAACTTATCTTTAAATACCTGCTTGAACAGACCGAAGTGATAATTCAGACCGATACCTTCTCCGGGAAGTCCAAGCGTCGCAATAGAGTCAAGGAAACATGCTGCCAGACGTCCCAACCCGCCGTTACCAAGTGACGGTTCCGGCTCAATCTCTTCGATTGCGCTCAAGCTCTTGCCGTTTTTCGTAAGAATCTCTTCTAACTTATCATAGATTCCTAAGTTAATCAGATTGTTAGATAACAGCTTACCGATCAGAAATTCTGCGGAAATATAGTAGATCTTCTTCTCGCCCTCGATCGGCTCGGAAACTGCCATCAGTTTCTTGGATAACTGTAACAGACTGTAGTAGAGCTCTTCGTTGCTGCAGTCAGCTACGCTCTTGCCGTAGCCGGCCTGTGTCTGCTCCTCCAACTCCTTCTCCAGATTCAGTACCAATACATCCCGTTTCAAGTTGCTTGCCTGTGCCATGATTTTCCCTCCTAGACATTTGTTGTGTTAATGTATTCTTAATAATATTATTCCCATTTAGAAAACTTGGAAGAATGCACGCTCTTCGCATTCTTCCGGACATGACTTAGTTGTTCTTAGGCTGCGTATTTTGCAGCCTTAGTACAACTTCATGTCCTGTTAACATATAATATCCATATATTTCATTCTCACTAACTCATAATCCAGTACGATCTGCTGTCCCTCGCCGCCTTCCAGCAGCCGTTTCAGCTCTTTTACCGCATCCGACGCAATTCCTTTAAAATTCTGCCTGACGGTATTCATCTGCTTACCCGCATATCCCATCAGCGTGATACCATCGAAACCGCACACCGGCCGGAAAATATCCATCTCAGTAAGAGCCTTCATCGCCCCGATCGCCATCAGGTCGGAAGCACATACCACCACGTCCTTATTTCTGGCATATCTGAATGTAAGATTCCTCGCCTGCAGCTCGGAAAACTCGCCATTTCTTATAAGCAGCGGAAGCTCCTGTTCCTGTGCCAGACGCCTTATTCCCTTAAGCCGTTCATCGGTAACGTAACCGTTCTTCTTACCCGCCAGATAGAGGATACTCTTGCTCTTATTCTCCATAACGGTCTTCTTCGCCACGTCATACTGCGCTTTCTCCTGATCGATCCAGATAGATGACGTGCTCTCGTTGACGATCGGTGCATCAACCGCCACGATCTTAAAGATCTGCGCCTCGATCAACCTGTGCAGCACCTTGTCTTCCTTAGACATTCCGAAGATGATCAATCCTGTAATACTCTGGGACTGCAGATAACGTATCACTTCCTCAATGCTCTTATTCTTAAGCATGGAATAGAAGACTGTGATCACATCCAGATTCATATCTACCGCCTGTCCGATGGTGCCTGCCATATACTGCATGTTGATCTCATCTACCGCCTGAGTCACATTGCTCAAGTTTAAGAGGAGCGCTACCCTGCCGGACTGCTTCGAGGATAAGGCTGCCGCGACGGAGTTGGGCACGAAATTTAACTCCTCCACCGCCTGATTCACTTTTTTCTTCGTTTCCTCGCTCACGTTAGGGTAATTGTTCAGCACCTTAGAGACAGTGGAGATAGCCACACCCGCCTGTTTCGCGACATCTTTGATCGATACCATTATTTTTCCATTCCGAAAACGATCTGTCTTTCGGAAAAGCTATGGAAAATGTTTTCCGGAAATCGTTTTCCATAACCATCATATAATAAAAGAGCGGTTTTGTAAACCACTCTTTTGGAAAAATTTTCGTTTTTCTTACCCTTTTCTTACTCTTCCACTTTAAAAGTCTGCACCGCTTTCTCCAAAGTTGTCATATTTTCTTTCAACCGATCTGCCTGTACGGTCAGCGTCCCTGCCGCACCTACCTGCAGATGCAAAGATTCCTTCATCTCTTCCGAGAAATGAACCAAGTCTCCTGAAAGTTCACCAATGGAATGTATGGAAGAACGCATGATTCTTCGCTCGTTGTTCATTCCCTCTACCCTCACGGAAAGCCGCTCCATTTCATCCGTTACACTCTTAAGGAACTGATTTATGTTTTCAAACGCATCAGCCGTATTCTCTACACTTTCTCCCTGCTTTGTCACTATGTTCTCCGCTATTTCCACCCGCTCTACCGCTTCTTTGGAATATACGCGGATCTCCTGTATCATATTCTGAATGGAAGCTGCTGTGGAACCGGCATTATCCGCCAGCTTCCTTATTTCCTCTGCAACTACGGCAAAACCTCTACCATTCTCACCCGCCCTTGCCGCTTCGATCGAAGCATTTAGAGAGAGCAGATTCGTCTGGGACGCAATCTCCTGAATGATCTCAGCAAAATCAGCAATATCATCCAGTTTTCCACCCAAAAGGGAAACCTTTTTCTGCACTTCACCGGTTGCCTGCGTCGTCTGCACCGCCTGTTTCGTCATAACCTCCACGGCTTCCTGTCCGCTGCTGATCATATCTCTGGACTGGTGAACCTGTTCAATGGTTTCCATGATTCCGCTGCTGACAGCTTTGATCTCATTAGAGAGCCTTTCCATCTGCACATTGCAGCTTTCTATTTCCACATTCTCGCTCTCCACAATATTCTCTACGCGCTCCATCTGTTCACTCATATCCTGAACATAACGGCTGACCTGCCTTCCCGATTCCTCCACTAGATCTCCGGAATCCGAAACGATTCCCATCATTTTTACAACTTCCAGAATCAACTGACGGATCTTGACAACCGTATCCCTGATCGCCCCATGAAGATTTCCGAACTCGTTGTTCGGAATCCGCTCGTTATTCTTCGGAAGATACAGTTCTCCCTCTGCTACCCGCCTCAAGGAATTTACGCTCCTGCCTATGTTACCGCTGATGCCCGTGATAATGAAAAATCCGAGTATAATCGCCAATACCATTGCCGATACGACTAACATCAAAGTCAGATTGCGGATCTCCATCGAACTTCTGATAATGTTGTCCCTCGGAACGAGAACGGTAATATACCCGTCCACGATCTCACTCTTACACATCATATAGAAGTATTCTTCCTGCTCGTAGGTCACATACTGCGTAAACCACTCGGCATCTTCCGCTTTCCCTTCCGTAAAAAAATCGGTCTCCAATATAGGAATCTCCGATCCGCAATTGATTTCCTTACCACCGTCCATCACAAAAGAAACCTGACTGTTTTCCCCGAAGTCTAACTCGCTTAACAGATTGCGGATTCCTTTTGTACTGACATCGATCACGATCAGAGCCTCATTTTCACCGGAACGAATAGCCTGACTGCAAAAAACAGGATAATCTTCTCCGGAGATTTCCATTTTATCGTCAATGCATGGGTGGTTAGCATTCCATTGCACAAAGTTACCATCCAAAAGCGAACTATCCTCCGAAGCCTTAAGCTCGTTCATAAAACTATCGATTTCCGAACTGCTTAGAGTTTTAGACGTCACAACCACCTCGCCGTCCACAGGAATAATGTGAACATCTTGGATAATATCGTTGGAAGTCTCCATGATACTGACTCTGGTTTTTATATCATTTTTACTCTGGTCTTTTTTGGAAGAATCCTTGCTGAGCGCACCCAAAGAATAAGAACGGACTGATGATTCCTGTCCTAATTCCATCACGTCCTGACGGACCACCTGAAAAGAACTGTCCAGTGAATTTCTGGTCATTTCCAGCGCATTTATGGTCGATTGCTCATAATTTTCCGTTAATCCCGTCGCCGCTTTATTGTAAGAAATGATACCAACCAGCACAAGAAATAAAATCGGCACACAAAATCCGATCAGCATTTGTCCGCGTATGCTGAAACCGAAAGCCTGTCCCGCCTTTTCTTTTTGCGGCTTCTTATCCTGTTTCCGTGTATTCATCTTTTTTCCTTCTATCTCCATTTCCCGCTTCCTCCGCCACTATTACCGTATATTTTTATTTTAGCAAAGCAGAGAGGCGTATGACAGTTTCTTTTTTTCATCGGGGTGTCATTTTTTATTNTATTGCGCTTTCTATCCTACTATGATAATATCAATCTAACTGTTCAGTACCTTCACAGTTACGATGCAAAATCCATCCTAAATTNTCTTCGACAATGGGATTTTGCACGCCTGAATCATATTCTTACGGTCTCAGCAGTAAATGCTTCGACCTGTGTTGAATAGTTACTATCAATCTAACATCTTTAGCATTAAGGAGATACCATTATGTACATACTGCCGAATCCTCAAAAAATCGACATGCAAAAAAACTGCTTCACCGTCCGTTACGACAGCCGGATCTTCATAGATTCTTCCTGTCCTGCCGAACTTTATCATACCGCACTTTTGCTGCAAAAGGAGTTCACGGATTNCTGCGGATTTAATCTCCCGATCATAAGAAGCCATGTTGCACGGCCCGAAGAGTGTATTTACCTCACTTCTCTTGCCCCTGCAAATGAGCAGTCCTATAACCTTGTCATCAACGAGAACGGTGTGACGATCCAAGGCGCCGGCAATGCCGGTATTCTCTATGGNGTCCAGACGCTCCGGCAGATCATCAGACAGTCGGGCGCACAGCTTCCGTGTCTGTCGATCACGGATCATCCTTCCGTGCTAAACCGTGGATTCTACTATGATACCTCGCGNGGGCGCATTCCGACCCTTGATTATTTGAAAGAACTGGCAGATTCCTTAAGCTATTACAAGATCAACCAGCTTCAGCTTTATGTAGAACACAGTTATCTGTTTGCAAACTTGAGTGAAGTGTGGCGGGATGATACGCCTTTGACTGCCGAGGATATTCTTGAGCTGGATGATTACTGCCGTAAACTGGAAATCGAACTGGTTCCTTCCCTTGCAAGCTTCGGTCATCTGTGCAAGCTGTTATGCACCAAAACNTATCATCATCTCTGNGAATTAGAAGGTTCCGATAAGGCNCCGTTTTCNTTCCGCGACCGCATGCACCATCATACGATCAACTGNTCCGATCCGGAAAGTTTTGAACTGATCAAAANNCTGCTNTTNGAATATATGCAGCTTTTTACTTCCAANCAGTTCAACATCTGCGCAGATGAAACCTTTGATTTGGGTAAAGGAAAAAACCGTATGCGGGCGGAGCAGGAAGGCGTTACGGCAGTTTATACTGATTTTCTGACCAANCTAAGCAACTTCATTACCGATAACGGNCGTATTCCGATGTTCTGGAGCGATATTATCTGTGAAGAGCCGNCTGCATACCGACAGCTTCCCGAGGAATTGATCTGCCTGCACTGGGACTATGAACCCGATCCGTCTGAGGANCGTCTTAGGAAGCTGATTGAAGCCGGCGCCAAGCANCTGTATGTATGTCCGGGCGTCCACGGCTGGAATCACCTNATCAATGTGCATCATAATGCCTACAAAAATATAGCAGCCATGTGCCGCTACGGTCATAAATATCACNCTATGGGTGTGCTCACTACGGACTGGGGCGATTTCGGACATATTAATCATCCCTCTTTCTCCCGTCTTGGNATGATCTACGGCGCTTCCTTCTCATGGAACGACCGGATGATACCGGAAGAGGAAATCAACCGCCAGATCAGTATGGTAGAATACGGCGATTCTTCTCTTACTCTCGCCTCGGTCTTCGAGAAGATCAGTCGTTTTGAAGCATTCCCTTGGGAGAATGTNGTACTTGTTATGGAAGCCCTGAGCAATCACAACGATCCGGTTCTCGCACGGGAATGTATGGATATCTGTGATCCGAGGCTTGCAGAAGAATACAACCTTAACATTGACGAGCAGCTTACGGTTCTCTACGGCTTGCTGAACANNCTTCCNGCATNCGCCAAAGATGTGGCAAACGCCTATCTGATTGCNGGCGAAGGGCAGAAACTCCTGAATAAACTTCTTCCCATCCTCTGCCGCCACTTAAATGAGATACCGGAGGCCGATCCCTCATACCCTGCGAAACTGGCCGTGGAGTTGGAGAACTGGCTCGCAGCTTATCGTGCACTCTGGAAGACCGTTTCAAGGGAAAGCGAATTCTATCGGATTGCGAATGTGTACTATTGGTATGCNGATTATTTGCGGGCACTTTAACCACGATAGTTCCCCTGCTTTTCTGNCTTACACGTCTTCTCAACAACAATCCGTGTCATTTTCAAGCTGACTTAATGATGCGGATTGTTAGAGCCCGGCCTGTTTTACGCTCTTTCTGGCNGTTACTATGAAACCTTTATGCTTCTTTGATCAGATACTCGTTTTCAATCTGAAAATAGCTGCCGNTAAGTATTCTGCATAAAAGCTCTGCTAACTGTTCCTGCGTGACAGGATTCTCATCGCTGAACCAGTACAGAATCATATGTGNGATTGCGCCACTTAAGAAAGCTGTCGCATATTGATCCAGATTCTCTGATGATGCAGTACTTATCTGTTGGGCAAAAACCCGAATAACCAAAACCAGTTCCATTTCCAGAAGATGATCTAATCCATGAAGAACAATCGACTTCATCAGTTTCTGATTTTCATAAAGAGTTTCCGTAAGCTGTCTCGTAATATCGGACAATTTGACTGGCAGACTTTCGGCCAGATTCTCCATCATTTCAGAATAGCATTGATGAATGCAAAAGCGGATNATAGCATCCTTATTATCAAAAAAATTATAAAATGTCTGGCGGGATAAATCGGCCTTATTACAGATATCCCTTACTGTTATCTTAGAATACGGCATATCCTCCATCAAAGACAATAAAGAATCCACTAACCACTCTCTTGAATGCAAAGCTATAGGATTATTTCCTTCATACATGACACAATCTCCGTTTTGTACAAGTTATTTGCACTATATTGACAAAGTAAATNTACGCGATTATTATAATGTAAACATTGACACTTGTCAAACTATAGCATGTAAAACAGTATACGCAAAAAAGTGCACGGAAATGAGGACAAAAAGATGGAATTATTTTTAACTTTGGTAAGCGGGATTTGTTGGTGTATTGTATATGAAGAATGTATCAGACTATCCATAAAAGATAAAACCTACGCAATGCCCTTTTGGGCTTTGGCNATGAACATTACATGGGAGGGAATTTATGCAGTTTCCGAGCTCAGGATCGGTATCGATGTACAACCCATTGTAAATCTCATATGGTTTTTACTGGATATTATGATATTGTTTTTTTACTTCAAATATGCGCAAAAAGAATTGAAACCGGGCAACAAAGTATGGTCATTTTATGCATGGTCGATTCTGGGCATCGCTGCTATGTTCGCTGTTCAGCTTTCCTTCTATGTTGAATTTGGTCCGGAAGACCATTTGTCTGCACAATACTCTGCTTTTATCCAGAACCTGATCATGTCAGTGGCNTTCATCAATATGCTGCATAANCGAAACAATTCCGACGGACAGAGCATTCTTCTTGCAGTTGCAAAATGGATCGGTACTTTAGCGCCTACGATTACGATGGGAGTATTATCGACCAATTATGTTGTTCTCGTGTGCGGATTATTATGCTCTGTTTATGACGTTATTTATATTGTATTACTCTATAGGGTAAGGAAATCTACGCATTAATATTATCAACACAAAATATTTATCTGTAACTGTGAAGAACAGGACCCTGAATGGTTACGTTTATCTTATATGCCTGATTACCATGCAATCTCTCNTAAGTATGCATCCCGCATCACCAGCCTGTTTTCATCAGAATGNNNATAAGGNTCNCCGGCNTCGTAACACAGACCGCTCAGAAGATATTCTCCCGCAGACATCCCTCCGCTGTTTTCTTCGGCACAATACCACCGGAAGGTAAACCCTTCCGGGCGCAGCAGATTAAAATATATTTTTCCTAACATATTAAGTCCGGCCCATACCATATGCTGCCCGTAATTACTGTCACTTTTACAGTAACTAATGCAGGAATCCTTTTTGGTAATCATTCCGATACGCTTCAGATCTCCCTTGCGCAACAGAGGAATCGCCGCGTCAATTAACTCCTGCGTCCTGCTGATCTGTTCGCTTAATACTTCCAGAAGCAGCTCGCAATCATGTTTCTCCCCGATCGCACCATCTTGAGTTATCTGCTCATCTACGCCCAAAAGAAGAATATCTATCTTTCCCTCTTTCTGATTGATTTTCTCCATCAATGTTCTGATATCCTGTTCTTCCTGGCACAAAGTATATACTTTGCAGTCGTGGAGGCTCAAATACTTCTTGGTCTCTTCCAAACAGGAATTCCCGTTATCCATGCACAAAACTATTTTACACATTTTCTATCTCCAAACTCTAAAAAGGCCATATTTCATCAGACACATCACTCATGACCAGAACATCCTCCCAAGTTCGGTCGGACGTAAATTGCTCATATGCGACTGCCGCAGTTTCCTCCGGCTCAAAATTACCTTCTGTACTCTTCTGTCCGCCCATATAAGTGCGCACCCATCCCGGATGATAGATCCGGAAGCGGTATCCCCGCGGATGTAATTTCTCAAACATCAACCGGACAGCCATGTTCAGACAGGTTTTGGAAACGCAATAAGATACATCTCCCGTGCGATGCGCCAGCGTGATCGAACCTGCCTCTGAAGAGAAAAAACACAATCTCTTGTCTCCCCGCTCCATAAGCGGCAGAAACGCCTCCACCATGCGAATCGGTCCCAAAGTATTAATATTCAGACAGCGTCTCGTTGTCTCACTGCTGCCATTCTGATAAATTCCGGCACAATTCACCAGCATATCCAGACAGTCGGTCTGCTCTCCTACCGTTTGTGCCGCTTCATCGACGGAATCCTGACTTCCCACATCCAGATTCACCAACGAGAGTCGATTGCCATACTCTTCCTTTAGTGCATCCAGCTCTGTCCAGTCCTTCATAAAACGCCCAGCATACACCATCCATCCGTTTTCCAGAAAACATCTGCACAGCGCAAATCCGATCCCCCTGTCTGCCCCTGTTATAAGTACACTTCTCATTCGTCAGCCACCTTTCCCTCAAGGCACCACTGAACGGCATTCAAAAAAATTTTTTGAAATTCTTTATTCTGCCAGACAGAAAGTGTATGCCCCGGTGTCAGAACACAGAGGCGTCCTTCGCCCATTTGCCTTGTATATCCGGCAGTCTGATCTCCTCCGGTCTTTGAATGCGATGTCAGAAATACATCCGCATCCTTCGCTAAAATCTCCATCTGATAATGCTCGTCCCGAATGCTGAACTCCTCATCTACCCCGCGCATGATCGGGTGTTCCGTTTCCTTTTTTAAGATCACTTCACATCGAAGCGGATGTGACAAAAACCGATTTCCCACGAAATCCGTATACTCTTTGACACCGTCTCCTTCACCCGTGAAAACATTGCCGGAATGAACCGCAAGAAACGCCCCTCCCTGTTCTACATAACTTCTAAATTCTCCTCCCATCACTTCCGTTACCGAATTTTCGAACCACGGTGCCGGATTCCCCGAAGTTACATTATTGGCTTTACAGCAGATAATCAAGGGATATTCCGCTATCATCTCAGGCGTCAGAATATCTTTTGCCGCTTTGACAAACTCAAACTGATAACGATCTGCTGCTAAAGGTGCTATCCCTTTCTCAATCACTTCTGCCGGGTGCCACACATCGTCACATATTACCAATATTCTCTGCATTTTGTTCACCTTCCCTTTTTTCTTATTTTACAATGAGAACTGCTTCCGTGCAACTTGTAAGCCTGCTGATCAGCGAACGCAAAAGAAAAGCCGGAACCACTGTACATGACAGCAATTTCGGCTTCTGCTTTTCAGAAAATCTATCTCAAATCAAAATCATTTTATATCTGTTCCGAACACGCATACCGTGTTCTTCCATGACATCCTGTCTTATTTACGAACCAGATGTCTCGGCAGTCCGTTTACAAACAGAGGCTGTAACTCGCCCATAATAAGCGGTCTCGCATACTTCTCGTAACCGTCTGTCAGACCCTTGCCGTCCGCCGTGATCCACTCATCGGGAACGTTTCTTTCCACATTCGCAATCGCGTGAATATCATATGCGCTTGTACCGCACTGATAAGGCGCGTCACCGTTTCTGTCAAGAGTGATCATCATGCCAGTCTTGCCTTCCTCTGCCGCCATCACAGCGTCATAACCTACCTGGAAAGCCTCGTTGATATCTGTCAGGGATGCCAGATGCGTAGCTGCTCTCTGTAAAGTAGAGAATTCAACGGCACGGGTCTTAAGACCAGTCTCAGCCGCGATCTTGTCAGCAAGCATAACTGCCGTACCGGACATCTGCTTGTGTCCGAATGCGTCTACAGCCACTTCTCTGCCAATCTCGCATACATATCTGCCGTCTGCAACCTTAACGCCCTCGGATACCGCGATTACTACGGAAGACTTGGTAGCCGCCAGTTCCTTGACATCCGCCATGAATTTATCAATATCAAATACTCTCTCCGGAAGGTAGATCGCATCACATCCGCTACAGTCATCGCCCTTAGCCAGCGCTGCTGCCGCTGTCAGCCATCCTGCGTTACGTCCCATGATCTCTACGATACAGATAGTGGGCTTCTTCGCGCCGAAGGACTCATTATCGCGGATGATCTCTTTCAAGGAAGCTGCAATATATTTCGCTGCAGAACCGTAACCCGGACAGTGATCCGTCACAGGAAGGTCGTTGTCGATCGTCTTAGGAACGCCCATGAATCTCTGCGGCTTATTGTGTGCTGCCGCATAGTCGGACAGCATCTTTACCGTATCCATGGAATCGTTGCCGCCTGCATAGAACAGGCACTCGATGTCATGCTTCTCCATGATCTCAAAAATCTTCTCATATACATCCTCATGCCCCTCAATCTTAGGCATCTTAAAACGGCAGGAGCCTAAAAATGCGGAAGGAGTTCTCTTTAACAGTTCGATTCCGGTCTCATCATCCAGATAATCGCCCAGATCGATCATTTTATCCTCTAAAAATCCCTCGATACCGTGAACCATACCATAAATTTTCTTTACACCTAACTTCTTAGCAGCAGCATATACGCCCGCTACGGAAGAGTTGATAACGGCTGTAGGGCCGCCAGACTGACCAACAACAATATTACCTTTCATTGTCTCTCTCCTTTATCTGTTTTCTTCTTTACTTGTTAGCATACTGTCGGCTCATCGACGGCCGATCCGGTATACTTGTCCGACACTCACCGGACACCAAAACGATTATAACAAATAATTCCAGCAAGCACAAGGACAAACATTCGGTGGTTATAACTTGTCGATTTTCATTGATTGAATTTCTGTACAAAAAATGTTACACTTCTATCAATTAAGCGGTGATTACACTTGTGAAAAATACAGCTGAATCAAGTGGTAATCATAATTGCGGAAGCTGCCACCTATCATGTAATCATCATGATCGCAGGCCTGCCGCCAATACAGAAAGGTACAGGTATTAAAATGAGCGAATATATCCTTAGTTGCTGCTCCACGGCGGATCTGTCGGAAGAACACTTCCATAACCGCTCCGTCTCCTACATCTGTTTTCACTACGAACTGGACGGCGTACAGTATGCGGATGATCTGGGCAAGACAATGCCCTTCGATCAATTCTATGCCGCCATGACGGCAGGTGCGGACACGAAGACTTCTCAGATCAATGTGGACGAGTTTATCACCTACTTTGAACCCTTTTTACAGGAAGGCAAAGATATCCTGCATTTAAGTCTGTCCTCCGGCATCTCCGGTGTGACGAACTCCGCTATGGTGGCGCGGGAAACGCTTGCGGAACAGTATCCCGACCGCAAGATCTATGTACTGGACTCTCTTGCCGCCTCTTCGGGTTACGGTCTTTTGATGGATAAACTGGCCGACCTTCGGGATGAAGGCAAGAGCATAGATGAAGTATATGAGTGGGCGCAGGCAAACCGCCTGAAATTAAATCACTGGTTTTTCTCCACGGATCTGACTTTCTATATCAAGGGCGGCCGTATCTCCAAAACCGCCGGCTTTATCGGCGGTATGCTGAATATCTGCCCGCTTTTGAACGTAAACCATCTGGGACAGTTGATTCCGCGGTACAAGATTCGCACGAAGCGCAAGGTCATACAGACGATCGTGGACAAGATGGAAGAATGTATTGAAGAAGGACGGGATTACAGCGGCAAATGCTATATCTCCCAGTCCGCATGTTACGAAGATGCCAGAGCGGTAGCCGATCTGATCGAAGAGCGATTCCCGCACCTAAACGGCAAAGTGCTCATCAACAGCATCGGNACNACNATCGGCAGCCATACAGGNCCGGGTACCGTGGCAGTNTTCTTCTGGGGAAAAGAAAGGGTTGACTAATTAGGTCAACCCTTTCTTTTCTATAATTAATTAACTACAATTAATTCATCAAATACACAAAATANGCCGCATAGCACACCANCATACATGCGCCGCCCGCCCNNCCGAGNCNTTTATTCCTGATCACCANNACCCACANCAGCACTGCCGCGGCGATACAGATGACACTGTCCGTAAAGAAGTTNGCCGCATAGGCAACCGGNGTGATCAGCGCNGAAGTNCCCACTACAAAGAGAATATTGAAAATATTNCTGCCCACAATATTGCCCACAGCGATGTCCGCCTTGCCTTTGATCGCCGCCGTTGCNGANGTCACAAGTTCCGGCAAAGATGTGCCGAAGGCCACAATGGTAAGTCCGATCAGACGNTCACTCATACCGAAAATCCGTGCTAACGCCGTCGCCGCATCNACCGCCACATCGGANCCGAGCACGATCATTCCGCCACCGATCAGGATAAACAGCAGCATNTTCCAGAGCGGCATAGGTTTGTCCGCCTCACCCGCGTCCTCTTCTTCCGACACGATAGCGCCCTTCTTCGTCATATAAAGCAGATACGCCAGATAGCAGAGCATCAGTCCCCACAAAATCAAACCATCTGAAAACTTAAGAACATTGTATGTGCAGCCGAGTCCCATAAGGATAGCCGATATCACGATCATAAAAGGAATCTCATATTTTACCGTGGATTTCTGCACTGCGATCGGCGTGATCACTGAGGTGATCCCCAGTATCAGCAGGATATTCATAATATTACTTCCCAGAATATTGCCTATGGTAATTTCCGCGCTTCCCTTAAGCGCCGCAGAAACGCTGACCGCCGCTTCCGGCAGGGACGTGCCCAGCGCAACGATGGTCAGACCGATCACAAGCTGCGGAATCCCNAATTTCTCCGCCANCTTGCTTGCTCCTTCCACAAACCAGTCCGCCCCCTTAACCAATAACACAAANCCCAGCGCCANTAANGCAACCTGAATAATAACCTCCATAATTTCCTCCGTTCCGAAGCCGACGGCTTCCTGTTTTTATTATGCCCCGNGNGNGAAGCTGCGCANCNCCTTTATATCATAANATNTCCTTNCNNATGAAATAAAAAAGACCTTCGGCATGCTACTATGCTAAAAGTCTCGTTCTTTCCATTCATNCGCAGAAAGCGTGTAAACATGACATTCNTGTCAGGGTATGTTGCTTACACAGGATAACTACTCCCTCTTAACTTGTGAGATAATGTACCATAACCACCCCATATTGTCAAGCAGTCCNACACATTTTCAAACAACTTCTTTACCTCTCGCTTCTTCATCTCCACTCATTACTGTTTATTCTTCCCCACCACTCATTACCGTGTAGGCCTAACCAATACCCAGCGCAGATGAAAGTTTATATCTTAAGGAGCCCCTAGAACAGCGCCGGCACTTAGCGAGGTTTCTCACGAGCTTAGTGTCCGCTGCGCTGTGAAAGGAGCGAAAGCGCGGCTCCGTAGATATTAACTTTCATCTGCGCGTCCGTCTTCGATCCCCTATAAACAGTACCCTCTCTACCCAATCCTCTGCAGCGTTTCCTCCGACAAAATCTTCTTTATATTACCCACAAACAACACCGTCGCCGTAGTCGCAGAGATAATATCCGATACAGGTTCCGCCACATACACTCCCATCACGCCCATAAAATGCGGCAGGATCAGCGCCAGCGGGATCAGCAGGATAATCTTGCGGAGCACTGCAATAAAAAGCGAGATCTTAGCCTGCCCAAGCGCCAGAAAGGTAGGCTGGATACCGTTCTGCAGTCCGAAAACGAGCATACCCGCCATAAAAATCGGCATGACCTGCCCGGTTAATGACACAAGCTCCGCCTCGTTTGCAAAGAATCCCGCATAAAATCGCGGAAAAGCCATGACCGTTGCCGTTGTCAGGAAGCGAAATCCAAAGCATACACCGATCATCCACCGATACAATCGTCTGACACGGTCAAAGTTTCCCGCGCCATAATTATAGCTGACGATAGGAGCCATTCCCTGTGTAAAACCGCTCATCGGCGCGGAGAAAAACTGCATAATACTCTGCATGATGGTGAGAGACCCGACATGCATGTCACCTCCGTAAACCTGCAATCCGTGATTTAAGACAATACTGATGAAGCTCTCTGTCGCATTCATAATAAACGGCGATATCCCCAGTGAAAACACACTCTTTAATATTCTGCCGTCCGGACGCATACAACTCTTTCGTATCTTAAGAGAAGACTTTCTGCCCATGAGAAAGCTCACGACCCACAGCGCGCTTAATGCCTGCGAAATCACCGTGGCCGTCGCCGCGCCTCTGACACCCATACGAAAGCCGAAGATGAATATCGGATCTAAGATAATATTTGCCACCGCCCCGATCAGCACGGAGAGCATCGCCGTCCTCGACCGGCTCTGACAGATGATGAAGGCGTTTAATCCAAGCGCCAGCTCCACGAAAAGCGTTCCCGCCAGATAGATGGACAGATAATCCGTCGCATAGCCGATGGTGGACACGCTAGCCCCGAACATGTAGAGCAATGGTTTCTGAAAAGCATAGAAAAAAGCCATCAGCACCACGGTACAGATGAGCAGGAAGCTGACGCTGTTGCCGAGTATCTCCTCCGCCCGCTGCCGATCACCCTTTCCCAGCCAGATCGCCGCGAGCGGCGCCGCACCGTTACTGATGAAGGCCGAGAAGGCCGAAACAAACATGGTGATACAGAAGGTAACGCCCACGCCCGTCAACGCATTTGCACCCACCCCCTCCATATGTCCGATATAAATCCGGTCAATGATACTGTATAAAATATTGATGATCTGCGCAACGATTGCGGGAAACGTCATACTCACCATCAGTCTGCCGATGGAATCCGTCGCCATTCGCTCCTCACGGGTTTTTGCAATTTCAGCAGTCATAGTTACACCCCTCTCATCAATCCATAAATCAATACGGCAAGCACATGACGCGGTCTGACAGAATAACCGAAAAGTGCGCTTGCACATCGAATTTGAATTTGCTACGATACATTATGGAAATACACAATACTACATTATACCGTGATGCCCGCAATTTGCAACCGGCACATAGGAGAATACCATGAAGACACGCTATAAAACACTCGCAAAAGTTCTGTCGGCACTCATCATACTGCTGGCACTCAACATACGCTCCGTCTGCACCTTCCTGTTCTATGCCGGACGGATCGAAACACGGTTTCCCTCTGCCTGCGCTGCCGCAGAGATCATCTGCTATATTCTGATCCTGTACATTAACTTCTTTCCCACACTGACAGTGCGTAAAGTCTCCACCACACGCAATAAGATTCTGGAAGACGGCAGCGCCCTGCTGCAAATCTTCCTGATCACCACGGCCGTGGAGATCGTCTGCTGTGTTGCCATGCTGATCATAGGGCTTCCCGCCGGAGAGGACACCGCATTTGGCCACCCTTTCTTCTGGCTGCGTCAGTTTGGGCTTGCATTTCTTATTGAGTTTATCCTCTTCTGGAATGGCATTCTGCGGGTCTATGTGACCTCCGTACAGCTTGGCATCAAATGGCGTGTGATCGGCGCCGTCTGCGGCCTGATTCCGATCGTACACCTATATGTACTCTGTCGTATCATTCGGATTGCCGGCAATGAGGTCATCTATGAAAACGAAAAGTACCTGCTCAATCAGGTTCGTGCCGAGAATCAGGAATGTCGGACGAAGTATCCTGTTTTGCTTGTACACGGCGTATTTTTCCGGGATTTTCGCTTCTTCAATTACTGGGGCAGAATCCCCGCAGAGCTTAAGAGAAACGGGGCAGTCCTATTCTACGGAAGCCAGCAGTCCGCCGCTTCCGTCGCCGACTGCGGAGAAGAACTTGCCGCGCGGATCAGACAGATCCGGCAGGAGACGGGCTGCGATAAGGTCAACATCATCGCTCACTCTAAGGGCGGTCTGGACAGCCGCTACGCGATCTCCAAATGCGGCATCGCTCCCTATGTAGCCTCCTTAACGACCATCAACACACCCCACCGCGGCTGTATCTTCGCGGACTATCTGCTGGACAAGATTCCGGATACCGTATGCAATAAAGTTTCTTCCAAATACAATGCGGCGCTGACCCTGCTCGGCGATACCAAACCCGATTTCATGGAGGCCGTACAGGATCTGACCGCTTCCTCCTGCACCGGACGAAACGAAATACTTCCCGACAGCCCGCAAGTATATTATCAGAGCATAGGGTCCCGGATGAACGCTGCATGCAGCGGCAGATTCCCCCTGAACATGTCTTACCCCATGGTAAAACATTTCGACGGAGCCAACGACGGTTTAGTCTCTGTTGACAGCATGAAATGGGGCAGCCGCTTTACCTGCTTGACCGTACCCGGCGGCAGAGGTATCTCTCACGGCGATATGATCGATCTAAACCGTGAAAACATTGCCGGTTTTGACGTTAGGGAATTTTATGTAAACCTCGTTCGTGAATTAAAGGAGCGCGGATTCTAGGCCACAACATGCCATAGCCGGAAACGAAGTTATGCCCTGTCCCTACTGATATACCTTCACCAGCCACGCTTCTTCAATCCGCGCTTGCGGCGTGAAATGCTCTGACTCTGCATAGGCAAGCAGNCTGTCGTAGAACCGATTGACCTCCGGGCAGTCCTGCGAGAGCAGATCCGCCTGACAGACAAGCAGACTGCCCGCACCCACTTTTGCCTCATAGACCAGCCCAAGCTTATGGTTCCTTGAGAAATGGTCAATCATCCAGACAAGCGGTTCCACCGGCTGACCGTCTAAGACAGCCACCCGCGCTCCCGTCACGATCCGCCACCACTGCGGCGTTGTAAATCCTTCCGTCGGGAACTGTGCAAAGACCGGATGCTCCCGATCCATATATAATCCCATCGTGCCGATGGGCAGCGGTTTGCCCATACTCTCAGAAATCGAAGCAAACATCGGATAACACCAGAAATCCGTACAGTAAGTACCCTCCATCGAATATATCTCCCCTATGCTGCTTCCGAAGAAAAGCACTCTCTCCCCCGNCCGCAGACATTCCATCATCCGTTTCGCATCGTCCGTGACCGTTACAGGAGTCTGTCCGGCCTGCGTCCGCTTCTTGGCAGCAGGGTATGCATAGAGATCATAATGGTTCCTCATGAGAATCTGCTCCGATCCGCAAGCGGATACCGTCACCGCAGCCCGAAGCAGCACCGGATCGTCTCCCGCAGGAATCGGAAGCCTGCCGCCGCCAAATCTGACTAATCTGGTCAATTCCAGTGTGCCTTCATGCACGGTCTGCGCAAGCACTCGTCCGCTACCTCTCTCCGACAACTCCACCATAATCCGTACATTGTTTTCTCCGTCTTCCGCCATCGGCCTCATATTGCATACCAGCACTTCATAGTCGAAAGTACCGCCCGTCTCATACACATAAGCCGGAAAAGACAGCATGACCACCCTGTCATTACAGAACTCCCGCCACNCTTCTGCGCTGATCAGTCCCTTATTTTCCATAAAAGCATTCAAAATGCCGACCAACGCTGTTCCTTGTCCCGTGAAATCCTGTAGGTCCAATAACTGGAAACCCGCCAGTTCCCGACTCCGAAAAGCCGTCTCCAGCTCTCGTTTATAACATTCCGCTGCAAGATGTCCGGCTGCGCGGAAGAAATGTTTCGCCATATGCAGCATTCCTTTAGCCGCAAGGCGCTCTCTGAAAATCCGCAGATTCTCCGGTTGCAGCACGCCGCTGTAACGCTCGATCTCATCGTAATCAGGATAGAATTCATACTGCCCGATCTCGTGAGATATCACCGGCACCCGCGGGATCAGTTCCGTGCTCTTAGCTGCTTTCACCTTCTTAGTTCCAGTGCCGAACTGAATCTCCACCTCGCCCGTCTCAGGTGCCACTGGCTGCCCAACCGCNGTTTCTCCTACTGTATTCCCCTCTGTCGTTTGCGCTGCGCTCTGCCTCAGTTCCGGCTCTGTCTCCTCAAACTTCTGCCGCGGGCGNATGGCTTCATCATANNTGTGGCAGTTATCCGGCATCTGCGTCTGAATATGCCCCTGCGGNGCGTCGCACATNGCATAGGANCCACGGAANAACCGCTCCCTTGCAAACCGCACNCCGTTAAANAGATCATCATTTTCCAANATGNCAGGACTGAACTGAAAATTATTAGACCCCTGCACGTACANNTGCCGNCGGTCNGCNNCCTTATACTGNCCCAGAATATCATTGAGNACTTCCTGATCTCCCCAGAGTTCATTTCCCAATGAAAAGATCACAAACGACGGNTGNTTTCCGAATTCCCGCANAATGCGAAAGCCCTCCTCCAGNAGCCATGCCCGTCCTTCCCTGTCACGNTNNGNCTCNTCTTCNCCGGCAACAGTACCCCANAACGGCAGCTCCGGNGCCAGATAGATTCCCATCTCNTCTGCTGCCGCAAAAGCCGCTTCCGGCGGGCAGCACGTGTGGAAACGGTAGTGATTGATCCCATATTCTTTCGCAATGCCGAACACTTTCCTCCAAGCCGCCTTGTCCATCGGCGCATAACCCGTCATCGGAAAGATCATCCCATCGTGTTTACCGCGCAGCATGACCGGGAGGTCGTTCAGGAAAATAAACTGCGCTTCGTCCGACTGCATGACTTGCTTCTCTAACCCGAGCTCTCCTCCGGTATGCAGATCACGGAACCCGATCACTGTCGAGACCTGCGAATCCATAATCTCCACCGTAACTTCATACAAATTCGGTGTAAACTCATTCCACAGCTCGATCTTCTGTCCCTCCGGAATCTCCATCCGCCAAGCATATTCTGTCTCCTCCGGCTGTAAAACAATCTCCTTGCATGTCCGCAAAAGTATGTCAGCCACACCTTCACGCTTTTCCGGCCCTTCACCGTCGTCTTCTCCGATACCGGAGCACTTTCGCACCGTACAGCAGGCAGTCACTGTTCTGTTTCCCGCACAACCCTCGTTCCTTCTGCCGGCCTCGCTTTCTCCGCCGGCCACGTTCTGTCTGTCAACTCCATTTCCCCGACACGCCGCCGTAAAACATACCTCCACGCTTCTGCACCGCGCCTTAGCATCGACCCGCAGACTCACCACACGCACGGCCGGTTCCAGAATCAGTGCGATCTGCCCCAGTATACCGTTCCAGTTTGTCTGGGTATCTGGCGAGGTCATATGCCCGCCGCCGGTCTTATAGTCCACATTGCTCACCATAACTGTCAGCCTATGACGGGACTTCGTCAGATACGCCGTCAGATCATAACGGTGCGCCGCAGCGAAGCTGTCCTGCGTCCCTACAAAACTCTCATCTACCCAGACATAGGAGACCCGCGTCCGCTCGATCACAAGCTGCGCCAGATCTCCTATATGTTCTTCCGGGATCTCCAGAGTCCGGGCATACCATGCATAGCCCTCGAAATGATAAGGCTCTGTCAGGTAACCCGTCTCCTTCGCATCCCCATGTATTCCTTTATGTGCCTCGGCGGTAGTGGTGGGCAGAACGATCTTATCCTCTAATGTCTGTCCGTAATATTTTTGCCGTATGCCTTCTTTAGCCGCATCCAGCCGAAACTCCCATTCACCGCTTAAATCCAATCTTACCCCTGTCATCGTCATATCGTACGCCACGCCGCCACCCGCATAATATATGCGCCGCCATGCTGCCTTTCCTTTTTTCCGCNTGTACAGGCATCCCTCATGACGCGATTATACTCTATCCGATGACAGAAATCCATCTTTTTTACTCCGCCATATAGATCGCCACAGCCTTCTCGATCCTGTCAAGCGCCTGCTCTAATGACTGCGAGCCGTTCATATACCCGATTCCTTCCGTAAATACCGCATCTTCCAGCATCTGATCGGGAACATACGCCGTATTTAGCGTTGACATCTCTTCCCGCAGCGCTGCAATCAACTCATCTGACGGCCAATAGATCGTAAAATCAATCATATTGCCTTCCTCATCCATGGTNCAAACNCCGCCGTACTCTCCNTNCTCNCCCAAATACTCCTCCTTCGNCGTAAACTGCTTGTCAAATGCCGCCTGATTCAAGGGCAGTCCNCCGTATGCACTCTGCGNTTCCACAGACAGGAACACATCCAGAAATCCGTAAGCCAGATCGGTCTGCTCNGACGCAGCGCTGATGCCCAGCATGGTATACGGCTCAAATACATTNCCGCACTGTCCCTTCATNGGCACGACCTTCGCCTCTTCAAGNCCNTTCACTCTGTCNAGNGATGTNATCTGCATGTAGTTATACGCTGCATCGACCCACCCGGCGATCATATGCTGCTCGCTGCCCACATANGACATNATNTCCATATTGACGCTCCAGTCCGTCTCGTCCATGCGCAGTCCACTATATTCCTTCGTCCACTCATTCCGCTGCTCATAATAGCTTATGACTTTCTCATCCAGACCGTCCATCTGGGCAGCGAAGATGCGTTTGCACTGCTCCAGATACTCACCGATCACGTCCTTGTCTATGCTGCCGTCCGCTGCGACCCATTTCGGCGCACTCACTGCCGCAAATCTTTTCAGGACACCGCGCTCGCCGCTGACGCCGAGAATGTTTTTCGTCGGATACTCCTCTCTGAGTTTCTCCACAACTTTTGCTATATCTGACATATCTGTCATATTTTCCATGCCGTCCGATGCAGCCGCAATCTTCGGAACTGAAACCGTGGCCGGAACCACATACGCCTTACCGTCACGGGCGAGTGCGTCGATTATATTATCAAACAATGGCTCTTTTGCACTGTACTCCGCAAGGTAATCGGTCATATCGACCAACAATCCTTTTTCTATATAAGAGTCAAGCGGCAGACCGTCCATCACCAGAAGATCCGGTCCTTCCCCTGCCATGATCTCCGTATTCAGCTTCTTGATCGCATCCTCCCTCGTCACAGAACTGTCACTTCCCATACCCACTTGGTAAGACACGAAAACATCCGAATGTTCCGTCTGATAGTAAGAGATCGCCTGCCTGATCGAATCCTGTTCCGTGAGACTGTAAAGCGTCAGTATATTCTCCGGCACGGACGGGATGTTGGGGTCATAGGTAAACTTGAGCATCTTACTGTTGGAAAAAAGTGCCATAAACACACCCGCTTCAAGCTGCACCATATCAGTAATACAATAGTTCGGGTTAATGAGCTGGGAAAGATTACCGTCCACGATCTGCTCCATCATATTGCCGCCTACCACATGACGGTGTATTCCCCTCTTGCCTACAACATAGACAGTACCGTCCTCACCGGGAAGAAGGAACATCGTAGCGTAATCTGTCCCGTTATAGTGCCGGTCACCATAGTTGCTGTCCACAAACTCCGTAAGCACCTCGTCCGGAATAAACGCCTTTGCCTCCAGATCATAAACCGCCGGCGTATCCGCCTCATCCCAGAAACTGTCGATCACCAACAGATTACCCCTGACCCAGAACCACTGCGGATTATAATCCAGCGTCAGAATCTTCTCTGCACTGCCGTCCCGCTGTACCTCATAGATCCCCCGATATGTACTCGCGAAGATACGATTATCCGTGTTAAACGCAACCTGCTCAAAGTGCATCTCCTCTTCCGTCAGCTTCGCTGTCACCGGGATCTCCGTGCCGTCTGGTAAAAACAGCGTCAGATAATAACTCCAGTTAAAGGGATCGTCGAACATACTTGATTCCTCCTCAGACTCGTCATCATCTGCATCCGACTCACCGTCCTGCGTTTCAGATCCGTCTTTGTTATCTGCGTCTTCACCCTGTGTCTGCACTTTGTCTGCCGTATCTGTACCTGCACCCTGTGCCTCAGCTTCGTCCGCGCCTTCGCCCTGCGCGCTGCTGCCCATGTCCGCAGTAATCGCCGCCACCGTACCATCCGGCGCCATGCACATACTGTTGATATAAGTCCCTTCCTCCCGCATGGCCATATACCACTCCGGCATCTCACTCTCCCACGTAGCGCCCTGATCCTTAGATACCAGCATTCCCGTGTTTCTATCCAGAATCACCAGACTCCCGTCCTCCCGGACACACAGATCCATAGGATACGTTGTCTGCTCCGACAAATCGGTCTCTTCCTCCACATACCGTCCCATGGCTGCCGGACCGTTCCCGCCACTATTTTCATTCTCCTGTCCGCCGTCCGATGTACCCACATTCTGCCCCTCACCTCCGGCACCGCCATCCGATCCGCCGCTTCCCCCGCCGCAGCCCGCCATAGCAAATACCATAGAANCCNCCANCANAANGCTNATTATCTTCTTCCAACTCTTCCTANNNANCATATTGATCCTCTCCTTNTATANATTGCTGTCNAAGTCNGTNACATTNCTNTCCACNCNCAGCCATACTCAACACCCAGCGCAGATGGAAGTNAATATCTTAAGGAGTCNCTTAAAAAGCGTCAGCACTTAGCGAAGTCTTTCATGAGCTTAGTGCCTGCTACGCTTTTTACGGAGCGAAAGCGCGACTCCGTAGATATTCACTTCCATCTGCGCGTCCGTCNTAGCNACCCNNTGGAACAATAACGCTCCCAACACAGACAGCATACCAGATCAATCTCTAAAGTCTCTCTAACATAAAAAATTCGTAACTGTTCAGAACCATCTTCTAAACAGTTACGAAAATTTACAATATCCTCTTCTTAAACCCGAATATTCNCGGCACGCATTCCTCCGTTANTCCGCCATATAAACCTGCACCGCCTTCTCAATCTTATTCAGCGCATCCTCCAACGACTGCTCATCATCCAGATATGCNGCCCCCTGNGTAAATACAGCCTCCTCCAGANNTTTATCGGGAATATAAGCCGTGTTCACCGCCGCCAGTTCNTTCTTCATCGCCGCAATTTCCTCNTCNTCCGGCCAGTATACCACATANGAGATCATATTGCCGTCCNCGTCNGATGTAGCCATAGAGGTGTACACACCGTCCTCTCCCACATGTTCCGGAACAAACTGNGCNTCATATGCCGCCTGATTCAGCGGGAANCCNNCATACACACTNTGCACCTTTGCGGATAAAAAGGTATCCATNAACGTAAGNGCNCGATCNGTCTGTCCGGATGCAGCGCTGATCCCCAGCATAGTNCCCGGCATAAANACACCGCTGCACTGTCCCTGCATGGGTATGACCTTCGTGTNCTCATANCCCTTNGTCCGGTCAAGGGAAAGCAGTTCCAGACAACTGTACGCAGAGCTGGTCCAGCCTGCCATGGCATGCTGCGCTCCGCTCACATACTGCATCACATCCAGATAGATTTCCCACTCCATCTCATCCATGCGTATGCCCATACGCTCCTTAAGCCCTATATTGCGCTGATCATAGTAGTCCTTCACTTTCTCATCCAGACCGTCCATCTGCGCCGCGTAGATCCTTTTACACTGCTCAAAATATGCTCCGATGCTCTCCTTATCTATCGTACCGTCCGCCTTGACCCAAGCCGGCTCACTCGCAGGCGATAACCGTTTCAGAATACCCCAGCCGCCACTGACTCCCAGAATATCTTCTGTCGGATACTTCTCTCTGTCATTCTCTATGGTCGCCGCTAAATCCGACAAGTCTGTCACATTTTCTATGCCGTCCGCTGCGGAAGCGATCCGCGGTACGGCAATCGTCGCCGGTGCCACATATACTCTGCCGTCACGTTTCAGCGCCTCGATTACATTATCAAACAAAGGCTCCTTCGCGCTGTACTGTGTCAGATAATCCGTCAGGTCAAGCAGCATTCCCTTTTCCACATATGAATCAAGGGGCATGTCATCCATCACGATCAGATCCGGTCCTTCGCCCGCCATAATCTCCGTGTTCAGCTTCTTGATGGCATCCTCTCTCGTCACGGAATCCCCTTCACCCATGCCGGTCCTGTAAGACACGAAAACATCCGGATGCTCCGTTTGATAATAAGAGATCGCCTGTCTGACCACATCATTCTCCTTAAGGCTGTAGAGCGTCAACATATTCTCCGGTACTGCCGGGACATCCGGATCATAAGTAAACCGAATCATTTTCCCGCCCGCAAAGAGCGCCAGAAAGACATCTCCCTCAAGCTGTATGGCATCGACAATGTAATAATCCGGATTCCCGAGTAACGACAGCCCGCCGTCCACGATCTGCTCCATCATATTACCGCCGACCACATGCCTGTGTATCCCTCCCTGCCCCATCACATAGACAGTTCTGTCCTCGCCCGGCAGAATGTACATAGTGCCGTAATCCGTTCCGTTATACATTCTGCTTTGATAGCTGTCAGCAACAAAATCCGAAAGTACCTCGTCCGTAACATACTCCCCCGCAGCCATATCATAGACTAACGGTGCATCTTCCATGTCCCAATCATTATCTATGATCATCAGATCATCCTTAACCCAGACCCACGAAGGCGTAGTTTCCAACGCCACGATCTTCTTCGTACTGCCGTCCCGCTGTACCTCGTATACTCCGCGTCCGGTACTGGCATAGATACGGCTGTCGTCTCCCATGACCGCCTGCCTGAAATAGCTCTCGTCTTCCGACATGTTCGCCTCCACGGGCACCCGCGTTCCGTCCGGCAAAATAAGTTCCAGATACCACGAAGGCTCCTCCGCATTGGTATCCCCTTTATAATACGACACCGCCACCGTACCGTCCGGTGCCATGCACATGCCGCTGATCCACATGTCGTCCGTTTTATAATCGGCAAGCCAGTCCGGTGTCTCGATGTTCCATGTGCTGCCCTGATCCCCGGACACAAGCATTCCCACGGACCGATCCATAATCACCAGTTTGCCGTCCTCCCGCATACACAGATCCATGGGACTGCTCGAAAACTCCGTCAGATCGGTCTCCTCCTCCACGTACCGCCCCATAGCGACGGGTTCATCCCCTATTGTGTTTTCACTGCCCTGTGCCCCGTCTTCGACTGCAGGTTCTGTCGCGCTCCCGCCGTCCGTCTTCTGTACGCCCGCATTCCCGCAGCCCGCCGTGGCAAATACCACACACCCCGCCAGCAGGAAGCTGATTACTTTTTTCACGTTACTCTTGATTCCTGTCATAATATGTTCTTCCTCTCCTTTTTTCAATAAGATTCGGGGCCTTAAGGTGCCGCCCGAACCCTACATCCACCATATCAATACTATCTCTAAAGTTTCTCTAAAGATATTAAGAAATTCTTAGAGATTCTTTAAAGATTAATGTGTTATGATGTTGATGCGGGCGGTGCGCGGCGTAATCATCCCCGCACTGCCACTCATTTTTGACAGAAAGGAGCCTTTCCCATGCGCATATTACTGGCGGAAGATGACAAAGATTTGAATAAGGCGATCACATGGCAGCTGACGGGGCAGGGCTACAGCGTAGATTCCTGTTATGACGGCGAGGAAGCCCTCTACTACGGAAAACAGAATATCTATGACGTGATCCTGTTAGACCGCATGCTGCCGTACCGTGAGGGCACAGAAGTCCTGACCGCACTGCGCAGGCAGTCCATCAATGTTCCCATCATCCTGATCACGGCACTGGGCACTTTGCAGAATAAAATCGAAGGGCTGGATCTGGGCGCGGATGACTATCTGGTGAAACCTTTTGATTTCGAAGAACTGCTGGCGCGAATCCGCTGTGTCTCCAGACGCTCCCTTGTGCTGAATCCGATGCCCGATACGCCGTCCTATCGTGATATCCGATGGGCTGCGCAGGAAATGTGCCTGACTGGACCCTCCGGCAGCAGTACTCTATCCAAACGTGAGGGCGACCTGCTGGAAAGCTTCCTGCACACGCCGGAACAGATCATCTCCCGCGAGACACTTCTGCTCAAAGTCTGGGGACCGGACAGCGACGTGGAAGGCGGCAATCTGGACAATTACGTCCATTTTCTGCGCCGCCGCTTAAAGACCGTCGGCAGCAGCCTGCAGATCAAAACAGTCCGCGGTGTGGGATACGGGCTGATGGCACCGAGCGCAGACTAGATTTTGATATTCCCTGCCCGACCGGGCAATGTATATGAAAGGACATCCCAATCCCATGTTCCGCAAAGCACACTTACTTTTTACCATATTATGTGCCGGAAGCACGTCGGCTATCACGATCATCATGTCGCTTCTCTATCTTCATGTGGCGGAAAGCAGTCTCTACGACAATCAGTTCCGCTCTTTTCAGAATGATATCAGCACGATTACCGCCGGTCTGGAACAGTCCACCACCGTGTCCATACAATGGCTGGCACGACTTGAGGCTCAGAACGGCTACAACATATATGTGGTGGATAACGGCACTGCTTTTCTCTACAACAGTCTGCCCGCTTCTAATGACCCGATTGGTCAACGCTTGGACAGCCAACAACTCCTCGCTGAGGCTCTGAATGCCTATGAATCCATGTTTATGATAGAAAATCTCACGCCGCAGGGCACTGCATACACCGGTATCTGGCACGTGGAATATGAATTTGCCTCTGCCGGCTGCACCTACTACGCTTCCCTGATTGATATCGAACGGAACAATACCTTATCACAAATCATTATTCTGTACTCTCTGGCGGATCTTCGCACCTCAATCACGGATCAGCGTATCCTGTTTACTCTGATCGACCTTGCCGCCGTCATGGCGCTTACCGCCTTTTCATGGTTCTTTACAGGCCGGCTCATAAAACCCCTTCGGGAGAATCATGAGAAACAGATGCAGTTTGTCGCCGCCGCTTCCCATGAACTGCGCACGCCGCTGTCCGTCATTCTCGCCAGCAGCGAATGCTGTGAGACCGCCGATCCCGAAGAACAGCGCGGATTCTTCCAAACCATCCGCAAAGAGGGCCGGCGCATGAATCACCTGATCGACGACATGCTGACCCTGGCCCATTCCGGCATGAACCGCTTTCTCATTGAACAAAAAACCGTAGAACTGGACACCCTGTGCCTCAATGCATATGAGGCTTTCGAGCCGCTCTGCAGGCAAAAGGAAATCGATCTGCTCCTGACTTTGCCGGAAGCGCCCATCTTACGCTGTCGCTGTGACTCCGACCGTATCGCCCAGGTGCTGTCCATCCTGCTGCACAACGCGGTCAGCTACACCCCCGAGGGCGGACAGATCGAACTGAAGCTTTCTTATTGCAAAGAACGCCGCACCTCTTATGAGATCACCGTAACCGACACCGGTGTGGGTATATTGGAGGAAGATAAGAAACATATCTTCGACCGCTTCTATCGGGCAGAAAAATCCCGAAGCACCAAGGGGCACTTCGGGCTAGGTCTTGCAATCGCCTATGAAATTGTGANNGCNCACCACGGTAAGATCACGGTACGGGATAATCCGGCAGGCGGCAGTATTTTTACGGTAAAGCTGCCGGAGTAGAATCNNTACAGACTCACATCCAGCTCCACAGGGTGCATTCCCGTCAACTCGCTGCTTCTTGCGTCCGGCTGCATGTTTCCGACATACAGCTTATAATGGCTGCCGTCCACCCTTCGCTCTCCCTGCTCGTCTACGACCGTGAACGCTCTNCCGGCTACGGTAAGCTCTATCTCTACGCTCTGCCCTGCTTTTACATGGATTCTCCGAAAGGCGCACAACGCCGGATTCTTCACCGCATAATCTGAGTCGGTGTTTTTCACATAGATCTGTATCACGTCATCCGTATCGTATGTTCCGCTGTTTGCCGCCGTAACTTTGATCCGCACATCCGGAAGTCCGAAACCGTCTCTCTCTTTTGACACATCGATCAGCTCCGCATTCGTAACGGCTACCCGCCCGTAAGTCAGACCGAATCCGAACGGATACTGCGCCTTATCCTCCATATAACGGTAAGTTCTGCCTTTCATATGATAGTCCGTAAAGTCCGGAAGCTGTTCCAAGCCGTTGTAAAAGGTGATCGGAAGCTTACCNGACGGAGACACTTCCCCGAACAGAACTTCGGNAATGCTCTTTCCTCCTCTTGCGCCGGGATACCAGAGCTGCATAATNGCGNTAAAATGTTCGNCCGCATAGCTTAANTCNATGGCGCTTCCTGCCATCAGACAGCAAACGACNGGCTTGCCGACGGNNGCAACGGCTTCCATCAGATCCCTCTGNGACTTCGGCAGCAGCAGATCCACCTTATCGCCGGAAGCATAACTGTTGCCCGTATCTCCNTCTTCCCCTTCCAGAGTCTCATCTAATCCGANGCACAATACGACAACATCGCTNTGCTTTGCCACAATCTTNGCTTCCGNCAGCCGNTCCCCTTTCATNGCCAGAGANTCNGTCNTCTCNTCAAACAGNGCACAGCCTTCCGAGTACAGCACCCTTGCCCTGCCTTCCGCATATCGCCGGATTCCCTCGGANACCGTCACATACTCGGANGANGTNCCGTNATAATTACCCATCAGCGCCCTNCTGCTGTCNGCATTCGGACCGATNACNCCNATNGTCCTTATNTGATTGATATCAAGCGGCAGGATGCCGTCATTCTTCAGCATGACAANGCTCTCTTTTGTTATCTGATCGGCCAGNGCCACATGNTNTTTACACTCCACCGCNTCATAGGANATGTCGTCATACTCTGTNTTGTCAAACAANCCCAGCAGATAACGGGTCGTATACAGGCGCACNGCCGCNTCCGTAATNGCTNCTTCNGTAACCANNCCCTGCTCGTATGCCGCCAGAAGGTGCAGATATGTGGAACCGCAGTTTAANTCACATCCCGCATTGATNGCCATGGCNGCCGACTGCGCGGGCGTAGATGTCACCATATGATTCTCGTGGAAGTCCTTNATCGCCCAGCAGTCGGATACAAAATGTCCNTCAAACTTCCATTTANCCCGCAAGATATCCNGAATCANCGNTTTNCTTCCGCANCANGGCTCCCCGTTNGTTCTNTTATANGCTCCCATGACCGCTTCCACATGCGCTTCCGTCACCANCGCNTCGAANGCCGGAAGATANGTCTCCTCCATATCCTTNGCCGTCGCCTCNGCATTAAACTCATGGCGCATTGCCTCCGGACCGGANTGCACCGCATAATGCTTNGCACATGCCGCCGCTTTCATAACTTCTCCGTCTCCCTGCAGCCCTTTGACATATGCCACACCTAGCCTAGATGTCAGATAGGGGTCTTCTCCGTAAGTCTCATGCCCGCGCCCCCATCTGGGATCACGGAAGATATTGACATTCGGAGACCAAAANGTNAGTCCNTTATAAATATCTCTGTCNTTCTCNGCTGAAAACTCATTATATTTCGCTCTGCCCTCCGTGGCGATACAACCGGCAATTTCCCCGATCAGCGCATCGTCAAAAGCCGCCGCCATGCCGATTGCCTGCGGAAATACCGTGGCAATACCTGCNCTCGCCACNCCGTGCAGACTCNCTCCCCACCAGTTATATGCCGGAATACCCAGCCGCTCTATCGCCGGCGCGTCATACCGTAACTGTCCGGCCCGCTCCTCCAATGTCATCCGGCTTACCAGTTCTTCCGCTCTGCGCCTTGCTTCTTCTCTTTTCATGCGATCGTCTTATCCTTTCTGATCATCAACATCTTATGTCCGAAATTATTACATCTGTCACCGTAGACAGGAAATCCGAATCCTTCCCAACCGGGACCGGATTCGGATTTAAAAAATGTAGTGCGGATAACAGGACTTGAACCTGCACGTCATGGACACCAGAACCTAAATCTGGCGCGTCTGCCAATTCCGCCATATCCGCTTATATAGAGTTAATTGCTGTTGCCATGCAAATGTTCCTTACATGGCATACCGCTTAAATGTATCGGTGTAACACGCCTCAATCGTATTGATCCTCGGCATAATAACATTCTCCTGATACAATTTGATGCGGTGCATTTCATCTTTCAGCGTCTGTACATCTGCTTTCAGTGTCTGTACCTCTACCTTTACCTCTTGCAGTTCTGCTCTTAAATCTTGTACTTCCGCTCTTACTGACTGAATTTCTCCATACAGTTCCGTCCTTACTGCCTGAATCTCCTCATGCAGTTCCATCCTCAATGCTTGAAACTCCGCCTTCAGTTTCGTATCAAGCATGTTAGAAATGGCAAGTAGTAGTTCGTGATCCGCCATAGCCTGTACCTCCTTATTAAGTTGTACAGCCANNCTCTCTTCTCTCTGTTTTCTAATTGTATCATAGGAGCCNGGCAAAGTCACTATGCAATTTNCNCAAAATGATATTTCGTTATAAACGCAATATCGTNTATATCNATATCNCTGATNTATTCCNCCTTATGNCTCCTCCANNNGNATAGCATTTCCNCNCACATTATCTTCNCCTATNTGCCGGATAATNTTCCTGNTGATCCGAACCATAAANATGACNGTCATGAGNANNGACATCAGCTCNGCNATCGGNAANGCCCACCATACCTGATTGACATCACCCGACANTGCAAGCAGATACGCCGCCGGAAGCAGNACCACCAGCTGTCTCGCNATGGAAACCATCATNCTGTATGTAGCNCAGCCAAGNGCCTGAAANGCCGTTCCGCATACGATNCCGAANCCGGCNAATACNAAGCTGTAGCTGATNGTCCGCANCGCCGACTCACCGATTGCCAGCATATCATCGGAGGCGTCAAAGAGTCTGAGNAGCACATCCGGNATCGTCTGGAAAATAATCAGACCNATCACCATAATNCCTATCGCATACTTCACACCNCATTTCAGTGAATCGGTAAAACGATCCTTTNTCCCCGCACCGTAATTATATGCCAGAATGGGAACCAGTCCGTTNTTCATACCNAATACCGGCATAAAGATGAAACTCTGTAATTTAAAGTATACTCCGAATACTGCCGTCGCCGTCGAACTGAANGTGATCAGTATCCGATTCATTCCGTAAGTCATAACCGAACCGATCGCCTGCATGATGATAGACGGCACNCCGATCTTATAAATCANNTTAATGATCTCCGCNTCAGGCTTAAGNGCCTGNCCGGTAATCTGNATTTCATCATTTTTCTTCATATTAATGGCACAAGCCAACAGACCCGCCGTAATCTGNCCGATTACNGTCGCCACAGCCGCACCGCGCACACCCAGCCGCGGCATTCCGAGCAGCCCGAAGATAAAAATNGGNTCNAAAATAATATTGATAACAGCGCCGATCCCCTGCGTAACCATAATATANAANGTCTTNCCCGTNGACTGTAACANNCTCTCAAAGGTAAACTGCGTGAACATACCAAAAGANANGCAGCACACCACCGAAAGATACTCACAGCCGTACTGTACGATCTGNGCGTCATCTGTCTGGCTCAGATAGAATCTTTTCGTCNCAAAAAGTCCTACCATCAGAAATACNAGNTAACTGANCGCCATCAAAAACATGCCGTTTCCCGCTGTCNTGTTTACGACCTCCTGATTCTTTTCCCCCAGAGCCTTAGACAATACCGCGTTGATACCGACACAGGTTCCTACCCCGACTGCCACCATCAATGTCTGAATCGGGAAAGCAAGTGACACCGCTGTCAGTGCATTCTCGTTGATTCGTGACACAAAGATACTGTCNACCACATTGTANAGTGCCTGTACCANCATGGATGCCATCATCGGCAGGGACATCGTAATCAGCAGCTTATTGACCGGCATAACGCCCATTTTGTTTTCTCTTGTCTGTTCCNNCATATCTTCTTGTTTCANCNTGTCTNTCCATTTTTATCNCANNTTATTCATACCGGCTGNTCCATGAAATAAAAGGCATCAAAAAAACAACCACACTTCCTAAAGTTGGGTTGCTTTAGTGAACCACTGGGGATGTCGCCCTGAGGTTCGAATCCCCATTTCTACACTAAGAATCATTTTAGTGAACCACTGGGGATTCGAACCCCAGACAACTTGATTAAAAGTCAAGTGCTCTACCACCTGAGCTAGTGGTCCATGAACTGGGCTAGCTGGATTCGAACCAGCGCATGCAGGAGTCAAAGTCCTGTGCCTTACCGCTTGGCGATAGCCCATTATTCTCTCGGATGATATACCCGAGACAACTTGCGGCGAGGTATCTGACGGTCGCAGATCACTGCGTCCCTGCACCTTCCCGTGTAAGGGTGGATAGAGGGACTCGAACCCTCGGCCTCCAGAGCCACAATCTGGCGCGCTAGCCAACTGCGCCATACCCACCATATAACGTGCTCGAAGGGATTCGAACCCCCGACCCACGGCTTAGAAGGCCGTTGCTCTATCCAGCTGAGCTACGAACACGTATGACAATCGCATGTAATACATACGATAAGAGCGGGTGATGGGAATCGAACCCACGTATCCAGCTTGGAAGGCTGGTGTTCTACCATTGAACTACACCCGCATATCAAAATATGATAATAGACATATGCACTCTTAATAAGATACCGCGTCGGGGTGACAGGATTCGAACCTGCGACCTCCTGGTCCCAAACCAGGCGCTCTAGCCAAGCTGAGCCACACCCCGAAAAAGGAACCTGTGAGCATCCTATCTGCAACGCAAGTTAAATTATATAATATGCGTTTTTCTCTGTCAACTGATTTTTTTATTTTTTTNAGTTTACANATAATTAATCGTGTAATGTGCCTCCCCCGCACCGTCTATTTCCATAATAATATAGCTGGGTTTTCTGTTCTCCTGTCGGGGATAACTGATACTGCCGGGATTAATCAGCGTAATACTGCTTCCGATATCCACTACCGGCTTATGCGTATGTCCGCACATCACGATATCTACTTCCCTCAGTTTCGCCTCCTGTTTGATCACTTCACTGTTCATGGCTATGTAATAATTGTGGCCGTGTGTCAGCCATACCTTGTACNGNCCNATCATAAATTCCTTTTCCTTCGGCAGTTCCGAGAAAAAGTCATTATTTCCCTGCACCATCTCCACGGGGCATCCCGCCGCCTGTTCAATCACAAGCTCGCTTCCCTCCACGTCTCCGCAATGNACCACCATATCAAGGGGACCCGTCTTATCTACCACTTTCAGGAAATTGGCGTTATATCGGTGCGTATCACTTACAATCAATATTTTCATTAATCTCCTCACTTCCGTGTGCGTATATAAGATTACTATAANTTCTTCTTCAGTTCGGCCTCCATGGCCTCTAACGCTCTGCCTCTGTGACTGACTCGATTCTTCTCCTCCTCGNTCANCTGNGCNGTAGTGCANCCGAACTCCGGCACATAGAAGATCGGGTCATAACCGAATCCGTTCTCCCCCTCCGCCCGGTCGCCGATTCTTCCCTCTATCGTGCCCAGNGTGGTGATCACCTCGCCGTCCGGCATAACCGCCGCGATNGCACATACGAATCTGGCACNGCGNTTCTCTGCCGGTACNCCNGCAAGCCGCTTAAGCAGATTTTNATTTTTAACACTATAGGGCATGTGTTCTCCCATATATCTGGCCGAATAGATTCCGGGCTCTTTATTCAGATAATCGATCTCCAGACCGGAATCATCCGCCAACACGATGGCATCTTGGTGCTTGCCGCCCTCGTGCTCCGCTAACAGCTCCGCCACCGCCTTAGCCTTAATAACCGCATTCTCCTCGAAAGTCGTGCCGTCCTCCACAATATCGGCCTCGATCCCCGCCTCTTTCATGGACAGGATATCGGCATCTATATTCCGCAGAATATCCCTGATCTCCCGCATTTTTCCCATATTGCCAGTGGCAAATATGATCTGTCNTCTCATCGCCTTATCTCCTTAAGTTCTTCTCACGCTATTACGCTACTCTTCATACGCCTTCATGACTGTCTGGTAGATCCCCTCTGCGATACGCTGTATATAATCTTCCCGCTGCAACAGGATAAACTCCTGCCCGTTCGTCAGATATCCTACCTTGATCGCCGCCGCCGGCACTGTGGCATTACAGATCACCGCATCTTCCTCTCCTGCCTCCAGAAGCCCGTTAGCCTTACCGCTGATCGCTGTGACCACTTCACGCTCTAACAGATCCGCCAGCTCCACGCTGCCNAATCCGGGAATGAAAAATCTGCTGTTATAGACCGCCTCCGTGCCGTACAGCTTCGTATTCGCATCTCCGCTCACCTCTATCCGGATCAGCAGATCTGCCTTCGTCGCCGCCGCCAGTTCCACACGGTTCTCCGCCGTCGGATTACTGTCGTCCATCCTTGTATAATATACCTTNATATCCGTATCGTCCAGTTTCGCCTTTACTGCCTTGGCAATCTCCAGCGTAATATCCTTAGCGCTGACTCCGTTTGACAGGACACCGTCCTCCTGCAGCCCGTACGCCGNATCGACCACNATNATCTTNTCNTANNCCTCCTTTGGCGTCATAAATTCCACGTACAGCGTATTGTCCTCAAAGATACTGTGGTACTCATACACTCCCGTCAGATNNAANCGNAGNCACATCCTNTCCTTNTCCACATCGAAATGTCCTTCTGTCACACTCTCACAATTGCCGTACACGCCGTTAGTCTCATAGAATTTCTCATGTTCATGGGGGTTCTTATGCGTAATATTTACCCACAGTTCCCTGTCCATGTAGTGGTTCTCAATGATCACTTCCTCCGCCTTCACGTCCTCCGGCAGCGGAATACAAAAAAATTTTGTATTCTGACTGCTTCGGTCAATCAGAATATGATTCTTATCCGCCACGATGGTATTTTCCGTGCTGCCCTCGCCGCCCGTGCCNTCCTCGCTGCCGGCAGACTCCTGAACGACCTCATCCTGTGCCACATCCGCCACCACAATGATCTTATTGGCGGAGTAATACAAAATAGCGCTCATCGCTGTTGCCACAAACACGANACAATATACCGCCATTCTTTTCATCAGATTGTTCTGTCTTTCCTGCTGCATANCTTATCTTCTGCCTCCACCCGGCTTCGGACCCATATATTGATAGAAGTAGGTCTTCATCATACCGTTATATATCTTCCTGTTCTTGTCCGCTTTCCTGCCGATCGCCCGCTCCGCNTCTTCATAGGCGGTAATCAGATACATGGACCAGCTGTCCAGNGCTTTATACCGCTCNCCGATCNTATCATAGAGCACCGGCAGATTCTTCTTATCTTCNATTCGTTCCCCGTAGGGNGGGTTCGTNATNATAAACCCGTATTTCTTCGGATGGCTTAACTGNCCCACATCCCTGCGCTGGAAATGGATCAGTTTCTCCACTCCNGCAAGCTTCGCATTAGCCCTCGCCGCCGCAATGATTTCCTCATCAATATCATACCCCTGAATGTCGGTCTCCACATCCATGTCAATCAGTGATTCCGCCTCGTCCACAGCNCGATACCAGNTCTTCCTGTCTACGATGTGCGTCCATTCCTCCGCAGTAAAATTGCGGTTCATTCCCGGNGCAATATGNGCCGCCATCATAGCCGCNTCAATCGGAATCGTTCCGCTGCCGCAGAACGGATCNACCAGAATGCGGTCTCCCTTCCATGGTGTCAGCATAATAAGCGCTGCCGCCAGATTCTCCGCAATCGGCGCCTTCGCCGTAAGCTTCCTGTATCCNCGCTTATGAAGCGATTCCCCNGTAGTATCTAATCCCACCGTCACCTCGTCCTTCATCAGGAAGACCCTTACAGGNTAAGAGGCNCCGCTCTCCNAAAACCAGTCTGCGGGATAAGCCTTCTTCATGCTCTCCACCATAGCCTTCTTCATAATCGACTGAATGTCGGANGGACTAAANAATTTGCTCTTCACGCTCGCCGCNTTCGTCACCCAGAACTTNCCGTTCTTCGGTATNTAGTCNGCCCANGGCAGNGCNTTCGTACCCTGAAACANTTCCTCAAATGTCTCCGCNTGAAANCTGCCTACTTTAATCAGAACNCGCTCTGCACTGCGCAGNAAAATATTGGCGCGGCAGACNGCCTGNACATCCCCNGCGAAAGTAATNCGCCCATCNTCCACCGAGACGNTCTCATATCCCAAATCNGTAATNTCTCTTTTTAAAACNGCCTCCAGCCCGAAATGGCANGGTGCGATATACTCTAATCTCTCCATATTCTACTCCTGTTTCAGCATNGAGTACANCGCAAAAGTAGTCGGGTTNAGCATCTGATAGGTNCCGTCANNCTGTTTGGTCATGGAAACGGCATAATCATACTTCGCNGCNGAGGTNTTNCCCTCNTTNCCATCCACATATAACNCTTCCGGAAAGAGNACAAAATANATTCCCTCTCCCTCNTNAAAGCCCACCGNNTCATTCGTCACATCGCCGTGATAGACTCCTTTATGCATGTTTTTCTCATCTTTGCTGCTGTCCATNTACCAGAAATANGTGCCATCCTCATTCATGACCAGANANCCCNGATCGCCGAGATCCCATTCNCCNANCAGNAATTCCTTCGCTTTCTCCTCAGCCTCATCGTTGTCCGGCACNCTCATTNNNGCAGANTTCATTACTTTAAGCGCTTCGCNCTTATTNGCTTCATANGANNGNTCCNCNGCNATATAAGACATCGTATATGCATAATAATTCTTACCGTAGAAACGCTGTAANGCCACTGTCGCCACACCGTTCTCTTCATATTTATATANCCACTCGTACCATTCCTCACCNTGAACNGATATTGCCGNAGGNTCTTCCANNTCCTCATANCCGGCATANCCNGCANANATCTGTCTTGAAATATTCANCATATCAAGNGGATGCTGATAAAAAGATTCNCTGGAACAGGAAATNCCNAGTAAAGAACCGTCTTTCGCCGTAAAAGCAAGNCCCGTATCGCCNCCCTGTGTCTCATCATAGGTCCANACNGAATCNTCGTAGAGAAGCGCCANAGCNCCCAGNCCCGCCTGTTTTATATTTTCNGCNGCGGTGTCNGCATATTCCGTTGCACCATCCGTCTTCGCNNCNTCCGCATTTCCACAGCCGGCAAGCATGATCACTGCCGTTATACATGNAATCCATCTCAATACCTTTTTCATAATCTCCTCCAGAGCGCACCCCAACCCAACTGCCTTCCGTGGCAATGAACTGTCAGATCAGNCATAGTTTTTTCGTTTCAGTACCNTGCAGCAAANACATGGCACATTCTGAGTCATANCTTCATTTCTTCACCATAGACATTGTATACTAAAGTTTATAAAATAACAATGTTCCCCNATATGTTTTACANTTTTTTCACAANATACAACAAAACGGTATGGCCATCGACCATACCGCTTTGCGTCTCACAAACATCTGATACCTGTTGCTTAATAGTTGTTCTTCTGATTGTCCTGTGCGTTGCTGCCGGAACTGTTCTTAGAATTGTTCTTCTGGCTGTTATTCTGGTTGTTCTGGCTGGTAGAGTTGTTAGCCTTGTCCTGCTGCTTGTCGTTCTGTGAATTCTGGTTATAATCATTCTTAGACATCTCAAATACCTCCTGNTTGATTTAATAGTTAACGNCATTAGAAATTTCGCTTTCGNNCTTGNAAANGCTTCCNTATATGGCTCNTACAAGAACCGGAANCAGAAATTTGTTATGTCGTTTACTATAGTTACAGAAATAGTATTTCAAGATTTTTATCAGAATATACAATGCGCTTCTAGTTCTTTAGTACTAGATTTTTATATAAAATCACCAAATATTTGCATAGGACTTTAGTACTATTTTTGATTGCATTTTCNCNTATAAAGTATATAATAATAATTGTAGATGGAAACACCCCTTCAGTTTCTATTTACAGACCCTTATATATAATTATTTATATACTCCCCTCAACAGACCATTTACCNAAATGGTCTGTTTTGTTANGGAAAAGATTCAACGTGAGCGCCCTTGGAATGCCTTCACGATCAACACTACCACCAACACCCCTATAATCACCGGTGCAAAATAGAACAGTGTGTAAGTCACCACCCCAATAATCAAAAGTACTATCACCGTAACGATCAACATGACNAGCCATCCCGGAAGCACAATGCTCCTGCCNTTCGGNGTGCCCCGATCAGGNTCCCACTCCTGCGTNTCNTCCGCCACNTCATCATCATACTCCTGATTCGAACCGTAGCTTACTCCGGCGTGCTTATTCGCCTCAATAATACTCTTGGCAAGCAGTCTCGGATCACCCAGACTTTCCATCACTTCCTTCTCACTTCTGCCTTTACGGATCTCTGAGTCGATATAATCCTGATAATACCGCACATTCTCCGCTACCTGACTGCTGGATATCCCAGCGGCAAGAGCACGCTGTAGTCTTTCAATAAATTCCGTTTTCTCCATATTCTTTCTCTATACTTTCTTCGATTATCTATATTTTATCCATTCCCGCGCCTTGATCCAGCCTGCCCAGATAGCTGTCGGGGTTCCTCTTCATCTCAGCCAACATCCAAAAAGCCTGCAGTACCATCTCTTCCTTATTACAGCAGGCCGTATTCTTCCCCGAATCCCCATGCAGATTATACTGCTCTATCTGCCACACATACAAATCCGTCAGCGAATATCCCCGGACCTTCATCAAGTCACCGGGCACATGGTGCTCCAGATAATAGACAAACTCATCATATACTTCCCTGTCACTTAACATCTCCTGCCAAAGTTTATCGCACCACTCCACACTCTTACCGGCATAATCACACAGCCTCACAAGGCCGTCATATACCCTCATCGCAGCGTTTTTGTATACTATGTTTGACATTATACTTATAATCCTCGATTCTATCTGTGAAATGTTAATTAGCCACATTCCGCAGTAATAATCCCAGTGCTTACTACTATCGCGTATATCTTAACACAATATTTTCCAATTTACCATGTAATATATCTTAAATTTTTATGTACAATGGGCTTGCAAATAATATTCGTCTCATTCAATACCCAGCCCGGATGGAAGTTAATATCTTAAGGAGTCCCTCAAAAAGCGTCGGCACTTAACGAGGTTTCTCACGAGTTTAGTGTCCGCTACGCTTTTTGCGGAGCGAAAGCGCGACTCCGTAGATATTAACTTCCATCCGGGCGTCCGTCTTACTTAACTCGAAAACAGCAAGAGAGCGCACCCCATCGGCACGCTCTCTTTCCATAAGCTATCTCCCCAATACAATATAGCCTATCACCCAATTACTCCTTCACACCACCAAGTGCAACGCCGGCGATGATGTACTTAGACAGAAGGAAATATACAACGAAGATCGGCATGATCGTTACCACCAGACCTACATAAATGATACCGTGGTCGGAACGGAAACGCTCACCTCTCATCTGCTGCACGAACATCGGCAGAGTAAACTTCGCCTGACTCGTAAGCAGCATGGAAGGCGTATAGAAGTTATTCCATGATCCGATGAACGCGAAGATACACTGTGTCGCTACTGCCGGTTTCATCAGCGGCATTGCAATCGTATTAAATGTTCTGAACTCTCCCGATCCGTCAATTCTTGCGGAATCCAGAATCTCAAGCGGCAGTGCACTGATCATATACTGTCTCATAAAGAATACTGTAGAGGGCGCTGCAATCGCCGGAATGATCAAAGGCATATAATTGTTACCCCAGCCGATCTGGTATATAAACCGGAAGAAACCGATGGAAGAAACCTGCACCGGAATCATCATGATCGCCATGATGAACGCCCATGCGAAATTAGCTCCTCTGAATTTATAAGCGGTAACTCCGTATGCCGTCATCGTCGAGAAGTATACAGCCAAAACTGTGGAGCCTCCTGCGATAATCAGACTGTTGGTCATATATCTCCACAGAGGTACACTCTGGCTCGCCTGATAGAGCAGCTTCTGCCAGTTCTCCATCAGATAGTGGGACGGGATCAGAGTAAAACTGGACTGAATATCCACACTGGTTCTGGTCGCATTCACGATCATGATCCAGAACGGGATCAAACTCAAAATACACAGGAAGACACAGACCGCATTACGAATGATCTGCTGTATCATAATACTGGCATGTAAGCCGCCGTCTTTTTCTTTATTCATGATCAGTTTGCCCCCTTTCTTGCTTTCTGTGCCGCTTTAATGGCTTTCTTCTCCCTGATCTCATCCTTATCCCTCATGATATAGAACAGTGCAAGGGAGAAGAACAGGGTTACAACGAACAGTACCAGAGAGACCGCCGAAGCCTTACCCATCTGTCTCGCCCCAGTGAAGGCAAGTTCTCTTATGTACATCGTCATAGTTCTGGTGGTATAATCCGGATCACCATATCCGCTAGTCGTCAACAGCTTCGGGATATCATACATCTGCAGTCCGCCGATTGCGGAGTTTACCAGTGAGAACAGCATGATCGGACGAAGCAGAGGCAGGGTTACACTCTTAAATATCTGCCAGCTTGACGCGCCGTCCACTCTGGCTGCCTCAAACAGCGACGGGCTGATACCCAGCACACCCGCTGTCAGAACGATCATCGTATTGCCGTACCACATCCAGAAATTGATAAAGGAGATAATACTCCTTGTTGCCCATTTCGTAGCCAGAAATTGATAGGGTACATCCCAGATACCGCTGTTTACAAAGAACTGGTTGATCGGTCCGTTCGGGTAATCGAACAGTTTGTAGAACAGTACGGAGATCGTAGCCGCCGTGATGATGTTAGGCATAAATACAAGGATCTTATATGCACCCTGCGCTTTGATCTTTACTCTCGTATCCGTAAACCATACTGCCAGAAGCAACGCCAACAGAATCTGCGGCAAGAAGTTCATCAGCCACATGACCAAGGTAGCGCCCAGTGCACGGAAAGTATAGGTATCGAACAGCGATCCGTCGCTACCCACGAAGATCGTCGAAAAGTTCTGAAGACCGTTAAAGGTAGGACCCACTTCCACGTTCCACATCGTATCCGTATAATTTTCACAGAAAGCCAGACCCAGTGTATAGATCAAGGGCCATAACTGGAATATTGCGAATACAATAAAAAACGGAGCAATGAAGTAATATCCATAGCGGCCGTATTCCACTGTCTTATGCTTATTGCTCTTACTCTTTGCCATTTCTCCACATCCTTCTTTTTTAAATTTTCCTGCCTCTGACCACGCCACAGGCATTTGACAATTCTCTGTCAGCCGGAGCACTCTCAAACATCTGTGCCGCGGTCTTCTCTTCTTTTAGTTGTTAAAACTGCTTTTAAATATCTGTACCGGCCGAAAAGCCGGTACAGACTTTATTATATTACTTATTTCTTTTTTCGACTTTCAAATCTTACTCGAATGTCAATGAAGGGAAAGCTTCTGCTACTGCTGACTTGAAGTCTGCGATAGCTGTCTCTTTATCCTTGTTGCCAAGAGAGTACTCTGTGATCTGTGTACCAAGGAGATCGTTAACCTTCTGGTCATATGCGCTCATGAAGGATACATCTACATTGTCCGCCAGAGGGGAGAATACTGCGATGAAGTCCTGACCGCCTAAGAAGTCGTATGCGCCTGCACCCTGATCAGACAGAGTCTGCATAGCTGTCTTGTTGTTTACATAGTCCAGAGTCTCGGAAGACATCGTTGTCATGGTCTCTGTATCACAGCAAAGACCCTTCATGATCTGTCCAGCCAGCTCTTTATCGGAACATCCTGCTGTTGCACCTAACCATGTACCACCCCAGTAGTAAGGCATCGGGCCCTGGCACATATTCCAAAGACCGTAAGTACCTTCGCCTACAGCAGAGCCGCCGCAGTTAGCCTTGATCGTCCAGTGTAAGAACCATGTACATCCGAAGTAACCGAATACAGCGTCTGTGGAAGGACCAGCGTTCCACTCGTCAGTCCACGTGGTTGTCTTCTGTGTAAGGTCTTCCTCTTCCAGAGTCTTACACATATCCATGTACTGCTCCATGATCGGATCCATACGGAATACGCCGCTGTCGTCTACCCAAGGATTCTCCATGTTGGATCTGAATACTTCTGCGATATCGCCGTTAGATGAAAGGATTCTTGTAGCATCGCCGGATTTGTCTTTGATCTCATGAGCTGTAGCTACGAAATCATCCCATGTGCTGATCTTAGCCTGCATCTCCTCAGGGCTTGTTACACCGAGAAGGCTCTCAGCAAGGTCAGTTCTGTACATAAATGCACCGGGACATGCCTGCCATGAAAGACCCTTTATGCTGCCATTTCTCTTATCAGTAGCAACCGTGATTGTGTAAGGATACATCTCGCCAAGGTCGCTCTCAGAAAGACCAAGATCAGTAATCGGTAATGTCTGATCGGAATTGGTATACTTCATAATGTAAGCTGCCTCGAAAGCGATGATGTCAGGATAGTCCTCTGCATCGGGAGCCTGTAACAGCTGGTCGATTCTCTCCTGATAGATACCGGAGTCACCAACGTTTACATACTCTACTCTGTCTTCCATACCCGGATTAGCTGCGAATACATACGCAAGTCTCTCCTGTAACTCTGTGTTCCAAGAGTAGATATAGAACTTGTCGCCAGAAGATGCGCTGTCTGCTGCATCATCAGCCGGAGCTGCATCGTCAGCCGGAGCTGCGTCATCAGCCGGAGCTGCATCATCAGTCGATGCTGCGTTGTCAGTTGCAGGTGTGGAAGCTGATCCTCCGTCATTTCCACCACAGCCTGAAAGCACACTTGCAATCATAGCTGTTGAAAGAATTACACTAAGTAACTTTTTCTTCATAAATAATTTCCTCCCTTTGAGAATAATTTTTTGATATTGCTATCAAGTTACTTCTGCATTTATTTAATTATCAGCTAAACTGATATAAATGCCTCATCTTAACCAGGCTACCGATTTACCTTCATACACTTCTCCCTCCACGACGATCTGTTCAATCAGTGTCGTTTTCGGATGTTCGATCAGGCTGATGACTTTCTCGGCTGCTTTCCTGCCAAGCTGCGTCGTGTCCTGTTTCAGTGTTGTCAGCTTCGGTTCTATATGTCTTGCGATCCTGATTCCATCGAATCCCACTACCGAAATATCATCCGGAATGCGCAACCCCCGTTCCTTAATCACATTAATGCCGCCATAGCATGCAAAATCATCGGGGTAAAATATACATGTGGGCGGCTTCTTCAGATCCAGAAGCTCTGCCGTCGCCACACCGGATGTCTTAGTGTCTCTGTACGCAGAGGCTTTTATGTACTCATCCGGAATCTTTAATCCCAGATCCTCCGCCGTCTTGTAGAAGGAAGCCAGCCTTCTCTGAGTAATCGCAGATGTGGAATTCGCGCCATGGATATAAGCGATTCTGCGGTGTCCCCTATCGTATACATATTGTATAAGTTCCCGCATTCCCTTCACGTTATCCGACACCACCGCACACACATTATTAAATACGTGGTCAATCGTAACAGTGGGAATACTGCTGTTCACCAATTCAAGCACTTCCGGATCATAGAAGTTGACGCATACGAGAACCACGCCATCAAAACCTCTGTACCTGCAATGTTCCAGATAGGACATTCTGTCGGGTCTTGTTCTGCACCCATTGACAAAAGTAATGTCATATCCTTTCTCCTCTGCCGCGCTTTTCAGACTATCCAGAACGCCCGCAAAAAAGTCATGTGTCAGACCGCTGTGGTCATCCTCCTCAAAGAGAACTCCCAGATTGTGCGTACGGTTCGTCTTAAGCGCCTTCGCCGCCGAGTTGGGAAAGTACCCCATCTGTTTTGCTACCTGCCTGACGCGGTTCTTAGTCTCCGCGCCGATGTCAGCGTGATCGTTCAGTGCCTTGCTTACAGTTGCCACGGAAACTCCACACGCGACCGAAATATCTTTCATCGATACCATAACTGTAAGCTCCTGTCTTCTCTTACATCTACGGCTCCTTCACGGTTCTCATCTTAATATCCTGTATCTACTGCTCTACTCTTATGCCCTAGACTTTGATTTCGATAATTCCATGAAACAAGCCTTTTATATCTTAATCGTTTTCGTAATTACAGTCTATATCACTTTTGACAGTTTTGCAAGAGAAACTTTAATTTTTTTGTTCAACTTTTATATTTTTGTATAATTTACACAGTTTCGAAACCCGTTTTTTAACACCTTCTTACAAATTTATTCACAATCTGTTTACAATTGCTTCGAAAATCCATTAAACGTTTTCGTTAATTTTCGCTGACTACTCTGCGTACTTCCTTTTTCTTTCTTCCGAATGCTACGATTATGATTGCAATTACCTTCCATATTATGTATAATTGCATCATCATTATATTTTGTATATTTTCCGTGCACTTCATTTTTTTATCTATTAACGGTGCACGGGCACAATATACAACTTCACATTTATCTTAATCGTTTTCTGTATTTCGCTTCACATGTTTCATATATCAACAAAACATCAACAGAAAAGGAGAAAATCACTATGAAATTTGGCTATTTCGATGACGCCAACCGCGAATACGTCATCACAACCCCTAAGACCCCTTTACCGTGGATCAACTATTTAGGATGCAATGAATTCTTCAGTCTGATCTCCAACACCTGCGGCGGCTATACATTCTATAAAGATGCCAAGCTGCTGCGCATGACCCGTTACCGTTACAATGATGTACCGAATGACATCAACGGTAAATACTTCTATATTAAAGACGGCAATACCGTATGGAATCCGGGCTGGAAACCTACCCAGACAGAACTTGACAGTTACGAGTGCCGCCACGGCATCGGATACAGTCGTTTTACCGGTAAGAAGAATGATGTGGAAGCCTCCGTGCTCACATTCGTTCCCATGGACGACAACTGCGAGATCAGTCAGGTAAAGCTGACGAATACTGGCAGTGCTTCCAAGTCAATATCCCTTTTCTCATATGTAGAGTGGTGTCTCTGGAATGCTGATGATGATTCCCGGAATTTCCAGCGTAACTTAAGCACCGGCGAGGTAGAGGTCATCGGTTCCACCATTTATCATAAGACAGAATACAGAGAGCGCAGAAATCATTATGCGGTATATTCCGTCAACACCCCTGTAGACGGATTCGATACAAGCCGTGACGCTTTCCTCGGTGCATACCGCGGCGCTGCCAATCCGGAAGTTGTGGAGAACGGCAAAGCTACGAATTCGATCGCACGGGGCTGGTCTCCTATCGCTTCACACCAGATTAACGTGACACTTGCTCCCGGCGAATCCAAGTCCTATGTCTTCGTCTTAGGATATATAGAGAATCCGGAAGATGATAAGTGGGAGTCCCACAATGTTATTAATAAGAAACCTGCCAATGCCATGCTGGCGAAATACCAGACCGATGCCGATGTGGACAAGGCTTTTGCCGCTCTGAACGCATACTGGGGTGATCTTTTGTCCAAATACAGCGTGAAATCTTCCAATGATAAAGTTGACCGTATGGTCAATATCTGGAATCAGTACCAGTGTATGGTAACCTTCAACATGTCCCGTTCCGCTTCCTATTATGAATCCGGTATCGGACGCGGCATGGGCTTTAGAGATTCCTGTCAGGATCTCTTAGGTTTCGTACACCTGATCCCCGACCGTGCAAGACAGAGAATCATCGATATCGCTTCCACACAGTTCGAGGACGGCAGCGCATATCACCAGTATCAGCCTCTGACGAAGAAGGGCAACTCCGACATCGGCAGCGGCTTCAATGACGATCCCTTATGGCTGATCGCCGGCACATCCGCCTACGTTCGTGAGAGCGGCGATACGTCCATCCTTACTGAGATGGTTCCGTTTGACAACGACATGAACGTGGCAAAACCGTTGATGAACCACTTGAAACGCTCCTTTGATTACATCGTAAATCACAAGGGTCCTCATAACTTGCCGCTGATCGGGCGTGCGGACTGGAACGACTGTCTGAACTTAAACTGCTTCTCCGAGCATCCCGGCGAGTCCTTCCAGACTTTCGGACCTTCTGAGGGACCTGTTGCAGAATCCGTATTTATTGCCGGCATGTTTGTAAAATACGGCGAGGAATATGCACAGTTATGCGAACTGATGGGCGACCAGACGGAAGCTGATTATGCCCGCGCGGAAGTTAAGAAAATGTATGATGCCGTGTTAAAAGACGGCTGGGACGGCGACTGGTTCGTGCGCGCATACGATGCATACGGCAAGAAGATCGGTTCCAAAGAATGTGACGAGGGACAGATCTACATCGAGTCAAACGGCTTCTGTCCGCTTGCCGGCATCGGCGTTGAAGAAGGACTTGCTGAGAAGGCGCTTGATTCCGTAAAGGAAAAACTGGATACCGAATACGGCGTTATGATCTTACAGCCTGCATACACCAGATATCATCTGGAGCTGGGAGAGATTTCTTCCTATCCGCCGGGATATAAAGAGAATGCCGGTATCTTCTGTCACAACAATCCTTGGGTTTCCATCGCGGAGACAGTGATCGGACGCGGCGACAGAGCTTTCGAGATCTACCGCAAGACCTGTCCCGCTTATGTGGAGGAGTTCAGCGAAATCCACAAGACAGAACCTTATGTATATTCCCAGATGGTAGCCGGCACAGACGCTCAGATTCCGGGCGAAGCGAAGAACAGCTGGCTCACCGGTACGGCGGCATGGACTTTCGTCAATGTATCACAGCACATTCTGGGCGTATATCCCACGCACAAGGGACTCAGCATCAATCCCTGCGTGCCGAAGGGCTTCGGTGATTTTGAACTGACCAGAAAATTCCGCGAGGGCACTTACAACATTAAGGTAGTAAATCCCGGCAACGTGGAGAAGGGTGTGAAGTCTATCACTGTGGACGGACAGACTCTGGAAGGCTGTGTTGTTCCTTATGAAAAGGGAAAGACGAATTATGATGTTGTTGTGACTATGGGTTAAAAAAGGAACGCTTGAGTGGATAGAATTTTCTATCTGTAAAGGCTGGTTATTGACTAGAATATCAAATCCGCATACATGATATTGTATGCGGATTTTTTGTTGGCACAAGTTTTGCAAAAGGGCTTGTTTTTGTGTTTAAGATGTGACAAAATATGACTTGCAAACTCTAACCACAGGTTATAGTTTTATATCATTTTTATATAGCAGGAGCACTACAACAATGAGTCAGTACATGTCCATCGGAAAAGTTTCAAAGCAGAAAAATGTCAGCATCAAATCCCTTCGATACTATGATCAGATCGGCATCCTAAAACCGGCATTTGTCAACACGGAGACGAACTACCGGTATTATACGCAGGATCAACTCTATCTTCTGGATGCCATCACTGTCTGCATCAAGCTGGGAATCCCGTTAAAGGATCTGAATCATTATGTGGACCACAACTCCATCAATCTGCAGAAGCTCCTGTATGACGGCAAGATTCTCGCCGAGCAGAAGATTATGGACATACACAACTGTCTGGGCACCTTGCAGGCGACACTCCAGAACATGGGCAGCTCCGTTACCGGTATGGCTAAGATTCCCGAAAGCAAAAGCGGTATCCTGCTGCCGGACGGATTCTATCACAATAGTGTGGAACAACGCACGCTGCTCACGGTTCCCCTCGACGAGATGGACACCCCCAAGTACTACGGTCAGCATATTCTGCGGCTGTTTGTCACCGCACAACAGCAGGGGCTCACTGCTTCCTATCCGTCCGGTGTCCTGCATGAATATACAAACGGTAACTATAGCCGCCACATGTTCCTGACACTCTCCGGCGCTGCGGAAGGACAGAACGGAATCCGCACATTATCCGCCGGCGGCTATGCCTGCCGCAGAATCTCTACTCACATGTCAGACTTTGATTCTGTAAGAGCGGAAATGAAGGAGGTATTAAAAGGCGATGATTTCTGTATCATAGAGACCGATACCTTGTCCGAGGAGAATAAGAAAGACGGATATCCTTTTGAACTGGAATATTACATAGCGAGGGGTTAGTCCCGCTTCAACTGATACAATATCTCTTCAAAGCACACGCCGTCGGGTTTCGGAACCGCCTGTTCCTCCGTGCGCATTATGCACTTCTTGACGAAACCCGATGCTTTGCGGACAGACTTGTGGAAAGGCACGCCGTTCACGCCGTCCGCCGCGATAACGGACGAGAACACATCTCCTGTGCCGGAACGCTCCGTGCCCACCTTATGGGTACGAATGATCTGCGGTTCCGCTCCCCGCTCATATACATAATTGGCAATAAACTCGCCCTGCGGGATTCCCGTAATCACCACTCTGTCCGGCCCCATAGCCGCGATCTGCTCCGCCATGGCACGTAATTCTTTCTTGCGCCACACACCATCTCGATACGGCATATCCGCCAATCTGCACGCCTCTGTCAGATTCGGTGTCGTAATATGTGCCTGTCCGATCAATTCCCGCATTTGAATGCATAACTCTTCTGTGTAGGTAGAATACAGCCTTCCGTGATCGCCCATAACAGGGTCCACGATCACCATGGTACCCTCCTGCGAGAAATCACGGATAAATCTCTTCACTATCACGATCTGTTCCACGGAGCCTAAGAATCCGGTCGTGATCCCGTCAAACCGAAGTCCCAGCTTCCTCCAGTTCTCGATGTACTCTTCCATGCGGTCTGTGTAATTGTCCATATAATAATTGGGATATCCCATATGATTCGACAGAATCGCCGTAGGGACCGGGCAGCACTGCACGCCCATATATGATATGATCGGGAGAGCCACCGCAACAGCGCATCTCCCGAATCCTGATATATCGTTTATTACCGCTATTTTTTTCTGCACTTGATTCGTTCCCCTGTCATGTGTTCTTCTCAAACTAATACCCATGCTTTTCTCACAGCCTGCGAATTTGTAAGCCAAGACGCTAACAGCGTCGGCACAAATTTGCGATTGAAAAATCTCTGATTTTTCAATCTATTCTACCACAAACACTTTACAAGGGCAACGCGGTACTGACTAAGCTTCCTCATCATCCTCTTTCTTCTCCGCCTGTTGGACCGGCGTATTCTTCATATTGTCGATCTCCTGCAACGCGTCACGTGACTGTCTTACTTCCGTAATCTTGCGCAAAATGGCATTGATATCCTCCGGAGAAAACATATCCAGACATTTCATAAGACTGTCCAAATCGTTTAAATCGATCTTGACCGTACCCACGGAGGTAGACACCTGAATCCAGTCAGGATTAGAGCTGCCGCCGATGGTAATCGTGTTGCCGTACATCGCATCCTTCGTCACCTGTACTCTGACACCCTTGTGAATTACTTCCATCGTGACCGATTCCCCCGCTGTCGGTTCATCCATCCGCTTTAGGATGATCGCCACCGAATCCGTAGCGCCGCACGACTCTCCGGAAGCCTTAAGCTCCTCCGCCTGCCTTAACCGCGCCGCGAAACAAGTATCTCCCGCACCGTCGCCTTCCAGTCCCATCTTCTGCCGTCTCGCCACCGCCTCAGTGTATTTCTTGATCTCCTGCGCAGTGTTTGCGTTAGTTGCTATAGTTGGCGCATAAAATGTGTTGAATGGATTATTATTGATCATATTCTTCTCCCCTTTTCCCAGCTAAAATAATATGTTCTGTCATGCTTTCATACTGTCCGCCGTTTCCAATGCAAACTGCTCGATCCTGTGCTGCGTATGTTCCTGCACCTTGTCCGTATCCACATGATAGGCTTCCAGTCTGCCGTCCTCGTACTTCGCCTCCACATAGACCTGCCGGCCTTCCATTTTGCCCTTCAGCGTATAGCCCTCTGTCACCGCAATCTCTATGTTATCGCTCTCTTCATAGCTCATATGCCTTACCTCCGCAGTCTGCACAGCCTCCCGGTTCATCAGCTCGTTGACGCGGATTCTCGCCGCCTTTCCGGCCACACCGACATTCGCCCTGTCCTCATTTCCGTTTGTCCTTAACCCTGTCACGGATTCCCTGACACTTTTTCCTGCCGCATCGGATTCAACCATCTCCTTTACAGGCTTTTCAAGTTCCGAAGATACATTTTCCTGCTCCTGACTCTTGAGGTTCTGCATCAGACTCTCCTGGAATCCTTTTGCCTCCTTCTGTTTCCCCTTATGCGAATAGCCCTGTATGCCTTCTTTGCCGTTTGTTCCAATCTCCTGTATGCTCATAAGCTCTACGGCCTCCCTTCCGTAAGAATCTTCTTCACTTCTTCCCTGCCGCGCCTCAGCCTTGTCTTGATGGTTCCTTCCTTCTCGTTCAAGACCCCCGCGATCTCCTGTATGGAATAATCCTCATAATAGAAAAGATAGATCGGATTCCGATAATGTACCGGTAACTGCAACACCGCCTCCAGCGTCCTGTCATCCTTGAGCTGATAGGGCAGCCAGACACTCCTCGTCTCCGCAGTCAGTGACTCGTCAAGCGCCACCGTCTTGCGGTGCCAACTGCTCTTTAAGATATCCATACAGATATGAATAGTGGTCCGTATCAGCCACGCTTTCTCATGTTCCCTATTCAGGATCGGCTTCTCATCCTTCATGTAACGCAGAAATGCTTCCTGTACCACATCCTCGGCGTCCGCCCGATTCTTCATATTGGAAAAAGCGATCCGATACAGCATTGTCTGATATTCCTCTACCAGATCGTCCCACCTTAGCTCTTTCTCAAACTTATGCTCCATCACGTCATAATTCCTTATTGATTCCGTGTATTCTTCTGCCTTTTTATAGTTAACGACATTAGAAATTGCCTTTTCGGGCTTGTAAAAGCTTGCGTTTATGGCTTTTACAAGAGCCGGAAAGAGCAATTTGTTATGTCGTTTACTATATTTCATTATGGACATCTTATCACATCTCTATCAGTAATACGAATAAAGGGCGGAAAAAGTTTCACTTTCTGAAAATTTTTCCGCCGCTATCCGCCACCGCTATTTAATTGCAAGATACCCCTTTTTATCAAAATGAATTATCCGAAATCTCTCTTCTTAGTCACCGCCGTACACAGCATAGCGGCCGCCACAAACAACACAAATGCTGCCGCCAAGCTGCACCAGCCGATTAACATCAGATGACCGCCAATATACTCCATAAGAGCAGCTGTCACTTCCGGATCATCCTGCGCTCCTTCGATCAACCCTATCGATCCGAAGAAGAACACGAATCCCGGTATCATTCTGATCAGACTCAGAATATTCGGACTCTGCTGCTCCCCGAACAGATAGAGAATCACATATTCCAAAGCCATAAATACCATGCTCACCGCAAAAGCAATCATGCAAAAAGGTATTTCCGCCTCTATCACGGCGCCGCTTATCATTTTGTCAAAATACATTCCCACACAGCCAACCAGCGCAGCCACCATCATATAAGAAAGCCCGTATAAGAACCTGCCTGATATCCGATCCCGCGTCGTGGCCGGGAGCAGCAGCAGGAACCCCGTCTCCTGCCGCTGACACGAGCCAAACGGTATCGTGCTGAATATAAGCGCCATAAACAGCGCATAACAGAAAAAAATAACCAACGGCATCGGACTGTCCGAACTCTGCCGCAGCATAAACAGAAGGACCACCGGTATCACCAGCAGTATCCACAGAATCTGCTGCTTCGTCTTGATGAAATCTATCTTCGCAAACTGTATTGCCCTCATTTCTTTACGCCCCTTTCTTCCTTCACTCCATATTTTTGATATAGTGCACCACGATCTCATCGATTGTCGGCTTCTCAAAATGAAATTCACTCGTCAGAAGGTCGGCTCTCTCACTCGGCAGAATCGCCTCAAAACCGTATGCGTTGTCGATGATCCCAATCAGCTCTTTCTGAAGCTGCGTCGATATCGCACGTCTCTCTCCCTTAACCAGCAGATAATTTTCCAGCAGCTCGTCTTTTGCATCATATAATACCTTCTTTCCGTCGTGGATAAAAAATATATAGTCCGCAATCTGCTCTAAGTCGCTTAAGATATGCGTGGAAAAAATTACGCTTCGCTCGCCGTCCGCAATATACTCCTGCAACAGCTTAAGCACATCCACCCGCACGACCGGATCAAGCCCGTTCGTCGCCTCATCCAGCACCAGAAGCTTCGTGTCCCTTGCCAGCACCGACGCAAACATCAGCTTCACTTTCATGCCCCGCGAGAAATCCTTGACCTTCATCTTCTCCGACAGCTTCCACACGCGCAGCAGCTCATCGAATTTACTTACCGAAAAAGTCGGATATAAATTCTTCAGGATACCTCTGATATTGCGCACTGTAAAATTAGCCGGATAATAGAACTCATCACCGATATAGCCGATGCTCTCCTTATAGCGGATCGCATCGCTTATGCATGTGATACCATCCACATAGATCTCCCCTTCCGAACATTTACACAGGTTCGTAATCAGATTTAACGTCGTACTCTTCCCTGCACCATTCTGTCCCACATAACCCATGATATAGCCTTTCGGCAGGACGAAATCTATATTTTCCAAACTGAAATTCTTGTAATGCTTCGATACGTTACGCACCTCTAACAGTTCCATATTCTTCCTCATTCCCTTCCGTATGCTGCATGTGCCTGATATATCTCTTCCCGCGGCTGCCGATTAATTGGCTGTTACCGCTTATCTTGCATCTCATGCAGCAAATTCTGAAATATTTTCTCCAGTTCTTCCTCCGGCATCCCCATCACCCGTGCCGTCTCGATGGCAGTCGTCAGCCCATCCTCGATCCGCAGCAGATACTGTTCCTGTAACATACTGTTATCCTTGGAGAGCACCACACTTCCCTTGCCCTGCATGGTGGCAATGAACCCCTCCGCCTCCAGATCACTGTAGGCTCGGGTCGTGGTGATTACGCTGACTCCGATCTCCTTCGCAAGCTGCCTGATGGACGGCAGTGTGCTTCCCTCCGGAATCTGCCCGTTTAATATCTGTTCCTTCAACTGCTCCCTGATCTGCGCATAAATGGGCAGTTCGGACTGATTAGATATAATGATCCTCATTGGTTAACCTCCTCGTAGCGCGCTGTCGTCACACCCCGCCACGGTTCAAAGTATATACTGTTTATATACCATTATATACAGTATAGGCAATTTGTCAACACCTAGACAACATTTATTTCAGCCAGAACCAAAAAAGCCAAAAAACATGAAAAAAAACGGGAACGCTTCTTATAAGCATTCCCGTTTTTTGAATCTTCCGTGCGTTAGAGGATTCGAACCCCCGACCTTTTGGTCCGTAGCCAAACGCTCTATCCAGCTGAGCTAAACGCACATTTGTTGCTCTCTGATGTACTTCCGCAACAAAAGAAATTATATATAGTTTTAGAGAAAATGTCAAGGGGTTACACGGATTTTTGTAACAACGGGTTATCTCAGTGTAACGACAAGCGTCAAGATCAAAAACAGCAGGCAGTAAACGATCATCCCCGCATTGCCGATCACAGTCTTAAATCTGCTTCCTTTTTCAATAGTAATATCTCCTGCCTCCAGCTTCATCTTCGGACGGTTTACGAGGAAGAGAACGCCGCCCGCCAAGGCAATTCCGTAAACGCACAATGCATAAAGTGCAAAAATAATAAGTCCCATCGGTGTCTGCATATCCACATTCTGCAACAGAAGGCCGCCCAGCACGCTTCCGATAAAGTTTATGACCATATGCAGCCCGATCGTATACTTGAGCTGCCCCGTCTTCAAATAAATAAATGCAAAGAAGCTTCCGAGAAAGAAGGCATAGAAAAACTGATTAAGATTGCCATGGAACAGTCCGAACATCAGTCCCGATACCACAACCGCCGTTCCCTGCCCGTATTTCGCTACTCTGTCGCAGATCAGCTTCCGGAACATGAACTCCTCGCAAACAGGTGCCAACAGCACAATATAGATGGCCGTGATCCAGATATTACCGCCGTTTACTACGGACATCAACGGATTAACCACTTCATCTCCTTTCAGTATACCGATTCCCAGCGTAATGAAAACGCCGATCAAATTACCCAGAATCATGAGCCCGTACGACATCATAAACGCCAGAATAAACTGTCCAAGTGTCATCTTATGCTTCTCAATCGTCCGCTTCTCCTTGCTTCCCAGGATCAGGAATGCCAGCGGATAGCCCAGCACATATAACGGAACCATCGTGGCTGCAAGCATAATATCCATATTTTCTGCCCAATCCGGATTGATCGCCGCCACGATATACTGTCCGGCGGTCTGAATCGCCAAGATCAGCACAGCGCTGCACGCCATGCGAAAACCCAATCCGGAAAAATCTTTTCTATACATTTTCGTATCCATACTTTATCTTACTCCAATCTTATTTTATCTGTTGCTGCATTGCCTGTTTATTATATGACACATTTCTGTTCTGTACAAGTTGAGAATTCCGCTTATCCGTCTGACTGCACCATCCGTACCGCATAGACTCTGCCAAAGTATTGTGATAATTCGGTTAACTCACTTTGTAGCGGGTCCATGCAGACATAATCCTTATTTTCCGTGCCTACGATCAGCACATAATGGAAATTACCCACTCCGTTTACTCTCACGCGTACGATCGGGTAGTGACCCGCAGCAAGACATTGATCGATCTCCTGCTGCGACACACCCTGATAGACATGTGTGGAATATCCGTCGATCCTGTCAACTGCCGCCCACTGAATATTTCCCTCGCTGTCATACACACCATGTTCTGTAAATATCTGATTTAATTCCCCCGGTGTCACTTCATTCCGGCTCTCCATACTGATCGCCGACGCGATACAGGACACCAGACATCCGGAGGACTTCATGGTATATGATGAGTCCCCCAGCGCATCGCCTGCCCACCGCTCATCGTCCTGCCGATAGGCTGTCACATCATGAGCAACTCTCGCTGTCTGATCTGCCCGTATCACCACACTGCCACAAAGCCGAAATCCCAGCAGCGCAATTCCCACAGCTAATATCCCCGCCGCCGATATAAGTAATCTGATTACAATTTTTTTCTTCTTTTTCATTCGTTCTCTTTACGCTCCTGCAATCAGTTTACTACATATATGCAATCGGAGAAACATAAATCAATATCTTTTGTCACTTTTTCATATTACGCCCTAACACTCTCATCTTGAAATCACGAATCTTCGCGGCATATTTGCCGGTCATAATCGCACCGACCGAAACCATTGCAAAAGGAATTCCCAGTGTCACACCTTGTGCGTATCCGTAAATAAATGTAGGTTCCTCCGGTTCATTAAACAATAGAATAAAGAAAAATATAAATGATACGACGCCGGCTATGAACAGCCAATGCATTATTTTTGTCATCTTCCGTTTTTCTTCATTGCTGTAGTCTGCTACTTTTAATACAGTTTCTTCTAATTCATGATTCATTTTCTCGCTCTTCCTTTCTCCATCAATCAGCTCCCGCAAGTCAACATCATAATAGTCCGCCATTTCAATCAGAATATCCAGATCCGGCATATTGCTGCCTGTCTCCCAACGGGAAACCGTTCTGCGTGAAACGCCAAACTTTTCAGCCAACTGCTCTTGCGTAATGTTTTTTTCATTCCGAAGTTCTTTAAAGAATGCTCCAATTTTTTGCTGGTTCATTGTTCTGTGTTCTCCTTTCGCTACGAGCTTAGCATTGGACTGCCTACAAGAACAGGACATAGAGCGAGCAATGCCCTGTTTTTGGGGAATAGACATGGGGTGTCTACCGGATTTCTATCATAATGCCGGAACCCATTTGGGGCAAAATCTATGTAATCCTAAATCAGATTTAGCAATGTCTGAATTTGCTCATACGCATCTCTCTTTATCAGTTCACTATCTTCGTCATCGTCCAATTCAAGAAAGTCCGCCACATCCTTCGGTCCGGCATGGTCTACAGATGCAAATTTACCCGCCATTTTTTCCTGCATCTCCTGCACCAGTTTTCTGTTTGTAATCGGTTGAAATTCCTTTGCCAGTTCCTTCACACCACCTCTGTAATGTTTAAGCAAAAAAATATATATCATAGGCATCTTTGACTTTCCCTCTCCCTATTGCGGCCGCCTTCATTATCAGATAAGGAACTACCGCAACCACGTTGACATTCGCCACATCATAAGCCCCGTCCGGACGTTTCGCCTCCACATGAATCTTCTGTGGTGGAAAATCAAAAGCAAAATTTCCTCCCGTAGCCTTTAATGCCTTGATCCCCTGTACATGCTGACTTTTTCTTTTTGGCAGTGTTCCGCCGTACATTCCTGCAAGGATGTCAACATCTACATCAAATGGTATTCCCTCCACCTCAACTGTTTTAACAAACGAAAAGAATTTATCCGGATGCTCTCTATATCCGCTACCCTGCAAAATCCTCGCCATATTCTGATACCCTTCGTCATGTAATGCCAAATGATTGATTAGAACATCAACATCCACGCTACCTATATGACCTTCTCCTGGAAACATTAAATCGGGAACCCAGCCGCCTACAATAAGGATATCCTCTTCATACTCCTTAAAAATATTTACCAGTTCTATCAGTATTCTGTGAGCCGCTTCTTTTTGTCCCTCTGAGTAGTCGGTACTCTTTTTTAAATCTTCGTCTTTTACCATTTAATAATCTCCTTTTTCATAACAGCTTCCGCCATTTCTTCTCCCCGTCCTTTTAACCGCATACTGTCCAAATAGATCTGTAACGGTGACACGACCATATCTCCTTCGACGATTCGACAGTCCTTTATATAAGAATCATTCTCTAAAGGGAAAATAATCACATTGGCACCACTGTCAACCTCCTTTATCCCCAAATAATCGATTGCTTCTCGTATGTCCTCCGGAGCTATATATACATGGACTTTATTATAACGAACCACTGGTGCGTACCGAACTCCTCCTGAAAAACCTGTAAGATAAGTCTCTATCCCCATATCCTGCTTTAATTTCCGCAGTTTTCCTTCTAAAACAGAAGTGTTATCCAGACTGTAACAAGGATAGGAAAATATCTCTTTTTTACCATAAGTCCTACTCCATTCTGTTAAAACAGCGTCAGGTTCCGAAAGAACATACCCATCTGTCATTTTAACTGCCCAGGCATTCTTTACAAGAAAAACCATTACTTTAGACACCTGACCGATGCTACATCCAACCTTTTCGGACAAATGCTTTAACTTCCACACCCGCGTTACATCTGCAAAAAGCTCTCGCAGGATTAAAGAGGATACCACAGATGATCTCTCAAATACAGAAACAGCACTACACTGTTTTGGCTGAGGATTCTTGTTCCCCCGTTCAGACAGATAAATGGAATGTCCCACAAACCAGCAGTTCCCGGCATAATCAAAATATCCCATTCCGTTTTCTTTACATATTTGAGCTGTTCTATCCGATATATACGGTGATACTAAAATGCTGACTCCTGTATCGTTACTTTTCTTTTCGATCAGCTGTATGACAGTTGACGGATATGCCTGTTGTACAAAATAGACATATATTTTAAATGTAAAACCATCGTCCATCTCAATAGATGCAATAAATCCATCCTCCGTTTTCCGATCCACTTCATATTTCTGAATGTTTGGAAGCCTAAGGAATTTGTTTTCTATACTTTCCATCCCTTTTTTGTAATCAATTTTCACTGTATTCACCACTTTCACTCATATAGTGAAACAGATTATATCAATAAAACATCATAAGGTCAATAGCATTTTGCAACCCGATCGGCACTTCAAATTGGTTCACATTTATCGATTAATGAATTATAATAAAACTATTCGAACAAAACGAAACCGAAATATGTCTTGCTATTTTCAAATTGATCGCTAACAGCATAAGTATTTCTTAAAGAAAAACAAAAAAGGTGAAATAGAGAATGGAAAAACTAACCTCAGAATCAAAGAAGATCATGAATGAACGTTTCGGGAAGGATAATATCATAGCACTGGCAACCGTAGATGCCGACATGCCATATGTGCGAAACGTAAATGCTTTTTATGAAGACGGAGTATTTTATATAATTACTTATGCACTTTCAAACAAGATGAAACAAATAGCCAAAAATCCTACCGTTGCAATTGCCGGTGATTGGTTCACCGCCCATGGAAAAGGAATCAATCTCGGTTATTACGGTAAGCCTGAGAATAAAGATATAGCCGAAAAACTAAAAAAAGCATTCCATACTTGGATTGATAACGGTCACAATAATTTTGATGACGAAAACACCTGTATCCTTTGCATACAGCTTACAGACGGCGTTCTTTTTTCCCACGGAACAAGATATGATATCGACTTTACAAACGACTGATTGAGTATGAGCATGCTACTACACACTCTTTCTTCACCGACAGACATTCCCCTAAACAAAAAAGCTACGAAAGCTATGTGTCGGCACAGTTATACGCGCTAAATAATAAGAGAGATACAGTATTTCCACTGTGTCTCTCTTATTATGCCGACGACTGGAATCCCAAAAGTCTCAAGCAGAAAAAGCAGAAGATTCCTCATAAAATTTCCCGCAGAGCAATCTGTATCATGCCGGCTTCAAAATCCTCTTTCAATTCCTTCTTTATCTCCATTTCCGGAATCAGCAGTTTCTCAATCCGGCTCTGGCACATTTGTTCCAACCTTCCGAACAGACTCTCATCTACGATTTCGCTGTACAGCACCAGCTTATCCGGATTATAAAAGCAAAAGAATGCCTTCATCGTCTGTAAGAGATATTCTTCTACCGCTTCTTTTTCATAAGCAAAATGATCCCAGTCAATGGAGGTTGGTAAGAGCCTGATCTCTCCAGCCAAGCCGTCTCTGCCACGCTGCACTTTTCCATCCAGACAGATTCCTGCCCCCGGTGGATACTTAGACGGCATATAGATTCCTGCGATACACCCCGTATGCCCGTTATTCACACGTTCACTTTCCGACAGTTCTTCATCTGCATGCTCCTGCTCCATGCACTCTTCTTCCGCACATTCCCTGTCCACATACTGCTGGTCTGTCCGCTTCTTTTCCTCCTGCATCGCATATCCGAAAACCGTCGCATTCACATCATTTTCTATCAGAACTCTCCGGCAAAACTTTTCTGTCAGATAATCTGCTAAATTCACATTCAAAAGCCGCGGATAGTCACTGGCAAGAATCATGCCGCCTCTCTCCACAACCGGAAGTCCCAATGCGATTATCATGATCTCAGAATATTTCCCCAGCATCTCCTCAATCATGTCGTCATAGCTTTCTCTGGAAACATCTTTTAACTTCTTTTCCATCCGATCAATACTGGTGCCATACAAATCACATACTTCACAGACCGCCGTGTCTTTTCCGTTTTTTTCATACATAAAGATAATCAATGCCAGTCTGGCACGCTCATGAAAGCGATAGGTTACTGCCGGTCTTCCCAGTCTAGGCTGCACCATTTCCCCTTCCAGTACCTCACCGTTTTCAACCAATGTTTTTATTAACGACTGTATCGTTACGACACTAAGCCCTGTTTTCTCTGCAAGCTGCGGTTTCGTAGCTTCCTTTTCTTTACGCAGAACGCGCCTTAGCACCTTTAGGTTTTCATCTTTAATCAGATTTCCTGCCACCAGGACACCCCTCTTCCTGAAAATACTGCTTCACCTGAAGCAGATCCTGCAATATGGCAACACTCTTCTCCTTCATCTCATCGTCCGCCTGTAAAATATCCGGCACCATGATCGGCATCATGCCGGCACTGTAGGCTGAACGGATACCATTATAGGAATCTTCGATCGCATATGCACACTCCGGCAGAATCCCCATCTTTTCGCAGGTCAACAGATAAATATCGGGTTCCGGCTTACTTCTCTTTAGTTGGTCGCCGCCCATAACGACCTGAAAATAGCCATATAATCCTTCCTGACGCAATTCTTCCTCCACAATCGCCAATCTCGTAGACGAGGCAAGTCCGATCGGTATCCTCTCCGCCTGCAGATATTGCAGAAGTTCCCTGACGCCTTTTTTAACCGGCATCCCCCTCGTTCGGACATATTCTCTGAACAACTCGTCAGCTTCTTTTCTGTATTTATCATACGCAAAGGATTCTCCATAATAGGCGTAAATAATTTCTCTGGTCTTTACACTGTTCGTCCCGGTGCAGTCAATGCAGACCTCTCTGATATTTGAAATCTGATACTTCTTCCCCACTTTCTCCCAACAATCCAGAATCAGCCGTTCACTGTCAAAAATAATTCCATCCATATCAAAAATAACTGCTTTGTTTTTTATAGCCATGATATTTTCTCTCCTTTCGTATGACCCGAGCCATGTTTTAAAATAATATTTCAAATGTATGTACCAGCTCTTTCTTTCAAATCCATTTGTTAAGTTTATTGTATAAAGTATTAATTTTGAACACGCCCAACTTAATAAACGTTATTTATTAAATACACTTTATTAAATATATCGAAAAAACCCCAATCCGTCAATATGGCAGGTTGGGTACAATCATATTACAGTGTTCCACAACGCATCGTAATAGGTGGCAAAAAAACAACATATAAAAGAAAAACAGCTCAATCCCATTGTTTACAAGGAATTGAGCTACCTAAAAAAATTATGCCGGCGACCGGAATCGAACCGGTACGGGAGGTTAGTCCCGCAGGATTTTAAGTCCTGTGCGTCTGCCAGTTCCGCCACGCCGGCAGATTATAAGAAGAACAAATTCTTCTCTAATCAATGGGGCCTATAGGGCTCGAACCTATGACCCTCTGCTTGTAAGGCAGATGCTCTCCCAGCTGAGCTAAGACCCCGTGAAACGACCCGGATGGGACTCGAACCCACGACCTCCGCCGTGACAGGGCGGCGCTCTAACCAACTGAGCCACCGGGCCCGGCCGTTTCAACTATTACATTATATATCCAGAAGCAGCCTTCTGTCAATGGACCTTCGGGGACTCGAACCCGGGACCGACCGGTTATGAGCCGGTTGCTCTAACCAACTGAGCTAAAGGTCCGTGAGTAAATATAACTCAATGACTCCAACGGGAATCGAACCCGTGTTACCGCCGTGAAAGGGCGATGTCTTAACCGCTTGACCATGGAGCCTAATTAAAACATTCAGCTCTTTCCCTGTTACGCTGAAACTCCCCGAGTAGGGCTCGAACCTACAACCCCGCGGTTAACAGCCGCGTGCTCTACCATTGAGCTATCGAGGATTGCAATAAATTTGCTCCGCAAATTAATTGCTGAAGAATTACTTCGTAATTCTTCCCATTGGCTTTGCGGAAGCCTTTTTACCTGCTTCGCAGATTAACTATACCGCTAACCTGTTCTGCATGTGAGGGACATACCCTCAAAACCGAACCTGAATCTCCTTACAATGCTTTCTTTACCCTACTCGTTTCTATGGGAAGAATCATTTATGATTCTTCCAGACGAAACTATAGTGATTCTTAGGTTCCGTTCTTTGGAACCTTAGAATTACTTTTCGTCTTGGTTAAGCCCTCGACCGATTAGTACTTATCAGCTTAATACATTGCTGCACTTACACCTTAAGCCTATCTACCTCGTAGTCTCCAAGGGGTCTTACTTAACTGGGATATCTCATCTTG
>JAAUZM010000001.1 GCA_014804605.1 Lachnospiraceae bacterium | reverse complement strand
ACATTGGATATCACATAGGTCGCTTTTCCGTTCTCGAAACTGGCTTCTGCCTTTCCTTCTCCATAACTTGAGTTCACCCAGTGAGCATCACCATCTTCAAAATTACCATTCTGGATCAGGTTCGTACCACTTTCAACAGGATCAACAGGTTTTTCTGGCTTTTCTCCACCTGTGCCACCAATTTTCTTAACACTGATGTCATCAATCTCGATGGTGGATATCGGAGTGTCCTCCCCTTCAATCTTACCCATGGAGATTGCAAAGGTAATCTTATCACTCGTATCTTTCGATACATTCATTGGATAATCTACTTCTTTTACTTCATTAGCAGCCAGTTCTAAGTCTTCCCCACCGTACCAAACATAATCAGGCGTCATGAACGAATATTTCACAGTTCTTGCTGCAGTAGATTGAATTTTGAAGCTGACCTTATATGAGGCACCTTTTTCCAGTGTCAATTCTTCTGTATGATTTAATTTTACAGCATAATCAACAGCACCAACATTGGTTATCTTATAGGTTGCTTTTCCGTCTGCAAAGCTGATATCTGCCTCTCCACCGTTAATTTCAGGTTTCCAATGAGCATCGCCTTCCGAGAAATCACCGTTCGCAATCATTTCCTTGCCTTCTTCTACCGGCGGTATCTCTACAGGATCTGTCTCTTCTAATGTGATATTGTCGATCACAACCGTATGCTTCGTCGAAATCTGTGTTCCACCTACGGCTCCCATGGAAATACTGAGTATAGTCTCCGGATCTGTACCCTCAGTCATCTTAAACGTATGGCTAAAGGGCTTATAGCCTTCGGTCAGGTCGATGATCTGTGAGCCGGAATACGGTGTCCAGTCTTCTCCACCTGCATCATTCTTATGTTTGCTGCCGTCTCTCTGCAACGCATACATAATCTTTCTATCCAACGTAGATTTCGCATCGAAACCGATCTTATACCACTTATCCTCTTCCAGCTTGATATTGTTCTGTTTCAACTGAATGTACCAATCTTCCTTCCCGGTATCTGTGATATCGATTGAGAAAGCATTTTCCTCATTCAAGCTGTCTACCGTGTAACCGGACACCTTGGCACCATCATTCACATAAACTTCAAACCCTGTCATACCGCTAGAGAAATCACCATTTAAGATCATTTTGTCTTCCCGCACGCAGACATTATCAATATAGGTGGTGCCTGCTGTTCCAAGCAGGAAGCGAAGCTCGCTACCATCTAATTCCGCTGCCGGATCAAGCACATACTTGTACGATTGCTTCTGTGTAGTCAGATCACTTGCATATGTATTTCCTGCTATAGTAGTCTGTATTGTCTTCTCCTTATCCGCATAAGCATCAAAGCTCAGCATATACGTCTTACCGCCCTTGATTGCAATAGGCTTCTGATAAACTACTACATCGTCAAGCGCCGATACCGTATCAGGCACTACAACTTTCAGTTCACGCTTAGCGTCACTCGTAACTGAGACGCTTGCACCTTTGCACTTGTCAATATCCCAATCCCAGTATGCAAGTCTCAATCTGCCATCTTCATTACCTTCATCGAAGGAACCGTTATATACATAGTTGCCGTCCGGCAGAATGTCTTTCACATCTTCCGCTGCTGCGCCGGCCTTTTCCAGTCTGACATTGGTGATATAAACTTTCGCGGTAGAGCCCTGATTACCCAGATTAAACTCTACTCTTCCATTCGCATCACTATCTGACTTCATGTCAAATTCATGCTCAAAGTGCTGCTTGTCCTTAGTCAACTCATCAGTCTTATCCTCCAGATATCTGATATATCCTCTATCAGGTGCACTGATATCAGTAATCATCGTACGCGCTTCATCTGCATATGCGTCATAGGACAGCCTATACTTGCCTCCCTCTTCAAGAGGCAGGTCTGCCTGTACGATCTGTACGCTGTAATTGAGTTCGCCTGCATTCGTTGTTGTAATCTGCAACTCTTTATTTTTGATTGCCGCCTTAGCTTTTCCATCTCCTGCCTCAAGCAACTGCCAGTTTGCGCCCTTAGGCAGCTTTTCTGCCTTCGCGAAATCACCGTTAATGATATAATTTCCACTTTCGTCCGGCTCTCTGAGATATACCTCTTTATCCGGTTTCTCTACATTGGTATCATATTTATCCTTCTGATATACTCTGACATAGTCCACTACGAGCTGTGCATTGTCGCCAAACTGCGTCTTCTCATCCGGATATCCTACCCAGCTTCCGCCCACAGCCAGATTCAGTATCATATAGAACGGCTGATCGTAAGGCGCAGGATATGCTACCTTGCCAAATCCGGTTTTCTGGGTAAACCAGTCATTTACCGTGTAGAACAGATTGCCGTCTACATAGAATCTGAATTCGTCCGGATCCCACTCACATGCATATACATGGAATTCCTTTGAGAAATCACCCTTTGACAATTTATATGTTCCCTGCTGCTGTGTATGAGGTTCGCCGAAATGCAGCGTACTGTACGCTACATTGGTCTCTTGTCCCATCACTTCCATCACATCGATCTCACCGCACTTAGGCCACTGACCATAATAATTCTCATCGGTGGGCATCATCCAGAATGCCGGCAGGAATCCCTTACCGCTGGGTACTTTCGCCCTTACCTCAAATTTTCCGTACGTATAATCATGCTTATTCTGTGTGTTGATTCTTCCGGACGTATATTTATCACCGTCCTTGATTGCCTGAATAACAAGATTACCGTCTTTTACAGAGATATTATCCGTAGTATCCACATACGCCTGTAATTCTGCATTAACCCAGCCCGGATCATGCAGTTCCACGTTCCAGTCGTCTCTATTCAACTCATCTCCGTTGAAATCATCTTCCCAAACTAATTTATAGCCGGACACCACTTCACCCTTATTCTTAGCGGGAATTATTCTCGTATTCTCTTCGTTACATCTTGTACATACCTGTTTTTCCAGACCCACTTCGGTCTCTGTTGGCTTGGAAACCACAGTCCATGCTCCGAAGTCATGCCCTAACGGATTCGTAACATTCTGCCTCTTACCCTGGCATTCGCTACATTTTTCGACAGACAGTCCGCTCTCTTCACAGGTAGCAGGTCTATTACCTTCATCGTCTGCATCAATAATCCAATTGTGTGTTTTACACGCCGACACGGTCACCCTACATTCGCTCACTGCGCCGTTTGCCTTGATCGTGATCGTCGCATTACCTGCTTTCTTAGGAGTCAAAAAACCATTTTTATTCACTGCTAACGTCTTTGAATCAGAAGATGTATATGTAGCAGTCTGGCTTTCACCTATAATCTCCATGGAAGTTTCCTCACACAGATTCACCGGCTCCTCCGGGTTAATACCGATAGTCAATTCATTCTTATCCAGAATGATCTTAGGTACTTTGACATTGACCCAGCACTTCGCGGTCACGCCGTTGGCTGTAGCCGTAATGAGTGCCCGTCCACCAGCCTTAGCCGTTACCTTACCTTTCGCATCTACCGCTGCGACCTTCGAAGCATTACTGGTCCATGTTACTTTCTTGTTTGCTCCGTCTACTGTCGCCTTTAATGTCACGGTATTGCCTTTTCCTGTTGTATACAGGGTATACTCTTTCTGATCCAGCGAAATGGTTGCCATATCCGTTACGGTAACACGCACTTTATCCTCAACGCCGTTCGCCTTCACGGTAACAGTTGCAGTTCCTGCTTTCTTACCGACAAGTTTTCCTCTGTTCACAGATACTACTTTCGTATCGGAACTTGTCCATATCGCCTTATTGCGTCCTTCAACATGATAATTGAGAGTATAGTTTCTTGCCGTTCCCTTGGTTTTCAAGTTAACGTCATCCTCATCTATGTATGTTTTCGTTTCCGCTACCTTTACCTTACAGGTATCTGTATTTCCATTGCATGTTGCAGTAATGACTGCATCTCCCTTGCCGACAGCGGTGATCTTAGCCTTACCTCTATTCTTTCCTTCCACCTTAACGATGCTTTCATCACTGGAAGACCATGCTATGGCATCACCGTTTGTCACGTTTGTTTTCAGTTCTTTCGTCTCTGCTGCTGTCACTTCGGAGCCGTCCATTGTCACATAGAGCAGTTCCGTCTCTCTATTAATTGAAATCTGTCCCGGCTTCACGGTTACAGTACAGGTTGCCTCTACACCGTTCGCCTTCGCAGTCACGATCACGGTACCTTCTTTCTTACCGGTCACCTTGCCGCCGCTTACCGTAGCGATCTTTCTGTCAGAGCTGGTCCACGTAACCGACCTCTTGGGTCCTACAACTGTGGGCACCAGTCTGATGGCGCTTCCCGCACCTCTCGTACTGAGCTGCATATTAGCCGTATTCAATTCGAGGGCAGTATTCAGAACGGTTACATTACAGGATGCGGTTCTGCCGTTTACCCTTGCGGTTATGACCGCCTCTCCCTCGTTTTCTGTGGAAGTAACTACGCCTCTGCCTCTGGAGTCCTTCACTACCTTGGCAACCTCTTCATTGCTGCTGCTCCATACAATGTCCTTGGCATCCCTCGTAGCTCCGCTCACTTTCGCCGTCAGCGTGACCTTATTGCCCGGCGTATTATCATTATCCGAACGATAGATCGTAGCTGCTGACTTATTCAATTCCACACTGGGGTCCACCACCGTAACGACACAAGTCTTACGCGGGAAGCCAATACCCGATGAAATGATGGCCTTTCCTTTTCTGAGCGGCGTTACCACACCGTTCTGGTCAACGGTCGCCACATTCACATTATAGGAGACCCATCTCGGTTTCTTATCTCCTTCTTTCTGGTTCTCCATCTTAAGCTGAAGCTCATTGTCTTCATCTCCGATATTCACTGTATATTTTGTGTGGTTGATCCTAACCTCATCCTCTGCACGCACGGCAGAATTTCCCACAAATAACGCCAGTATAAATATCAGAATTATACTATGTATCAAAATGTTTACTTTCCTTTTCATAGCTCCTCCTTCTATTATTTGAGCATACATTGTCTTGCACTTACTGAATCTACAATACGCTATTTACATCCCTCCTTATATGTGATTCGTTTGTGATAAACCCGTTCTTATATGATCCGATTATTTGTTTATTCTACCTGTTTTATATAAGCACATATATCAGATTTATCTATAAAATATCAAATTCATGACATAAACAAAAAAAGTACCCATTTCTCTCATTGTTACAAACAAAATCTCTTGTGAAAAGAAAAATGCCCAAACCACTCGGCTCAGGCATAACTCTCTCCATATTAAATTTTGTCAAAGCACCGTATACCACAAATAACCGGTATCCGAATCCCCAATACAGCTAAAATACTTTCAGATACTTCTCATAATCTTCATAGGTGACCGTCACCCATCCCTCATCGAAATTAAACCCGATCTCCATCCCCATAGGTGTATAGAAAACGATAATATCTGAGGACTTAAAACGCTTCGTAATATCCTGATCAGTCATCATCGAAAGATAGCGGGTACTTGCCTCGCTGTTCTGGATCTCACTTCGCTTTCTGAAATCCACTGAGAAATCATCATCAATACTTAAGAGACTCTCATTATCCAAGATGATTCCATTCTCCATATCAATGTTAATACTGTACAGAAATACATCACTGAAATAATAGCTGGATATGGTTTCATTGAATACAATGCTCAGTTTCTCTTCATCCATATAGGCCACGTAACCCTCTGAAACCCCGGTGAAATAATCGCTGTCATCACTCATGTAATCCTGATACTCATCTTCGAAATACTCCGTGATGAAGTCAATCTCGTCCTTGATCGTACTGTTGATCTTGTCCAGATTGGGAACGTCTTTGCCTTCAACAACCGGATAAGTAACCCGAATATCCACATTCTTATATGTGGTATCATACTCGAAGTCTTCCATTTTCACCGAATAGGACAGGTCGCTCCTGATCTCATTATGAAGCGTGTAATAGCGGTCATCATCGCTGTTATCATTATAGTCAAAGTAATCATCATAATCATAATCGTAGTCGAAATCATAGCCGCCAAAGAAATCATCATCATCGTAATAGTAATAGTCATCATGATCGTAATGGTGTCCGTCATAATCATAGTCGTCGTAGTCATTATTATTCCGGTCATCATCATAATCGAAATTATATTCTTCACGAGCATTACGTTCCGGAGTCTTCTTCGTTGTATACGTCACTATCTTATATGCAAGTACAAACACAGTAATGAGAAACAGCACAATAATGCCAATGACAATACCGATGATCAGACCGGTGTTATTCTTCTTAGGCGGTGTGGCATAAGGACTGTACTGATTATTTCCATATGGTGGATTGCCATTCCCGTAGGGCGGATTACCGTACTGGTTCTGTTGATTATTCTGCACAGTCTGTCCGTTATAGGAATTGCCGCCGTATGGATTATTGTTTTGTGCGGGCTGTCCGTTATAAAATCCATTGCCGTTTGAGGCATTCGTATTATATTGATTGCTGTTATTATATTGTGTATTATATGGATTTGTGTTCTGTGCCTGCGGGCTGCCATAGGGATTAGCACTGTAGGGATTACTGTTGTTATATGGAGTACCGCTGCCATACGGATTGCTGTTGTTGTATGGTGTATTGCTACCGTATGGATTACCGCTGTTGTATGGGGTATTGCTGCCGTACGGATTGCTGTTATTGTATGGTGTACTGCCACCATACGGATTGCTGTTATTGTATGGGGCACTGNTACCGTATNGATTTCCGTTGTTGTATGGTGCACTGTTGCCGTATGAATTGCTGTTATTGTATGGTGTACTGCCGCCATACGGATTGCTGTTATTGTATGGGGCACTGGTACCATACGGATTGCCGTTACCGTATGGGGTACTATTACCATAGGGATTACCGTTATCATATAAATTACTGTTACNATATGAATCCCTATTATCGTACGGATCATTGTTGCCGGACTGCTCATCATATAAACCATCATTCTGCACTACTTCTACGGAATCATTTCCAGCATATTCCACCATTCCGCTAACTTCGACAGCTATCACATCGTTTTCGTCTATTCCGGGCTCAGTTGCCATATTCATACCCGTTCCGAGCTCAACCACCTCATTTACATCCGTTCCAGCTTCGGCCATCTCACTCCCGCCAGTCCCGAACTCAACCGTCTCACTCACATTCTCAACTGTCCCAATTACCTCATTCACATCAGTTCCAAGCTCGACCATTTCACTCTCATCCGGAACTGTCTCAGCCATCTCATTCATATCCATGGTCTTTGCCACCTCGTTTACACCGCTCTCCGGCACCTCGTCATCACTGCCGCTATAATAATTATCAAACTGATCCGATTGACTCATTTGCTTATCCTCTTATCTTTCTTAACGCAATCCCCGATGAGCTACTTGTCCTTACCGCCGAATGTCACTTCACTGTAATACTGCAATATACATTCCCTCATCAAAGATAATGCNGACGAAACCGTATTCTCCCTGATCTTAGCGCGGTTACCGCTGAAATGACACTCCTTTACCGTGATCCGCCCACAGACGTTGCAGCCGATATACACAAGCCCGACCGGCTTTTCTTCCGTTCCGCCTTCCGGTCCGGCGATTCCGGTAATACTGACTGTCACATCCGACTTGGACACGAGCGCCATTCCCTTCGCCATCTCTCTTGCGATCTCTTCACTGACCGCACCGTGTTTCAGCAGAAGATTCTTTTTAATTCCAAGCAGCCTGCGCTTCGCCTTATTAGAGTAAGTGATATATCCGGACTTAAACACTTCCGACACGCCCGGCACATTGATCAGTCTCGCCGCCAGCAGACCTCCCGTACAGGACTCCACCGTGCTGATCGTCAGCTCGTTGGCCAGCAGCAGATCCACAACTGCCTTCTCCAATGTCACATCATCATCCGTCGTATAGATATGATTGCCAAACCGTCCTTTTAATTCCTTCACCATCGGTTTAACCAGTTTTCTGGCTGCCTTCTCATCCTCAGCTCTTGCCGTCACACGTAGATGCACTTCGCCCGTCTTAGCATAAGTCGCTATCGTCGGATTGGACTGCTGATCGATCAAGTCCTGCACCATCGTCTCAACTTTGCTCTCTCCCACACCGCATACTTTGACAGTCTGGGAAAAAATAACGCAGGACTGCAAACCGCTTAAATACGGCATGATGGATGTCTCAAACATCGGAATCATCTCATTCGGCGGTCCCGGCATCAGGATCACATGCTTGCCTTTCTCTGCCATAATAATACCCGGTGCCGTGCCGTTTGGATTATCTACCACGGTACACCCCTCCGGTACCATCGCCTGCTTCCAGTTGTTATCCGTGATCTCCATTCCTCTTTTTTCGAAAAACTCCTGAATGGCAGCCTTGCTCGCCTCATGCAGATACAGAGGTTTACCCAGCACTTTCGCAGCAACTTCTTTTGTCAAATCATCCTGTGTCGGTCCTAACCCGCCTGACAAAAGCAATATGTCTGCTCTGGACAGCGCTGTCTTGATCGTGTCGTACAGCCGGTGCTCATTATCACCGACCACATCCTGATAATAGCACGAAAGCCCCAGACCGGCACATTTCTCAGCCAGATATGCCGCATTGGTGTTCACAATATTGCCTAAGAGAATTTCCGTTCCAACCGAAATCAATTCTACAACCATATTCTCGTCCATTCTGAAGCATTCCTGCCACCTGTACACTGCCTGTCGATTCACAGCGACACAGCCGCCGTATCTGCGATGCTTCCGCACAGATACAGAAACTCCCACTCTGTCTACTTTGTATCTTTCATCACATCTTTATTCTTCACCAGATAATCAACCAGAGAAACCACTGTCAGTATGACTGCCACCCACATCACAATATCCGTGACCAGACCGATCTGTTCTATATCCGCAATCATAAGACAAATCATAACCATCTGAAACGTGGTCTTAAACTTTCCCCAGTAGCTTGCCGCNATCACTACGCCGTTGTCCGATGCGATCANCCGGAANCCGCTGATAATGAACTCTCTGGCTATGATGACAATGACCATCCANGCCGCTATCTTCCCAAGCGATACCAGACAGATCAATGCGGANCACACAAGCAGTTTATCGGCCAGCGGGTCCATGAACTTGCCGAAATTCGTCACCAGATTATATTTTCTGGCAATCTTGCCGTCCAGCAGGTCTGTCAGACTCGCCACNATGAANATCGCAAGTGCGATCCACTTATCGNATGTTGTTATGTCAACCAACAAGAATACTACAAAAAACGGGATCAATATCACCCGAAACATCGTCAATTTATTGGGTAAATTCATCTTCTAATTCTCCAATCAGATCATATTCATTGGACGCCGTTATCCGTGCCCTGACAAAATCTCCCGTCATCAGCTCTCTGGCTGTATTCACGAAGAGATAGCCGTCCACGTTNGGGGCATCNTTATAGGTCCGCGCCACATANGCANTCTCATCCGCAATCTTTCCCTCGATCATGGCTGTGACCACTTTACCGACCATATTCTCCGCGGCCTCAAAGGCGATTTCCTGCTGCAGCTCCATAANCTGCGCCTGTCTCTCCTGCTTGATTTCCTCCGGTATCTGGTCGTCCATGANCGCNGCNGGNGTATCTTCTTCCTGAGAGTAAGTGAATACTCCCAGTCTGTCGAATTCCATCCGATCGATGAACTCCATGACCTCCTCATGGTCTTCTTCNGTTTCNCCCGGGAAGCCGGTAATCAGCGTCGTCCGNAGACAGATNTCGGGAATCTCCCTTCGCAGTTTTGCTATGACATCCTGNAGCTGCTGNCTGTCGGTTCTGCGTCCCATTCTTTTTAAGATGCTGTCGGAAGCATGTTGGATCGGCAGATCCAGATAATGACAGACCTTCTTTTCCTCCCGAATGGTACGGATCAGCTCATCATCNATCTCTTCCGGATAACAGTAGAGAATTCTGACCCAGTAGATACCGTTTATCTCNCAGAGCTTGTGCAGAAGCTCCGGCAATGCCTTATGTCCGTAGAGATCCGAACCGTAGAGCGTGGTCTCCTGCGCCACGAGAATCAGTTCTTTCACACCTCTNTCAGCCAGCTTACGCGCTTCCTGCACCAGACTCTCCATCGGTACGCTGCGGTAAGCTCCCCGCACTTTCGGAATGATGCAGTAGGTGCAGTGTTTGTCACACCCTTCCGCAATCTTCAGGTAAGCGTAGTGTCCTCCGGTNGTTACGATCCTCTCCACACCGGTCAGCGGCCTTTCCTCCAGACTCTTATAATGATTCTCCCTGATGCCGTGGGACACCTCATCCAGTGCCTTTACCACCTCATCAATCGCCATCGTGCCGAGGATTGCATCCACTTCCGGAATCTCTGTCTGGATCTCTTCCCGATAGCGCTGGGCCAGACAACCGGTTACCAGTAGGATCTCAATATCACCTGATTTCTTGAGTTCCGCCATCTCTAGGATCGTGTTGATGCTCTCTTCTTTGGCATCGTTAATGAAACAGCAGGTGTTGACAACCACAATATCCGCTTCCCGTTCATCATCGGTAAATTCGTAACCGCCTTCGGCTAGCATTCCCAGCATCATCTCGGAATCCACCAGATTCTTGTCGCACCCTAAGGATATGAACAATACTTTTTTATTACTCTTCGTCGGAATTCTCTTCACTTGTGATTTTCACCTTGCCCTGATTCAATTCCTCTACAGCAACAGAGAGCGGTTTCTTGCCTTTGCATTCCACCAGCCCTTCATCCCCCGCGATAATCTGTCTCGCCCGCTTGGACGTAGCCATCACGATAGAATATCTGCTGCTTACTACGGGATCTTCCCCTTCCTCTACCTGACTGTTTACGACCTTAATCAGGTCTGCATAAGATGGATGTAACATTATTTTTCTCCTTCCAATTCTGTTCTGATATTTTCTATAAACTCCTTATTTCTGTCAGGAGTGTTATGAGCTGCCGTTATGATCTCATGAAGCTGTCCGACACAGGTATCCAGATCATCGTTAACCACAATATAATCGTACTCCTCGATCCCCTCCGCCTCCTCTGCGGCGCGGTGCATCCGCTTGTCGATCACTTCTTTCGTCTCAGTGCCTCTGCCCTCCAGCCTGCGCCTGAGCTCTTCTGCGCTTGGCGGCATGACGAAGAGAAGTAATGCATCCTCGTACTGCTTCTTGATCTTAAGCGCACCCTGGATCTCAATCTCCAGAATCACATCCTTGCCGTCCGCAAGCTGCTGTTCTACATATTCCCGCGGCGTGCCGTAATAGTTTTCACAATAACAGGCATATTCAATCAGCCCGTTCTCAGCGATCTTGCGCTCGAATTGCTCTTTTTGCAGAAAAAAATACTCTCTGCCGTCCTCTTCTCCCGGTCTAGGCTGTCTGGTCGTGGCTGAAATGGATAATGCGTAGCCCTCGTACTCTTCTATCAGTTTCTTTACCAAAGTGCCCTTGCCCGCTCCCGAAAATCCGGAAACAACGATCAATATGCCCTTACGTTTCATCTGTCTCCCCGCTTTCTGCCTGTGCTCTGCCCGATATGGTTTCCGGAAGCAGCGCCGATAACACGATCTGACTGTTCTCCATCACCAACACCGCCTTCGTCTTGCGTCCCTGCGTCGCGTCAATTGCCATACCGGATTCCTTCGCCTTCTGCACCATACGCTTGATGGGTGCGGAATCGGGACTTACAATGGCGATGATCTTGCCCGTATTTACAACATTGCCGAAGCCTATGTGGATCAGCCTGCCCATATCCGGTTCCTCTCTCTACTCAATATTCTGAATCTGCTCCCGCACCTTCTCGATCTCCGTCTTTAACTCAATGGCACGGTTGGATATCTCTAAATCGTTAGCTTTAGACAAAATCGTATTTGCCTCCCGATTCATCTCCTGCGCAATAAAATCTAGTTTACGCCCGATGCTGCCGCCCTGAACGAGATTTTCTCTTGTGGTCTCTATATGGCTTCTAAGGCGCACCAGTTCTTCATCCACNCACACCTTATCCGCAAAGATCGTGACCTCCATAAGCAGACGGCTTTCATCCACTTTCACATCCTCAATAAGCTCTTTCACTTTCTCTTCCAGTTTCTGCCGATATTCCGCAATGATCTGCGGCGAGCGTTCCGTAATATAATCCACATGAGTGAGCATGCCGTCCAGTTTCTCNACCAGATCATTCTTGAGGTTTTCGCCCTCCTTGATCCGGGTCTCCACAAATCCTTCCGCCGCACCCTTGATCGCCTCGCTTAGAAGCTGCCACAGTTCCTCTTCNTCAACCGTCTGCTCCTCCATGCTGAACACTTCCGGATATCTGGAAAGCGTAGAGACACGGATATCGTTATCCAGCGCAAAATCTTCCGCCATCTGCGTCAGATAGCCCATGTATTCCGCCGCCAGCTCCTTATTATACTTCACGCATACATTAGATTCTGTGAGATCTTCATAAGTGATAAAAATATCCACTTTACCTCTCTGAATATAATTCTTTAACTCGCTTCGTATCGCCGCTTCAAAGAAGTTCAGCTTCTTAGGCATTTTAATGCTCACGTCAAGATATCTGTGGTTGACGGATTTCATCTCNACACTGATCTTACGCGCTCCTTTGGCAACTTCATATCTGCCGAAACCGGTCATGCTCTTTATCATAATCGTATACTGGCCTTTCTGCTACAGCCTAGCCGTTCGCTCTGCTGCCGCCTTCATTGTATATCTGTGCGTACAGATTTAATTATAGAATAATTGTGGGAAGTAGTCAAGAAAGTTGAAAAGTATATGNGCGTGGTGTAAAATGAGAGTTGCTATTCATACGTTGAAAAAGCCGGTCGCTCAGAGNGNAGATAATATCTGCGTCACCGCGCTCTCGCTCCGTAAAAAGCGTAGCGGACACTAGACTCGTAAAATACCTCGTCAAGTGCCGACGCTTTTTAAGGGGTTCCTTCAGATATTATCTCCTCTCTGAGCTTAGGCTGTGGCATAGGTGTGAAAAATAACATTGAAGTTACTATATGTTCATTANGAGTGACGCCTGATTACTAGAATAGGCGTGAATAGACAAAAAGAAAATATTCNATGAAAAAAGGAATTCAGAATCATGGCTTTTGACGGAATNACAATTGCAAATNTTACNANGGAACTGCATGATACGCTTCTCGGCGGACGAATCTATAAGATCGCGCAGCCGGAAAGCGATGAGCTTATGCTGACAATTAAAAATAACAGTTCGCAATACCGGCTGCTGCTCTCTGCAAATGCTTCTCTGCCGCTGGTCTATNTGACGGAGACGAANAAACCCAGNCCGATGACNGCNCCGGGNTTNTGTATGCTTCTGCGCAAGCATTTACAGAANGCCAGNATTATCGGCATATCCCAGCCCGGTCTGGAACGNATCATTCATCTGGAACTGGAACACTTGAATGAACTGGGCGATCTCTGCCGCAAGAAACTNATTATAGAGNTCATGGGNAAACACAGCAACATTATTTTCTGCGACGGTCAGGACAAGATCATCGACAGCATCAAGCATATCTCCGGTATGGTGAGTTCCGTCCGAGAGGTGCTGCCGGGCAGAGACTANTTTATCCCGCAGACACAGAATAAGTGGAATCCGCTCAGATTCTGTGCAATGTATACTGATATGATGGCAAAAAANGTATCCGANGGCTTGACCGACACCCCTTTGGAAAAACAGACAGCGACAGAAACCGAAGCCATATACCCACCTGCTGCTTCCGTATTTGCGAAATCAGATGAAAGTGTCGAACTCTTAAGTTATGTAAACTTATGTGAACATATGCATGAAAAACCCATGGCGTCATATAAAGCGCTTTACACTTCCTATACCGGTCTCTCCCCTATTATAGCGCAGGAAATCTGTTATCGTGCCGGGATAGACGGCGATCTGCCTGCCAACGTGCTGGAAGAGAATTCATTGCACGCGCTCTACGATACTCTCACGGACATGATGTCTCAGATCGTGTCGGGTAGTTTTGCTCCGTCCATTATTTATGACGGTCGGGAACCTATCGAATTTGCTTCACTGCCGCTGACGCTTTACGCAGATAAAACCGTCAAGACCTATGATTCCGTCAGCGTCGTTCTGGAGCAATACTATGCGGAGCGCAGCACGGTAACGCGTATCCGCCAGAAATCCGTTGACCTGCGCAAGATCGTACAGACCGCTTTAGAGCGAAATGTAAAGAAATACGATCTGCAGATGAAACAGATGAAAGATACAGATAAGCGCGAGCAGTACAAAGTATACGGCGAACTGCTCAACACCTACGGGTACAACATAGAACCCGGTGCGAAATCCATGGAAGCCTTAAACTACTATACCAATGAGACTGTAACAATTCCGCTGGATGATACGCTCACCCCGCAGGAAAATGCCAAGAAATATTTCGATAAATACGGCAAAATGAAAAGAACATACGAAGCGCTCTCCGAATTGACCATTCAAGTCAAAGAGGGGATTGAACACTTGGAATCCATCCTTGCTGCTCTGGATATTGCCCTTCAGGAAGAAGATCTCGTGGAGATCAAGGAAGAACTGATCGAGAGCGGTTACATTCGCAGGAAGGGCGGCACGAAAAAGACTAAGATCACCAGCAAGCCTTTTCACTATATCAGCAGCGACGGTTTCCATATGTATGTAGGCAAGAATAATTACCAGAACGATGAACTGACTTTCAAGTTCGCCACCGGCAATGACTGGTGGTTCCATGCCAAGCAGAAAGCCGGATCACATGTCATCGTCAAAACCGAAGGAAAAGAACTGCCCGACCGCACCTTCGAGGAGGCCGCGCGTCTGGCCGCATACTATTCTAAAGGGCGGGAACAGAACAAGGTGGAGATCGACTATATCCAGAAAAAGCATGTGAAGAAACCGGCCGGAGCCAAGCCGGGATTTGTCGTGTATTACACGAATTATTCTATGGCAATTGACTCGGATATTTCGAGAATCAAGATGGTCTGAAAATCATATATATCATGGAAATTACAGATATTATATAATATAATCAACCTATAAGGAGGACAGCTCATATGAATGCATATGGTGAAAACGAACGACAGACAGATTTTGATTTTTTCATTGCACATTATTCCGAGTTTTATGAAAAATATGGACATAAATTTATAGCCATACAGAATCAAACAGTGCTTGGGGTCTTTGATGACGAAATAAATGCGATTCAAGAGACTTCTCAAAAGTATCCGTTAGGATCTTTTATTGTTCAGGAATGCAACGGTGATGAATCAGGCTATACAAATTACATTTCATCTTGGCAGTTAGTAAGCATAATCTAGGAGATTACACATATGATAATATCTGTTTTTACAGAAAAATACAGAAATATCCAAAGAAAACTCATCACTGCGACCGTTGTTGAATCAACTAACGGCGTTGTTCCCGTCAAAGCGCAATGGGATACCGGTGCAACGGCCACTTGCATTTCTAAAAAGCTGGTAGAAAAGTTAAATCTTTTACCTACCGGAAAGGTCAGAGTAAGTACCCCATCCGGCACAGGCATTATGAATAAATATATTATTAATCTGATTTTGAATAACGAAGTACGAATTCAAAATCTGATTGTTATGGATTCTGAAATAGGTAATCAGGGAATAGATGTGCTAATTGGAATGGACATTATTTCTATCGGCGACTTCGCTGTATCTAACTATAATGGCAAAACACAATTTTCATTTCGTTTGCCATCTCAGGAACATATTGAATTTAGAAGATAAGTAAAGACGGCATAACACGCCGGGCAGTCCAAATCCGCCCGGCGTGTTCTGATATGCTCATTCCGTCATATTAATTTTTACCGCATATTCGCTTTCTTACAAAGTCTGCGAAGTAAACAGCGATTTCACATGATCGATCTCCGCCTGTGTCGCTTTTGCGGCCGGCACATAGTACGATTTTTCACGTGCGATCTGATATAATTCCTCCTGAGACTGCTCGCAGGCGTTACGGAACTGCTTCAAGGTCTGCTTTAACTCCTTATTCTCTGTCTGGGCGATCATCTCACCGAAGCGCACCAGCTCTCCGTTGATACCGGTAAGCGTATCCGCTACCATTGTTTTTTCTTCCATCTGCATAATTCGCACTCCTTTTCTTTATATTCCACCTACATTTCACATCTTGCCGCATTCAAAGCAACATCTGTTATCTCAAATACTCCATCAACTGCTGCTTATTCTGCATCGCAGACTGCGCGCCTTTTTCAAAAAACTGCTTTACCTTCGTATCGGACGCACACTGCGCGTACTCTTTCATCTTGCAGTGCGTCACATCGTAGCCGCCCATGAGGTGGCGAAGATTCTGTAAATCTAACTCTGATAAGTTTGCCATATGATTACCTCCTATAATAAAAATGATTGTCCTAAACAGTATTTGTTATTGGACAATCATTTATTCCGTTTCTCTACTATTTTCTCTTTTACTTTAATAAGTGCACCTTCTTCGCAATGTGCACCAGCAAAGCTCCCTTCGGGAATTCACGCAGTTCTCTCTCGTTCACTCCGCCGAGCAGCAGGATCATTGCAAAATAAACCATAGCCCCGATCCCGATCGCCACTAAAAGAACCACCCTGCTTACGGGAAGCACCATATATAATCCGTAATATACACCGTACGCCACCGCCCCCATCAATAACGAGGAAACAAACGGTATAACAAAAGTTTTCACCAGCTCCTGCCTATATCCCAAATGCTTTCTGACCGAAATCTGATTCAGAATGCACATGACCAGAGAGTAAATGATATTGGCGCAGACCAGCGCGTACAGATTCAGATCCGTATACCACAAAAGCGCCATCAGCGCAGGCACCTGAATCACCAGCGCCACCACTGAATGGATGACCGGTGTATTGACCTTACCGATTCCCTGCAGAACAGCATTCGTCAGCGTTGACAGACAGTACAGGATGACTGTGACAGCCAGAGCGGCCAGCAGCCCGGAGGCCTGATCCAGCGAATCTTTCTGTGGGAAAATAAAGTGCATGATCGGTTTGGCTAAAAGCAGCAGTCCGACGGATGCCGGTATGGCAATCAGCATTGTCATTCGGATCGCCTTAGATACCTGCTGTTTTGTCTTCCTGTATTCCTGCCGTACATAAGATGCCGCCACTCCCGGCATGGCCGCGGAAGACATGGCGGAAGCTATGGCGATGGGAATGTTGATCATCGACACGGCCTGCGTCGAAAAAATACCGTAATCAATATGCGCCGTCACCGAATCCATCCTCCTGTAATCGATCAGGATACCATAATAAATATACATATTCACGACGGTAGAGCAGTTATAAATAAAGGTACTTAAGATAAACGGGGTCACGACCGTAAAGATCGTTTTAAAAATTTCCCCATAGCTGTCCGTATGCTGTGTTTTATCGTGGTCGGCACGCCTGTTAATCATCTTACGGTTCAGCAGATACATGCCGAACATAAAAAGAAGGGCTATCACCACACCCGCCCCGGTGCCAAGCGCACTCCCGGCCGATCCATAGACCGCCTGTGTGGTAGCGCTTTCCTCCGCCACCATCTTCATCAGCAGATAAGCTGCGAGCATACTTATCGCAGCGTTTAAAATTTGTTCTAAGATCTGGGAAATCGATGTATGCAGCATGGAGCCGTATGCCTGAAAATAGCCCCTTAGCACGCCCAGAAAACCGGAAAAAAAGATCGTCGGTGCAAGCACCCGCAGCGCCGCCACGGAATGAACGCTGTTCGCCATCAACAATGGTGCCGCCACAAAGGTAAAGACAGACGCGAAACCGCCCACCACCAGTACATACAGAAGCGCACACTGAAAAACCCGCTGCGCGTTTCGGTATTCCTTAAAGGCCAGTTTCTGTGCGATCACCTTGGAGATTGCCGAGGGTATGCTGTAGGAAGAGATCAACAGTATGATCGCATAAATATTATACGCCGTGCTGTAATACCCGTTGCCTTCCAGCCCGATAATACTCCGCAGCGGGCTTCGATAGATCAGACTGATGACCTTGACGATCATGCCCGATGCGGCCAGAATACCCGCTTGGCGCACAAAATTATTCTTTTTCTTTTGTTCGTTCATGTGCTGCCTCCGAGTAATCGCTGTTTTCCCATACGGTCAAAAAGAGCAAGCCAAGGGACTTGCTCTGATATCCTGTAAGTATTACCATCAGTTCCGGTTTAACCGATCAGCCAGTCATACATCTCCTGATATTTCTTCGCAGATACATGCCACGAGAAATCTACCGCCATCGCCCTGTCCACGATCTTATTCCACTCACGCTTCTTATCGTAGTATATGTGCTCCGCATAACGGATAGTGCCGAGCATCTCATGGGCATTATAATTCGTGAAACTGAAGCCCGTACCGGTTCCCTCATACTCATTATATGGCTGTACGGTGTCTTTCAGACCACCAGTTTCCCGCACGATCGGTACTGTGCCGTACCGCAGAGACATAAGCTGACTCAAACCGCAAGGCTCGAACAGGGATGGCATAAGGAACACATCACTCGCCGCATAGATCTTATGGGATAACGCATCGGAGTAATAGATATTGGCTGATACTTTACCATGGTATTTCCAATCAAAATGACGGAACATATTCTCGTACTGCTCCTCACCGGTTCCCAACACCACGATCTGCACATTATCCTGACAGAGTTCATCCATAATATAGGCGATCAGATCGAAACCTTTCTGACCCGTCAGACGGGACACGATACCGATCATCATCGTCCTGTCGTCCTGATTAAGCCCTAATTCCGCCTGTAATGCACGCTTGTTTTTAATCTTCTCTTTACGGAAATTAACTGCGTTATAATGGCTCTCAATATAATGATCTGTCTCCGGATCAAACTCATCGTAGTCGATACCGTTGACGATTCCCCTCAGATCCCGCGCTCTGGCACAGAGCAGTCCGTTCAGTCCCTCTCCATAGAACGCCGTCTTGATCTCCTCTGCGTAAGTATCGCTGACGGTAGTAATAGCATCCGCATACACCAGACCGCCCTTTAAGAGATTGGCATCCTTATATGCTTCCAGCTTATCGGACGTAAAGAAATAATCCGGCAACCCCGTAATCTCCTTGACTTCCTTCACACTCCATTTTCCTTGGAATTTCAGGTTATGAATGGTCATAACGGTCTTGATGCCTCTGTAGAAATCGCCGCCCTGAAATCTCTCTTTCAGATAAACCGGAATGAGCCCCGTCTGCCAGTCATGGCAGTGGATCAAATCCGGCCTGAAATCAATCACCGGCAGGATGGAAAGTGCTGCTTTACAGAAGAACGCATACTTCTCGATCTCAAACAGCGCATTGTCACTGTATGGTCTGAAACCGCCGAAAAATGACTCATTATCGATGAAATAATATTTCACCCCGTCAACCTCGGATTCCATGATACCCACATATTCTTCTTTCCAATGGAAACCCATGTAGAAATGAGTTTTATATGTGAGCTTATCCTTCATCTCCTGTTTCATACAGGTATATTTGGGAAGGATCACCCTGATGTCAAAATATTGCCTATCGATACATTTCGGCAGAGAACCTACTACATCTGCCAAACCACCTGTCTTGATAAAAGGAACACCCTCTGACGCTACAAACAAAATATTTTTCATGCTAACCCTCCAACAAATAGATTGTCCAGTCTTTTCAACTCTTAAAACATATTATACAGCATTTTGATTGGCAATAAAAGGATTAATTTTGAAAAACAGCATCGCAAAAAAGCGGGGCTTGTTCCCGCAGGCACAGCGNCNGCNGCTATTATTGTCAGTTGCGATACTGCANCCGTATCTTATCGGCAATCAGCGCAATGAACTCCGAATTCGTAGGCTTGCCTTTGCCGGTATTGATCGTATAACCAAACAGCGCATCCAGCGTCTCCATCCTGCCTCTCGACCACGCCACCTCAATNGCGTGCCTTATGGCGCGTTCTACACGGCTGGGCGTGGTCTGNTATTTCTTNGCGATNGTCGGATAGAGAATCTTGGTGATNGANCCAAGCATCTCCACATCCTCCACCGACATCATNATCGCCTCCCGCAGATACTGATANCCTTTAATATGGGCAGGCACGCCGATCTCATGGATCATATCCGTCACGTCTTTCTCCAAATCACGTACCGTATTCGGCTGTGCTGCCGCCTCCGTTATTTGTATATCGTCTTCTTTCGTTCCCGACGGTACGGTTATCATAATCTGAAACGCTTTGTTGGTGCGCATCAGATTGTTCAAAATCCGATAAAACTGCTCTTCATCTCTTGATGTTGTCACGTTTAAAGTCTCCATTGTACTCCTCCATTTTCCCTAATTACAGTTTTTTTGCGCTACTGTTTGATCGCAGCGCTTTGTCGGTATATTGACGACTTCCGACATAAACTATTATAAACAATGAAAGTATGCTATGGAACCTTAAGGCATCGCACTACAGATGAAGCTTACGATTCATATTCATCAGACAATATTCTTTTCAAAAGAAAACCTCTTTTCAATTGCCCGCAAATACCGCTCATGATGACTAGCAGCAACAAGCATCGGAGCATACGCATCCCTGCCGCTGATATGAAACATATAGGGGAAATCTTTAAAATGCCTATGGTATTCATGTGCAAAATCAAGAATGCCCCTTTGAATTTCCCGAATCTCTTCCTGATTCCTATCTGCTTTACCAAAAGTAAGAGTAATGTCACAGTCCTCGATATACCGTGAATTCTCCCCGCTTAGGTTCTGTCTGCCTTCATAAAATCCTGTAAACTGCGGTGTCGGTGAAGACAANAGCAATTCCCACAGAACATTNTAATTTTTATTCGGATCATGTTTCTTAAGCAAATCCCTGTTGTGGCTTTGAGAATACAGATATGCCACCAGCTTCCCATTCTGCAGAAAAATCTCGGATGCATCCGGCTCTGCATTATGCAGCGTATTGGTCCCGGCAATGATTCCGGTCACCCGACACGGTAGTTTCCAAATCTTCTCAACCAAATGAGCTAGCGACACCGCCCCACTTCCTGCCCAGCCGATATCTACTGCTGCCACTTTGCTACATCCGTTCAGCACTTGGGTATAATACTTTTCGGCTGCTGTCATTTGGGAAGCATATGCCTCCATTACCTGTTCCCACTTTGCTTCCAAAAAATCCCTGAGCAGAGGCCCGTTTCTGTCTGTCAGTTTGTCCTCCGGTTTTAAATCGATGAACTGTCCGTTCTTTTCATCTCTTTCCTTGGCAAACCAAATTTCTTTCCAGTCCGTCAACTGTCCGATCAGACTGTCTAACTCCATGGAATGCAAAATCTGCGATACCGTATAGCTCTGGTTCATCTTATGATAAATAAACCTCCGGAAGTAATCATGCCTGTCCTTATGTGCCATAAGCTTTACCGCGGCCTTTCTNGACCAGTAAACATATTCCGTGGAATCCTCCGGATAAAGAAAGTCATACACCTGTTTCAATATATCCCCATCCCTTGACAGGAATAACACTTTATCCAATCCATGCTGCTTATAATACTCATGAATGAAGCTGCAGTATCCGACCGCAANCAGACCGCCATAAATAAATCCGTACTCATAGTCCATCCCATAAGAATAAAGCCCGTTATAAAGATGACCGNTCACAATCGCCCTATATGCACTGCCCACTATAGAAGACATATCTGNAGGNCGGTANANCAGAANNTTTTTATTTATATTNTGATAAGGCAGCACATCTATACCGNTTCGCCTTGCCATATCCCNNTCACTNNGGGNATTGTCNCCGATATGTACNANNGAAAANCCNTTGNNNNGCACANANGGTTTNCTNTTTCTTCNNNCGNAAATNTCATTTCCCGNTTTTANNNCTGCCGNCTGTTNATCCGNTTTGCACCAGTCNTTNATGACCTCCCGATACAGACTGCCGTCTGCTTTNCTTTTATGATATTCATTCGANACATATATCTTNTCNATCCCTGTATANCCCGCNCTTTNCAAAATCTTTNCGATACANTCTTNNGGCAGGTACATATCAGANACTACGATCATTTTCTTATTCATGGACTGAAGCCGNTTCCATACCTTCANCATGAACGGATTCGCATAGCAGAGCTTTTGNTCGATTTTTTGCTCCCGCTCCATCCCCTCTTCGGCAGACAGCCCCGTTTCTTTTGCCAAATTTTCCCAGATATCCTTAAGGCTAACCTCCGTATGGCCGTCTCGCATCTTACACTTTACCCTTGCATCCCATTCCGCCCAAATACGAACGTTTTTAAAATCCAGACGGTCAAATTCCTCCCCAACCAGAAAAAACAGATCTGTGGGCTGGGCAAACGGTCGGAAAATCAGAGTGTCAAATATATCAAAGGATATGGTGTCATAACTCTTTAGCCGTTCCACATATGCATCCACCGAAAGAAACGGATTGCTTTTAAGATAAGACTCTGATTCACTCATTTTGATATTAAGCAGCCTGCTCTCATACACATCCATTTCCGGCTTATGCCCCAGAAAACGACAGAAAAGAACATAGTAGGCAAAATTCAACCACAATAAATAAACCCATGAAACAATTCTGCGCACACCTGTTGTTCCGTCATGGACTTTATGGTATCTGTATGAAATTCCCGAATGCCTGTTTACTAATAGTTGGTAGATTTTGTGTCTCATGTGCTGCTTAATCCCAGTCCTATCATATGCTTTTCCTCCCTGACTCCCAACTCTTCTTCAAAACTTATGTATCTGGAAAGCTTCTCTCTGAATCCCTTTTGATGCGGATGAAATGCACTGGCTACACCAAGGCTCCCCTGAATCATCTTTTCCATCTTATTGAATATTCTTGCGACTCGAAATCACAAATCCGGAAATTTGGAAATCGGAGTTCCGGTACTCAGAAATCGCCTTTTTTGTGCTTGACCATGTATACATTTCTGTGAGGATATTGGTCAAGGCCTTGCCGCATCTGCGGTGCGTAGCAGCCTTTACCAATATTCTCATAGAAATTATTATCCAGTATACACAAAAACGAATCTAAAAAGTGATTTCCATACCACCGGACAGATGATGGAAAATCATCCGGAATATTCATCTTATTTCTCCTATGTAATTAATTTTCACAGGCGTCCGCCTTTCTTTGGAAACTCCTGCCTTATAAATGTGATGTAAAGCATGAATTTCTCTGAATTGCGAATTGAATATTTCGTATGACAGTGGATTACGATGTCACAAATCCACTGATGAAACTGCCGTAATATACTGGCAGCTACGGTCTTTTCTGACCACGATAGAAAAGAAATATATGCCTTGAGTTTATGGTAGCATGAAATAGCGAAATAGCAGCCCTTACGTTAACAGCATTTCTTTCATTTATCATAAATACCCTATCTTTTCCACCAATACCTCTTCAACCGCTAATATGTTTCCCCCTGTCTTCCCTATTTCTCCTCCATAAAGTAATAGACTACAATTATTACCCCTTCTCTCTGTCTCAAAATATAATTCTATTTCTTCATAATTTTTAATATTAAATATCTTTTCAATCTCCGTTTTTTCATTATCATAAAGCGCAATCGTCAAAGCACTTATCTTTTCTTTGCTTTCTATTTTAACTTTACCTATTCTTAGATGATATAATGCTTCATCTTCCAATCTATTCACCAAAACTCTATGACTGTAATTTCCGGTTGCTTCTATGATAAATTTTTTTACATAACATTCTTTTACCAAGTTAACTCGATCGTTTTCAGAAAAAAAACAATTATTTGTACATGTTCTTTTTTTCTTTAATTCTTTAAGAATATTCAAATTTCTCCAAATCTCATTAACAAATGTATCAAATTGATTAATTTTTATTTCATTATCTATGTAATATCGAATCAAATAGTACATAATATAATTATCTAATGCCGTATGTGGATTAGCGGATGGGGCATCATAAAGCCAAAAAGTCAAATTATTTTGACATGTCATTCCATATTTAAGAGAAATATTCATCTTCTTCGCTAATACTGCCGCTTGTAATGTTAAATCTTCCTTTGATCTGACATTGTACAATAAACAATATGAAGTACTCGGTGCATTGTCAATCAAATATTTAGTATTATTACGGAAAAAACAATCTTTAGTTGTCAAATCAATCCCCGTGATCGACATAAATTCTTTAGCATAAGAAAAGTTTAATAATTCTACTTGTGCATTTAATGCTACTACCTTAACTCCTTTAATCAGAGAACCAATCATTATTGATACAGTTCCACCTCCAGACGAACCATATAAAATGATATTTTCCAAAGAAATATTATATTTATTTGATATTGCCAAAATTATTTCCGCCGTATATTGTATATAACTTTCTTTATCAGTTCCATAAAACCAACCTAATTTCAGTTCTTCAAATTTATAATACATTGGATCTTCAATGCATAAAAAATTTGCGTCTATATACGGATACCATGACCATCTTGGAAAATATGGAATTTCTCTTATTTTTCCACCATCCCGAGTCCTTGCTCCATCAAACGTTACCAAAAGTTTATTTGAATCACTTTTTTTAAAAAACAATTCATAATGTGCACCTTTATAATCTATTGATGATCGACCATCTTCTATACTATTAATTGAATCACATTGTTTAGAAATACAATTAACCATATTCTCATCAGCATAGAAAAAATCTTTTCTAACTGCATCAATTTTTTCACACGCACCTTCTTCTAATATGTCTATCTCTTGTAAACTATTAAATAATTGAAATAATGTTCTTTTACACATACCTAAACCTTCACTGCCATTTAGTTTCATAATTGCTATATTATACGTTTTTGCATTTTACATAAACCAGTCTTGCTGTATTTCGATGTTGAAAAATTTTAAAAAAAGTAATAAAGAATATTGCTAAATATGTTGCCCAACCATGATTATAAGCACTTTTTAAGTAGTATATGAACGATACTTTTTCTCACTCCATAAATAGCAACTGGAAGCCTGTATATCAGATCCGTTCTGAATCCACTATATTTTCTACAGTAATTCTGAAACACTGATCTAGTCAAAATATTGCTATAAATGGAGAACAAGCCTCTTCCCAACCAATTATGTTCATGATCTCTCAAAACCGACAACCTNTCGCTTTATCCATCAGCAAACAGATCTAAGCGTTTCTGTCCTTCCATTTTAACCCTGTCGCCTTAAGGATAATATACCTGCTCTTAGATGTTTCTGTTTTAGTTTTAATGTGCAAATAAATTTTTAAACAATTCTCTTAATTTTCGCGGAATAATAGTAATGAATAATCCTACTTTATATGAAAANGAACTACGTATACTATCAACTTCAAAACGAGCTTGCTTCCATTCTTTATTTGCTATTTCTAATTCCTTAGAAATCTTATCCAAGTTTCCGCCTAATATCTTCGTATCTTCTTCCTTAAGATTGATCTTTTTTAACGGAATTACATATCTAGTTGAAACAAAATATGCCATTTTTTTTAAAAGTTTTGTTTTAAATTCTTCATCAAGAGCTGTAAGCAAAATCGCAAAAGCTTCAACCACAGACAAATCATTTGAGCATAGATAAAAAGCATAATTATCAAAATATTCATTCAAAATTCTGTCTTTTACTTTTTCTTGCAAAATTATATAATTATTTTTTTGGGCTATTATTTTCTCTTCTCTCAAAGCCAACAAAATATCTTTACACTGTGTTGCATTATATCTTTTCCTCTTATCAGGCTTTCTGTATGCATAAACAATATCCTCAAGCGCATAAAAATATTTCGCCGTACTTAATGNTTTAACAAAAAAGATAGGATCTTGAAAACGAATATAATTAGGAAATTCAATATTATTATCTCTTAAAAATTGTAAATTATAAATAAATCTTGTATAACCATAATCTAATTGATAGTCTGCAAATGAAATAACTCCTTCTTTCGGAAAAGTATAATAATCCAAAACATCACACATCTCACTATTTTTATAAGCTCGAATTCCACCTCCAACAATAAACATATCTCGTTCTTCTGCTATTGAATATAAACGTTCTATTATATTATTTGATGGATACCAATCATCTGCATCCATAAACATGATATATTGACCAACTGCTATCTTCATTGCTTGATTTCTAGCAAATCCACTCCCTCTGTTTGCTTGGCATACAATCCTAATTCGTTTATCATTTCTCCTCCATTTCAAAAGTTTATCAAACGTTCCATCGGTAGAACCATCGTCAACACATATTACTTCAATATCGCCCAACGTCTGCACCAATATTGATTCAATACATTCATCTATATATTGTTCTGCATTATATGCTGGCACAACTATTGATACTTTGGGTTCATTTATCTGAGTATCATCTGTTTGAAATATTGGAACCGCACCAATCTGTTCCAACAGATTTAATTTATTCTTCGCTATTGCTATTTTTTCATAAGTTTCTGCCAATTTTTTATTATATCCATTTCCACTTTCACTGACATCTTCTATAAAGAATTGAATTGGATCGGATATAATCTTATTCAGATTTTTCCATTGTTGCGGACCATATAATTCTTTTCTAATTTCTCCAGCCTCAAAGTGTCTATATAAATCTTCACTTACTTTCAAAATAAATAATATTTTATGACTTGTACTTGAGCGATTATATGCTCCAATATAACCAATCAATTTACATTTAACAAAATATTCTATAAATATTTGCCTATTGTCAGGATGATTATTCAAAAAATTTTCAATAAAAGCAAATTCCTTCAATACGCAAAAGGCCTTCTCCGTTCCTTTGACTGAGGAATTAGGGTTATCACGACGATTCATATAAAAAAAATCATCTAAGATATATATGCTCTCAGCCAATGTCATCGTCTGAAACCAAAAGCCATTATCTTGAAATGATGCTCCTGGGGTCTCATTAAAACGTATTTCGTTTTTCTCTATAAATTCTCTGTTGTATATGCCAGTCCATATGTTCATGGTTCCAAATAATATTGCTGGCTCTTCCTTAGGCAAAATAATTCTGTTGTAATAACTTTTCTTTTCCGAAAAAAGAACCTCCTCAAAAACTCTAGTTGCCTTTTCTCCATAAAATCTTTTAAAATTTGACTTAACACAAGTCACTAAATTATCTTTTGCTGCTATATACAACTTTTCGAACATATCATTGGTTATATAGTCATCCGGCTCTACAATTCCAATAAATTCACCTGTTGATTTTGATAAGCCAAAATTCATGGCCTTACCATAGCCTCCATTAGAATTATGATAGACTTTAACTCTAGAATCCTTTTGCGCGTATTTTTCCAGTATCACTCCTGATTGGTCTGTTGAACCATCATCTACACATATTATCTCTATATTTTTTAAGCTCTGCCCAATAATACTATCCATACATTCTTCCAAGAAATTTTCTACATTATATGTAGGTACAATAATAGACACAGCATACTGGTTTTCCTTTATTTCCATAATTGGATTTTCTCCTTCCTTACCATCCCCGTATTTTTCTTGGCAACCATGTAATTGCCCTCCCAATCTTGTATGACTTAGATTTTCTTATCTCATTTAAGCAGTACTGATAGTATTCTATATCACTATTAAATACCTTATCTTTTTGTATCTCTTCTACTTTTGCCTCTAACATACTTCTATTATAATTATTCCTATTTATTTGTAGGCCTTTTTTTCCTTCCTGTTTTATCCTTTTATAATCATTATACTCGCTTTGATCTTCATATTCCCTTAAGTCCAAACTATCGATCTCTAACTCTTCAAACCATTCTTTTTCCAATCTTTCCAATAAATCAATTGCCGAACTCTCTGGTAATGTTTGCAAATTCCACAAGCAACTATGCAATGCATAATTAATAAAATACTTTCTATATTTCTTAAATAACCCCATTTTCTCTAATTCCTGCTTTATCGCATTAAGCGCATAATAAAAACAATCCCATGATTTTTCTCTTGTCATAGGTAAAGAATTAGGTATATCTCTTCTATGATAAATTACCCGCTCCTCTAATATTGTAATTTTATCCGCTTTAAATAAAGACATATATGTAAAGTATATATCATTTGATGTTCTCTGGTCTTGAAATCTAAGCCTATTATTCAGTAAAAAACTCTTTCGATACAACTTATCCCATGCCCATCCCCTGAAACTTCGAAATGGATTTTGATTAATATCTTCAATTCGAAAAGATTGCCTACAAGGGAATTCCGCTGTCCAAACTGAGTAGTTGCACGGAATAACTCGATCTGTCTGCATATCATGCTGCCATGAATCCATAATACAAATATCAGCTTCTTCAGTTCTAATCTTTTGATATGCATGAAGAAGCATTTCAGGTGCAAAATAATCATCTGCATCCAAAAAAATAATATATTCTCCTACTGCTAATTCCATTCCCTTATTTCTAGCAGCACCTGCACCTAAATTTTGCTGATGAAATACTTTAAAACGTGCATCTCTACTAGAAAATTTATCCATAATCTGCAGCGAAGAATCTGTTGAGCCATCATCTATGCAAATAACCTCAATCTGTCGATAATACTGTCCTTTCAAACTCTCCAAGCATTGATACAAAAATTTTTCTGCATTATAAACTGGTATTACAATTGAAATTTGTATTGCGCCTTTCACGATCTTTTCATAGTATTCCGAGTCATCCCGCATAATCCAGTTTATATTTGACCATTCCTGTGGAGTAAACACAGCTTGGCATAGTTCACCATTCTTTTCTGCCTCGCAAAACTCTTTGGAAAAACTTCTCAGATATTCTCTTTTATATTCCCAGGCAATTCTCTCTAATGTAAATAAATAAGTATGATATTTTTTTAATGAAAATTGATTAAGAAATTCCTTCTCTAAACAAGGATTATCTTTTAAAAACTTTCTAATAAACGAAAATTCCTCATTCGCACAGTAAATTTTTTCTTTGCTATGAACAGAAGAATTGGGATTATCACGTCTGTTGTAATAAAGCGCCTGATTTACAAAAGTTATCCTTTCCGCATAGCATAAACTTTGAAACCAAAAACCATTATCCTGAAATGAAGCTCCTGGTGTTTCATTATGGTATATATGATTATTTTCCAAAAAATCCCTGCGATAGATTCCTGTCCATGTATTCATAATATATCGAAAGCTTTCTTTCTCTTTTCTTGGACATATTACTTTCCCATAATTATCTATCGCTCTTGCTGTCATAAAATAAACATTCTCTTGCTCGTCACCTTCTCCATAAAATCGGTAAAAATCAGATTTTACGATATCTGCATCCATTGCTATCGCTCTATGATACAATATTTCGTACATTCTAAAATCTACATAATCATCCGGTTCTACAATTCCTATATACTTTCCGGTTGCCTTTTTTATCCCCACATTCATTGCATGTCCATATCCCATGTTAGACGTGCAGATGATTTTGATTCTTGAATCCTTTTCTTTATATCTTTCTAGTATGCTTAGGCTATTGTCTGTTGAACCATCATTAACACATATAATTTCTATATCATAAAGCGTTTGATCTATTAAACTATTCATACAGTTCTGCAGATATCTTGCCATATTATATACAGGCACCACAATGGAAACCTTCACTTCATCCTCCCTTAATGGAGTAAACTTCTGCTGTTCTATCTTTCTCAAATATTCAAGAAATTCTTTTTTGTAATGTTCTTTAGTTGCTTTTTCTAAATAGCTTTTCCGATTTTTCCTTCCGTCTTCTTTCATTTTCTCTGGCTGGCAAAAATATTCATACATTTTTTCCGCCATTTTCTCACTATTTTTAGTACAAACAATACATGACGAATCCACCAAATATTTTGCTCCTGTATTTTCTGTCAGAATAATAGCTTTTTCCATCATTGCAGCTTCCAATGCCACTAAAGAGCATGATTCATCTATTGAAGGGATCAAAATCACATCCATTTTTTTATATAATTTCAACAGTTCTCTTCTATCATGTATTTCACCATGATATATGATTCTTTTCTCTGAATCAAAATTTAAATTTCTTTGATAATCTGCTGCCCACTTAGGCATTGCCCCAACTAAATGTAAGTATCCTTTCATCTGCTTATCTTTGCTCAATAACTGAATAAAGGCACGTATTGCTATATCCTGGCCCTTTCGTGGTTCTATGGTTCCTACTACTAAAAAATTAACTTCTTTTTTTTGCTTACCCTTTTTTAGTAACTTTTTTGGTTGAATATTTCCTTTAAATTCATCATCCACATAATTATGTATAACTGTAATATTATCAAGCTGGTATCTACTTCTTATAAATTCTTCCGCATACTCACTAACGCACACTACATTAGATATACTCAATATATCACTTTCATCCAATAAACATGTTTCAATCAATTGGGGGATATTTCGCGCCTCCCTAATATAAAGAATTGTTTTCGTAAATTTCTGAGCATATCTGGCAAAAGAGGAGGTAAATATAGTATTAGCAACCACTATCCAAAATTCTTTAATATCTTGTGCCAATCTTTCCGAAGCTGACTTGGGAAATTCTACATATCTTACTTCTATATCCAATTCTCGAAATTCTTCCGCAAAATTTCCCTCTTTTAATGTCCATACCGAAACACAATATGCGTTTTCTTTTAAAATTTTCGCTATTTGAAATAAACTTCTCGGCGCACCTGTATATGACATTTCATGCGATACCAATAAAATTTTTTTATTTTCCATTTATTCCCCATTCATCCTCCTATACTCCCCACAAACCACCTTCGGCTCTCCAACCATCTTCAGTTCCCCCTTCTCAATCCAAACACATCGCGAACAATTTTCAAGAATTGTCCCCATATTATGACTAACCATCAGCACCGTACTGCCGCCATGTATCATTTCCTTAATCCGCTTCAGACTCTTCTTCCTGAAGAACTCATCCCCAACGCTTAAGATTTCATCCAGGATTAATATTTCCGCCGCCTTACCGGCTGTTGCAATAGCAAAACCCAGACGGCTGACCATGCCGCTGGAAAAGTTCTTGACTTTTTCCTCCATAAAATCCTGAAGNTCTGCAAACTCCACGATTTCTTCATAATGCGTTTCCAAGAAATTCTTGCTGTAACCGATGATGGAACCATTTAAAAACACGTTCTCTCTGGCAGTCAGTTCCATATCAAATCCCGTTCCTATTGTCAGAAGCTGTACTTTTCTGCGACCCGTTATTTCAACATGGCCTTCCGTGGGNTTGAGTGCTCCGGATACAATTTTCAGCAATGTAGATTTACCGGAGCCGTTGGTNCCGATGATTCCGATCACTTCNCCCTTATATACATTGAAGGACACATGGTACANGGCATACAGCCTGCGATAAGATACTTCTCTTTTTANTAANTGTACCGCATATTCTTTTATTCCGGACGGATTTACCGAATANAGCNTGAATTCCATGGTCACATCGCATATTCTGATGATCGGTCTNCCTAACTGCCATTCCAGTTCATCCTCACTCGTCAGGGAAATATCATACTCACTCTCATCCNCCATCAGTGCGGANTGATCACCGGAAGNCTTCNTNNCTTTATCTGCTGANGAATNCNCTATGTTAAGATCAATGATATCCCGNCTNCGAAGCTTTCTGCCCTTTNTGGAANCAGANGGCTTCNTCNTTTTTCTNCTNCTTTTTTTACGCTTTGTCCGTATNNTTTTTACGATACTCCATACCACGACATCCGCAATCACAATCAACAGAATTGCCGCTGCTGCGACCACAAAATAAACATTAAAGAAGATATAATTCTTCTTTTTTTCTCCCTGCTGCGGCTCTTCTGTCCCTGACTCATTTTCACCGCCATCGTTTTCCTGTTCTCTTTCCGCCTCTCGTTCCGTTTCCTGCTCCGCCTGTCTTGCTCTCTCTGCCTCCTGCTCTGCCTGCCTCGCTCTCTCTGCTTCCTGCTCCACCTGCCTCGCTCTCTCTGCTTCTTCTTCCGCCTGTCTTGCNCTCTCTGCTTCCTCAGCCTGCTGCTCNANNTNCGCCTCAACTAACGCTGCNGTATCCTCNCCCGTGATATGAACCGGGGCNCTGCTATAATCAGNAANNGTAAAAGCTTCATCTGCCTCACTGTTTTGCAGCTCCATCTCTACGGAAGATACTTCAATAAAAGCTTCTCCGCCACTGATTGCTTTAAACTGAAGCCGATATTTGAATTCCTGGCTATTCCCATTTCCCTCAAGGATTATTACTCCGTTTTCTTCATCTGCCTCATCAGCGCCTGTTACATACTCAAGTCGCAGTCGGTCATATTTAATTTCTATATGGTAATCACCGATTGCTTCTTCTGCCTTCAGATACACGCCCACCGGAAAAGTGTTTCCACTTTTCTTATCATACCNNTCTGATCCNAAAGTCACTGNNGCCTCCGCNGCATAGNCNCTCACAGGTTTTCCCNCAACCCCTAAGANCACGGCNANAAGCANNGCAACCNGCATATATTTCCGCTTTGCCTTCATCGCTANAANTTTTCCCTTATCTGCATTTTCAGATTNTCTGCATAACTTGATTTTCCTTNCGNTTAAAAAAGCTTATACCCACNATAAAACTTCCGATACTCCATGCNGCCAGCTTGATCCACATCATGACCNCAGGCACTNTTCCATATATCACACACTCCCTTGCAAATGCAATTGCCACATAGATNGGGTTACAGCCGATAAAGGTCTGCATTGCTTCCGGCAGNCTCGTAACCGGATAAAANAGTGCCGACATATACATCCATAATGTCANAAANACGGAATACAAATATTTCACATCTGCNAAAAATATATAGATTACCGAAAGGATATATCCCACTCCGATCGAAATGGCAAGCATAGAGAGAACNGCTAACGGAAATAACANCATCGTAACNCAGGGCTTGATCCGAAATATCACTAACATCAGTACATAGGCAATGCACGTATATCCGAAATTTACCAAAGCCGTATATATTCTCGATAACACAAAGGTCTGCTTCGGGAGCTTCGCTTTCACTAACAGACTTCTATTATCTACAAGCGCCGTCATTGCGGAATTTGTCGCCCCGCTGAATAAATTCCAGAAAATCTGCCCGGTAAGATAATAAATCGGGAAATTTTCAATTGAACGTCTGAACATGGTAGAAAAGATCAATGACATGACAACCATATATAAGAGCGGGTTTAAAACGCTCCATAGAATCCCCAGAGAGCTTCTGGCATATTTACGCTTGATTTCTCTTGATGTCAATTCGCGGATGACAAATGTATACTGCCTGATGTCGCTGTTATAATCGCTGTTTTTTCTCTTCACTTGTAGGCTGCCTTTCTCAGATACATAAAACTTTTATAGAGTCTTTCCTGTCTCATGTGATTCCCTGACTTTGTTCCAAACCTCGCAATACTTCCCTCCGCCCACGCACTTTCGTGAAGAATACCGGATTTCAGGTTCAATTTAATGAGAATCTTATTGAAAAAACGCTGTTTATGCAGCTCCTCTTCATCCCACCATGCCGCCACAGGCTGTAACTGCAGTTCCAACACATCATCACAAAACAACAGTTCACCAAATGCCTCCGCCTCCCACTGCGTAGGATTTCCCATCATAGACTTTAACAGGCTTTCCGCAAAACTGACATGCTTTTTATGAGGTGCTGCACCTTTGCCATCGCTTGTCTCTCCATAACATGACGCATACTGCATCAGCAGCTTAGCAAAATGCTCCATCACGTCTGCGTTAGGATTCCTGCTGTCATTTTCCACGGCTTCATAAACGGATTCCTGCAGCTCCTGTTTCTGTAATCGATACCCCTGGGTCATTCCCTCCGGAGCCGAAAGGACTGTTTCAAACAGGCAATTGGAAAAACAAATCTTTCTCAGAATATCTCTTTCACCGAAATAGAACGCGCGATACTGACTGGCATCCGTCCCTTCCGGTCTTGCATAAAGCCCAAAATAGTACCCTTGCAACCTGACCTTCCCTGCTTTCTCGTGTTCCAATACCCGCTGTAAACTAAGTTGCAAGGTACCCACCCATCCGCTGTCCACAAGGGCATAGGAAGTATCCTCGAACAGCCCTTCCTGTCTTAAATAGGACACTGTTGTATTGTAGCAGTTTTTGGCATGTTTTTTTATATAGACGAATAGCTGCCTGATTCCGGACAATTCCTTCTTAAGTGTGCAAAGCTGCCGATAGCTTAATACCGTTGTATAGTCATCCATGTATCCTGCCAGCCTTGCGATATGAAGCGCCTCCTCCTCTGTCAGGTTTGCTCGCTTCATGATTTTCTTGAAACTAATATCGACCCCGCCAACGCACAAGGTATCTAGTGCCGCTTTCCCGGCAAAATAATATTCTGCACTCCGAATGGAAAATCTTGATATTTTCAAATATCTGATATCAAGATCAATCCCCCTTGCATCCACAAGCTTTTTCGCCATAAGGTACATCATATAGCCATCTCTTGCAAGGAAATACAGTCTTTTTTCCCCATTATTTACGGCTTCCTCAAGCACCCATTCCACATATTCTGTCAAAACCGGCAGCCACACATACAGGAAAACTTCCTCCCTAACACGCCGTGTCCTCATGCCGTCTCTATCAGTGCCGGCCGTCGGAAGAAGTTTCACACTGTCCGCTGCCCGCATATGCAAGGGGTTTCTCTGCAAGACAGCTCTGTAGTAGTTCAGCCTTTTCCGATATTGCTCCCGGTTATCCAAATAATCTTCCTCCAACCGTTTCATCTGCACACCCTGTTTATTTAGCAGACATTAATTCAACAGTCTGAAACTGCATTTCTTTCAAACTGCTTTCTGTCGGACAATCAGTACTTTCGATTCTTTTAGCCCGACTTCCCTCATAGCGCTTTACAAGCTCCAATACTTTGGCCGGAATCAGACATGCTGCAATCGGCCGGAGTACATAGATCCATCCGATCGGAAACAGCAATCCCATCTTCCTATAATTCCTATATCTGATCTTTGCTTCATTCAAACGAAATTTTACTTTTCGTTTCTTATAGGAGTCTCTCGTTTCACGATAATAGAAAAGATTTTCCTGAAGGTTATACCCTTGCTGCCCATGCCCTGCCAGATTCATGAAAATCTCATAATCCTCACAGCGGAGTGTTTCTTCCGATGCGAGATATCCGGTGTTTTCATCAAAAAGTTCTGCCCTAAACATCACCGAGGGATGAATATACGGGGAATACCGAAGATAATCCCTCTTCTGCGGAATTTCCGGCATAGTTCTTTGTCCCCACGTACCTTCTTCGTCAAACAGCTCCGCTCCGGTTCCGCACCATCCGTATTCCGGATGCGTCTCTAAGAATAATATCTGTTTTTCAATACGGAGAGGCTTTGAAATATCATCTGCATCCATACGCGCTATGTATTTGCCTCTTGCAAGCCGGATACATTCGTTTAAACTGTACGCAAGCCCTCTGTTATTCTCTTTTCCTGCCACGATAATTCTCGGATCGAGTTCGGTCAGCTTCTGCACTAACCTTGCGGCATCCGGATGAGAACCGTCGTCCCAGATAATAAATTCAAGCTTCGAATACGTCTGATTTAGTATGGAATTCACTGATTCCCGTAATATCTTCTCGTCCCATTGGTTAAACACACCCATGATGACAGAAACAAGCGGCTGTTCCATCCTATCCTCCATGTCAGAGCCCCAAATTGCCGATTGAAAAATCAGTGCTTCAGCATAATTTTTCAATCTATTCCTCTTTCCTTTATTAAACATTCATTGCCTTATCGTATACTTTTTTCATTGTTTTTTCTACTTCACCGACCGTAAAATCCATTGCAGAAGCCCTGCCGCCTTGTGACATCGTCTCGCGCAATTCTTTATCCTTATACAATGTCCCGATTGCCTGTGCGAACTCCGGTACGCTGTCCGCTTTACAGACAAAGGCGTTTTTGTCTTTTACAGCATATTCTCTTGTACCGCGGTTATCGGAAGCCACAAGCACTACATTGCATAACAGTGCTTCCACCGCAGCCACTCCCAATCCTTCCCTGTAGGACGGAAACGCAAAACAATCCGCGGTCTGCAAAATTTCTTCCATATCTGTACGGAACCCCAGAAACCTTATCCTGTTCTCAAGCCCTTTTTCTTTTATCACCTTTCTTAGGAAAGCTTCTTCCTGTCCCTTTCCGCAGATACTATAATAGATGTCTTCCTGCGGCAGTGTGCTGATTGCCTCGATAATAACCTTTTGGTTTTTGTTTTTATTCAGCTCTGCTGCCGTTACAATATGAAATGCGTCCGCCGGCACATGCAATTCCCGACGCTTCGTTTCACTGATTTCCTTCTTCGGAAAGAAGCGCTCCTGATCGACTCCTACACTATGTATTTGAAATACAGCGCCTCCTGCCTTAAGCGGAAGCCGTTTCGCCCTATTATAATCCTCTCTGTTGATTGTAATAAGAATATCCGTCATACGGGCAAGCAGCCATTCCACCGGATAAAACAACAGCCAGTTTTTCTTAGGTGCTCCCCTGTAAAAGTGAAATCCGTGCGCCGTATAGATCACATACGGTTTTCGTTTTGATAACCCTGCTGCAACACGCCCGGCAACGCCTCCCATGGGATTATGGCAGTGTATGATCTCAATGTCATTTTCCCTGATGATATGAAGCAGCTGCCTGACTGCACGAAAGTTTGTTCCGAATTTAAAAGGGCTCTTGGCAATATCGATCTGGTGCAGCCGGATTCCCTGTGCCTCTAAATCCTCTTCATTAAAAGTATAGATCGGATTCTTAAAGTTTGATGCGTAATGAATCTCACATCCCGCTTCATGCAATAGCTTCACATTATTTTTTTCAAACTGCGGCAGGAAGCCACTGATGGCTGTTATAATCAAAACCTTCTTCATGAGTATTCATTGCATTCCTTTCCCGAATCCAATGCTTCAATATTTAAAATATTTTCTATGTAAATAATTACAAAAACAGGAAACAATCGTCCGGGCGGATATGCTACTCCGCCCGGCTTTTGCTTTCTATATCCACCACATGATATTTAGAAAAATAAGATCTTATTTTTATTTTAGTCTAAAAGCAAATTATGCAAAATACCTCTTCCCGCATACTACCGTACCGACAGCGCCAATCATCAGAAGCACTACTGCCACAGGCACCGTCTGCCCTGTCTTAGGGGACTGGGAAACACTCGATACATCAAGTTTTACAACCGCAATCGGAGAAAGACTTGCACTGGCAAATGTCACAGATCCGTTTGCTACGCTCGGAATAATAGTTTCCCATGCATTACCCGTATAGTGCATAACTACAACGGCATCCCCGGCAGCAATATCCGGAAGACTCAAGGTTACAACATAGTTGCCATTTGCATCTTTAGAAGCGCCTGATGCTTTCACCTCAATTACGGTCAGAATAGAGGCTGTTACCCGACTCGCTGAATTGCCGGCCGCATCAGCAAGAGCCTTATTTCCAATCCTTGAAGCAATGGATGCAACATCATTTAAGATTGCATTTTGAACTGCCACTGCTGTTGCCCGAACGGTTATCGTAGATACTGCGGAGATCGAATATCCTGCCGATACGGTTGTTCTATTCAAATACTCGGAAGGTGCTGCCGTCGCAGCCACCGCCGTTGAACTTTTCTGTGTTCTGACAGGGGCCTCCGTAGTACCTACTGTGGGGCTTTTTGCATTTACGGTCATGGACCCCATGGTAAGAACTGCCAGCGCAGTTAACACTGCTAAAAACTTCTTCTTCATTGTCACTCCTCCTCTCCTAATATATTCATGTGGCTATATCAAACCGAAGATGTGGTTCCCCGGAAGATATCGATTATATTACTTACCGCAGTATACTCACTTTACTGCCGGTTCATAAAACAGTTCTATGATCAGATCCTGAAGGGAATCCTCATCCACATAGAACTCTTCAAAATTGCTGCCCTGTACGGTTTCGCCCTGCAGGGAAAACATATTTTCTCTATTAAAATCATAGTTTATATATTCTGTCACCATGTAAGTAAACTCATTCAGATCAATATCCGTGACCATATATTTGTGTACCGTCTGGTAAAGATTAACTGCCACACGAATATCAGACATTGACTGATTTTTTGCCTCTGCCGCAAATGTCGTCATATACTGCTTCTGCCTCTGCAGACGAAGCTCATTGGAATTAAACACATTTTCATTCCGAAGACGGACATACCAATATGCTTTTTCCCCAAATAACGTTACTGTCTCTCCCTGATGAAGATCCATATCATATTCCGGATAGATAATATCATCCAATACTTCTACGGTAATTCCACCGACCATATCATTTAATTCCGGTATGGCATCCATACTGACCGCCGCATACCCATGGATGGGAATACCATGAAACATTCTGGATACTGCTTTCACCTGCCTTAAACAGCTTTCTTCTTTCCCGTCTCCATATCCGTGCTGGAGTGCAATCTGCTTCGTAAAAATCCCCTGATAATTGCCCTCTTCATCAAAAACGTCCACCTCCGCCATGGAGTTCCTGTTGATCGATATTACATAGACATTTTTGTCATGTGGATTAATAAGCAGAAGAAACAACGCATCCGCCTGTCCTCCTGCATATTCGCTCCCTTCTTCCTCTTCCCAGCTCTGTCCGCCGACTTCTATTACGGTTTCCTTGTCAATTCCCATGACAAGTACCGTGATCAGATCTTCATTTAAAACATAATCCCCGTCTTTATACAGAATCCCGTTTGTTTCCGTTTCGTCCGCCTTTTCACCCAGCTCTATAATCTCTGCACTCGCGGTTGCAGCAGACAGCGAAGCCTTACCGACCATACGCATCCCTGCCACACTCCCGATAACCGTCAAAACCATCGTGATAATAATAATCATGGTGACTGTGGCGATTCCGAATTTCTTTTTTTCAACAACAGTTTCTCTATCTAACATTACATTCCCTACCCTCTTGGATTTACAAGTACCCCCGTGACCAGAAAACGTCTGTTAGAATCATGATCTGCTGTACAGGTAGATAGCGTAACAATCTTATCCCCTGTCGTGACCTGAATATCTGATCTCACATTTGCCACCCGGTCTGTTGTCTGATATATTGTTCTCAAGTAATCTTCATAAACATATTCATTGGTATAATCATAATTATCCAGAAGATGGATCGAATCAAACTCATAAGCGGCAAATATCCGGTAAACGAATACGTAATCCTCCGTATAAATATATATATAATGGTCCTTGTTAAACAACTTCTCATCTTCAAAATTATGTAAAGAAGAAAACATGGTTTTATCTTTAAGGTTGTGACCGTAAATCACTGTATGAATATCCGAAAAATCTTTGCTGTTAAAATCCTCTGTATATATACACCCCGGATATCCCTTAGTTCCATCCATATTATAATTCAGATAATAACTATTATCCGTCGGATGCTGCAGTACAGGATAATCTACCGTGGTATCCGGTACATAGATCCACGCATAAATATCTTCGTTTTCTTCATGCAGCGCATTCCAGTCCAGAGCTTTATTCGGTATTTTAATACCGGACTGTTCTACTCTGTCAATTATGTCAGTATCCTTATCCTCTTCCGCTATATCAATTATATCAGTATCTTTATCCTCATCCAATCTATTAATTATATCAGTATCTTCGCCCTCATGTACAATATCGTTTGCTACATCAGCTTCCGAATTTTCCTCTGTGTCTTCAAGATTCTCTTCCTCTGTGTGCCCCTCTATGGTTTTCCCGATATTACTATTTACATCGCTTTGCAGGCTGTCTAACCGATCATTCGCCGTCTTGTAGTTTATGTACCGCTTGACTACCATGCCTGCTGCCAAGACCATAATAATCAAAAATATAAAAAATAAAATAAGCCATACTTTTGACTTTTCTTTGTTCTGATTCATCCTTCTTTACATCCAATCCGGTCTGCTCTTTTATATGGAAACACCAACGTCATTTATCTTATTGAACGTTTCAAGTATAAAACAACCAATTCCTGTTGTCAATGAACTTCACCCGGCAAAAAAGTAAGCCGGATGTCAGGGTCAGACCCTCCGCAGGAGCCTAACCCGAATATCTTGTATAAAGCAGAAGTCTAACCCAAATATCTTGTATAAACTATACCTAATGTCCCAGCATTTCCTCAATAAAAATTCCATAACCTCTCGTGGAATCCTGCACCAGCACGTGAGTCACCGCGCCCACAAGCTTGCCGTTCTGGATGATGGGACTGCCGCTCATTCCCTGTATGATACCGCCAGTCAACGTCAGAAGCTTCTCATCCGTCACCCGTATGACGATCCCTCTGTTGATATTGTCGCCATCCAGATTGACTTCCGCAATCTCCACATCATAGAACTCCGGCTCCCCTGTAACAGAACAGATAATCTGCGCGGGTCCAAGCTCGATCTCCTGTTTTAAAGCGATAGGGATCGGTTCAAAATATGCCGCGTCCATGATCTCTTCATTGCATACGCCGAATATCCCTTCCGTCGTATTCTCAGTAATCTCCCCGATCACATTATCAGAGTCATACTCAATATAACCGGTCAATTCTCCCGGTGAACCATTGGAGCCTCTCGTAATCCCCACGATCTCCGTCTTATATAACGTCCCTTCGTCCAGATTCATTAACATAGAGGTATCCACATCATTGATACCGTGCCCCAGCGCACCGAATGTATGATCTGTATCCTCATATGTCATGGTGCCGATACCCTGCGCGTTATCTCTGATCCAGATTCCTAACTTCCACTCCTGATTCTGATTACTTTCCGGAGTTATCATAACATCTGTTACCTCACTGTTACGCTTGATCGTCAGCACCAAACTTTCTCCTTCGGATGCCTCGATCGTCCGTATAAACTGCTTCTTATTCTCCATCTCCTCCCCGTTTACCTTCAGAATATAATCTCCTTTCTGCAGTACATATTTTGCCGGAGATACTTTCGTGCCGCCGCTGTTCTCGAATTCTCCGATCCCCACGACCAGCACCCCGTTCGTCTTCACATAGATACCGATAGGGATTCCCGACGGAATCAGCATTTTATCCTGAATCACTTCTATATCTACATTCTTATAAGGAAGAACTCCAAACAGCTTCAGATTCATCTGATAAGTATCAATCTCATTTGCCTTGAATTTTACTGTATGTGCAAAATCTACATGAATGCTTTCCACACTCCCGGATATACTCTCAGCGATCTGTCCTTCAGTATCCATGGATTCGGGCAGAGAAGATACTTGGGCTGCCTCATCATCAATCCGATAGATTTCTCCCGAAACAGGTACTTTAAAATCCAGTTCCTGCTCCACGCCGGCACGTATTTTAATCGTTGAGGGTATTTTGTCCCAATAGGCAACATAGACAACTACTGCGAGCGTGGCCACCGCTATACAGAGCAGCAGGTACAAAAACCCCCGATATATTCTTTCCTGTTGTTTTGTCATACTAACTAATCTGCCCACTTTATCACATCCTCATCCATTCTTTGAAGTAAATTCCTTCGGAAATAAAAATACACAAAAAGGACACACAAAGCGTGTCCTTCCTAGTATGTGATAAATCATTCAAATTAATTTAGTATTGTTTTGTATTTCTTGCCAAATCTTTCATTTCTTTTGCATTATTTCTGACATTGTCCGTAATGCTGGCGCCGCCGAGCATACGCGCAACTTCTTCTATGCTCTCCGTCTCATCCAGACACCTGATATCCGTGATGGAACGATTATCCTCCACACGCTTCTCTATGCAGAAATGCGTGTCGGCCATCGCCGCAATCTGCGGCAGGTGCGTGATACAGATCAATTGATGCTCTCTGCCGAGGATGCCCATTTTCTCCGATACCTTCCACGCGGTCTTACCGCTGATCCCTGTATCGATCTCGTCAAAAATCAGCGTCTCGATCTCGTCCTTATCCGCCAGCACGGTCTTGAGCGCCAGCATGATGCGTGACAGCTCGCCGCCGCTGGCTACCTGTGCCAGTTCCTTAGGTTTCTCGCCCGCATTGGTAGAGATCAAGAATGTCACTTTATCGTATCCGCTGGCACTCATCGTCTCCTCGTCGGAACTCACCTGTATCTCGAAGGCCACTTCCTGAAAATTCAAATCTACAAGCGCTTTTCTCATCTCTCCTGCAAGTGCATCCGCACTGCTCCTACGCAGATTTGATATCTTTTCGCAGATTAAAAGCGCTTCTTTCCTTAAAGTATCTGCGCGTTCCTCCAATTTCATGCGGTATGCATCATAATCACTGTATTTATTCAACAGCTGTTCCGCTTTATCCCGATACGCCAGAATCTCTTCTATCGTACTGCCGTATTTTGATTTTAAATGATTGATCAGATTCAGCCGTTTCTCCGTGCGGTCGAACAATTCCCCGTCAAATTCCAGTTCTGACAGATAGTCCGCGGCCGCTCTGTTATAATCGTTCAACAGACTGTCGATATCCAACAGTTGACGTTCCAATTCCTGCAGGGCTTCGTCATATGCGGACACCGATCTGATTTCTTTTAGTGCACGCCCTATATTGCTTCCGACTCCCGTCTCTTCATACCCACAGAGTCCATGAGCCAGAGATACAGATTCTTGGATCTTCTGCCCGTTGACCAGTTTCCGGTAAATCTGCTCCGCCTCCTCGTCCTCGCCTACAGTCAGTTCTGCCTCCGAGATCTCCTGACATTCGAACTGCGCCAGCGCCGACTCCCTTTTCCTCGTCTCCTCATCTACCACATTATCAGACAATTCCTCCTGTGCCTGCCGATACTGTTTATAGATAACCTGTAGTTCTTCCTTGCAGGCAGCAAGTTCCTCTCCGGCGTAGGCATCCAGTATTGCAAGCTGCTTGCCGGTCTGAAGAAGGGACTGGTGCTCATGCTGTCCGTGGATGTCTATCAGAATCTCGGCCAGCTGTTTCAGTTGTCTGGCTGTCACTGTCTCGCCGCACACTCTGCACACGCTACGGCTCTGCATGATCCGGCGCTGCAGGATAACCTGTCCGTCCTCAACCGGCAGCTCCATCTCACGGATCGCTTCCAACTGTCTGGGCTGATCCACCGTAAAAATCAATTCCACCAGAGCATACTCTGCCCCGGTGCGAATCATATCCTTATCTGCCTTCGCACCCAATGCCAGATTGATGGAACCTATGATAATGGACTTACCGGCTCCCGTCTCTCCGGTCAGAATATTAAGCCCGTCACCGAAAGTAACCTCCGCCTCGTCAATTAACGCCAGATTTTTCACATGTAAACTTTGTAGCATTTTTTCACCTCATGAGTGCTCTAGCATTCTTTCAATCTTATCCATGACAGCAGCCGCCATTGCCTCATTGCGCATTGCCATCATGATCGTATTATCTCCCGCGATACATCCTACTATTTCTTCTATTTTCAATGCATCCACCGCCGCGGCCACAGCCATCGCCATGCCGGGCACCGTCTTCATCACCAGCAGATTCTGGGCCAGATCCATGGACACATATCCTTCCCGCAGCACTCTGATGTACTTATCCCCCAGATGCGACTCGTCCTGCGTAAAAGCCACATACTTCTGTCGGCCCTTACCCACCGGGACTTTTGACAGTTTCAGTTCCCTGATATCCCGCGATACCGTTGCCTGCGTGACCTGATAACCTGCTTCACACAATCTGTCCGCCAGCTCCTCCTGTGTATCTATCTCATACCTGCTGACCAGTTCGTTGATTTTTTCATGTCTTCGCTTCTTGATCGTCTGCTTCATAATCCCCTGTCATCCATCTATTATTCGCTCATTTTTTTATGCAGTACCGCGAGAAAACTCTCCGTATTCAGTTTCAGAATTCCCGTGGTCTTAGATGCCTTACGAATCATAATGCTGTCTCCGGTCTGCATGATGATCTTATGGCTGCCGTCAAAGTTGGCCTCCACTGTCTGCATACTCCCGTCTTTCCCCTGCGAGATCTCTATCCTGATCTCATCCTCAGAGGCCAGCACAATGCTTCTCGTATTTAATGTATGCGGACAAATCGGCGTCAGGAGCAGCAGACTTGCCGCCGGTTCCACAATAGGTCCGCCCGCCGACATATTGTAGCCGGTTGACCCTGTCGGAGTCGCCACAATCATACCGTCCGCACTGTAGCTGTTTAGGAACTGTCCGTTGACATAGATATCGAAGGTCAGGATCTGCAAAGATCCGCACCGGGAAATCACGATATCATTCAGGGCATAATTTTCTTCTGTCTGCTTTCCGGTCTCCACAAGACCTTCCAGCATCATTCGCTCCTCCCGCGTATAGTCATCTGCAAGCAGCCTGCCAAGCGCCTGTTCTATATTCCCGATCTCCACTTCCGCCAGATAGCCCAAAGTGCCGAGATTTACGCCCAGCAGCGGTATATCGCTATCCATTATATTCCGCGCTGCCCTTAATACTGTGCCATCACCGCCCAGTACAAGAACGCATTCCGCTCCATCATTCTCACTGCCATTTGCCGTTTCTGAGTTTTCCGTCCGCGGCTCATGAATCGCTGCCCTGATTGCCTCGGCAGTATTATCCACGCAGGTGACCACACCGCCTCTCGCTTCCAGATAAGTGGTGATCCGCTCCGTGTATTGACCCTGCGGATCTTTCACCTCATTGGTGATCAGATAAAAGTGCTTCATCTCTTATTTCGCCTCATCCAGCGCACCATGCGCCTCTTCCACAACACATGTAATCAACTTCTCCATATCCTCACTGCGCGACCTGCCTGCTCCGGATTGAACCAGACTGCTCAGCGCCTGTTCCGCATCCGCTTCCGTCATTGCCGTAATATCTTCCGAAATATCCACTCTTTTTTCCAGCCAGACCAGATACTCGATATTGCCCTCCGGCCCCTTAACCGGAGAATAGGTCAATCCTCTTACCTCAAATCCGATCAGATCGGCAAAATCCACCACTTTATGTACCACTTCCCTATGCACCTGCGGTTCTCTGACAACACCCTTTTTACCGACCTTATCCTTACCCGCTTCAAACTGCGGCTTGATCAGGCACACCATATGCCCCTGCGTGCGCAGCAGATTTCTCGCCGGAATCAGAATCTTTGTCAATGAAATAAAAGAGACATCCACAGAACCAAAATCAATCTGTTCTGTGATATCTTCCGGTGTCACATAACGAAAATTCGTCTTCTCCATACAAACTACGCGCTCGTCGCTTCGAAGCTTCCATGCAAGCTGCCCGTGCCCCACATCGACCGCATACACCTTATCCGCACCGTTTTGCAGCATACAGTCCGTAAAACCGCCTGTGGAAGCGCCAATATCCATGCAGACCGCACCCATAAGCGTGACCTCGAACTCACTCATGGCTTTCTCCAGCTTCAAACCGCCACGGCTCACATATTTTAAAGTGCTTCCCTTCACCTCTATTTGAATTGTACTCTCGTCAAAAGTCGTTCCTGCCTTATCTTCTCTCTGTCCATTTACAAAGACATTTCCTGTCATGAGAATCGCCTTTGCCTTCTCTCTGGACGGTGCGAAGCCCTGTTTCACCAGAATGACATCCAGTCTCTCTTTCATATATTTCCCATCCGTCGGTCATTACTGCGGCAATATTGTAATACCATTATGTAACGCATGTTATTTATCATCAGCCGCCATGGATACATACGCTGTCATTATCTTCTTCACAATGGAATCCGCATCGATGCCGATCTCCCGTTTCAGCAGTTCCACATTGCCGTGTTCTACATACTCATCGGGAATCGCTATATTCAGCACATGAACCGGTGCATTGATTTCATCCACATAGGACCTGACCTTCTCGCCATATCCGCCGCTTAAGACATTCTCCTCCATGGTCACGATCAGCTTATGCTCCCGACATGCTTCNCTGACTGCCTGCTCGTCGATGGGCTTTACAAATCTTGCATTGGTCAAGGAACAGGAATATCCTCTTTCCTTAAGCTGCTCTCGTACCGTAAGCGCCACCTTCACCATGCTGCCTACCGCAAACAGAATGATATCCTCTTCCTCATAGATGGCTTCACTCTTACCATACTCGATCGGCGACCGATTATCCTTAAGACCGTCGAAAGCCTCTCCTCTCGGATAGCGGAGTGCAATCGGCATTCCGGAAGCTACCGCAAACTTCATCATGTCGGAAAGTTCCCATTTATTCTTAGGCGCCATGATGTGCATATTCGGTATGGATGATAAGTACGACAGGTCAAAAATACCCTGATGNGTCTCNCCNTCNCTGCCCACNAGNCCGGCNCTGTCTATGGCAAANACNACCGGCAGNTTCTGNAGNCANACNTCATGNAGNATCTGNTCATAGGCNCTTTGCAGNAAAGAGGAATAGATCGCNACGATCGGTTTCAGNCCNCCTGCNGCCANNCCNGCNGCAAAAGTCACCGCATGNTCNTCCGCNATNCCCACATCNAAAAANCNNTCCGGATACATNTTGCGGAANCGCTTCAGTCCGGTNCCGTCCGGCATGGCNGCCGTGATCGCCACCACCTGNTCATCCCGCTGNCCCATNTTACACATGACTGTNGAAAAAATNTCNGTNTANNTGGCNTTNNTNTGCGGNTTACTCGGAATACCNGTCTCNATNTCAAAGGGNTCTGCNCCGTGNAATCTGGCAGGATGCCGCTCNGCNGGTGCNTANCCCTTACCCTTCTGGGTNATNACATGNANNAGAACNGCNCCNCGTATCTTTCTTGGCCTCCTTNAGCATACGCANCATGGCGGANATATTATGTCCNTCNACCGGNCCNANNTAAGTGATCCCCATATCTTCAAAAAACATNCCNGGCACNACCAGATTCTTNAAACTGCTCTTGACACGTCTGATCTGGGATACNANNTTNTCGCCNTATNTNGACTTGCCATGNAGCGANTTATATACNCCTTCNTTCANNTCCAGATACATNTCNGCCGTTCTGATGTTATTNAAATATTTNGACACNCCGCCCACATTTTCCGATATGGACATGTTATTNTCATTNAGNACGATNATNAANTTNGTTTCCAGCCGNGANGCATTNTTNAGCGCCTCATATGCCATNCCGCCGGTCAGGGAACCNTCNCCGATCACCGANACGATCGTNTTCTTCCCGCCCTGAATATCTCTTGCCTTCACCATACCGAGNCCNGCGGANATNGAAGTGGANCTGTGNCCNGTNTCAAANCANTCACAGTCACTCTCCTTACGTTTCGGAAAACCGCTCATACCGCCGAACTTGCGCAGATTAGCGAATCCGTCCCGCCTGCCCGTCAGAATCTTATGGGTATAAGACTGGTGTCCCACATCCCAGATAATCTTATCCTCCGGCAGATTCAAAAACAAATGCAGCGCCATAGTCAGTTCCACAGCACCGAGATTAGACCCCAAATGCCCGCCGGTCTCGCTGATGGACGTGATCAGGAATTCTCTGATCTCCTCCGCCAGTACCCCGTAATCCGCCTCCGTAAGCTGCTTGATATCATTTGTCTGTTCTATCTTCTCTAACAACATGGTAATCCTCCGTGCTTATTTCTCCCTGTGGATCAATTGCTCTACCAGTTCCTCCAGAAACGGATTACGTCTCGGAAAAGAACGAAGTAACCTGACAGCCTCCTTGGATAATTCTTCTACCTGTTTCGCCGATTCCTCCAGCCCGTGCATGGTGACATAGGTAAGTTTATTGTTTTTCTCGTCGCTTCCCACCGATTTGCCGAGCACTTCCAAACTGCTCGTCACATCCAGAATATCATCCTGAATCTGAAATGCAATTCCGATATTATATGCGCATTTTTCCAGTCTCTCTATGTCCTCCTGCCCGGCCCCCGCCAATGTTGCACCGATCGTCATGGCAGACTGAATCAGCGCCGCTGTTTTGTGCTCATGGATGTAAAGAAGCATCTCTTCACTTACGTCATCGCCCATTGCTTCTGCTTCCAGATCTGCACACTGTCCGCCGATCATACCGTATATCCCGGCCTTACGCCCAAGAATCTGCATGGACTGTGCAATTCTGCGATACTCTTCCATCGTCCCTGCACCCTCAAAGGCCTGCGCCGCCGTCTCGAAAGCATAGTTCAAAAGACCGTCGCCCGCCAGAACCGCCATACCCTCTCCGTAGACTACATGCGTGGTTTTACGACCTCTTCGGTATTCATCATTATCCATCGCCGGAAGATCATCGTGCACAAGAGAATAGTTGTGTATCATCTCAAGCGCGGCCATAAAAAGAGACAATGCTCTTCCCAAGACGGTCTGCTGCGTCGAATTCCCGTCCTGCAATCCGCCTTCCGTCATCTGCCATATTTCATTTACTTCCGTAAACAGCGCCGCGCTCTCCGCCATCAGCAGCGGGCGCAGTCTCTTGCCGCCTGCCGTAATCGAATAATTCATAGCCTGCAGAACGGTCTTCTGATATCCTTCCTCTGCCGGAAGATATCTGCCGATCATATGCTCTATCTGTTCCGTTTTACGTCCGATCTCTTCTTTAAAATTCATCTAATCCACCATCTTCATTGATCTGAAGCACTTTCTTCTCCACTCTGTCAATCGTCTCGTTACACTTATGAAGTAACTTCATTCCCCTGTTGTACTCCTGAAAAGACTCCTCCAGTGTGATCTCCTCCGTTTCCAAGTGAGCGATCACTTCCTCGATCTGTTCAAATGCCTCTTCCAGCGAAATCTGTTCCGGCTCTTCTACCTGCTCCTGCTTCTTTTTGTCCTGCAAATCCGCCTCGCCCTGCATGGATTTCATTTTCTTCTGCCCCGCCACTTATCTACACTTCCTCTCGTTTCTGCCGTACTCCGGCCGCCTCTCTTTGCTTATCCATAACCTGTACGCTCAACCTGCCGTCTTTCAGATACACACTCATTCGGTCACCCACCGCTATCTGCTCAATCGAAGTCACGGTCGCTCCTTTATCATCTGCAGCGTATACATATCCCTGATTCAGCTTGTCCAAAGGGGACAGTCCCTTCATCTGCTGCACGTATATATCCAACTTATGACGGAAATCCTGCAAACGCCTCTCCATCGTATTTTGCAGATGTTCCTCTAAAGATAACGCCTGTGTTCTTTTGATCCGTATCGTATTGACTGGGCTTAGGTACCGCAGTTTATCATTGTAATGTTCTGCCTCCTGCCGGTAACGTCCTATGATTCTCCGACACATATGGTGCATAGTATAAGCATACTCTGACATCTTATCCTGTATCTGTTCAATATCATAGACCGCCAGTTCCGCTGCCGCAGACGGTGTCGGTGCACGCAGATCTGCTACGAAATCCGCGATGGTCGTATCCGTCTCATGCCCCACCGCGGAGATGATCGGTACACAGCAGTCAAATATAGCCTGCGCCACCGCCTCTTCATTAAATGCCCACAAATCTTCTATCGAACCGCCGCCCCTGCCGACAATGATCGTATCTACACCCAGCCGCTCCAAGGCGTGAATACCATTCACAATGCTGGGGACCGCCGCTTCGCCCTGCACGATAGCCGGATACAGAATAATCTGCACATAAGGATTCCTTCTGCCTGCAATGTTGATAATATCCCTCACGGCTGCTCCCGTGGCCGCTGTCACAACGCCCAGCGTCCTGATATATCTGGGGATCGGCTGCTTATACTGCGCCGCAAACATTCCACGCTCTTCCAGTTCTCTCTTCAACTGCTCATACCGCTCGTAGAGCTGCCCGGCGCCATCCAAAGTAATCTCTCTGGCATAAAGCTGATACCTGCCGTCACGTTCATAGACATCCACGCTGCCGCTTACCACGATCTGCTGTCCTTCTGTCATCTGAAACCTCAGCCCTCTGCGGTTTGTGGCAAACATAACGCACGCTATAGTACCCTTGCTATCCTTTAATGTAAAATAAATATGTCCAGAGGAATGATATTTGCAGTTGCTGACCTCGCCCTTGACCATGATCGACTGCAACATATAATCCTGCGTGAACATATTTTTAATATAAGAATTCACCTGTGCAACTGTGTATACATTCTGCATACCGATACCGTCCACCTACGCAAACTTAGCTAAAATGCCATTGACAAACCCTGACGAGGCATCCTGCCCGAATTTCTTTGCAAGCTCCACCGCCTCATTAATTGCAACTCCTGTAGGTACGGAATCATCATAATTGATCTCATAAACCGCCAGTCTTAAAATCGTCAGATCTACTTTGCTCATCCTAGCCGTGTTCCAACCTTCCGTCTTCTCATTCAGCTGTTCATCTATCTCGGAGAGCTTTTGCTGAATCTTATGGTACTTATCCGAAATATAATCGGCATCCTTGTCCTGCGCGGCATCCTCATCCTCAAAAAACAGACGCTCCTGTTCCGTCATATCTTCTATACTGTTAAATTCTACGCGGAATAATAGCTTAAATATTTGTTCCCGCAACTCTCTTCTGCTCATAATAGCTCCTGTTTTATCGTAAACGTGTTATGAATGCACCACATTGATGCCGGCGATGCGGATATTAACATCCGTCACTTCCAGTCCCGTCATATTCTCGATCGCATTCTTAACTTTATTCTGAACGCGCTGGCAGGTCGCCGGAATATTGAACCCATACTCCATGGTGATGGCAAGCTCTACTTTGACTTTCTTATTGAAAATATCCACTCTGACACCTTTCGCAAGCCCTTTGACACCTACCCTGCTCAGAAGCTCATTTGCCACATTACCGTTCATTGCTGCGACACCGTCTACTTCCGTCGCTGCGAGTGCGGCGATCATTGCTACCACGTCATCCGCGATCTTAACCGTTCCGAATTTCTCATCTTCCTGTAATACATGGGTGTTTTTAGCTGATTCCTGTTCCATATTCATCTTCCACGCCTTTCTTTCATTTGGGATAAGTATACCAAAAATTATCATTTTTGCATAGTCCTCTATTCCCGTTAAAGCCAAAAGCTCATACTGTACTGCTTCTCATCGTCCGAATATGATACCACACCGTCGGGACAATCTAAATACTGAAATATCCCCTGATTCATGATCAGCGCCTCCTCCATCTGCTTATAGACTTCGTAATCCGCACATTTTAAGGTCACATAAGCGCTTCCTTTCTCATATTCCTCCCGAAAGATACGCTCGATCTGCTCCTCATTCCATTCCGTGAAATAGAGCCCCTCCCGTACATAGTAGTTATCTCTCATCGAATCACACTCTGGCAGATCCACCACATTATCCAACGTATGGGTCAGGTTCATCTGTTCGGTAGACACACACAGATAATCATAATTGATTGTGGGAATCTTCTCTACAGAATACCCGGATGCGCCGCCCACCGCCTGATAAGAGGCATCTCCCCATGTTGTGTCCACATAATAGTAACTTCCGTCTATCTGCACGAGGTTCCACGCATGTCCCTCACCGCCGATCACACGTCCCAGCACGAGTGTTGCGAATATTCCCGCCTCATTCAAAAGATACTGTGTAGCCTTGGCATATCCCTGACAGACCGACCTGCCCTCTATAAATACCGAGCAGATATTCTGGTTATCCTCAGCCAATGCATCATATTCCGTGTGATGAATCAGATACTCATATACATATTTTACTTTCGTATAGTCGTCTGTGTTTGCAGGCATATCCGAAAGGCATTGGTTTACATAACTATCTATCTGTTTCTGTTTTTCCGCAATCTCCTCCCGACTGAATCGATACGTGCCCGTAAACGTAATCTTCTTGAGAATATCACCCAGCGTATATTCCGTGTAAGTATAACCATCCACGTAGAAAATCTCCGGATGATCGTTCAGCACGCATTGAAAAACGTGGGAAATCTCATCCTTATCGTAGCTGGACAGTTTCACATTCTCTTCAAACTGCACCAGTGCATCCCGTATCTCCAGATAAAGCTGCTGCTTTGACTCCGACAGCTTGCCGTAGGCATATCCGCTCTCCTGCTCCCGTTTGATTACCTGCTCTGCCGGTTCGGATTCCTCCTGCCTCGCTCCCAGATTTTTCTGTCTGTACAGATCACTCTGCTGCCGAGGAAGTGTCTGCCATGCATAAGCCAGACATCCCGTAAGAATCAACATACCCGTCAGTAATATACCTGTTCTCTTCATATGCATTCACCCCATTATCACAGAGTAAATCGAGTAAACTCGATTGCGTGAGTCACTTCACGTACTCGAAATTTCCCATACCGCTAGTTTCTTCCAAACTCAGACAATTCCAGGCCGTCATTCCGCTCTATGGTCATACCGATGCTCCACTGGTTGATAAACAGCAGCAGCGGATTACCCTTCAAATCCTTGATTTTCTTCATATCAGAGGTGCCTGTCAGCTTATCAAGATCTATCTCCTTATTCTCTATCCAGCGGATGTGTTCATAAGGAAGATTCTCAAGCTTGATTTCCACATTATACTCATTCTCAAGGCGATACTTCAGTACGTCGAACTGCAGTACACCGACCACGCCGACAATAATCTCTTCCATACCTGTATTATATTCCTGAAATATCTGAATGGCACCTTCCTGCGCAATCTGCGTGATTCCCTTCACAAACTGTTTTCTCTTCATTGTGTCGATCTGCCGCACCCTTGCGAAGTGCTCCGGTGCGAAAGTCGGGATACCCTCATACTCAAACTGCTCCTTCGGCATACAGATAGTATCACCGATCGAAAAAATCCCCGGATCAAATACCCCGATAATATCTCCGGCATACGCCTCGTTCAATATCTTACGCTCGTCCGCCATGATCTGCTGCGGCTGCGACAAGCGCATGACCTTACCGCCCTGCACATGCTTTACTTCAGCGCCTGCATCAAATCTGCCGGAGCAGATACGCATAAATGCCACCCTGTCACGGTGTGCCTTATTCATATTTGCCTGTATCTTAAAGACGAATGCCGAAAAGTCGTGTTCCACCGGATCAATCAGCCCGATGTCCGCCCTGCGGGGAAGGGGTGTTGTCGTCATCGCCAGAAAATGCTTCAGGAAAATTTCCACGCCGAAATTTGTAAGCGCCGATCCGAAGAATACCGGCGTCAGATCACCTGCCTGTATCCGCTCCAGATCATACTCCGCACTGGCACCGTCGAGAAGCTCTATCTCGTCAAACAATTGCGCCTTATATTCCTCCCCGATATGCTCCGTCAGCGCAGTCTCCTCCCCAATCGGAATTCTGGTAGCATGTCCCTCTTTCGTTCCCTTCTCCGTGTCCGAATAAGTGATGACACATTTACTCTCACGCTCATAGACACCCTTGAAACTCTTACCGGAACCGATCGGCCAGTTAATCGGACATGTGGCGATTCCCAATTCCTTCTCGATCTCGTCCAACAGCGTAAACGTATCATTGGCGTCGCGATCCATCTTATTGATAAAAGTAAAAATCGGAATATGACGCATGACACACACCTTGAACAGTTTTCTTGTCTGCGCCTCCACACCCTTAGAAGCATCGATAACCATGACTGCGGAATCCGCTGCCATCAACGTCCTGTAAGTGTCTTCAGAGAAGTCCTGATGTCCCGGTGTGTCCAGAATATTGATACAGAATCCGTCGTATTCAAACTGCAGCACCGACGAAGTGACGGAAATACCTCTCTCCTTCTCGATTTCCATCCAGTCGGAAACCGCATGTCTGGCAGTTGCCTTTCCCTTTACGCTGCCCGCCAGATTGATCGCTCCGCCATATAACAGGAACTTCTCGGTCAGAGTCGTCTTACCCGCATCCGGATGCGATATAATCGCAAAGGTTCTTCTTTTGTTTATCTCGTCCGCGTAATTACCCACGTTTTCTTCCTCCAGATCTTATAACATAGATTTGCCGGCAAACTCCGGCTGTATACCAAAATAATCAAGTACCGTTGCTCCGATATCCGCAAAGGTATCTCTCGTACCGAGATTCATAGGCGCCACTCTTCGCCCGTACATAATAAAAGGCGTATGTTCTCTGGAATGATCCGTCGATACCGTATACCCCGGATCACATCCGTGATCCGCCGTGATCATCAGGATATCCTCGTCCCGTAATAACTCCAAAAGTTCCGGCAGTTTATTGTCAAAATAAGTAAGTGCCGCGGCATACCCGTCAATATCATTCCGATGACCGTACAACATATCATAATCCACCAGATTAATGAAGCACAAACCCTCAAAATCCCGGTTCATATACTCTATCGTTCTCTCGATACCCTCTGCATTGCCCTTGGTATACACATACTCCGTGATTCCTTTGCCCGCAAAGATGTCTTTGATCTTACCGACAGAGATCACATCCTTCCCCGCCGCTTTCAGTTGATCCAGCATAGTAACTGCAGGAGGCTCCAGCGAAAAATCGTGCCGCCCGGAGGTTCTGGTATAGTTGCCGCTCGTACCGATGAAAGGTCTTGCAATTACCCGGCCCACGCCATGTCTGCCTTGAAGGATTCCTCTGGCAATCTTACAATATTCATAAAGAGTCTCCACCGGAACAACGTCCTCATGGGCTGCGATCTGAAATACACTGTCTGCCGATGTATAGACAATCAATTTCCCGGTGTTTACATGCTCGTCTCCGTAGTCCTTGATTACCTCAGTTCCGGAATATGGTTTGTTGCACAGCACTCCTCTGCCTACAGCCGCACTGAACTTATCTAACACTTCCTCCGGAAATCCCTCCGGATAAGTGGGCAGCGGCTGCTTCGACAAAATACCGGCAATCTCCCAATGTCCTATAGTAGTATCTTTGCCCTTCGAAGCCTCTCTCATACGTGCAATCCTTGCCGTCGGTGCCGGCACTTTCGCAAGGCATTCTACTCCATCAATGTTAAACAGCCCCATTGCACCCATATTGGGCATATCAAACTTCGAACTGGAAGCGACGGAACGAAGCGTGTTGGTACCCTTATCACCATAGTCGGCGGCGTCCTCCATCTCTCCGATCCCGAAGCTGTCCAGTACGATCAAAAAAACTCTTTTCATTCTCAGTTCTCTGCCTCCGTATTTTAAAATATGCGCGTATAGTATACCATATATTTCCCAATAGTGCACTTAATTTGAGTTGACGGTACTGATCACCACTGATTCTGCTCTGACACCTGTCTTGCGGATTACAATATCCTCAATCTGTGCCCGCTGTGCCTCTGTCAATTCTGCCGTATTGACAACCACATCCACACTGTCACCGTCTATGCTGACAATCGCGTCATCAAATCCTTTCGCTTCCAATAAGATTTCCGCCGCAGTCTCTTTCTCCGCCACATCTGTCATGGAGATCATGCTGTTCACCGCATCCTGTTTCTGTGTCTCACTGATATTAGCATTGTTGATGATCTCTAAGAGTGTTTCCTTATTCTGCGCACGAGTCTGCTCTTTCTGCAGTTTCGCACCCGACAATCCGGACACCGTGCCGGAAGAAGTAAACACTGCTTCCCCGGGAACATCTTCCATCTGTTCCTCTGCCAGTGCCTCCGCAAGTTCCTCATCTACACCGCCGTTCTCCGCCATCGTTACGTCCATATCCAGACTCTTGATCTCGCCCGAAGCCTGTTCAATATCTTCCTCTGATAAATCGGTGAATGCCGCATAGTCAGAGTCATCGCTTCCAAGTGCCAGATTACCCATGTCGTCAGTGGCGATTTCCCCATTGACAGACATAATCTCCTCGTCCGTTACTTTTGTGCCTGCAAAGTTCAGGTAGCCTGCTACGGCGATCATGATTGCCAGCGCCGTGATCATCATCTGGTTCTTTTTGATCATATTTTTCAATTTCTTCTCCCCTTTTCACTGATTATTTATCATCTTTACTATTTTTATCTTATTCGCATCGATATCAAATAATACCTGAATTGCCCCGATTATATTTTCTTGTACACTTTGTGATCCCGCACCCTGCGCAATCACCACAACTCCCTCCACAGCGGGCGGTATCGTCATAATCACATAAGGTATNTTCTGCCCGCTTGCGTCCGTCGTATANATCGTGCTCTTCTCNATNCTGCTCTCNCCTACCGTGCGNNTTCCGCCNGCTGCATCAGTNTCCTCCGTATTGGAATAATTCTCCGGTCCGTCCTTCTCGACAATCTTATGCTCCGATTCCCTCAATGTAATCAGCACCTTAACTTTACCGACTCCATCCACATATCTGAGCGCTTCCTCCAGCCTGTTCTCCCAATATCCCGCATAGGAATCTGCATCGCTCTCAGCCTGAGCTACTGACTCTGTCTCATCTGTAACAGTATGATTTCCGATTTTACCATCTGTTATGTCCGATATATCGGACTTAATATTTTTCGGCTGTGTNGGAATTGCGATTACACAGAGAAGTATTCCTGTCAGAACGATGATCAGGCACTGATCCTTCCTGAGCTTCTTGCCACCTGTCAATTTCTCAATCAGCTTCTTACCATCCTCCAAGATATACCACCTCCACTCTGTCTTCGGCTATTCCTAATGTCTGCGCAAAAAGCTGTTTCAGTTCCTGCATATTTTCNNCCGTCTCTNCNCANCCGTCNGCCATCGCCTGCTCCGTGCCGGTTTCCGCACCNACCTTCACAGTAATCTCCCCGATCCGTATTCTGTCTGCCTCATCTTTCGCCGCCATACTTTCCCCGTCATTCTCCCGACTCCATTTTCCTTCCGCTTCCCCCGGCTGCTTTATCCCTTCCGCCGACTGCTCCGTTTGTGCCATCCAGCCCACATCTGTTTCGGACTGTTCCGTCTGTGCCGCCTGCCTTTCTCCTAATCCCGACTGATTTCGTACCGTGACCCGCACACGGTCGAAAACATATTCTCCTGCCTCTGCCTCACCGATAACGGAATCTACCTTCGCCTGCCTGATCAGCTCTATGGTCGTCTTCACAACACGGNAGTCGTAACCGACCGCTGCCTCATTCAGCCGCCGGGTGATTTCCTCCTCGATCTGCCGGATTACCAACGCCTCCGTTGAACCGCCCTCATACGCCATATTACCGAAATCCCCGCTCTGTACCTCAATTTGTTCCATTATATGAGTCATTTCATCCTGCCATTTCATCACCAGCCCGTCAGAACCCGAAATAAACGGGCGGATAAACAGCATAAGTACTATAACACCCGCTATTATCTTCATATACTTCTCATATTGTCCATTCGCAGCAAAATGCATCACTGTCTGGGCCACAATCATAAAGATGCCGATCTGCCTAATGCTTTCCAACATATTCAATATCACATCCCCCCGCTTGTGGTATANGTAATAATTGCGATCTGAATCACAAACATACCTATAGAAGAGAGGGCAATCTTCAATAACATAATATTGCCGTCTCCCACACGATTTGCACAGTTAGTCATGCGCTTATCACTGACAATACCGATCAACGCGGCACCGATCTTGATTACGCCCGCTAACAGCAGAAGTTTCAGCACCGGAATACAGCACAACACGATCAGAACCAGCGTTATATACAGACCAATACTNTTCTTAACAAGCACTGCCGATCCCATTACCATCTCAAACATTCCTTCCGTCAGCCCTCCGATCGCGGGTATGGCAGATATTGCTTTCTTAAGCACAGANGACTGCAAGGAATCTATAACAGGCGATATCATTGCCTGTAAAATGCTAAAACCGGTGATAATTCCTATTGTAACCTTAAGACTGATGCCGATCGCCTTGTCAAACANCTCCAGCANCAGAGACAGCTTTTCCTCCATCCACACACCGTTGATGATCGTCAGCAGCATATAGCCATATACCGCNGGCANAAGAAGCGNCAAATATCCCCATTCTATNANATATACAATAAACAGTAAGATCTGNTAGTACACTGCNGCNGAGGCAACGCCGGAGGCGCTTCCCACCGCGATCATATANGTNGGAATATANAGNTTCATAAAGGTAGTAACTGTCTCCAGTATNTCACGTACAATGGACGCTCCGCTNGCAAANGCCTTAAGAAGCACGGCAACCATNANNAGATACACGAAATAAAAAGCAATATCCGANACCTGATGATCCCGAAACAAATCGGCAAAATTGACAAACAATGCCGCCACAACCCCCAATATAAGAATGGTTACAAACAAAGTCCTGATCTCCCCTGCATGAGAAGAAAATGCGCCGCCAATTCCGCTTCCAAGCTCCTTTATGGCATCCCATATCTTTCCTTGAAGAATCAGACTCATGACCACCCTGCCGTCGAATGTATACTCCGGAAAAAGCTGCCTGAAATCCAGTGTAACGGCATCCATCCCCATCTCTTCCCAAGCGATACTGCTTCCCCTGGTTTCCAATCCTATCCCACCTTTCTGACAATACTGCTTTCTACTCCGATCGATGATTCCGCCTGCATTTTCCCGGCGATCCGGTACGCAGTCTTCTATCCGGTGATAGACTGGATACTTTCAAGAAGCGCCATCAATACAGGCATTCCCGTCAACAGAATATATAGTTTGCCAACCATCTCAACTTGTCCCGCAATACCGCCATATCCTGCATCCTTACAGATTCCCGCACAGAACTCACAGGCATAAGTAGCGCCTACAGCCTTTAGAAGTACCGTCAAATAACTGTAGTTATCTTTCAAATATCCCCGTAGCTTCTCCATTGCCGATAAGATCCCCGTGAAATANTGCATGGCATATCCAAAAATGACCAAACAAACAGCAACCGCTATGTAAATACCATATTCCGCTTTGTAGCTTCTTAAAGGTACCGCAAGCAGAATCCCTATAATGCCCACTAACCCTATTTTGACAATCTCCACAGTTTTCACCCCGTTCTTCAAACATTTGATATGATCCGGCACACCGATTCATACCGACAGTTACACCCTATAGTGTAAACAGATCCTGCACCATTACGAACAGATCATATATATAAGGGATGATCCATGTTAAAACAAGAATTAATCCGGCGAGACTGATCAGAAAAGCGTGTTCCTCNCTGCCGCTGTGTTTTAAAACTTGATTTAATATTGTGACCAGTATACCCACTGCCGCTATTTTAAATATAAGACTTACGCTCATCTCATCCTCCANTNCGAAGTNTTCTGTTCTCTTGTGTNTTCTTTCTATAACACCAGTATTGTTAAGAAAATTCCCGTCAANAGACTGANACTGANTATCATTTTNGACTTATTTTCATAGNTTTCCTCTGCTTTTGTACACGTTCTGACAAGCAACTCCATACTTTGTCCGATACTCTCCGCCTGCTGTTTTTCTTCCAACAGCCCCAGACTCTGCGGTATATCCTTAAGAACCCTCTTTTCTTCCTCCGAAAGAGGCGCTTCCCGCAGGCACAGCCCGATCTGCTGCTCCCATGCCTGTGTCAGCGAGGCGCCNTTTTCCNTTCCTACCTGCTCGNATATCCTCTGAAAATACGGCCGATACGATACATCACTGCATTCCGCCAGAATCAGACATATTTCCGGCAGTGTATGTTTACCGTAGCTGATCTCGGTCTGAATCCTCTTAATAATACGGATTAACTCCCGAAGGTGCCGTATTCTGCACTTTTCCTCACTGATCCTGCTACAGCCCCATCCTATACACCCTGCCAGAATGCAGAGGNTTCCGCCTAATTTAAACATCTTTTTAAACAATCCCCCGTTTTACCTATTGCATAGTCTATATAAGATATCTTTGTACGGCTCTTCCTTCTCCGTCATAGACACCTTCTATTTCGCAACACCCGTTTCTTTTCGTCAGCACAAGATACCGGTCAAACAATCCGTCAGCAATAACATTNCNCATGTATTTTTTNTNTCGTATCTCTTCTAAAGAACTGCCGTGAATNGTTGCAATCAATTTACACCCGCACCCGCTTGCCATCTGCAATGCCTGAATGTCGCCCTCGTTTCCCAACTCATCCACNGCCAGTACTTGAGGCGCCATAGAGCGGATCAGCATCATCATGCCTTCTCTCTTGGGGCAGCCATCCAATACATCCGTGCGGATNCCCACATCGTTCTGCGCAATTCCGAGGTAACTGCCCGCTATTTCCGATCGTTCGTCCACCACGCTGACATTTACGCCTTCCCCATATTCATTGCCATTGGACAGATTTCTGATCATATCCCGCAGCATGGTGGTCTTACCGCATCCCGGCGGCGAGATCAGCAAAGTATTNACTACCTGTCCATTCTTATTATAGAGANAGGGAAGAATCGGATCNGACACGCCTCTGATCTCGTGCGCCATACGGATATTTATATAACGTATGTATTTTAAATTACGCACCCGATCTCCNTCCTCCAGAATAACCTGCCCTGCCAATCCCACCCTGTGTCCNCCTTGTATGGTTAGGAANCCTTGCCGTATTTCGTCTGCAAATGCATAGATGGAATACTGGCACAGATGTTTTAAAATCAGTTCCAAGTCCTCNGGTTTATTCTCTGCCTGCAGCGGCTGCCTGTCCACCAACTGCCCCTCGACATCCACAAACCACTCTCTGTTATTGATTAAAACCGTAGCNGGTACNTTNACCCGCAGTCTGATCTCCTGNAGCCNGTCTGCCTGCCGCGCCGCCGGCCGCCACCTGCCACGCATGGCTTCCGGAAACATACGGAGAACTTCTTCTTCTCTCATCCGCATTCCCCCTTATCTCAATATATGAACCTTTGTCCAAGTTATGACATAAAAGAAAACGGAACAAAAATAACGCCCACTATGTAGTGAGCGCTACTGTTTACTTAGTCTTATAAGTAATCGTATAGTCGTCACCATATGCAAGTTTTCCTGCATATGGATTATCACTTGCTGCCTTCGCTGTCAGGGTAACCTTGTTCTGCGTCACCGCTCTGCCGGCATAAGGTATGGCTGCCTTCCAGTCCTTTTCATGCGGATGATTCACNTCATAAGCCTATACCGCGTNCATAATTTCCTGCATTTAACTTCTACATCATATCAAGCTCTGTCAGATTAACTCCGGAAGTAGCAACATCTCNCCCTCAATCATATGATCGATCACTATCTCCAGCTTTTATCTGCCAATTATATCTTACAAAGCAATTATAATAGAATAANTAACAAGTGNNAATAAAAGTCTTNATCCTNGCTAACACAGCAGAATCCTGTCATTNTCCAGTCTTCTGCCCGCCTGATCCTTAAATGCCGCAAGCAGATCATCCACCGTCATCTTCTCCCGCTCCGTACNGCAAACATCCAGTACAATATGTCCGCCGTCCATCATCAGCGTCCGATTCCCCATCGTAAGCGCCTGCTGCATATTGTGCGTCACCATAAGGCATGTTATTTTNCGCTCGGCAACGATTCTGCGGGTCAACTCCAGCACCTTCTGCGCCGTAGCGGGATCAAGGGCNGCCGTGTGCTCATCCAGNAACAGAATCTTGGGCGTTACCATTGTNGCCATCAACAATGTAAGCGCCTGCCTCTGACCGCCGGATAAAAGNCCGACCGGCTGTTTCATGCGATTCTCCAATCCCATACCAAGCTGTGCAAGCTGTTCTCTGAACATCTGCCTTTCCTTATTGCTGATCCTGCTGAAATAGGCATGCGCCGAGGTGGAAGCCCGCAAATAAGCAAGCGCCATATTCTCCTCTATGGTCATATGCGGAGCGGAGCCTTTTAAGGGATCCTGAAAGAGATGCCCGATTTCCTTGCTTCTGATATGCTCCCTGCGATAAGTAATATCTTCTCCCGCCAGAATGATCTGTCCCTCATCCACATAGAAGGCGCCTGTNATGGCATGGAAAAGTGTGGATTTACCCGCTCCGTTGCTTCCCACTATGGTGGCAAAATCTCCATCGGTAAGCTCCAGACTCACCTGCTCTAACGCTTTCTTCTCATTCACCGTACCCGGATTAAAGGTTTTGGAAATTTTCTTAAGCGTCAACATACCTCCTCATCCTCCTCTCCCGATCTGTCGTTTCTCTTAAGCGGTATCCTGTGTCTCCTGTAGAAATCCGCTTTGCCTTTCAGATAAGGGAACGCGATCGCAAATGCCACAATCAGCGCAGATACCAGTTTCAGGCATTCCGCCGGAACACTTAAACGCAGTGCCACCGCCACGATAAACCGGTATAGACAGCTTCCAAGAATAACGCNCGTTANCNTCTTAAACATACCGCCTTTACCGATAATCGTCTCCCCGATAATCAGGCTGGCAAGCGCGATTGTCACCATACCGGTACCCAGATTGATATCGCAGGACTTCTGATACTGGGCCAGCACCGCACCGGAAAGCGCCGTCAGCGAATTCNCCACGCACAGTCCCACCGTAATCATAAAGACGGGGTTGATACTGGAGGCCCTCACCATATATTCATTATCTCCCGTGGCACGGATGGATAATCCAAGCCTCGTACCCAGAAACCATGCCAGAATAACGCCTATGAGTAGCACAATAGCTGCTACGATCATCAGTTTGTACCAGTCTCCGTACCATTTTGCCCCAGACACTTCCTTTGCCATACTAAAAATCGTGTCGCATCCGAAGAGATTGACATTGGAAGAAAATCCCATAACTGCAATGTTCACCGTATACAATCCCGTGTTCACGATAATACCGGCCAGAATAGACGGCACTCCCATCCTCGTCTGTAAAAAGGCGGTCACGAACCCGGAACATACCCCGGCCGCCATGGCAGCCGGAAATGCCAGAAACGGATGTCCCGCTATGGTGACTACGGCACCCACAGAGCAGCCCAGTGTAAAACAACCGTCCGTGGAGAGATCCGCTATGTTTAAGATACTGAATGAGATAAAAAGCGCCAGCGCTACCAGAGAATAAATACACCCCAGCTCCAGCGCACTCTGTACGATTGACAACGTAAATATAGATCCCATGTAAACCTCTTTNCGTTAATAATCAAATTCTGTTTAACATCTCAATTTATAGCGCAGGCAATGCAGCCCGTAAGAACGCTTTCTGGCAGAACATCATTCAAATTCTTCCGCCGTAACGATCTCTTTTAACGCCGTGCACATATCGGCAAACATGCTGTACTCAAGCCCGATCGCTTCCGCGGTCTCCGTATTTACCGTGGCAATACCGTTATCCAGTGTAACGACCGCCGTAGATGCCGGATCGGCGCCGTTTACAAGAATTTCTACGATCATATCTGCCGTGGCGGTTCCTAATTCTTCATAATTCACGCCGTAACCTAAGAATGCACCATTTAAAGCAAAGGAATCCGCGCCGCCGTAATGAGGAACCCCTGCCTCGATAAACTTCTCATAAATCGCCAGTTCCGCCGTCATAACCGTATTATCCGTAGGGGTAAAAACCGCCTCTGCGCCGCCNGCAATCANTGCATCCGCNGCCAGNGATATTTCATCATTGGTNGTNCCNGTCTTCTCTATCACGTTCACNNCCTTCGCTTCACAATATGCCTTTGCCGCNTCNANAGGNGCNTTNGANGNATCCTCNCTCTTATTATAGAGAAGTCCTANNGTNTNGATATCCGGATCTGCNGCAAANATCAGATCCATCACCGCGTCTGTGTTGAGNGCGTCGGATGTNCCTGTAATATTAGAACCGGGNGCATCCATNCCTGCNACNAGTCCTGCTCCNACCGGATCGGATACTGCCGAGAATACNACGGGAATCTGATTCTCNTCGGTGGCATTCTGCATGATCATCGCCGCCGGNGTGGCGATCGGTACNATCACATCTACCTCGGAGGCAACNAATTCGGANGCGATCTGGTTTANCACGGTAGAATCCGCCTGCCCNTTATAAGTGTANTCTCCGTAATTAAAGGTAACGCCTAACTCNGCCGCCTTNGNATCCANNTCCTTCTCGATGGNCGCTTCGATCTGATTCAGGGANGCATCGTCTACAAACTGTACGATACCGACCTTGTAAACCGCNCCGTCTGCCGCGTCTGNCTCCGTTGTTCCCGCTNTGCTTTCCTCCGNCCCGGAAGATACATTTNCTCCCGCNTTGNCNGCATTGCCGCAGCCGCCAAGCGCTGCAACCGTCATTGCTGCCGTCATGAGTAATGCTACTGTTTTCTTTTTCATAATTTTCTCCTCCATTCTGAAGCGTTATCGCCTCAATCCATTTAATATACTATTTGCGTTATATAAGACAATGTTGACTTGTTCCCACTATTTGTTAGCCAACCCGTAGCTTGATCCAATACATAATCGCTTATACACGCAAAAACCGCCTCAGACATTATATCTGAGACGGTAATAACTAAAATTATTATCGCGGTACCACTCAACTTGACGCATCATAAGATGTCGTCCACCTCATTTCATATACAAAGCAGTTTTTCTCTTACGCACATATCTGGATAAATCCCCAATATGTCACAACCACTTACTATATATGCCGCATGGATAACGGGTGCGGTTCCCGCCGACGCCTACTATTATTTCAGGTCAGCCTCGAAAGCCCATTCAAAACATGATTCTGCACCGCTTTCCACCAGCCGCGGCTCTCTGTAACAGTCCCATTGTTCCTACTACTCTTTCTCACAGGTTTTATATGTGTTGTTATGAATCAATATCAGTGTATCTGCAATCGAGCACCGCTTGATTTTCTTAACAATAATCCTTTTTATATAAATTGTCAACCCAAAATTTTTTCTTACCTACTCTTTAAATTATGCAAAAATATGTAAAGATTCCACAACATTCCTGATTTTATTCTATATAAAATCACATAAATCTATAGCATTTTCTCNNCAAAAAGGGTAGAATACACATTGGAAAGGAGCTTTATCACATGAAACTGGACATGCATTGCCACACCAAAGAAGGCTCTCCGGACTGTAAACTGGAATTGCTGGAAAACATAGAGATCCTGAAACAAAANGGATTCCAAGGTATGCTCATCACCGATCATGATTCCTACAAAGCATACCGTTATTATAAAAAACTTCCTCATAAGCCCAAGGACTTTGTCGTATTAAAAGGGATAGAATATGACACGATCGACGCGGGACATATGCTGATCGTCATGCCTACCAGTGTTAAGCTGCCTATTTTGGAGCTGCGCGGTCTGCCTGTCATGTTGCTGATCGAAATCGTCCACCACTATGGCGGTATTATCGGACCCGCACATCCCTGCGGTGAAAAATTTTTAAGCATAACCAACACACTGCGCGGCAAGCTTGCGGGAAATATTTATCGAAAATTTGACTTTGTGGAAGGTTATAATGCCTGTGAGGATGCCGATTCCAACATGCGCGCCATGAGACTTGCCAAGGAGCATGGTCTGCCCTGCTTAGGCGGCAGCGACTCCCATAAGGCAGACAGCGTCGGATTCGGATATACGATCCTGCTGGACAATATCACCACAGAGACGGAGCTGATCAATTACATTCGATCCGGCAAATCAACGAGGGTAGGCGGCGTTCACTATGAACATACGACCAAGGCAAAGCTGGGTATAGCCAACAAGCTGCTCGTATACTCTTTCTGGCCATACAACAGAATATGCGCACTCTTTCGGCGTAAAGCAAGAAATCTGGAATTGATGGAAAACCATATTATCGAGTCCCTACGCGCAAACCGTCGTTCTAGAACAAAATACATCTCCATCGGCAGAGACAATTGATCCACATGCTCTGCCGATAGTTTTCTGCGCTAATACCCGATTACCCTCTCCTGCTTGCCGCGATACTCTTTAACTCATCCAGTGCATTCTTGAATTTTCTGGAAACCATCGTCGGATTGTTACGAATCATATCGCGTTTATAGAAATCCAACATCTGGTTATAATTCTCCTGCGGATCGGGATAATAGCTGAATTTACCACGAAGCTCCGCGACTTCTTCCTTCACTTTTTCTTCATATGCCGTCGGTCTTAACTGTATACTTTCTTTCAAACTGGCAAATCGCTGTTTCAACCCTAAGCTGAGTTCTGACAGACTGAGTTCTCTCTCCTGCCTTTTCTGTTCTTTCTCCTCATTGTTGAAGGCAATGATCACATCGAGCCGCCGCTGCATGCGTTCCATTTCCTCTTTCAGCTTCTGCATTCTAACCAGAATATCCCGCAAATCCAGCGCTGCCTTAAAGGATAACGTAAAATCGATCACAATATATATGGTGAGCAGCTCTGTCGCGTATGCAAGCCCTTTGGTCGGTATCGTCAGCACGAACTGCTCAATAGGTCGATGAATCACTCTGGTCATCAGGATCGTCAGAAATCCCCATGCAATCGAAGATGTCAGGCAAATATGTCCCTGAAAATTGAACGGCTGGTTGGAATAATCCCAATATCTGACCTTAAACAGCGCTTCCATCGTAACACCTGTTATATATTCCAGTGCCGTGGCGCCGATCACTCCTGCAAAATAAGTAAGCACCACATTATCACGAAAAGGCATGGATACCACTAACATCATGATCGCACCACTGCCGTACAGCGGCAGGAACGGTCCCCGCATAAATCCTCTGTTAACCAGCTTCTTTGATTTAAAGGAAACCCATGCGGACTCAAAGCACCATCCAAGGAAGCAGTACATATAAAAGAAAAATAGCCATTGAAAAATCTTATAGTGAATCATCGATCTTGTTCTCCTCTTATGTTATGTTAACCAAATACTATATAAGCGCTGTGTATTATGTAAACTTGTATTCTATCGGTAAACTTCCAGGCTGATACGCACTTTACCTTTTCTGGTTTCTCCCTGTTCCTCCGTATAGATAAACCTACCGAATCCTCTTACGGTCACCGAGTCTTCTCTCTTAAGCGCGAAACTGTTATTCTCTGTCAGCCTGCCGTTTACATAGACGCGTCCGGACCGAAACAGCTCCAGACTGCGGCTTCTCGCAATATTGTACAATTTAGATATGACTGTGTCAATTCTCGGTGAAGAAACAGTCAGCGACACCGGCTCTCTGACAGGTGAAGCCATCTGCTGCGTAACCTCAGTCATCTCACAGCGCACATGGGTATGCTTCACCTGCTCCAGATTCCCGATCAGATAGTCAGCAATGCCCTCCTGACAAAACACCACGGCCTCTTTATCCTGCACAAAAATATCTCCCACGGTACAACGTTCTATCCCAAGATTCATGATGGCTCCCAGAAAATCCCGATGGGAAAGCTGCTCCGCAAACTTAGACTGCAGCGGCTTAATCCGCAGACAGACGATAGGGTACTGCATCTCATATCCCATAGACTCCGGTGAACCGAAACGTATCATCTTCCGCTCACACAATGGGCATCCTCCCTCCATAGCGGTGCCCGCATATGCCACCTCACGCTGTATCTCATAGAACGCCTGCTGTTCCGACAATCCGAGAAAAGGGGTGAATGTATAGATTCCGCTGTTATAGGAACGCTCCGCCAGCTCCAGCAGCCTTTTCTTCAATTGTTGCAATTCTTTATCATCCGCCATGGTATCTTATTATGCTCCTATTGCCGGTATCTATTGACCGGATATTTCACCTGAATCTTCTGGCATGAAAGAAGGCGCATAATACTCTCATAGCTTATGCGCCCTATGAATCCCATTTATGATCTTATGCAGACATGCTCTACATAAAACTGATGATCTCGTCCTTCGGCGCTTTCGTCTGCCCTACGCTGATTGCATGAAGCACCGGTCCTTCTCCCTGATAATCCGCAAAAAATTCTTTCTCAACTCTGGCTGTCACCTTCACCCACTGTTTGTCAGTCAACGTATTCGTCTTATCGTATTCACAGGCAAACCCGAGAAACGCCATATCCTCCGCACAGCAAGTCATCGCCATCCTGCCCGGCACGAAATATCCCGGAGGAAAATCCTTCGGTTTCAGTACCATGGCAGTAAATTGAACCGTCTTGCCCTCGTAACGTTCCAAGTGGTCAAGCGAATCCAGATACCAGATTCCGTACCCCTGATTGTCTAATTCGATAACAGGTGCTTTCAAATCATACGGCAGGTCCTCTTCCATGATTTCATTGATTTCTCCGTTAGAATCCTCGAATACAATCTCCGCCTTCGGGTTGATTGCCTTAACGTTGCGCTTATAACTGCTCAGATCCTCCACGCCGTCACAACGGTTGAAAATAATCAGCTCTGACGCGCGAAGCTGCTCTGCAAGCAGGGACTTCATATTCGTAAAATACATTGGGAACGTAGAGGCATCGATGGTTGTGATCTGCTGCTCGATCTTCCAATGCCACGGCAGCTTCATCGCCTTATAGTTCCACATACCGTTATATTCGATGATAATACGCTCCGGCTTATGTTTTTTCTCCAATTCAATTAACCGTGTCGCATTAAACTCTTCCTCATCCTCGATCAATTCCAACTGCGTCCGGCTCATCTTGAGCAGATTCGCATCATACTCGTTCTCGCCTTCTTCACACAGAATCAACAGCGTCTTACCCCGCACCTGAAAATAAGGCTGTGACAGTGTATAGGTGATAAACTCTGTTTTACCGCTCTCCAGAAAACCATTAATCACATAGACCGGTTTCATAAAATGCTCCCATCCTTCCCGACATCTATTTTTTAAATAACTCTGCCAGCTTATCTTCCTTCAGCTTAGAACCGATCACACAGAATTTGCCTGTCACATCCGGCTTACCGTCCCTGACATTACTCTCTTCCGGCACATAATCGAAATAAATCCAGCCGTTGTCCGTCGAAGGAACCATCCCCTTCGCACGCAAAACAATGCCATATTTCTCATCCTGATCCAATTCCGCCAGAATATGCTCGATCTCCGCCTTCGTATAAGCGGCAGGAGTCTCCATTCCCCAGCTTGTAAATATTTCATCGGCATGATGGTGATGATGATCGTGTCCGCCGTGCTCGTGATCATGATGATGGTCGTGGTGTTCGTGCTCATCGTGGCCGTGGTGATGCTCATGATCGTGTTCATCATGATGATGGTCATGTCCGTCGTGGTCGTGATGATGTTCATGGTCGTGACAGCCGCACGTACAGTCCGGACCGTGGTCGTGCTCCTCATGATGATGGTCATGTCCGTTGTGTTCATGGTCATGATGATGATCATGGTCGTGACAGCCGCACGTACAGTCCGGACCGTGGTCGTGCTCCTCATGATTTGCCATGACTTCCTGCATAAGCTCCGCCTCGAGATCTTTCGCACCCTCGATCGTTTCCAAAATATCTTTACCATCCAGAGAATCCCACGGTGTCGTGATGATCGTCGCTTTCTCATTATGCTCCCGAATCATCTCCACGCAGGTAGTCAGCTTCTCTTCACTCAGTTTATCTGTCCGGCTGAGAATGATCGTTCCGGCGTGCTCGATCTGGTTGATGAAGAACTCCCCGAAATTCTTGATATACATCTTGCATTTGCAGGCATCCACAACCGCAACGGCACTGTTGAGCTCCACATCTCTGTCCGCCATTGCATCCTGTACTGCCTTCATTACATCGGACAGCTTGCCCACACCCGAAGGCTCGATCAACACGCGCTCCGGTGTATAAGTATCCAGCACTTCCCGCAGCGAAGCGCCGAAGTCACCCACAAGTGAACAGCAGATACAGCCGGAATTCATCTCCTTAATCTCAATCCCCGCCTCTTTCAGAAATCCGCCATCTATACCGATCTCGCCAAACTCATTCTCGATCAAAACAACTTTCGTATCTGCAAGAGCCTCTTTTAACAGTTTCTTGATCAGCGTCGTCTTACCCGCGCCAAGAAACCCCGACACTATGTCAATTTTNGTCACAACAACACACCAGCCTTTCCCGTCAATCTATCATATATACCGTACGTTTTTTACAATTCGGGCACCCGAATCATTTCTTTTTGTTACTGTTCATCTATGCCCACTACGCTTTTTACGGAGCGAAAGCGCGGCTCTGTAGATATTAACTTCTATCTGCGCAAACAGTTTAGATAACCTATGAACAACAGTTTCCTTTTCGACCTTATTATTCTCTTCCATTTTCGTGAATATGTCAAGAAACACGCCACAGAATTAATAGGATTTTAATTTAATCTATTGCCACCCTGTAATCTGCCGCAAATGTCTCTCCCGCATTAAGAACCTGCACCCACTCACGGTCTTTCCACTCTCCCGCATAACCCGCTCTGTCGCATCTGCCGTACCATGGCTCGATGCAGATAAAAGGGGCTCGCTTCTTCGGCGGTGACCAGATCCCGAACAGGGGCGCATCGAAGGTCACAGTCAGGTATGGCCTTCCGTCCGGTTTTACTAACGCTACACTGTGGGCCTGATCATGCTCGATCACCAACGCGTCATTGTCAAAAAGGTTCTCCGTTATCGGCAGAATACCGTTTTTCAGTTTGTAAGCCGCCTTTTTCTCACCGATCAGGCCGTTTTCCAATCCGGAAGCAATCACCTGCTCCTGCGCATCAAACAAAAGACTGTAATCTGTCTGCTTCGTATCTTCCAAAATAGGGCATAAAAAGGCCGGATGTCCGCCGATGGAGAAGTGCATGGACCCTTTCGCCGGATTCTTTACCCGCCACTTGACGATTACCGTCTGATCCTCCAATTCATATCCCAGATCCAAGATAAAAGGATATGGGTATTTTGCCAATGTGGCCTCATCCGATTGCAGCGTAAACCATACTTCCGTGGCCGACTGACTTTTNANCTTAAATTCCATATCTCTGGCAAATCCATGCTGTCCCATCGGATATTCCCTGCCGTNNTGNCGGTAAACACCNNCCTGTAAGTCCTCCTACTAANGGGAAAAGCACGGGCGAAGTTCTCTTCCAATACTGCGGNTCCGCATTCCACATATATTCTGTGCCNGTCGNNATCTTNTTAAGCGACTTAAGCTCCGCTCCCATGCTGTCAACCTGTATCGTAATCCTGTCATTACTGATCTGAAATAAAGCCATAGATATCCCCCATTCTTGCTCAACTTGCGTGTTTGGGCGCAAGCACAAACTTGCGTGTGAAAAATTTATTTTTCACACTAATCCCTCTCTCCTGTCATTTCATCTTACCATATTTTCCGTNTACCGTATATCCTTANACGACATTTTTACCGTTACCGTTCAGACATCCAATGCCCGTCGCCGCCTATTTCAGTGCCGCCTCACNTCTGTGTGCTGTGAACGATTCCTGNCGTCNTACTCAGCTTATGCCGCAAGGCAAACGCTTCCGTATGATATTTNTGNTTCGGNAGCTCNACNGCAAGCGCTTCCAAACGCATTTCCAACCAATCGGTCATGCTCTGTTCGTCCGCTTTNCGGATTCGCAGNCTTTCACCGACTTGATAGGATTTACTGTTAGNCAGATAGGGCAGNACGATATTTACTTCTTCCCCGTGTCTGTCCACAACATACTCGTCTCCCTGCTTTAAATAAGCTTCCAGCAGACACTCGTAGGAATCCGGTATAACCTCCAANGGCTCNNTCACAGANCTGNCNCGCTCCCGNAACCGGCATTTCCCNTCTAAATCCTCCGCCAGATACTGCGCATATCCGATCTCCCANNNNACTTCNTANCGANNGTTATTTTTCTCCCACTCACGAAAANCAGNCNCNGCTTTCTCATAAAANTCNTCCGAACATTTGCGTATNTCTTCCCCGCATACNGAGGTTTCTTTCCGGATCGCCTCCAGCAGATANGCNGTTTCACTGNTNNGCCGCTCTTTNGCCCACTCCACCTCGATCCGATTATCCACCAAATATTGGTGTAGCTGTGCGATTCCACACATGTCAAAATCAAGTTTACATAACTTATCTCCCCGCAGATCGTACAGCACAACTGCATTTCTATTTCCACCGATTCCTATTTTACAGAATCCGATCTCATCCAACGTAAAATTTTTTCGCTTTCCTATTGAGTTTACATAACATAAATCCATTTCATCCACGATCAGCTTCCTGTTACAATAGAGTACAAAGCAGCCCACGCCGAAAAGCAGCATACACAGAAGCGGCAGATACAAGAGCGCTCCTCCGCCTCTGTCCGACGGATGCAAAAGACGCATGATCAGTATAAAAATGGCGAACGCGATCGCAAGCGCGCCGCACAAAAGAGCCGTTCTGTTCTCTCTGACCCGAAATCTGATTCTTTCTTCTATTTCCGTATCCGTGCTCATAGTTCCGACACCTCACATTCCCGTTCAATCATCCGCCATATCTTCTCCTATAATCTCCTCATATGCCTGTATGATGTCCGTCAACGGTACGAAGGCAGCATCATTATTCTGGGTACCACCCGTAGTCATGCCGACCAGATATCCCCGTCCGTCGAAAGCGCCTCCTCCCGACATCCCCGGCTTGACAAATCCGCGTCCGTACAGCATATATCCGTTAAAATAATCTATATAGACCCGCGGCTGCTCCACCACGATCTCATAAAAAGAAGATTCTTCCGTCTCCGATCCGGAGTCCACACAGAATATCGTGCTCTTCCGCGCCAGCCGATCATATACTTCCGCATCTATACGGGCATATTGCAGCCGTATAAGCTCTTCATAGGTAAACTGTTCATTGTCTATCGTCAGAAAGCCTATGTCAAACCGCTCGTCCACTCCCGCTGTCTGTGCATCCATATAGTACCCTTGCGGAAAATACACATAACTCTCTGCAGCATCCCAATATTCCAATACGTGCCTGTTGGTCACAATCACCACTTTCTCAGGCGTCATTTTCCAGATGATCCCGCTTCCATGAGCATTCCCCATCTGAATCCGTACAACACATGTTTTTACATTTTCATATGCTTTTGTGCAATCTTCCGTCTCCAGAAGCGGGGTTCTCGCAAGCCCCAGCGCCAGCATGCCTTCATAAATCTCCTGATCCGTCACTGTCTGAATCAGATGCGGTCTCTCCTGTGCCTGCGCGTAAACGGGCGAGACCGTAAGCATAAGCGCCCAAATCAAAACAGGCAGAGTCATAATCATATACCGTCTATGCCTCATAGTAATAACCATGCCTTTCCCTCAACAGACAAGTGCTCATGTAATGCACTTTCTTAATAATAAGAAAATTTGCACCGCAAAATCGAAAATCGAGTAGGAGGCTAACCATTAGTTGATTAGCCGACCTCTCACACCACCGTACGTACGGTTCCGTATACGGCGGTTCTTTAGTTTTCACAAACTGTTAGATAATAGTCAAGCATGG